>DASYXJ010000048.1:0-4790 GCA_035935095.1 Nitrososphaerales archaeon | reverse complement strand
GGAAGACCAAGGGGATGGTCCCCGGGCTCGACACGGCCGACCTCCGCGACGAGACCGAACGCCCTTGATCAGCGTCGACAGCTATGGCTGGGTCGAACGGTTCACAGACGGCCCGAAGGCCTCAGCCTACAACCACGTCATAGACAATGTCAAGCAGGGAGACCTGGTCACTTCGGTGGTCGTCCTCTACGAGGTCTATAGGAAGGTGAAGAAGGCCAAGGGCGAGGAGACGGCCCTCGAAGCGGTCGCGGCCCTGAGCCAGACGAAGGTAGTCCCCGTCGACCATACCTTGTCCCTCGAGGCGGCCGACTACAGCCTTGAGCACGGCCTCCACTTCGCCGACTCCCTGATCTACGCCACCGCCCGCCAGTTCTCCGCCCCGCTCTACACCAGCGACGAGGACCTCAGGGGCCTGAAGGACGTGACATTCGTATGAGACGGGTGTTTAGGAAGCACACGAAAGACAGCGTATTAAGACACTACCCAATTCCATTCAGTTCTCTTCATTCTCAAGGTTGACAAACACACTTGTCCCTTATCTATGCGGGTCAAATTGTCAACCCAAGGGGAAAATGATCGCCCAAAAGACGCGGTATGGTGAGCTTACTCGAACTGATGAAAGTGTTCTCTTAGTGGGGATGAGTGCCCTGATTTTCGGGGGTCTATTTGTAGCTGAGGGATTGCTTGGTTACTTCTACAATTACTCGATTTTCTGGGAGGGACTCGACCACATCGCGGAGATTTGCAGTGGAATTGCATTTACTCTCCTCGGACTTGTCTCTTCGGCGTACATTTACTTACGAAGTTAGAGCTTGATCAACGGAATCCGTCGGTAGGCCCACAGCCACTCCCATTCGCAGACAACTGGTCGATGTTAGTGATGTGCGTTCCGCGTATTCTTGGCGACGACCTGCCCTAATGCCAACTGCGAGATATATCACTAACCAGGCGGCTCTCGTGCATCCAATTCATGGTAACAATTCTCAAGATTGACCTGCAGCAGGAACGCATCTTTCAATCCCGAATCCGAAACTTTTGGCGCACAACTCAGTTGCCAAGTCTGAGAATTGTGACTGCACCTTTTAAGCCAAAGACAGCAGGCACTCCTTTCGAGTGAGAGGTCTTTGAAGAAAGACGCGATACCCAGGAGCTACGGGAAGATACTCCTCGGCTACGACGGTTCCGAGAACTCAAAGAGAGCATTGGCCCGAGCCATAGAGCTGTCAAAAGACTCGAACGCCGAGCTGGCAATAATCTACTTCGTGGATCTAGTTGCATTTCAAACGTTCGCGGCAAGATATCTTTTGGCAGAGTTGCGCGACACGATGGTAACTGAAGCTGAGAAGCTTGTCACTGAAGCAGCTCTTACTGCCAAGCAGGGTGGGGTCTCAGGGGTTCATACTTTGGTTTTGCAGAACAGAGACCCGGCTGACGCGATACTCTCAGCTGCAGTCGAAGAAGCAGCTGATTTGATTGTAGTAGGCCGGAGAGGAATCAAGGGCGTCGAGAGGTTTCTTCTCGGTAGCGTCTCATCTCGTATTATCGACCATTCCAAATGCGATGTGTTGGTCGTCAAATAAGATACCTGACCCCGCGAACGTATTCATTGGCTGGAATCATCTCCCTTCACTTGACCACCAAGACATCGCAGGTCGACTGACTAACTATCGAGGATGAAACGCTTCCAAGGAGGTGACGCTGGATTCCTCGCAGACCTTTGCGACCCACGACAATCAAGGCGGCATTAACGTCGAAGGCCGTTGCGGTTTTTGCAAGTAACCCGGGTTCAAATCCCGGACCGGGCAGTATCAACCTTGAGTTGATGATACGAACCCGGAAAATTAACGTAATCTGTCAGAGCGATTTCTTTAGGAAATCTTGCCTTTGCGATATGTTCAGACTACATCTTTGATGGCAGAAATCAGTACCAAGGGATTCGGATAGTTGTCGCAGTACTGATAGCGGTATGCAAAACGAATCAGTCCGGCGGGGGAGATCACGAATTCTCCAGGTAACTGCCAAGGATTGTCTACCAGTGGCCTTCCGGCTTCTCTGCGAGCCCTCTGCAATTCGACCCCTGCCTGGGGGTCGCAGTGGAACAACTTCTCCGGTGCGTCGTAGTTTATCTCCACCGGTCCTCCTTCCCGCAGGCCATATGCCTTGTAAGCCCTGAACCCGGGATCGGAAAGTATGGGACACGGGATGGAATACTTCTCCGCGTATATTTTCGCCCTTACCGGCTCACCCTGACCGACGATGACGACCTCCGCGCCAGCCCTCATGTAGCTGTCATTCTCTTCCCTCAGCCTTTCCGCTCTCCCGATCCCACACCCGCATCCGAATTGTCTCCAAAATAGAATAAGCGCAGGCTTAGCCTTCCAGAACTCACTCAGTCTGCGAACCCTCCCCGTTTGGTCTTTCAACCTGAAGTCAGGTGCTGGATCCCCTTCTTGCGGCGGAAGCTTGTCAATCCGGGTTCTCCTGGGTCCATTCTTGTATCGCTCGAACCATTCATTCTCTGCTGACTTGAATGACTCCTCAGCTACTGGTCGGCCCGGCACGGTGAGGAAGGCCCGGTCTCGGAAAATAAAGATGACGCCCCCGTCAAATTCACCATTCCATATTCCTTGACTCAAACCCGCATATCCGTGCACCAGTTCCGGCCAAAGCACATCCGCATGAGGCAGACACCTCAGAATGGGTCAAACACCATCCAAACTGCCTAGGTCAAATCCGGCCATTCCCCTACGCGCTCGAATCCAGTCTGTGTGTCGCCCTTCGTCTCGGGCCTTGCAAGCTAGGTAGAGTATCACGCGGAAATACTTTTCAGAAGGTCGGTCACATTGGGAACACTTGGTTTTTGGAGCTATAGCCGCTTTCGGGGATGTCGGCATCCTCGTTTTGAGGTTATTCTTCGGCCCCCTGCTCGCCACCCACGGTTACCCGAAGCTCACTTCAGGCAGGGCCAGGACGATGGAGTGGCTTGGGAGCATGGGTCTACCGAAGCTCCTAGGGCCGCTGATAGGAACTCTCGAACTCTTTGGGGGTTTCTTTCTGGTCATCGGCTTTCTGACGCCCTTGGTAGCCTTCTTCTTCTCCCTACAGTTCCTCGGAATCTACCTGTTTAGAATAAGGCTCAGCAAGAAGACTCTCACAGACTACGAGAAGGACCTGCTCTACCTCGGTGGCTCACTTGCTCTCGTTCTGCTAGGCAGCGGGTTATACTCCGTTGACCACTTGCTTGGTCTATGACAAGGAACACGATTCCCACGACAGTCAGTATAAGAGCGCGTGTAGAACCACCAAGTGTGAAGTAAACCACAGTGCCTAGAATAATCAGAACACACCTCCAATAGATTCATCTACACACGACTCCCATTCGTTAGCATTTGCCGCAAGGAGACTTCCGGGGTTACGGGACCCTCAGGAAGCACGTTCTCGACTTCTACAGGGCTTGGAACTCACTCGATATGCGGGATCTTGCCCCTTTCTACTCGAAGGCGCCAGACGTCATCATCTTCAACGACGTGGAGCCAGTGAAGTTCCGAGGTTGGAAGGAATTCAAGGAAGCGGAAGAGAAGATCATGGCCAAGTTTTCACATTGGAAGGTCACGCCGAAAGATCTCAAACTGTTGACCTGGGGCGATGTGGCTCTTACCACGGCTACGCCTCTGCTGACTGGAGAGTCCAAGGCCGGAAAGAGATACAATCTAACCCTCAGACACACGGCCGCTTGGGAAAGGATGGATAATGTCTGGCTCATAATACATGACCACTGGTCAATACCGTGGCCATCATCATGAAGATGAGGGGCGTCAGGTAACGGGACCGAGTGGTTCACAGCCTCCAACGGACAGATCGTAAGGTTCTACCCAGACAGCACCTGCAGCTCTGTAAGTGGCTAAGTTTGTTTGACGTTTCACCTGCTAGAAGTGTTTGCCGTCCTTCGCTACCAGGTCCGCGCCATCAAAACTGTCAGGTCGAACGCGGACGACCCCACCAAGTCTGATGGTTCGGAGGGGATCGCACAAGGCGCTAGATTCTCCCAGAGAGTAGGCGTAAATCCCACCACACAATCGTACAGACATGAGAAACGGGGCACGCTGCCGACCTTGAACCACATCCTGGGGCTGACCCTGACAATCCTTCTCGTCTCAAGTATGGTGATGAGCGCAAGCTCGGTATTGCCAGCGCAGGCCCTCGCCGCGCCCGTCATAATCACCAATGCATACTACGGATACCTAGGGAGCTACAACGTCGTCATAGCTAATCTTACCAACATTTGGACATCATCCCTCGACCTAGTTGTCTTCGCCGTCTGGAAGAACAACCTAGGCCAGACCGTTGAAGTCACTACAGGCGGGTTGACGCTTGCCTCTGGGGCGAGTGGCACAGCATTCGCCCCCTTGGCGTCACAACCTCTCTCTGGCACCTACACTGTGAACGTCTTCACCGTGACCACACCAAGCGATAATCCCGTCTCGCCCACATTCCAGTTCTCTGTAACCATCTAGCCGGACACTCAACAGGCGGCAAACATTTTTATCTCTGTAAGAATTTCTTACCTATGTGAAAAGGCAGGCACAGGACATCGAGCTCACAAGGGCTAGTTCGAAAGGACAGGTGGTCATACCGACGAAGATACGGAAGAAGTTCAACATCAAAGAGGGCAGCGTCCTCGCTGTGGCAGCCAGGGACGGCGTGATAGTGCTGAAGAAGATAGAATCCGACCTGTCTGCTCAAGACTTGAAGAGTCTCCGACTCGTTGAAGAAGCCTGGAAGGACATTGA
>DASYXJ010000047.1:0-6820 GCA_035935095.1 Nitrososphaerales archaeon | reverse complement strand
GTAGTGGGGAGGGTTCATCTCTAATCCGAACAGTTCCTGCAGTTCGTCATCGGAAGCTGACCCTCTGGCCTCCTCAGAACGTGGGAGATCCCTAGACCGTCGTGAATGATGTAGTAGTCGTATCCGTCGTCCAGGTCCTGTTCATCCATAGCGACAAGAATACGAAAGAGGATATGATCTCTGACTTCGAAAATGTCATCTCAATCTAGGGAGACGGGGGAAAAGTAAGACGGGAGACAATAATCTGCAAGCCGAGTGCCACGTCCGCTCCGCTTGGAGGGGAGTGGAACTGAACCCTTGGGCTTCGAGGTTTCGAGTTACTCTGAAGAATAGTGCGATCCCCCCCTGAGCATATATGGAAGAAAATGGGACGATTCAACATGATTGATGGAGATACCCCCTCATCCGGACCTCGTGAACTCACAAGTCAGAATATCGCTTTTTCTCTGTGGATGGTTCCGATTCTAGATTGCCTTACAGATTCTGGTTCATTTCTGAACTTCTGTGAAACCCACTCAGAGGTGAAAAGCAGCACGAATGCACTCGCCTTAGGTTTCTCCTTTGCAAGTTGCCTGGCTCTGCAGCGCCTGATTCAAGCCATTCTCGATAGACCTGCAGTGTTCGGTGCAGGCTATGATGAAACAGTGGAAAGAGCTTTCCAAAGCGACGTATCCTTCCTAGAAATGCCTACTGGGTCGGCTCAGGGTAGGATCATAGTGAAGATAGCAAGGTATTACCGTCCACTCCTAGCTATCAGAAGCTTCGAAGGAATAGAGGCGGCGATCAACCCGGTCCGAAGTCAACTCCTTCCCGCTCTTCACGAATTATCAGAGAAGTACGACGTAAGTCCCAAGTTCTCGGAACTCTTCGTTGCTCCTTCGGATGCGTTTCGCCACACCGCCTTGGTGGGCCTTCATCTGTTCTACCATGATGTTAAGATGGTCAAAGTGGCATTCAATGCGACATTCGGCCGCAGCGAGGATTCCTGGGCCCAGATGATTAGGCTCCCGGAGGTGATAGACAAGCGGCAGAAGTTCTTCGAGGGGTACAAACTTTCGGTTGGCTACCTCTGGCGCGCGCTACTTGGAGGTGAAGCGAACAGGCATCCAAGCATCGCGAAGATGCTGGAATCTACTTCGTGGAAGGAGTTTAACTCTTGCTACAAGGTTATTCAATCGGACATTATCGACCCAATTGAGAATGATGTCGACGTTTTTGGTGGCAGCCCGGTCTTTATTGTCAAATCGAAGGTGGATGAGGAGTTTCTAGAGCGGTTGTCCAAGGACCAGGGAGGCGATTCCATCGTGCAAGAATACTCCGATGAAGAGAAGCTTGACAGGATCTTCCTGGGCTACCCCGTACGCCTAGTTGATCACGACACTACAGCCAGCAACACCAGTGGTCTGATAATCGCGCTATCCGGTGCGTGCTCCGTAACAAAGGCGAAAGTAAAGGTCCGTAGGTTTGTGCACGGGCACCATTTTAGCTACGCACTGCTTATTCCGGCATCGAGCAACGTCGCAGACTACTCAACTTGGTGGTTATTCTACGACTTCTGCAGCGACGATTCGGGAATGGGAAGCGCAGGTTACAACGAAGTTGAGAAGCGTCTCCAGAGACTCTCGGACCGGCTAGAGGTAGAAGAACATCGGGTCAACAATCTTGTCCTTAGGGACTACTCAGAAAGTCACTCCGAGATGGCTCAGTTCGAGGCGGACGAACCAGACTTCGACCCCAACGACCTCGGGTCGATAATGGGCAGGAAATACTCTCAAAGCTTCCGCAAGCGGCTCCAGTCTTCAAGGGAGGAAATAGGCAAGCTCAAAGGCACAACACTCGAGCTGATAGTCGCCGTATTGATGAGTCGGTCTGGTTATCGCATTGCCTGGGGTTTCCAGAATTCCGCTATCCTTGGAGACAGCGAGATAGACCTTCTTGCCCTTCGGAGCGAATCTGGTGTGACCGAAATGGTCGTCATGGAATGTACAACCGCATTCGACAAGACGCTCCTCTCAGAAACAGGCAAGAAGATGGGAAAGGTGGCAAATTCAATGCTTGACGTCGCCAAGCAGCTGCATTGGACCGTCAACCCAGAAAGCAGTACTGTCAAGGGACTGATTGTAACGACTGATCCTGAGAAGGTACCTGGAAATCCGCTGCCGAGCAACATGGCTGTTTGGTATCGAAAGGAGCTTCTTGAAATATGCGAAGCCAACGGAATGAAGGCCCATATGGTGACACAGATGTTCCCAGAAAGAAACGTACCTGAAGTGATTCAAATGTCATCCATCGATGATTTCTCCGGGCTGCGGGATTTGCTCGACAAGGAAGAAGATTAGCGAAAGTGGAGAGATCCGGGTGAATAGCCCTCGACCCGAACCCATGAAATAAATTCTTTCCTTGTGCCGCAGATTATTGTCCAAACCCGACCTACCGCATGACACACAGCGGGGGAAGTGAACCCGTAGGCATTCTGCCCCGGCCGGGGTTTAGACCTAAAATCGGTACAAACCACTGAGCCGGACTGCCTGAAGGAATTTCCGAGATATGTGTAGTTCGGGAGTCCCACCCCGCGCACTATATTCTTCTGGTTTGCTGCCTTCCCGGTGGGGGGTGGAGTATGTGAGGGTTCGAATTTTTCTTGAAGAGCGGACCCAGTGGGTTCGTGACCTCTAAAGTGCCGAATGCCCTTTCCAAGACGCGCCTTTTACCCCAAAAGGTCCTTCGCCGTAGCGACGCCTGACCGCTTCGGCCTGAACCCAAGGTCCTTGAGAGCGTTCTCCAGTGCTCTCGTCGCCTTGATGGCCTTCTTGGGATACGCGTTGTATCCCATGTTTCCGAGTCTCAGCACCTTGCCCGTCAGCTTCCCCCAAGAGCCTGCAATCATGACGGAATAGCAGTTCTCCATCACTGCTATCAACCTCTCTTCGTCGACGCGGGCCGGCGTCCTGAACGCCGTGACCGTTGGCGAATGGGACTTGTCGCTTGCCGGAAAGGGGGCGAGCCCCATCGCCCTGAGCGCAGCCAGGAGCGCCCTCGAGACCTTCGTGTGACGTGAAAATACGCTCCGAAGACCTTCCTCGAAGATCATGTCCAGGGCCTCGTCCAGCGCGTAGATGTCCGAGACTGAAGGTGTGTACGGGAAGACCTTGCTCTTCTTCCACCACTCATTCCACTGCCCTAGACTTAGGTAGTATGAGGGTATCTCGTCCTTCCTAGAGCGAACGATTTCCCACGCATGCTCGCTCATGGAGACGAGCGCCAGACCTGGCGGGGCGCTAATGCATTTCTGGCTCGCCCCGAGGCAGACGTCGACCCCCCACGCATCCGCCTCCACAGGCACTCCACCGAGCGAAGACACCACATCTGCGACGAGGAGGACGTCCCTCTTCCTGCATTGTGTGGCAACCTCCTTGAGCGGATTCAACACCCCGCTCGGCGTCTCGCAATGGACGAAGGTAGCGACCCTGATTTCCTTGTGGGCGTCGAGGGCCTCGCCGACTTTTTCGGGGTCGATTGGTCTGTCGTAGTCCGCGACCACAGGGACTGGGACGCCGCGATAAAGCCTGACGTAATCGACGAACCCGTCCCCGAAGACCCCGTTGGTGACCGTGAGGACCTGGTCACCCCTGCCCACTAGCGATGCCACGGCCGCCTCGAGGCCGAGGAGCCCTTCCCCTGACATGATCAGAACGTCGCTCTTCGTCTTCATCAGGGCCATCAGCTTAGACTGGACCTCCTCGTAGAATCTCACGAACTTCCGATCGACGTCAGGGTTCGTGATCGGCGCAGCCATCCTGCGCAGGACCCGAGCGGGTACTTCTGTGGGTCCTGGTGTGAACACGAGCACGGTTGTGGATTCGCCTGCGTCTGCATCCGATGGCCCAAGAGCGTTTATAGGTTGTCCAGGCGGCGCGGGCAAGAGATTGGGCGAGCAGAAGGTCTTCGCCAGGGAAGCCACCGGCCTCGTCCGGGCGATGGCCCCGCACCATGTCTTCATCTACAACGTTATGGCAGTCGGTCTCACGGGATTCACCGAGGCCGTACTCTTCAGCTACGCGCCCGGGGTTCTCCCTGGCGGCGACATCGGCGTCGGGATACTTACAACCGTCCTAGCTGCGATTCCGTTCTATCTCGTGGTCTCCATGCTCGCGTCTTCCATGCCCCGTGCGGGTGGCGACTACGTCTGGCAGAGCAGGATCATCAACCCAGCGATCGGGTTCGCAGCGACGTTCAGCGCCTGGACCGTCTGGCAGTGGTTCTTCGGGGCCTTCCTCGGCTCTGTCATGGTGACGCTCGGCCTACAGCCGTTCCTCGCCTTGCTAGGGCAGGTGACTGGAAACCAGAGCTACACCTCGCTCGCCGTCGCTCTAGAGTCCCCTAACGCGACCTTCGTGATCACGACCGTGATCCTGGTCCTTGGTTTCCTGATTGCAGTGCGCGGTATGAGGTTCTACGTCAGGCTGCAGTACTTCCTCTTCGGCGGGGCCCTACTCTCACTGCTCGCGATGATAGGCCTCCTGCTGACCCACACTCACGAGCAGTTCGTCGCCAGTTTCGATGCTGCGATGCTGAACGTCATCGGCCCTAACGCGTACCAGAACGTCACCGGCGCTGCGGCCGCAGCTGGGATTCCAGCGAGCCCTGCCTTCAGTGCGTCCGACACGGTCATCCTGTGGGCGATTGTCTGGCTGTCAATGGGGTACGCCGCATGGTCGATTTACAACCTGGGCGAAATCAAGCGGGCCGGCAGTCTGAGGCTTCAGCTGTTCCAGGTGGTGGGTGCTCTCTTAGCGATAGGCTCGCTGTGGGCGGTCACCTGGTACGCGTACTCCGGGACCGTCGGCATCGGGTTCATACGCGCATTCAACGGCCTCTGGTTCAGCGGTAACCCCGGGCCTGTCAACGCTGTCCTCGGCGTAGTTCCCGACCCCTTCTTCCCATACATCGTCAGCCTCCTGACCACGAACCCGGCCCTCCTCGGCATAATCTTCCTGGGGATGATCCTTGGGATCTTTCAGGTCGTTCTCATCATATACTTCGCCAGCACTAGGATCATGCTCGCCGCGGCGATTGACAGGGTGCTGCCAGCCGGAGTCGCCTCGGTAGGCATCAGTTCCGGAGCCCCGCTGGTCTCGCCTCTTATCGCGCTGGTCGGAAGCGAAGTCTGGCTCTACTTCGTGGTCTACCAGTTCAACGCCATAGGCTCGTACGTCGCCACCGCCGGCTTCGGGACGGAGATTGCGTACCTGCTCCTATGCGTCACAGCGATAGTCTACCCGCTGAAGCGAAGGGAGAGTTATGACTCCTCCCCAATCAGCAGGTTCAGGGTGGGCCGGCTGCCAGCAATCTCGGTCCTGGGCACGCTGGCTCTGCTGTTCAACCTCTTCCTGATGTACGAGTATGTCGCCGGACCTAACCTTTTCCTTACCTATCCGCTACTGCAGTCGGACGAATTTGTTATTGGCCTATTCGTCGTCTGCCTGCTCATCTACTATGCTTCGAGGGCTTTGAGAAAGAGGCAGGGAATCGACCTGAGGCTATGCTACCGGGAGATCCCGCCCGAGTGACGAGGTAAACGCCTCCGTAGACAGTTCCCGGCGACGACAACTGCAATCGCCACCAAGGCCGTTGACTATCAGTGTTTCACCAGAAGTCGCTCCCAGAATCGCCGTCGAAGCAGGTCTCGCGGGCAACCTGACTCCGATAGGGTCGTTCGCAAACATACTTGCTCTTCAAATGGCAAGGCGGGCTGGGCTTCCGATAAGGAGGACAATAGTGTTGCAATTTGTCGTTGGAATCTTGGCCTTCCTCCCTGCACTTCTGTGACGTGCAAAAATAAGCGAGGGTCTACATACTGCATGAGCTTTGGTTTCAGGCCTCGTGAAGCTGGTCGCGATTGAGGTTGGTCCTTTTTTTCCTCTACCAGATGCAAAGGGGCGATGACCAAGGGTTCGAATCGGCCAGGACCCGCAAATTCATTTCGGGTCCAAGGAAAGAGACCCTGTAGGGTTCCAATCCCTTCCGGCCCATTGACTTTCAACTACTAGATTCCCCGCTCGAATAATTGGTCTAGGATGAAGGTCGCGTGCTGGTTCTACGTGCAGAAGCCAGTCTTCCCGCCCACTGACAGCGGGGGACCCCCTTTCACATCTTTATGTGTACTCCGCGATAGCGGAGGTCTTCCGGGAGTACCCCCGGCTTGCAGGGGCGGAGATAGCAGCCCGGCTCGGGAAGTCGAAGGAGTACACCCTAAAGTCACGGCCTTCTCGGCCCTAGAGGTTCAGGAAGCGTCTATTCATTTAAGCGCGCTGGCGTGGGGCTCGACGCACAACCCCGAGGATAGAACTGGTTGGATCCAATAGTCTTCTTCTTGATTCTGCTGGCCGCTGCGCTGCTAGCCGGGATGCTCGGTTCGCTCCTCGGTCTCGGAGGCGGCGTGATCATAGTCCCGATTCTGACCTTGGTATTCGGCGTTCCTCCACTATTTGCGATCGGAGCAAGCATTGTGTCAGTAATAGCGACGTCCAGCGGTGCGGCGTCGACATACGTCAAGGACAAGATCGCGAACCTCAGGATTGGGATGTTCCTTGAGCTTGCCACTGTCACTGGCGCGATAACTGGTGCGGTGTTGACCCTTACCCTTGTGAAAGCTGGCCTGGAGGGAGTGATCTACATCCTATTCGGAATCGTTCTTCTCCTCTCGGTATTGCCCCTGCTGAGGCAATTGGGGGAGGAGCTTCCAACCAATGTGACCCCCGACGCAATCAGCAGGAAGCTGGAGCTGAACGGTGTGTATCACGACCTCGTCTTGAACAGG
>DASYXJ010000046.1:0-88975 GCA_035935095.1 Nitrososphaerales archaeon | reverse complement strand
GGGTGTGATGGCGAAAGCGAAAGTCAAGAAATTCGGCGCGCCGGATGAGCTGCGGAAATTCGACAAAGGCAAATTGCAACTAATCAACTTTCGCGGAGCCAGCATTGGAAGGGCGGTGCTTGAACCAGGGTGGAAATGGTCCAAACACGTCAAGCCAATCGCCAAGACCAAGAGTTGTGAAGCCCCTCACTTTCAGTACCATGAGACCGGTATCCTGCATATCAGGATGGATGATGGCACTGAGATGGACGTGGGTCCGGGTGAAGTCTCTTGGGTTCCTCCTGGACACGACGCGTGGGTGGTCGGTGTCGAACCCGTCACACTCATAGACTTCCAGGGAATGGCCGATTACGCCAAGGGCTCCGGGAAGTAGGAACGTCCACGGCAGAGTGACAGCGCAGCCTGAGTGTCGTCTTTGTAAGAGACCACTCGAGTTCAACTTACAGACACGCTCGGGAGTGACCCTCTTATGGCCGGCTCTCTTCAGCCCGGTTCCTCATTGCGAGGACGCCTCTGGGCCGAAACAGATTGGAGTATGGTTTCGACCTAGGAGTTCTCAAATCATGTGACTTTCGGCCAAGGGTTTGAACCCTATTAGCGTTCAAATCCCACCGGGCCCGTTCCACACCAGGACAAGCTTACGCGAGAGGAAGCACCGCGTTAATCCCTCCAAGAAACTAGAACGGTTGACGAGTCTTCCATAATCAAATCCGAATAAAGTTAGGTGCTATCCAAATCCGAGAATTCGAACTTGGATAGCTTCTTTGTCGCTATGGTTGGATGAAGAGGGTGTTTCCGTGATTGCTGGGTAGGGAGTCGAAGTTAATGACGCCTACAACGTTGAGGTTTATGCCTTCTTCCACACCTGGGGTATTCAGTCCGCAGAGGATGGTCAAAAGAGCTGTGAAGCCAGCACCTCCGGTCGCAGGTGAAATGTGTACCTTGAGTACGGCGATGCCGCCCTCAGACCCGGATGGGAGGAGTCCTCCAGCCGTACTGAAGCCGCCCGGAGTCCAACTCACGAGTTTTTCAGCTGTCCAGGTTCCGAATCCTTTGATGGTGCCCGTCGAACCCCTATGGACAAAGGAGCCGCTACCGGTCGCATGCATAGAGGCCGCGTTGAACGTTCCAGATCCGGATATGGTAACCGTGTCTCCGTTGGAGGCCTTGGCTACGTCTGGGCAGAAACTCGGAGCTATATTACAAAGGAAACCAGTTCCGACAAGGTATTGTCGCTTTGGGTCGCCATTTGCTGAAGATACATTTGCGAAAGAGAGTGATAGTAAAAGAAGACCTAGTGTAATGGAAAAAATCTTTGATGCGTGCGTAGTTTTCATAATCGGGTAGGAAACCGACGAGTCATTTAGGCATACCTCTTTACGGCCATCCGTGTACAGACCTGTACACCCTCAAGGCGTGAAGTGCCGTGTTCAAACACGGGAATTTGCAAGATTGCTTACGGAATCACTTTTCCGGGCCTGGTTGGGACCGGCCCCACCGGGCCCCGTCTAGCCTCCAATGAACCAAGAAAGGATTCTCGGAACACTCCGATGGCTTACGGGACGAAGCTTATTACAGGAATAAATCCAAACAGCCTAGGCAGCGATGGAAACCAAATCAAATGACAATCCGATGATTCTCCTCGAGTTATGGAGGAGCTTCCCAAAGGATTCGTACAAGTGGCTTCTGAAAGAGTTCAAGGCTTCGAATTACGACGAGTTCATCGCAAGATATCCTCCCGGAAGTGATGGCTACGACCAGGTCGCTCGTCTGAGAGAATTCTTCGAAACCGTGGGGGTAATGATCACTCATGGGCTATTGGACGAGAACCTCTTCTTTGACATAAGCTATCACATATCAGCCGTGTGGGAGAGGCTGGGTCCCGTCATCTTGGATTGGCAAGAGAAAATCAACCCGGTGATCGAGGAGAATATGGCGTGGCTTGCAAGAAGGTACGAGGTCTGGCAGAAGGAAGTCTGGAAGCCGGACATGAAGTGGAAGCTGAAGTCCTAGTCGTAGTCGCATTCCTTCAGACGCTTTCGTTCGAAATTGTGGAAGTCAAGTTGAGTGCCTCAGCGAACGCCAACCCCTTGGGCGTGTTAAGGTCGCTTCTTCCTCCAACAACAATGAGGGAATCCCCAATAAGTCCGCCCGCAATACCATCTCTCGCCATCAGTGAGTCAGGGCCCCTCAAGAAGCGATTCGCTGCTATGTCGTAAAAATAGGTCGTCATGAAGAAAGTCGTGCCTCTCTCTTTCCCGTCGACAATAGGGATCAATCCCGAGAAAACCCCTGGATTTCGGATCATTCCAAACCGAGGTGGACCAGGCAGACTAGCAGGCAGCTGTTTCCAAGTGTCGTTCGCGATTATGTACACCAAGACTTGGTTACTACGAGTGCCACCAATTGCATAGATTTTGCCGCCATACAGCGCCGCGGTGAACCAACCGCTACCATGTGGCATGTCACTTTTCTTAACATATGAATCATTTACACTGTCATAAATCAAGGTCGTTCTGTTTACTTCTAGGTTGCTCGAAGACCCCATGATGAATACTCTTGAGCCATTCGCATCGGCTACCGCAACCTGTCCCTGTGAGTTGTTGTATCCCATCGGCATGTCTCTGAGCCTCGTCCATGCGAAATCAAAGGCATCGAACTTGTAAGCTCGAACGCCCGCGCCGACTCCTCCAAAACAGAATAGCGAGGTCTCGACGGCGGAGCAAGCCATCCCCCAAGCCTTGACAGGATATGCCGGCCCAGAGAGCCACATGTTTTCGGTCGGCGAGTAGACAGATACAGCGTCAAGAGGGTCGTTGCTCGATGAACCATACCCGCCCACAACAAACAAGTTGCCACAGAGAACGTCGGACCCGGCGTCCGCCTGTCCCGTCTTTCCTTGACCAACCATCGGACTTGCAGCAAGCTCAGTATATCCGGCACTGATGGGAATTGTTAAGCGAGAATTCTGACTGGTTGACTTGCGACTGCAGCTCTCTTTTGATTGAGCGGGCGAATAGACCCACATTAGTGAAACCATGAACAATACAATCACAATGAAAGAAACTGTCTTCAATTCAGGGGGCGCATGTGATTCTGCTCTCATCGTCGGAGTGGATCCAACCAATTGCTGCCGCCTGATATTCGTTGTCAAGTCTCGCTGAAGTCGCGAGGACGCACGCCCTAGGTGGATTCTTTCTTCCCTGGTTACGGATGACGCAGAACCAAGGATAGATTAGTTGCTTGAACCGACTCGGAGTTTCGCAGGTTACGAGATCTTGATGCCAGGAAACTCGACGCGGACGAGGGAGCCGAAGGCGTAGAGAACTATGGTCGCCCCGAAAAGTATCGCAAGGATTTCGAGGAAGTCCCTCATGAAGGGCCTCGACTGGATAACCGTGCTATAGTAGGTAGTCAATACAAGGATCAGCACTGCCAATGACAAAGATGACGAAAGGGCGTAAATCATGTTAGCCGTCAGAAAATAGGGCGTGGCAAGAACTATAGCCGTAATGAAGTACGAGACACCCGTGTACGCTGCGCTGAGCCGTGCGGAACCCTTGAACCCTTGTTTAGCCTGTGCGAATGCGGCCGACGCCATAGCCATGGATGCGGCTGCTCCGGCGATTACTCCGGCGAGCCCCGCTATCTCAGTCCTGTCGTAGAATCCAAGGGACCCCGCGTGTATTCCTGAGATTTCGACGAGAGCGTCGGCAAGGCCCAGGACTACGAAGGAGATATAGCTGACTGTGGAGCTTTCTATTTTCTGGGCAAACGCGTTTTCGTGCTCCTTTTCGTCGGCGACCATTTGGTCGAAAGCACTCTTGTCGGAATCGGGAATCATGTTGGCTATTGATTGGTATTCTTTCACGACATTGCCCTCGTGCCTGTCCAGGTACCTGGTCGCGAAGGTGAGGCCGAAGAGTCTTCGAAGGAAAAGTACCCAGTAGAGCTTCAGCTTCGCCACCCGCGGCTCCTCGCCGGGAACAAATTTCCTCCAAAATTCGTAGTGTCCATGCTCAGTGGCGGACAGCTGATTGAGGACCTCTGCGAAGGGACTGTCTGCTTTGACTGTCTTGGACAGCTTGTCGTAGAGAGTATAGTCGGAAAATTCGT
This sequence comes from Nitrososphaerales archaeon, assembly GCA_035935095.1. GTDB lineage: Archaea > Thermoproteota > Nitrososphaeria > Nitrososphaerales > Gagatemarchaeaceae > UBA183. The sequence goes on along the minus strand of DASYXJ010000046.1, from coordinate 84,859 downwards.
CCGACATCCTTGCTTTGGCTTCTTTCGGGAGATCAGTTTCGTCCGGCGACATCGAATGTGCCGCCGATTCAACCGACGTATTTGAACCCTGAGGGCCGTGCGAGAAGTTGTTCGGTGTTCGAAAGTAGTAGTTTATAGCAGATGAAGACGACAGAGTGGCGAGGAGACCTGAAACGACAACAGCTTACTGTGTCAAGTGCAAGACGAAGCGAGAAATGCAGAACCCGCAGGCCATCACCATGAAGAACGGCCGTAAAGCCATGAAGGGGCGTTGTCCTGTCTGTGGCACAACTCTGTTCAGAATCGGCGGGTAGGTCAATTCTCCACCTGCCCGTTCATTTTCTTCGGTTGCCACGGTTAGTAATCCGATTTGTTCTTCGGAATCCACTCCAGCAGGAATGCCGGCTTAGTAGGGAGCGCGTCTTTGGCTTTGTTGGCCGGGTCGTGGATTCCCTTTGACCCTGCCTTCTGGACGACCACTTTAATCCCCAACTCCTTCGACATGAACTCGGAGGCGTCGGCGAGGGACCGGAACTCGTCGAAGCTCTTGTGGGACACTAGCTTGTGGAGCATCTCCTCTCCTATCTCGAATGTTAGCTTGAAAACCCGGTCTGGCTGAATCTTTAGGGCCGAGAACTTCTTCACCAATTGTCCTACGTTCTCTTTTTTCATCTTGGCAGTCGCAAGCTCGATGAAGTAGGTTCTGGCTGCGTCCGAGCAGACGTAGACGTTGAGCCTTGACCTCGGGCCCTTGACCACCTTCAAGACCTTGCGGGCATCTTCAATCACATTGTTGACTATGGCTTCCGCAAGCTCCGCCTCCTCGTCCAAGGGGAAGTCTTTGGGCGAAGGCCAGTCTGCCTGAGAGATTAGGCCCTTCCCTCCCAATTCGTGGTTGAGGTCTTCGGCCATGAAAGGGGCGAACGGAGACATCATCCTGACCCAGGCGCCGAACACGTCGACGAGGGTCTGCTTCCTCGGGGTTTCGGTCCGATGGAGGTAATACCTGATGTCGTTCCACGTGTCGAGGAAGGTCGTCGCAGACGCGCGCCTAATCTTCATCTCCTCCATCGCCTCCGTGGTGGTGGTTATCCTCCGATGGAGAGACGAGACGAGCCACGAGTCCAGCTGATTCTCCTCGCGGCTCGAGGCTGATTTCAGGGTCTTCTTCACGAATGGGATTATCGACTCGACCTTGGACTTCGCGTCGTCTGCCGCTCTGTCCCTCCAGTCGGCGTCGTCCATCCCGTCGGCCGTCAGTGCGAGTGCAAGCCTGAAGCCGTCGGGCCCGTATTTCTCGAGGGCGGCCCTCCACGTGACGAAGTTTCCCTTGGTCTTGCTCATCTTCTTCCCTTCGATCTGGATCATGCCGTTGATCCCGAAGCCTCTTGGCCACTGTCTCTCTGGGAAGAGAGCCGCATGGTGGAAGGCGAAGAAGGTTAGGTGGTTCGGAATCAGCTCCTTTGCTGAGTTACGTAGGTCGACTGGGTACCAGTAGGTGAACTCGGTTCGGAGTTCCCTCAGCCGCTTCTCGGCCATCTTGACTGCTTTGGACAGATTGGCCGGGTTCCCCTTCCCAAAGAAGACATAGTCTAGGACTTCGGGGGTCAGATTGTCGGGACCGACTTTCTCAAGGTTGACGAACTTGCTCAGGCTATAGTATGCCATGTAGATGGTGGAGTCGCTCAGCGTCTCGACTATCCACTCCTTGTCCCAGGGGAGTTTCGTCCCCATCCCCGACCGCCTGGCGCAGGGCCAGTCGTTGAGCCACTCGATGGTCGAGTAGAACCACTGCCGCGCCTCCTCAGGGAAGACAGCGGCTCGCTCGATTACCAGCCTCGCCTTGGCTTTCCAGGCGGGGTTCGAGTAGTTCAGGAACCATTGGTTCTCGAGGATCTTGACGTAGCACCTCGTCCCGCAACGGCAGACGACCTTCTCGGGGAGTTCGTACATCTTGCCGAACCGCTCTGTCTTCGTCAGTAGCTCGACCGCCTTTGCCTTGGCCTCGGTGACGGTCAGGCCGGCGAGAGGGCCCGAGGCCGGTGAAAGGACACCCCTGTGGAACTCGGCGCTGTACACTTCTGCCGTGGCCGCCTCCAGACGTGGGTCCAGGGAGTCTTTGACGCCCATCTTCTTGATCGCGTCGCTGGCGGGGAACGCTGAGTACCCGCTCAGAGTCAGGATTGGAATGGCTGCGATCTTGTCCGCAATTTCCTTGACCTGCCTCCCCGCCTGGACCCTGGCTTCCTGGATGTCGCGGAGGGCCATCAGGTCGTAGGGGGCGTGAGCCGGGACGCTGTAGACAACTCCAGTCGCCAGGGAATCGTCGACGAACTTCCCGGGCAGAATGGGGAGCGACCTGCCGGTGAGGGGCGCCATGGCGTACCTCCCCACCAACTCGGAGCCCCTGAACGACCGGACCGGAACTGCGTCGTGCTTCTGCTCGACCAGCTTGGTCAGAGCGGAAGAGCTGACGATCCAGAGTTCGCCATCGACCCTCGCCTCGCTGTACTCAGCGTCGGGGTTGACCCAGATGTTGGTTGCGCCGTAGATGGTCTCGGGCCGCAGAGTTGCCGCTACCAGGGCGAACTCCCCAAGGTGGAATTTGATCAGGTTGAACTCCTCCGGGGAGACTCCCTCCCCCTCCATCCTGTCGTGGTCCCCGGTAGGGCTCTTGTCGAAGGGGCACCATACAACAGGGTGGGTTCCCTGGACAACGTACCCGAGCTCTCTCAGACGGAGGTACTGCCACTCCACGAACTTTCTGAAGGCCGGGTCGATTGTCCTGAACTCTCGCCTCCAGTCGATTGAGAAGCCAGTATCTTTGATCACCTGGCGGCTCACTTTGGTGTAGTAGGACGCCAGATATTCGGGGTCGACGAACTTCTCGACCTCCTTCTCTGGAACCCCATCAATGTCGATGAAAGCGCGCCTGACTGACTGGTCCCCCTGTTTGAGCCTCTGGCTCATGCCGACGATTGTCTTCCCGGTCCAGTGCCAGGCGTAGGGGAAGAGGACGTTATACCCTTGGAGCCGCCTGAAGCGGGCATAGAACTCGACCCGCGCTAGAGTGAACGCGGTCCCGACGTGGACCGGGGCGTTCATGTAGGGGAAAGGGACGGTCACGAACATCTTCTTCTTGCCAGACACCGGGTCCGGTTCGAAGGCATGCTTGTCGTTCCACACCTTCAGCCAGTACTTTTCTTTCGTGGACATCCGACTCAACTCTGTCCCGCGGGCTGAAGTTTCTCTGCCAAAGCTGCCGCTTCGTCGATCTTGTCTGTGAGCGGGCCCCCGCCTTGGGCGAAAGTCGGCGAGCCTCCCCCGGACCCACCGAGGATTGGGGCAAGCTTTCTTACGATCTCAGCGGCTGAGAACCCTGCCTGCCGGGCGGTGGAGCCGACGAAGCAGACGATTCTGGCAGACTTTCCTGAGGAGAACAGGGCGACGAAAATCAGGGCTGGTTCGGCGGCGACGCTTTTCTGTCCCTGAGCAATAATCTGATCCTCGCCGATGGTAGGATTCTTCGAGACGTAAAGCTTTGCCTGGCCGAGGACCGTTGCCTGCGTTGCGATACCGCTGGAAGACATCTCGACTATCGCCTGGCCGAGGGCCTTCTCTCGAGAGCGGGCTGCCTCCAGCTCACTGAGGATGGTCCTTGCCACCTTCGGGAGGTTCTCCCTCTGGGTGCTGAGGACACTCGAGAGCTCTTGCAGCTCTGAGTCCATCCTGTGCATGTATTCGATGGCCGCCTCCCCGGCCACGAACTCGAGCCTCTCGACCCCGTCCTGGACGCGCTCCGCCTTGGTCACCTTGATGAGGCCCACCTCGCCCGTCCTCCTCGTGTGAGTCCCTCCGCAAGCTTCGATGTCCCACCCCCCGATGTTCACTACCCTGATGAGCTTCCCTGGGACTACACCTCCCTGGTAGAGCCTGAAGCCGTACTTCTCCTCCGCTTCATGTCGTGGCATGAAGGTGTTCTTCACCGGAAGGTTCCTCCTTACGATTTGGTTGGCCAGGTCTTCGATCTTCCGCACCTCGTCATCGGAAAGATGGGCGAAGTGGGTGATGTCTATCCTTCCGTAGTCCTCTTCCTTGAAAGCCGAATGCTGCCAGACCCAGGGCCCCAGCACTTGGCGGGACGAGCCATTGATGATGTGGGTCGCAGTGTGAATCTGGGTGGTTCTCCGTCTCCTCCTCGTGTCGACATGGCAAGTTACAGTGGTCCCTGTCTTGGGCGCCTTGCCTTCGACCTTATGGATGACCACGTCCCCGTATTTCTCCACGTCAATCACTTTCGCTTCCCCGATGGTCCCTTTGTCAGGCTCCTGCCCCCCACCTCTGGGGTAGAAGACCGTCTGGTTCAGGACGACGTAACCGCCACTGAAGACTTTGACGACCCTGGCTTTGAAATTGAACCCCGCGTCATCGTCGTAGTACAGGGGCTTCGTGGGTGGGATGCCAGCGGTGTCGAACTTTGGCTTTGGTTCCTCCACTCGGCGGGTAACGTGCCTGGCCTGGACCTGTTCGTAGAAGTCCTCAGGCTTTTCTATCAGGGCCCCAGCTTCGGCCAGTTGCTCCGGTGTGACACCGTCCGAGTCGTACAGACGGATGAGCTGGTCGGTGGGCACCGGTTTGCCACCCAAAGAGAGGGAAGACACGATCTTCGAAACGCGCTCCGATGAGGATTGGTAGCGCGCCGCCTCGACTTCGAGGACCTTGGCGACGTCGTCCCTGTGCTCAGCGAGCTCAGGGTACATGGCCTTCAGGTGGTCAATGTGCCAGTTGACCACGTCAGTGATTGAAAGCGGGAACTTATGGTGCTGTATGAAGTTCATTGCCCTCCTGAAAACTATCCTGAGGTTGTATCCTCCCCCTGAGTTGCTCGGGAGCATCCCGTCGGCGATTGAGAAAAGCAGTGTCCTTGCGTGGTCGGCAATGGCGTACATTGCCTCCTGTGGGGCGAGCTGGGACTCGAGGGCATTCCCGTCGACTTTCAGCTTCTTCGCTATGACCTCGCGCTGCTGCGAAAGCGAGCCGAACTCGTCGACGTTCATGGTCCCGGCGAGCCTGGAGTACGCCAGGAAGAGCTTCCTGTCGACGTGGACCTTGCAAAGTTCGTTCATATGCTTGAGGACCGAGGCGAAGTTCGCGTCGTAGTTAGTGGGGGTCCCTTGGCTCAGCCAGGCCCATCGCTGTAGGCCTGTACCCATGTCGACCACCTTCTCCTTCATTTCCCGATAGTCTGTGATGTTTCCCTCGAACGCTGTGAAGACTGCGTTGCCCAGCTCGAGGCCTCGCACGAAGTACTCAAGGGAGTAGCCGAAGGCCCCGTAGCCGACCCAGACGTCCTCGTTGAATGTGATCTCTTTCTTGTCAATCCCAAATTCCTTCGTCATCAGTTTGAAGTCGAGGTCGATGCACTTGTCCTTCCAGTAGCCGTGTTTGTCTGCGATGCTGTGCTGCCCAACCATCACGAAGGAGGTGTAGTGCTTCCCGCTGACCCCGACGTTGGGGATGTCGTTGAACCTCATGCACATCTGGGGCACAACCAAAGGGTTGGCTGGGAGCTGGAACACAACCTTCCCCGCCTCGACCCTCTGGAAGTCGATGATCGACGCCACGGTGAAGTATAGGTCGGGTCGCCACCTGCTGACCACAGGGTAGCGTTTCACGCTTGTATGACCGTTCTTCACGAAGAAGCGCTCGATGGCCTTCCAGGAGCCCACTTCATCGAGCTTCTTGCTTGTGGGTGGGTCCCCGATGAATGAGTAGGGGGAACAGGGCTGGTCGTCGCACCTCTTCCTTTCTGGGTCCAGGGTCCAGAAGAAACGGCCACAGTTCACGCATTTCTTCCTCATGAAGCCCTCTTTCCTGAAGAGGTCCACGAGATAGTAGCGCTTGTAATCGGACGAGAACTTCGCTCTCAGAGCTTCCTTCTTCTCATTCAACTAATTGGGACCACGGGCTTCAGGGCATCCTTGGCCTGAAGTAGATAAACATGGAAACGGCACTTCAATCGTCAAAGATCCCGCCCGCCTCCATATTCGATCTGTCTGAGTCTGTTTTCGGGCGTCCCCGGCATCGAGACTGCTGGGACACCTTTGGATCTCCTTTTCCCCTTGACCTTGCATCGACCTCGCGCCTTGTGCCTTCTCAAGTCCTTGACAATCTTGTGACATACGTCACAGACAGGCATAGGGAGTCAAACGCAGTCGGGATGCCTGAGCTTATGAACTCGTGCCTTCCCCAGTGAGATATCGGGAACTCACTCGAAGTTCAGACTAGATTCCGGTTTTCTCTCAAACAGTTAAATACGGAACGGAGGCCGCCTGTCCGCGATTTAAGATGGAGTACATCTACGCTGCCCTCCTCCTTCACAAGATGGGCAAACCCGTGAATGAAGAGAATCTGACCAGTGTGGTCAAGGCAACCGGTTCAGACCCTGATACCGTGAAAATCAAAGCGCTTGCTTCCGCTCTCAGCGAAGTAAACATCGACGAGGCTCTGAAGAACGCGGCCACGATGGCTGCTGCACCGGCTGTGGCTGCCGCGGCTGCACCAGCTGCGAAGGCGGAAGAGAAGCCAAAGGAAGAGGAGAAGAAGGAAGAAGAGGCTCTACAGGGTCTCGCTTCGCTCTTCGGCTAAAGTAACTGCGGCTCTTTCTATTCCGTGAGGCCCTTTTCCTTAGCCTTGGCTGTGAGCGCTGCTGCTTCGGCTTCGGCCTTCCCGAATATCAACGGGGCTGTTTCCTTGGTGAGGAACCCAGCTTCCACTGCGAGGCTCATTGCCTCCCGGTATGCCCGAGCTAAGATCTCCGGAGCGGTCTCCTTGGTGACGTACCCGATGACGATGGCGAGGCCCCTCGCGGACGCGTAGGAGTCGAGCAGGCTCTGCCTGTACTTCTCGAGGTCGATGGCGACGAGCTCCCCCGCGTAGATCAGGCCGCTCTCGTAGGCGAGCGCAATGGTGAGACCCGCTCGTATCGGTTTGATGTTGAGCTTTGAAAGGAGGCTCGCAAGTTTGGGTGTTATTTCCGCCCCCTTCTTTACGGCGACGGAATCCTTGTTGACCCAGATGCTTCCCCCTTCGATTTTGGTCTGGATCCCTGCTTCTCTGAATTCGCTGAGGACGGGACCGGCCGGCAGGCTGGTGTTTCCAGCCGGGACCATGATGTCATCCGGGGCCTTGTCCCCGGCTCTCGCTGGAAGGTAGACCTTGTTCTTGTCGAGGGTCAGGAAGAGCTTGAACGGGTCGTAGGTGGAGAAGATGAGCGCGTTCTGCCCCGTAAGATGCGAGAGGAGTTGGTCGGCGTTCTTGATTCCCGCCTTCTGAAGACCCAGTACGGCAAGCTTGTTCTTTACTACGAATACCACGGCGTGCTCCCTCAGGGCCTTGCGGACTGCCATGAGCTGGCTGGCCCGTACCTTCGAAAGGTTCGTGACGGCCAGGACCGGGTACTTCTGGGCGAGCTCAGCGACTCTGTCCACAAACTCGGCCTTCTTCGGGTTGACCTTGTGGACCTGGACTGTTTCGCTCATTCTAGTCCACCGCCTGCTTTGCGGGCTTGCCCATCGTCGTCTTCACCATCACCGTCTTGATGTTCCTGTCACCGTTAGGGAGTTTCTTCACAATGGCTGTGATCGCGGATAGAATATTCTCCGCCAGCTGCTGTTCGGTCAGCTTGGAGTCCCCGACCTTGGCCATCACTCCCAGGGAGCCTCTGCTCCTCACCCTGATTGCTGTGCGCATCCTGTTGGCCATGGCCTCGATGGAGGCGTTGGGCGGGACTGGGGTTGGTATCTTCCCCTTCGGGCCCAGTGCCTGGCCTAGGACTTTGCCTACCCTTGGCATGAGGGCCGTGTCGGCGAGAAAGAAGTCGTAGGCACGTGCGAGCTTCTTGGCATCCCTTTTGTTCCCCCCGTAGTTCTCGAGCTGTGAAGGCTCGATGACGAGGTCGACCTTGGCGGCCTTGGCCCTCACGGCAAGGTCCCCGGAACCGATGAAGCAGATCTTTGCCTGCTTGGCGGTCGGATGCGGCAGATAGACGATCTCGTTGATGTTGAGGTCGGTCTTCTTGGGGTCTACTTCCTTTAGAGTAATCATTACCTCTACGGACTGGTTGAACTTGGTTTCCTTTGCCTGGTCCTTACCTTTCTTGACAAGTTCGGCGAGCTGCTGGTTTGAGAGCATACACTATTCACGAAATCATTCCCGAGGCCCTGAACATCGAATAAAAGCCTTTTGACCCTGAAAATTAAGTTTTGAGACGAAAGACTGTTTCTACTGGAACTTCGAGTCCCACTTTCCTCTTTCGATCTCGCCCATGAACTCCCTCGGATCCTTCCCTTCTACCTTGATCCCCATGGAGACGCAGCTCCCGACGACCTCCTTCACGGCGGAACGGAGGGTACTAGCGTAGGAACCCGACATCTTGTTCTTCGCGATGCTGACAACCTTGTCCATGGTTAGCTCGCCGACAAAGTCGACGTTCGGCTTAGCCGAGCCCTTCGCGGTTCCGGACTCCTTCGCAATGAGGGCAGACGTCGTGGGCGTTCCGACAAACACCTCGAACTTCTTGGTCTCTGTGTCAACCTCGACCTTGACGGGGACGCGCATGCCTTTGAAATCGCCGGTCTGTTTGTTGATCTCGTTCACGATCCCGAGGACATTGACGCCGAGAGGACCCAGCGCCGGACCCAGGGGAGGGCCTGCGCTCGCTTCGCCTCCCATCACGAGAACGCTTATGACTTTCTTATCGACCATTCAGAATCACTTCGGCGGCTCCGGCTTGGCACGCTCCACGATTTTCACATAGGACGCATCTATGGTTATTGGCAACGCGAAGGCCGTGTCCAAGAGTGAGACTGTGATTTCCTGTTTCTCTTTCTCGACCCGCGTAATCTTGGCCCTCATGGTCTTGAAGGGACCGGCAACTATCTCCACGGTGTCTCCTTCGTTTAGTTCCGCGACCATGGACTTGGTCACAAGGAACTTCTCGATGTCGGAGTATTGCATCATTCCGGGGATCTTGCTCCTGACGTGCTTGAAGCCCTGGATGCTCTCGTCGACCACCTGGCTGTTGGGGGCCTCGAAGAGGACGTACCCCTTCCAGGTGTCCAAGGCGAGGACGGAGTAGATCGGTTTGTTCTTCTGCAGGGCCCTGTTCGCCACGAAGGTGGCGACTGTCTTCTCCTGACCTCCGGTCGTCTTCACCGGGAATATTGAACTGCTTCTCTCTTGATCGCTCAAAACGGCCACGTCGAAAACAGCCGGAATTTTGTTGGCCTAATAACCTTACTGTCTCTCAGCCGAAGAATATGTTGCCTAAGAGCTTGATCAGGAAGCCAATGGTACCTACCACGGCGACCCCAATGGCCACCAGCTTGAGGTAGAGTGTGAACTCGTCCCTGTCGCTCTTGTGGGCCAGCCTGAATATCGCCCCTGCAGACCTGATGAATTCGCGGACCCCCATGGCCAAAGTTGCGACCCTGTCATTCTGCTTATATGTGTAACCCCAGGAAAAACCCCGTCCACCGTTAATATCGCATTATTCCGAAGCCCGGGCCGTGACCCCCCAGGGAGAGCCTGCCACACTCATAGTAGCCTCTTCGTCCGACCTGGCGTCCAGGACATTGGCCGATGCTCTGATCGAAGGTCAGGGCTTCTCTTCTACAGGAGTGAACCTTCTGGGCAAGCCTTTGTACCAGAAGGGGTCCTTCCTCCTGGCTTCCTTCGACGGATTCATCGTATCCCCGCCGAACCTGGATGAATACTTCAACCCCCTTGCATACATATTCTTGTCAAGGCACAGTGCGGAGTCTGGCATCGCGTCGCTCACGGCCCATGTCGTAGGAAATTTCGCGGAGGCGAAGTTCGGCGGTGCTTCGGGGGAGCTCGGACGCGTCGACCCGGCCCTCCTCAAGAACTACCTGGTTTCTCTCTGGAAACGAAGGGACAAAGTGAAGGACTACGAGATTACAATGGAAGCCACTCACCACGGGCCGACTTCGCTCCAGAAGCCTGTGCTCTTTGTGGAGCTAGGATCTTCTGAGAAATATTGGGGAGATAGTAAGGCAGCGGCCGTAGTTGGTGAAGCGCTCATGGACAGCCTCACTGAAAAGAAGATTTGGAGCAAGGTCGCGTTGGGGTTCGGGGGGACCCATTACCCTGAGAAGTTCACACGGATGCTTATCGAGGACGAAATCGCGTTCTCATTTATCGCCCCCAAGTACGCCCTGGGGCACGTCGACGACAAGATGTTCGGGCAGATGCTTCAGAGGACGAATGCACCGGTCAGACATGCGGTCCTGGACTGGAAGGGGCTGGGGCCTCACAAAGACAAGATAGTTGGCCTGGTCAAACAGTTCGGTCTGGAAGAAATCAGAGTTTGAGCGCGGAGAACTCATCCTTGCTCAGAACTAGGAAGCAAAGAAGAGCCTTGGTCGTGTGAAGTCTGTTCTCGGCTTCGTCGAAGACTACCGATGATGGCCCGTCCAATACTTCGGCTGAGACCTCTTCCCCCCTGTGAGCTGGGAGGCAATGCATGAAGATGGCGTCCTTCTTTGCCTTGGCCATCAGCTTGGCATTCACCTGATACTTTGGCAAGAACGTTTGTTTCCTCTTCCGGCCTTCTCCCTCGAAGCCCATCGACACGAAGGTGTCAGTCATTACGCAATCCGCTCCTGAGACCGCGTCTGCGGGGTCAGAAACCACCCTGATGGTCCCGCCCTTCGCCCGGGCGATAGCAGATGCTTCTCTGAAGGCATCCCTGGCGGGCTCGTATCCCCTCGGTGTGGCTGCGACGAAGTCTATGCCCGTGAGAGCAGCGCCCAGGGCCCATGAGTTGCAGACATTGTCACCGTCCCCCACCCAGGCGACTCTCGGTTTTTGCAGCTGTCCCTTGTGTTCGACGAGAGTCAGGAGGTCCGCGAGGACCTGGACCGGGTGATAGAGGTCGCTCAGGCCGTTTATGACCGGGACGCTAGAAGCTTTCGCGAGTCGCATGATGTCGGCGTGGTTGTTGACCCGCGCCATGATGCAGTGTACGTATCGGGAGAGGACTCTCCCTGTGTCTTCGATGGTTTCCCCACGGCCCAGCTGCATCTCAGTGGAACTCAGACTGATTGGATGTCCGCCGAGCTCGCCTATCGCAACCTGAAAGCTGACCCTGGTCCTGGTGCTCGGCTTTTCAAAGACCAACGCGACGGTCTTCCCGCGTAGGGCGCCGGAGCCCAGGCCAGTCTCTCGCTGGCTCTTCAACCGGGCGGATAGACTCAGAATCGATTCGACGTCGGAGGAGGTCAGCTCCGACAGCGTCAGCAGGTCTTTTCCCTTCAATGGCTCCTCGAATCCAAGGCTGCGAGCTGGCCGAAGGCCTCTTTCAAGACTTCGATGCTGTTCATGTAGTCCTTGATCTGAACTACTTCGCCATCGGTGTGGCTCGTTGCAGAGACACCAGGGCCGTAGGTAACGCAATCGATGCCCATCCGATGGGCGAAAGTGTTCACGTCTCCGGTCCCAGTCTTGCGAACCATCGTCGGTTTCGCCCTAAGGCGAAGAAGTATGGCCCTTTGGAAGGCGCGGACAATTGTAGAGTTTGCGTCTGCTTCGTAGGCCTCAGTCGGTTCGCCCGGTCTGATCTCGACTTCGACGCCTTCCGCCGATTTTTCGGCAATGGAGCGGATTTCTCTGATGGCAGTCGAAGCCTTGAGAGACGGGGGGAGGCGGAGGTCGAGAGTCGCCTCGCAGAGGCTGGGTATGACGTTGTGGTAGGCACCGGCATGGACAAGGGTAGGGGAGATCGAGAGCGACCTGAAGTGGTCCTCCGGGACCTGCTTGGTGCGTTCGTAGTCCTTCAGCCTTGAGAGCATTGACGAGAACTCGTCGAAGGCACTCTTGTGCGCCCAGGGGGAGCCGGCGTGCCCACCCTCTGTCATCACGGTTACGTGCAGGCTGACCCTCCCCCGGTAGCCTACAGTTATCCTGTTCGCCCCGCTGGGTTCGCCGAAGACTGCGTAATCGAAATCGTGGGCGCTCCTCATGATTTTTTCAATCCCCGCCCCTTCGCCCTCCTCCTCGGTGACGCCGGCGAAAGTTATCCTGATCCCGGAATCGGCTGCAAGAGAGCCTGCAAGAAGTAGGGCGCACAGCGGGGACTTCGCGTCCGCGGCGCCTCTTCCGTAGATTGAGTCGTGAGTTTTTCTGACAGGAAGATTCCCGGGGATGGTATCCATGTGCCCGCAGAGGAGGAGGCTGAGGTCCCCCCGTCCGATTTCCCCAATGGCATTCCCTGCCTTGTCTATTCGAACCTTCGAGTATCCTAACTCCTCCATGGTCTTGACCAAGAATGCGGCGAACACAGATTCCTTGGTTGTGGGGGAGTAGATCTTGAGGGAGTCGAGCAGAAGCTTGACGGGCTCTCCCTGGACGCCGGTCATCTTTTCTGGACTGAAATCAGATAATCAATAATCATTCCGGGGATGTCGACCCCGGTTGCAGGAACGGTGTTCTTGAACTCTGTGGTGTTGTTCACTTCGTGGACCAGCAGGCCGTCCTCTCCCTCCATTAGGTCGACCCCTACTATCTCTCCGCCGACTGCGTCTGCCGCTTTCAGAGAAAGCTCGTCCAGCTCCGGGGTGATCTTACACGCTTCGGCTCGCCCCCCTCGCGCCGTATTGGTTCTCCACTCGGACCCACCCGAGTACCTGTAAATTGCTGCAATCGTCTTCCCTCCTATCACGAAGGAGCGTATATCTCGCGGAGGCCTCTTCACGAATTCCTGGAGGTAGTAAATCTGATACAAAGGGAACATGTGTTCTCTGTCCTCTACTACGGCCCGGGCGGCGTCCTTGTCCTTCAGAAGGGCGGAGAGTCTCCCCCAGCTCCCTACAACGGGCTTCAACACGAGGGGGTAACCCATCTCCTCGGCGGAGCGGAGAGCCGAATCTTCCGACATGGAAAGTACGGTCCGAGGTGTCGCGACCTTATGCTTGACCAGCTCGAGCGTGCCGAAGAGCTTGTTGCCGCAAACCCATGCACACAAAAAAGAGTTGATGACCCTGTGTCCGGCCGCTTCGAGGGCTGCGGTCGAGTGAACGTTTCGGAAGTAGCTCACGCATCTTTGTAGGACGACGGCGTCGTCAAGGGGGCGCTTTCCGGAGACGACGTCCATGGAGATATCCTTGGAGTCGACAAGGTTGGCGCGGATTCCTCGTTTTTCAGCTGCGCCTACGATTGCCTTCTCTTCCCAGCGAATGGTGTCGTAAAGAAGGGAGAACGGCTGCGTCTGCTCACTCGCCCCAGTCTTCTTCCTCCAGCTCAGCAGGCCGGAGAGAGAAGAGAGCACCGGACTGCACCTTCACCAGTTCGAAGGACGTCCCGCATTCCTTGCAGGAGATTATTTCGCCCTGGATGGCGTCCGAAGGGATTGCGACCTGGGCGTCGCATTCTAGGCAGTTCACGCGCTCGATTCCTCGCCGAACCTGCCGGTCCGTTTTGATATAATGATTCTCGGCCGAAATCACCGAATTGTGCGCAGCACCATGGTGGTATTGGTGCTGATCACCCCGTCTATTCGCCGAATTCCTTCGATTGTCTTGTTGACATCGGCTATGTTCGCACCAGTGATGATCGCAGCCACGTCAAACTGGCCAGCGGTCTCGTACACGACCTCGACCCCCTTTACGTTCCTCATCTTCTCGCTCACCTGCTTGGTCGGGATGGAGGGGTTGACCGATACCCAGGTAATCGCACTGCTCATTCCCCGGTCTGACACCTCGACGGTGAACTTCCGAATCCTTCCGTTTGATTTCAGGTTCTCGATCCTCCTCCTCACGGCCGACTCGGAAAGGATCAATTTGGTTGCGATGTCAGTGTTTGATGTCCTGGAGTTCTCCCTGAGGATCCCGAGAATCAGTTCGTCAATCCTGTCAGAATCTGCTTGCTTCCTCTTCACCTATTACTCGCTCCAGTACCTCCAACCCCTTCGATATTTGGCTCTCCTCGATGACAAGTGCGGGCAGGAATCTGAAGGTGTCCCTCCCGGAATAGGCGAAGATGACTCCGGCCTTCAGGGATGACAGCAATTGACTGTGGATGTCCACTCGGGTCTGCATCGCGAGCATAAGTCCAAGGCCTCGCACCTCTTTGACCAGCTTGTGGCCCGACGCGATTTTGGAAAGGCCTGTCTTCATTCTCTCTCCCTTCTCCCTGGCCTTCCCCGGGAGGTCGTTCTTCGTGATGTAATCAAGGGCGGCGGACCCGGCGGCGCAGGACAGCGGGTTGCCTGCGAAAGTGCTCGTGTGTTCCCCGCCCTTGAGGCTCATCGCCACTTCGTCTTTGGCAATCGCGGCCCCAATCGGAATACCACCCCCGAGCCCCTTGGACACCGTCATTATGTCAGGGACAACCCCCCAATGTTCTGACGCCCACATCCTCCCGGTCCTGCCGAGGCCCGTCTGGATCTCATCGAAAATCAAGAGGGCGCCTTTCTTGTCACAGATTTCCCTGACTTGCCTGAAGTAGTCCGGCGGAGGGACGATGACACCACTCTCCCCTTGAATGGGTTCGGCCAGAACCGCCGCCGTGTCTTCGTCGACGAGCTGGGAGAGTGACTGTGGGTCGCCGTATTCTGCGAACTCGAATCCCTCGAGGAGAGGAACGAAGGGGTCTCTGTATTTCTTGTTCCATGTGGCGGACAGGGATCCGTAGGTCTTGCCGTGGAAAGCTCCCTTCATCGAGACGATCTTCTTTCTGGCCGAGTGCCGCTTGGCCAGCTTGATGGCTGCTTCGACCGATTCGGTCCCGCTGTTGGCCAGGAGCACTTTGCCTAGGCCCTTCGGCGCAACGGCGACGAGCTTCTCCAAAAAGCCGGCCCGGGCGTCGTTGTAGAAGGAGCCGTGGCAGGTGATTAGCTTTGCCGCCTGTTCAGTGATTGCCCTGACCACCGAGTCGTTGGCGTGGCCGACGAGGGCCACACCGATTCCAGTCATGAAGTCGAGGTATTCCTTGCCCGTGTCGTCCCAGACAACTGACCCCTTGCCCCTTACGATGGTGAGGGGGAACTTCTTGAACGCAGGCGCTCCGAAAGCCTCCTCGAGCTCTTCCATGGATTTCAATTGGCAATCACCGTGCATTTTTCGTGCGCGAGGGCTTTGGTCAGCGGACTGCTCCTTGTCCCTGAGCAAATTATCGCTTCTTTGACACCGCCCTGCACGGCCTCCACTGCGGCCATGACCTTCTTCTGCATCCCGAATCCGACCTTGCCTAGTCGGGATGTCGCCTCTGCTGGGGTGAGATGGGCAACAAGGCCTCCGTCAAGCATCAGGCCATCCACGTTCGTCGCGAACACCACCGCGTCCGCTCCTAAAGCTACGGCGACGGATGAGGCAGCCCTATCTCCGTCGACGTTCAGCGGCTCTCCGGCTTCGCTGGTCGCGACCGGCGAGACAACTGGCAGGTATCCATTAGAAAGTAGCAGGTCCACCAATGATGAATTGACCTGCTGGACCTTTCCTGTATATCCTCCCTCGATGGCCACCTTTCTTCCACGATCGTCGACAATCACAAGTTTCGTCTTCCGCTTGGCTTGCATCAGCCGGCCATCTGCGCCGGACAGGGAGATACTCCTCACTCCTGCCGTCCCAAGAGCCAGGACGAGTCTTTTTGCGAGCAGCCCGCTCATCACCATCTGGTAGATTTCTGCCGTTTCCTTGTCGGTGTATCTGCTCCTGATTCCATCTGGGGACACGACGAAACGCTGCTCCTTCCCCAGACTAGTTGCCATCTCCGTGACGACGTCTCCTCCCCCGTGGACGAGAACGAGCTGGTTAGTTGGTGAAAGCGAGACCACGTCGTTGATCAACGCCTCAGGGACTCCATCTTTCATCAGGCTCCCTCCAATCTTGACCACGACCCTCATGCCTGTTACACCGGATGCAGGGGTGCCATCGCAATTCCCTCTTTCTCTTCGAAGCCTAACATCAGGTTCATCGACTGCACGGCGTTGCCAGCGGCTCCCTTGATCAGATTGTCAGTGGCGGAAAGGGCGACTATCCGCCCCGTTCTCTCCTCAATCTCGAAGCCGACGTCGCAGAAGTTCGACCCGATGACCAGCTTCGGGTCTGGAAGGCGGAAAGGGCCTTGCTTGTCCCTGACCAAGCGGACGAAGAAGCTGTCTGAGTACATTGCCCGGTAGGCTTTCCAGATGTCGATCGGTTTTGGCGGAACGCTCGTAAAGACGTGAGATGTGCTGAGGATACCCCGCACCATGTTCACTGCGTGCGCCGACATGGAGACCTTGACCTGCTCCCCTGACATGGAGGCGAGGACCTGCTCGATCTCGGCCGAGTGCCTGTGGCCTGCAGGCTTGTAGGGCCTCACAACGTTGTACCTTTCAGAGAAATGGGTCGACAGGGAGGGCTTGCCTCCAGCGCCTGATGAGCCTATCTTGGCGTCCACGACGATGTGGGCCTTGTCGATTCCGAGTGATTTTTCCTTCAGGAGCGGGGCCAGCCCGAGTATGGTCGTGATCGCCATGCATCCCGGTGAGGAGATTAGGCGAGCGCCTCTGACCTTCTCCCGATTGATCTCAGGGATGGCGAAGATGAACTTCTCCAGCAGGTCTGGACGGGGGTGGTCGTAGCCGTACCAGGTCGGGTATTGCGCCTTGTCGCCAAGCCGGAAATCGGCGCTGAGGTCTATTACTCTGAGACCGGCGTCTGCAAGCTCGGGGACTATCTTCACTGACTCCCCGTGGGGAAGAGCGGCGAAGACCACGTCGAGGTCGGTGAGCTTCGACATGTCGAGTGCTGTGAACTTCAGTTCGGTGATTCCTCTGAGGTTTGGATGAACCCTGAAGACGTAATCCCCCGCGTGCTTCCTGGAAGTGGCCGCGGCCAGCTCGACTTCGGGATGCTGGAGGAGGAGTCGGAGTAGCTCCCCACCGATGTAACCCGATGCTGCCAACACACCTGCGCGGACCATGTTACCTTCTCACCGTGTGCGCCACGTATTCGATGATTCTCTTGGGAATGTCCACGTCTACGGCTGACTGGGCTCCCCTGAACTCCACCGTGTTGTTGACCTCGTGGACGACGTAGCCTGAAGATGATTCCATGGCATCGACCCCCAGGACACCTCCCCCCACGGCTTCACTGGCCTTGTGGACAATCTCTTTGAGCTCCGCGTCAGGTTTGAAGGCCTCGGAGGTCCCTCCACGGGCAACGTTGGTCCTCCATTCTCCGGCCGGAGCGTACCTGTGGACGCAAGTGACCAGTCGGTCCCCTGCTACTATGGCCCTGATGTCGCGCGGAGGCCTTTGAATGTACTCCTGAAGATAGTACATGTGTTCAATCGGGTTGGCCAACTCCTCCTTGTATTCGACCAGAGCCTGGAGTGTTGCCTTGTCCTTGACTATTGTCACCATTCTCCCCCAGCTCCCTACGAAGGGCTTGAGGACCAGAGGGTAACCCAGCTCATCCGCTGCGCCTTCGACGGCGTCGGAGGAGAGCGCGAGATAGGTCCGCGGTGTCGGCACGCCAGCCCTAGAGAGGGCTATTGAAGTGGTCAGCTTGTTGCTGCATGTTTCGGCGACCGAATGGCTGTTGATTACCCGCAGCCCAGACCCCTCGAGGGTCTCAGAGAGGAGCAGAGACCTGTAGTGGCTGATGCACCGCTGGAGGACGACGTCCCCGAACTCCGGTCGCTTCTTAGCAACCTCGAAGTTGAGGCCTTTGACGTCGATGAGGAAGGTCTCCAGCCCCGCTGACTCGGCCGCGTCTTTGAGCGCCTTCTCCTCCCACCTGAGCCTGTCGAAGGTTATCCCTAACTTCACTACTCTCCCCAGTCCTCCCCGACCTGTTCGGATGGCTTGAGAAGCACGGTGCCGCTATTGATCTCTGCCACTTCGTACTCTGACGAGCAGTCCTTGCAGGAGACTATCTCACCCACAATCACGTCGTTGGGTACCGCTATCTGCGCTCCACATTCGTTGCAGCTTGTGTTCAATCCCTAGGTTTCACCTCCCGGGCTATGCCCGACGCTATTCCCTGTAGCTTCTTTTCCGACTTCGCCAAAGAAGAGCCTAGCTCTGTGAACTTGGCCTTGTTGAGTGTAAGGTCGACTTTACGCGTTCTGAGGTCCGCGGCGATGAATTTGGGATTGCTTCCGCCTTCGGTTGCGATTCCGCTGAGGAAGTGCGCGGGGTCGAGCTGCGCCTTTGCGGTGCGTCTGTCGATTGTCGGGCGCTTCCCGGGCTTGGAGGAGGCGGCTCTCATTTTCGCTGCGGCAACTTCGTCGAGGGGCTCGCCGGTTTCGAGAGATGTTCTGACGAGCTGGCCGACAATCGAGTGCGCCTCCCTGAAGGACACCCCGCGCTTCTCGACCAGGTAGTTGGCCAGAGCGACTGCCGTTGATTTGTCGTCGGCAATGGATTCGTGCAACCGCTTTGGTTTTACTGTTACCGATGCCAGTACACCGCCTAGGACATGCACCGAGTTTACCGCGTCGTCGAGGGCCCGCCAAAGGTGCGGGGTGGCTTCCTGCAGGTCCAAGTTGTACGAGTACGGGAGAGCCTTGAGGATGGCGCATGCGGCAACGAGGTCCCCGATAACGGAGCCCGTCTTGGCCCGGACTGTTTCGGCGACGACAGCGTTCTTCTTTTGGGGCATTATGCTGCTCGACGCTGCATAGGCGTCGTCCAACTCGATGAAGCTGAATTCCGACGTGCTCCAGAGAATCAGCTCCTCTGCCATCCTGCTTGCGTCAAGCATCGTCATGGTGGCGCAGGACAGTGCCTCGACGCCGATGTCCCTGGATGAGACTGCGTCCATGGCGTTCCTGATGACTCCTGGGAATCCGAGGACCTTGGCGACGAAGCCTCTGTCGATCTTGACGTTCGTCCCTGCCATGGCTGCCGAACCCATAGGAGAGAGGTTGACCCTAGGGTAGAGCTGGACGAGTCTCTCCGAATCGCGCTGGAAAGCGTCAAAGTAGGCGAAGAGATGGTGCGCCAAGGTGACGGGCTGAGCCCTCTGCAGATGGGTGTATCCGGGAATCAGCGTCGTGCCGTTCTCTTCGACCTGATTGAGAATCGCTTGCTGGAGGGTTGCTATGGCGGCAAGTAGGTCGACGACCTGAAGTCTCAGTTCCATACGGATGGCCGTTGCGACCTGGTCGTTTCTGCTCTTACCGTAGTTGAGAGAGCCGGCTGTGTTGACTCCGAGAGCGTCCACGGCATCCTGCTCCAATTGTTGGTGGAAGTCCTCGGCCTTCGCGTCAGGAGCGATCTCTGACGAGGCACTGAGGAGAAACCCCATGCACTTTGCCGCCGTCGTTCGGTCGACTTTCCCTGCCCTGACAAGGGCTGCCATGTGGGCCATGTTCACTCCAATGACGTGGCGAGCAATTCGGCCGTCGGACGCCATCGAGGAGGTGAACGCGAGGGCCTCGTCACTGGGCTTTCTTAGCCTTGGTCCTCGGATGTCCATTCTCCTTTTTTTCCTCAACTTGCGAATTCAGGCTGGCGGCGACCCGCGACTGGAGTCCCCAGAGCTCGATAAAGCCAACGGCGCTCTTCTGGTCGAAGGTTGAGCTGCGGCTGTAGGTCGCAAGGTCGACGTTGTAGATCGAGTAGTCGGACGACCTGCCCACGACCCAGGCCGACCCCTTGAAGAGCTTCATCCGGACCGAGCCTGTGACCCGGTGCTGGGTCGCGGAGATGAACCGGTCCAGCGCGAGGCGGAGAGGCTCGAGCCAGAGGCCTGAGTAGACGAGCCAGGCCCATTCCCTCTCCACGTGGGCCTTGAAGTCGAGCTCGTGCCGGGTGAGGACGAGCTTCTCTAGGTCTTTGTGGGCTTCGATGATCACCGAGGCCGCCGGGCATTCATAGACCTCGCGCGATTTTATTCCGACCAGCCTGTCCTCTATGTGGTCGATCCTTCCGACGCCGTGGGAACCCGCGAAGTCGTTTACGTAGCTCACGAGCTTCAGAGGCTCCATCGAGCGTCCGTTGACCTTCGTCGGGACCCCTTCCTGGAAACCGAGTTCGAGGTATCCCGGCTCGTCCGGGGCCTCCTCGGGGGAGGAGGTCCATTCGAAGGCGTCCGATGGAGGCTCCGTGTTAGGGTTCTCCATTGGCCCGCTTTCGATTGACCTTCCCCAGATGTTCTGGTCCACGCTGTAGATTGATTTCGATGTCTCGACAGGGAGACCCCTCTTTTGAGCGTAGATTGTCTCCTCGTCCCGGCTCATGTTCCACTCTCGGACGGGTGCTATCACCTGCAAAGATGGGTTCATCGCTCTGACAGTGACGTCGATTCTGACCTGGTCGTTGCCCTTCCCGGTGCAGCCGTGGGCGACCGCGGTGGCGCCCTCTCTTTCTGCGATCTCTACGAGCTTCTTGGCGATCAGAGGCCTTCCCAACGCGGTGCTCAGAGGATACTTCCCCTCGTAGAGGGCGTTCGCCTTCACCGCAGGGAGGACGTAGTCTTTGAGGAACTCCGCCTTTGCGTCGACAGTGTGGTGATTCTTCGCCCCGAGAAGCTTTGAGCGTTTTTCGACCTCGTGCAGGTCGTCGCGCTGACCAAGGTCAAGGGTGACGGTCACGACGTCCATGTCGTACTTCTCCTGGAGCCACTTGATGCAGACCGATGTGTCAAGACCACCAGAAAAAGCGAGGGCAACGGTCCTGCGCAATTTGAGACGAACCGACTGAAGAATGCTTTTATAGATTATGGACAGGAAAAACGTGATTTGGTCAGGCGTGACCCAAAACTGGCCAAGGGCGTCTCTGTGACCAGGGCCGTCAGAGATGAGGTGGGGTCTGACCTCTCTATCCAGGACGCCATAGCCAGAGACTACGTCAACCTGAGCGCGCTCTCGAGACTCCTGGTTCCCAAGGTCGCTGCGCGGACGGGGAGGAAGGTCAAAGACGTCAGGGAGGTCGGCATCTCCACCGCCCTCAAGAGGCTGAAGAGCTCTTACTCCACCGGCTCCACCAAAGTGAGCAAGGTGATCGCAAAGAGCGTCGTCAATGTCAGGACCCACGTCTCTAGACTGTCGGTCGAGAAGACAAGGAGGTCCCTGCAGACTGTGAGCACTCTGCTCGCGGACTACAATGAGGATTTCATTCAGGTTTCAGAGTCGCTCTCCTCAATCACCCTGATTTTTGACCAGAGGCTCCATGGGAGAGTGAAGAGAGCTCTTGCAGGGGCCGATTTTCTTCAGGAGGGCGAAGAGGGTGCGGCGATAACTGTGCACAGTCCACGGGAGATTATAACGACCCCCGGGTGCATTAGCTCCTTCTACAACCAGCTCTCCAGAAGACGCGTGAACGTCGAAGATACCGTTAGCTGTTATACCGACACCATCATGGTGGTGGACATGAAAGACGCGAGCCGGGCCTTCGAGGCAATGACCGAGCTGATAAGCGAGGAGCAACGGAAGTTGAAGGAGGAATCCTAGGGTGACTCGTTTGAAGGTCACCGTATCTCAGATGAGCGACGACAGGAGGAAGTTCGAGAAAGAATGGGTGAAATTGGGCGTACATGTCAGGAAGAATGGCAGCGACTTAGTCCTCCTTCCGGAGATGCCTTTCTTCAGCTGGATCTACAGAGCGAAGAGATACAACTCTCTGGTGTGGCAGCGCGCGGTGAACGAGCATAAGCGGTGGACACAGCGACTCGGAGAACTGGGGTCGGGGCTGGTCCTGGCGTCGAGCCCTGTCCAGGTCAACGGCAGGAGGCACAACGAGGGGTTCGTTTGGACGAAGCGAAAGGGGAAGAAGGGCATCCACTTCAAGAGCTACCTGCCGGACGAGCCCGGCTATTACGAGGCGTCCTGGTACTCAAGAGGCGACAGGGACTTTTCTCCCTTCGACGTGGGGAGGTGCCGGGCCGGCTTCATGATCTGCAGCGAACTCTGGGCGATGGGCCACGCGCGGAAATACGGCAAGGACGGGGTCCAGCTCCTGGCGGTGCCACGCTGTACGGGGAAGACAGTCGAGAAGTGGATGGCCGGGGGGAAGGTCGCGTCGCTCATCTCCGGGGCGTACTGCATCTCTTCAAACAGGGCAGGAGGAATGTTCGGCGGTGTCGGCTGGATCATCGACCCGAATGGAAACACGCTGGCATCGACCTCTACGGCCGAGCCCTTTGTCACTGCAGAGATAGATCTGAAGATGGTCGAATCGGCGAAGCGGACCTATCCGAGATACGCCCTCGACCCGGACTAGTCCGGCCTAAGAAGGGAATCCAGGAACTTCTGCGTGTCGAAGGAGACCAGGTCGTCGTAGCCCTGACCCACGCCCAGGAAGAGGACGGGCTTCCCGGTGGAGTAAACGATGGATAGGGCTGCTCCACCTCTGACGTCCGCGTCCGCCTTGGTCAGGATCGCTCCGTCGAAGCCGACATGCCGGTTGAAAAGTTCCGCCTGGGAGACTGCGTCGTTCCCGGTGAGGGCGTCGGCGACGAAGATTCTGAAGTCAGGCTTTACCACCCTCACAATCTTCGCCATCTCCTCCATCAGGTTCTGGTTCGTCTGCATCCTCCCTGCCGTGTCAATCAGAAGGCAGTCGACGTGGTGGGCCTTGGCGTACAGGACGCCGTCCCTCCCCACGGCTGCCGGGTCGGCCCCGTAGCGCTGGGAGACTACCTTCACTCCGAGCCTCTCGGAGTGCTCGGTGAGCTGCTCGATGGCACCAGGCCGATGAGTGTCCCCTGCGGCGCAGACGACGGACAAATCCTTCTTCTTCAGGAAGTTGGCGACCTTGGCCACGGTCGTCGTCTTACCCGTCCCGTTGATACCCAGGAAGAGCACAACGTAGGGCTCGCTTCTCTTCTCCTTCTCCCTCACGTTCTCGACGAGGTCAACGGACCCTGCCTTGGAGAAGGCCTCCTCCAAGACCGCGGTCAACCTCTGGCCCACTACCTCCGAGGGGTCCGCGGAGCGGTCCACCTTTGTGCCCCCGAGGCTCTTCTGGACTTCGCGGGTCAGGGCCTCGGCGACGCTTTGGGCCACGTCGCTCTCGATCAGAGAGAGCTGGAAGTTGAACAACACATCGTCAAGCTCCTTTTCGCCCAGCTCCTTCTCGCGGACTGCGCTTGTTACTGCCGAGAATGCCTGCTTCAGCTTCTCGAACAAGGGGACTACTCCTGCTGCTGGTGCGCTGCCAGGTAGTTGTTCATAATCTCCCTGTCCGAGTTGAGCCTCTCGGCTATCTCGTTCCGCTGACCAATGATCGACATTATGGTCTTCTCGACTTCTCTCGACCTCTGCTCAAGAATGGCGACTGCTTCGTCTTTCGGTTTCTCGATGACGACGTTCGCCCCGATGCTGACCAGGACCTGGTCGGTTGACGGAGGCTGCGAGCGGAGCAGGGCCCCACCTCCAATCTGGGTCAACACTTCCGTCGGCTGGTGTTCGCCCAATCCTTTGATCGCCTCGAGGGCAGCCCTGCTTTCGAGGAGGGCACGTTCGAGGAGGTTCTGTCTAGCTGTGAGTTCGTTGTAAGTGCTCTCGAGGACGCGGATCTCGACAAGGAGGTTGTTGGCTGTCTCTTCTTCGGTAGGTTGCTTGCTCAAAATCAGAATCGCTCGGTTATTTTCAGACGCTCAGTGCCCGCGTTATAAAGACAAGCTCAGGTCCGGTCGTCTGGCTGCCAACAATGGCGTTTCTTGAATTGGCGATGAGCCCTGAGGCCACGTATGGGACTCCGCTGTTCACAGAAGTTGGGTACGCATCGACCCCCAGGAGTCTTCCTATCCTCTCCACCTCCTGCTCGTCTAGGCCGGGATAGACGGCTGCGCCCCTGTTCGTGGCGACGACCAGGGACCCGGTCTGGTGGTACTCGCCTATGGGAAGTCGCTCGACTTCGGTGCCCATGACATCCTTGACCTGGGAGACGGCAGTGCTGTCGAGGGCCGGGGAGACGAGCGCGCAGTGGTCGTTGGCGACGACGAGGTTCCCAACCGCGGTAAACCTTGATTCGAGCCTGGAGACGTTCATCCCCGTGGCCGCTCTGATCTCGCTGACCTCTCCCTCTTCGGCCAGCCTCGACACAAGCATGCCGTTGCTATTCATCGAAGAAAGGACACCAAGGAGCCTCGACTCTCCAATCGATGTGGGGACGGCAGAGACCCCGAGGCTTGCGCAAAGCTTGTCTGTTTTCGTCTGGGCCAGGCCCTTGGGGACGAGGAGGAACTCCTCGTTGGCTTTCATGAAGATACCTATGTTTGGGCTACGGTAGATGTCAATCAGGTGAAGGCCCATCGGCTACACTTTTTCTGTTAATTTTTCCGGTAACTTTTCTGGCTCTGGAGGAAGCTTGACTTTGACGACGCCGTCTTCGTCTCGCTCCATTTCGAGGGTTATTCTCCGGGGAGGATGTCGTATTCCCTTCGCCCAGATGTGCTCGTTGACTTCGGTGTCGATGCTGACCTGCTTCGCCTTCATGTGCCGGGTGGCGAATTCTCTGATAACTATCACAGCCTTCTTGGCCCTCCTGTAGGGTGGGGCCTCGTAGACGACGCCGAGCGGGACGGTGTATGTCCTCGTAAGCTCTTCTGTCTTCTGCTCAGACACCCATCATCACTTGAGTCCTAGTTTCCGCTGTCTCCATTTCCTTCGCTTCGGGTTGGTCCTTACGCTCCGGTTGGTCCTGACGATCACCCATGTGGGGACCGACCTGGACTGCTTCCCAGCCTTTGCCAGCCTGTTCTTCTTTGAAGTATCTTTGACTCTTGCCATTCTAGATTCGCCTGATTTTGATGTCCCTTTTCTTCTCTTGCAGTGCCCCGAGCATCTGTTTGACCTGGTCGTCGTCGATGGGCTTCTTCAGCCTCCCGGAGGAAGCGAGCTGGACTACGTATTCCTCGATTGAAGCCGCGAGCTCGGGTTTGACCATCCTTACTGTCGCCAGCCGTTCTCTCGCGTCGGAGGTCATTGCCATCCTGAGAATCGCTTCTTTCTGGGCCCTTCTCTCCGCGGCTTCTTTGTCAGGCTGCCTCTGGGGTTGCTGTGACAATGCTATGCGTACCTGGCGAGTGCCTTGTTTTCTTCGGCGAGTGAGGTGAATATCTCCCTGCTTACTCTGTCGAGCATCGCGCGGCCCTTGGGGGACAGAACCCTTCCCTTCGGTGTCTTCGCGACCAGTTCCGCCTGTTCAAGCTGCTTCAGGATCCTCCTTGTCGATGATCCGCCGGCGTCCCGGTGATGCT
Organism: Nitrososphaerales archaeon; assembly: GCA_035935095.1. Classification (GTDB taxonomy): domain Archaea; phylum Thermoproteota; class Nitrososphaeria; order Nitrososphaerales; family Gagatemarchaeaceae; genus UBA183. The sequence continues at coordinate 59,642 of DASYXJ010000046.1, read as the reverse complement.
TGGGGAAGTAATGGAGTGCCTTGCTTCCACCGTAGGCCCGTTCGAGGTCGCTTAGACCGACGGGTCCGTGGATGTAGAGCTTGCGCATCAATGAGGCCGCCCTTGAGAACCACCAGTCTGCGTTTACTGGGGGCCTTTCAGCGTGAGAACCCGTCTTCACCCAGCGGGCCCAGTCTGGCTCTTGGACGCCGGGGAGGCTCTTCATTTGCGCCGCTAAGGCACCGATGAGCTTGCTTGACGGGACGTCGTGGGCGTTTACCATCTCGTTTCACGAAGCGGATTCCCGAGCCTCCTCCGACGCTATTTAAGCTTCCCCGAGAACTTTGCGATTTACGCGGCCGCAATCGAGGCATGTGACTCGAAGGATCGTAGGCCTCCCATGGCCGAGCCTGACCCGGGCGTTTACTCCGGGGACCAGGAGGCCCTTGCAGCCGTGACAGGTGAATCTGCTCAATGAGTGGTCGAGGCGGACGTTGAATCGGAGCTTCACCTTCCTTGCGAGCGCAGCCTGTTCTTTGGCGAGGTCTGGCTTGGTGTGGGAAAGGTTGACGGCCGATTCGGTCAGGAATGCGACCAGGGCCGCCGCGTCGTCCTTCGCTCCTCTCCTCGCCTTCATGGGCCGAAGGCAGTAAAGAAAGGTCTTAACCGTAATCGTTCTTCCGAGGGTTGCGTTGCTGAATTTCGTGTTTGCTGAGTCAGCACTCGAGCTGGTCCCCAAGGAAATCAGCTACAGCCCGGCGGTGGTCAGCGATTCGAAGAGGAGAGAGAGGAAGGCCTCTGAGATTCTTCTGGATAGGAGTTTCCACCATTCCGCGATGTCCAGGTTGAAGGACTCTGAGAAGAGGGGGAGGCCTGACCTTGTTCATGTGGCGCTGCTTAGCGTTACCGGGACCCCGCTGTATCTTGATGGAAGGGTGAGAGTATTCGTCCACACGTACCCGGGCGTGGTGCTGGAGCTGGCCGAGAAAACCAGGATACCGAAGAACTATCTGAGGTTCAGAGGCCTGATGGAGAAGGCTCTCGCAGAGAGGCCGAATGAAGGATTGGTCAAAACGTACTCCGCCCAGGTTGACGAACTTGTTCGGAGAAGGCTGGGATGCGACCTTGTCGTCGGGTTGTCAGTTCAGGGAAAGCAAGGCGATGCCGAAGGGGTCGCAAATAGTGTAGCATCTGCGAAGAGTCCTTGTCTAATTATTGGAGGGTTTCCGCATGGACACTTCTCGAAGGAGGTTCTTGCCTCTGTAGACGAATTGGACAGGATAGATTCGAGGCCGTTGGAGGCCCACGTGGTGGCGTCGAGGGTCGTCTACGAGATTGAGAAGACAGTTCGACGAATCAACGATTAAAAACACTTGCCGACGCTCGGAAGTCGTGCGGTTGTCGTCCAGTCTGGGTCGGCGTTGGCCGAGGACAATCTAGGACGTTAGCCCTCCAAGCTAGCAACCCGGGTTCAAATCCCGGCGACCGCACACTCTTCATATGAAATGATTGATTTTTTTGAAACCCTGTCGGGATTTGAACCTAAAGGTCAGTACGCAATCGCTACCATTGACTTGCGAACCAATTTCTGAACCAATTATTCCATAGGTAGTGCTATGAATTCAAATCGACGGAACTCACTTGGTAGTCTTCTTCCTGTGAAGCGGTGATGGAATCACCTTCCCGACCATGACTTCGGTCGACTTTACTATCGCCTCGACTTCGTCTCCTTCCTGGAGCCCCAAATCATCGACGGCCTCTTTGGATATTATGGAAGTGAGCGAGACCGGGTTCGAAGTGACCATCTTGACCAGGGAGGTAATGTCCCCTTTCTCTATCCCCGTTATTCTTGCTTCAATCCGGTTCCTTGCACTCAACTTGTATCCCACGTTGCCTGCCGAAACCCTGTCGTCCATTGCATTGAAGAGATACTTTCGAACCCTCCTGAATTCTCTAAACATAGCCATCCCGTTCGGAGTAAGTCTTGAACTTCCACCACTCGCTCCCCCAGCCCTTGATTCGAGTATCTTCTTGCCCGAACCCGATTCCATTCTCTTGATCCGGTCCCAGGCGTTCCTGTAAGAGATTCCCATGAGTTTTGCCGCTTCCGTAAGGGAGTTGGTCTCGGAAACCCTCCGGAGTAATAGCGCGTCGACCTCGTCCAATACAATCCGCCTCTTGTCCTCCATGGAAAGATGCGGTGCCGGCTCCAGCCTTACATGACGCGGCATGCTCCACTGAACCCCTTCTTGAGGTCCCCGTTCGAAACTTAAGGTTTGTCTTTGACGATAGGCATAAAGCGTCATGCGCGACGATGCATGACGCTTGTGAAGGTAAAAGGAAGCGGAATCTCGAACGTCAGAATCGCGACAGTAACGATTGTGGCCGTTGTCGTCGCGGTAGCCTACGCAGTCTACACCACGTGGGGTGGGAAGACAACCCTGACGCAGGTCTCTTCCTCGACCAATGGCTCGTCAGTTCCCCCTACACCCTTGATTTCATTCTCTGCAGACGCTTACGCTGCTGAAACTGCCAGCCTCCTCAGTGGCTTCGCTCAGACCACCGGATTACCTGTCGCGCCAGTGAAGTCTGGAGGTTCGTTTGCCGATGCTAACCAGATTGCAGCCGGAGCACCAGATGATGTTTTCATCTCAGTGGCACTTTCTGCAACTGGGCCGCGGTACTTGAAGAATCTCTCGTCGAATTGGGCGGTAGGGTTCGCCTCGGATCAAATGGTCATTGCTTATTCTAACGCCACGTTGTCGTCCCCAGAAGGAACAATTGTTGGGCGGGGGAATACTGCCGCACGGTCCAATACCACATCCGACTGGAGCGCCTTCTTCACATCGCTCACCTCTGGAAATGGCAAGATTGGGATCTCGGACCCAGTGGCCGACCCTGCCGGTCTACGGGCTTGGCTTTCGCTTGAAGCTGGCGGGTTTCTCTATTCGAATGGCAATCAGGGAGCGTACGCGACTGCTCTCCTGCAGGCCAAGGCAAACGTGACTGGGACGCACGCTGCCGCCCTCGTAGCTCCCCTCGAGTCGGGACTGATACAGTTCCTCTTCATCTACAAGTCCGCTGCGGTGACCAACCATCTAGGCTACATCCAGCTAGACCGCCATGTCAACCTTGGAGACCCGACGTTGGGCACGTTCTACTCGAAGTTGTCCTACAGGGATTCTGCAGGAGTAATTGCCGGGGCGCCGATCATTCTTTGCATCACCGTCCCACTGAGCAGCGTGAACACCACCGAGGCCCTGCAATTCGTGCAGTACGTCGTCAAGAATGCATGGGAACTCTCGTCATACGGCTTGCAGCCCTTCTCGCAGGCTAGGCTGTACAACAATGTGTCTCCGCCCGCGCCAGTAGCCCAGATGATCTCGGAGGGCCTGATGGTGGAGGCTGGAAACCTCGGTTGAAGGCATGTCCTTGTCATGAACTGGCTAAGGATCGTCTCCCTTACCTCGGTATTCCTCCTATTGGTTCCAGTGGCCGTCCTGCTCTACTATGGGCTGGGCCCATTCAGGACGCCCGCAGGCTATACCTCCGGCGTTTTCCAGTCAATAGACCTCTCACTCGTCTCAGCCATGTTGGCTGCGATGGTCGACGTCGTGGTGTTCACGCCACTGGCGTACCATCTGGCTAGGGGGAAGGATTCAATCGTGGAATCTCTCGTCGATATACCGGCAGGTATCCCCCACCCAATCATCGGTCTGGCCCTGCTACTTCTGGACAGCCCTCTAACGCCGACAGGTAGGTTTCTGCTGTTTTTCGGCATCAATTTCTTCAATACGGTTCTTGGGCTTGTGGTCGCTCTGGTCATCATGTCAGCGTCAATCTACGTCAAGGCATTGCAGCCATACTTCGAGTCGAGGGACCCATCGGCCGAAGACTTCGCGATGGGAATGGGCGCCTCACGCATCAGGACACTGTTCTCGGTCGTGCTACCAGACTCTTTGAAGGGGGTGACCAGCGCTTCGCTGATTGCCATGAGCAGGGCGCTTGGGGAATTCGGCTCCGTCTCGATAATCAGCTTCTACGTGTTGCAGTACCCATTCTATGGGGTCAGTCCAGCTTCCGTGACAATCTTTCAGCTCTTCAACGGTGCTGTCCCCGGGGGGCTTGATGCCGCGGTGACGGCTTCGGCCGCAATGATTCTTGTAGCCTTACCGATTACGTTAACTGGACATTTCACCCGAAGGCGATGATGAGAGTTTGATAGAGGTCAATGTGCGAAAACAACAGGGCGAGTTCTCGCTTTTGGCGGAGCTTGAAGACAGCGGATTCATCTGTTTGGCAGGAAGGAATGGTTCAGGAAAAACCTCCCTCCTGAAGGCCATAGCAGGCCTGCTTCAAGTCGATGACGGGTACGTCAGGATAGGCGGAATCGATGTCACCCGCTTGCCAATGGACAAGAGAAGAGTGATAATGGTCACCCCCAACTCCTTCTTCCCTCATCTAGATGTGGACTCGCATATCACGTGGGGTGCGAGACTGAGAAGGATGAAGCCAGACGAAAAGAAAGTGTCGAAGGTCAAATACGAGTTGGGGATTGATTTTGCAGGTTCCGTCAGGCAATTGAGTGTGGGCATGCGGGTGAGGGTGGCGCTCGCCACCGCATTCATGGCCTCACCAAAGGTTATCTTGGTGGATGAAGCCTTCTCGAACCTTCATGAAAAACAGGACTTCGTAGCCTCCTACAGGAAGCTTGTTGGCGACGAAGGCATTGATTTAATCTTCTCGTCCCCAGACGAGGCAGATGGGAGGTTATCTGACCATCTCTATGTCATTAGCAACGGGACGACAACACGCCAGCAATCTGCGTGGTGAAGACAATCGATAGGACGCCCCAAAGGGAATGGCAGAAGACTGTGGTGCTAGGGGCGCCTAATTCGGATCTGGTCCTGGTGGGAATATGATCTGAAGTTCAAGCAATCTGAACTTAAGGTTCAGCTTGCGGCGACCGCACACTTTTCAAATGAAACAGTACCCGAACCCACGGGTGGCTTGGTCTCGGAAGTGAGAATCGAGTCTGCCCATTAAATGCAAGGAGATTGATGTTCCAGGTCGAGAATATGGGGGGAATTGTCGTTTACGACACGTCGTATGGAAACACGGCACAAATCGCAGAGATTATCGCAGACACATTGAAGGATTCCGGAGTGAAAGTCGACCTCTGCCGTGAAAATGACGTCAAGAATCCGAGCGCCAAAGATTACGAATTCATCATAGTAGGTTCACCAACCCGTTTTGGGACCATGAGCTTTGCAATCAGAGGCTTCCTAGGGAAGCTGAAGGGGGATCAATGGATCGGCAAGCCATTTGCAGCTTTCGACACGGAAAACCCTGAGAATGTAGAGAAGAAACAGGGAAGTGCGGCCGAGAAAATAGCTCAGAAACTTCTGGAGAAGAAGATGACTCAACTATCGCCGGTCCTGAAATCGCTCGTGATAGGCATGAGGGGGCCGCTCGTGGAAGGGGAGGTCGAACGGACCAGAATGTACGCGAGGTCCCTTGCTGTCGGCCTGAAGGGCGTCTCCGCTAAACCTTAGTCAAATCATCAGAACAATCAGAACGGATGAGGTTCAGAGATACCAGTCTGTCTTAGCCGCTTCTGACGACGTAGTCCCCGCTCTGCGAATCCTTCAGATAGATCGCCCGCCAGGGACACGATTCGGCCGCCCGTTGGAGCCTTTCGAGGTCGACGAGTTTCTCTTCCGCGTCCGCGATTCCGAGGGGCTCCTTGCCGATTTGCCTCCTCTCCAGGGAAAAGTGCTCCGGGGCGAGGACTGCGCAGAAGCCAGTCCCCAGGCACAAACCTTCGACGATCCCCGCCTTCACTTTCTTCCCGTCAGTGGTGGTTATTTCGATCTCCCCCCTCTTCTGCAGGTTAGCCTTTCTGATGTCTGGGTTGCGAATTATGGTGTCAGACAGGGTTTCCCCTGGTCTCTTTGCGTTCACGAGCATCCGGTATGCCTTCTCATTCAACTCCACAGATTCTGTCATGGCTCGAACTCCGGAGGTCTGTAGCGCGCATTGACCATCTCCTTAAGCGTAGTGACGAGATCGAAACTCGAGTTTACAATGTCGGTCTGAGTAACCATTCCCACCAATTTGCCTTCGTCCATGACTGGGAGTCTCTTGACCCCCGCTTCGGCCATGATCTTGGCCGCGACCTCGATCCGTTCCCCGGGTCCTACGGTCACAAGGCGTTTTTTCCTGAATGAGACCGGAGCTTTCCAAGGGTCAGCGCCGTGGGCGATACACTTCGAAACGTCCCCCTCCGTTATGATGCCCATCGGGGCCTTTCCGTTTACCACTACGAGGGAGCCTATCTTCCATCTGGCCATCGCCTCCGCAGCGTCGGCCACCTTCGCCTTCGACTCTATCGTCCGGACCCTCCTCGTCATGATGTCCTTCACGTACATCAAAGGGTCATCTCACCACCAAGACGGGGCACCCTGCATGGGTCACAAGGCCGCTGGAGACGCTCCCAAGAAAGAGTCTCTTGAAGCCCGTCATCCCCCTGCTCCCCACGACCACCAGGTCAGCCTTGTCACCCGCCGCGAACTCAACGAGCGCCTGAACAACGGAGGGAGCCTCGATTAGTTCCCCCCTGGCCTTGACTCCATGGTCGGCCGCAATACGGACCCCTTTGCCTAGGATTTCTTGGCCCGCTTCCCTCGCCTGTTCTAGAAGTTCCCCAAGGTTAGGGGCCGGCGTGCCCACATACGTCGCATAGAACCACGTCGGCTGAGTGGTCACATGAACTACGGTCAGATCCGCCTTGAACTTGGCGGCAAAGTCTGTGGCAACCTCGACTGCCTTTATGGAGTCATGTGAACCGTCGAAGGCCACATCGATTCTTCTTAATTCCATTAGAAGACTGTCCACCCCCCGTCTATGACGACGCAGGAACCATTCATGTAGCTCGACTTTGAAGAGACCAAGAAGAGAGCCAGTTCTGCGATTTCCATCGGTTCCGCCATTCTCGGAACCAATGCGGCCAGCTTCATAAGGTGCTCTAACCCGCCTTTGTCAGGCTGCGCACTCCCTAACCCTATGTTTGTGTTCACCCCTCCCAGGACCATGGCGTTGCACCTGATTCCCGACTTCCCATACTGGGCGGCGATGCTTCTCGTGAGTCCAATTAGGGCGTGCTTTGACACCGTGTAGGAAACTCCCGCCATCCCTCCGAATAAACCCGCAACCGATGCGGTGTTGAGTATGACACCTCCGCCCTGTTTGATCATCTGGGGGATCACCTTCCGACTGGCCTTGAAGGGGGCCGCAAGATTGACGGCCATCACTCTGTCCCACAGCTCGTCTGTCGCCTCGGCGGCTGGCACTACGCCGTCCATGATTCCCGCGTTGTTGCATAGTATGTCCACACTTCCGAACTGCGACAGGGCATGGTCGACCATTTTTTCAGGTTCCCGGGGATCTGTCAGGTCCGACACCAGCTCTGTCGCCTTACCGCCAGCCGACTTGATCCTTCCCACGACCTCCTCCACCCTGGCGGGAACGACGTCCACTACCAAAACCGAACAACCGTTCTGGGCGAACAACTCCGACATCGCCTTCCCGACTCCAGACCCCCCGCCGGTCACGACCGCGACTTTGCCCCGGAGAGCCGCCCCCTTGTCCGTCACTGTTCCGCTTTGTTGCAAGTCAGCTGGGCCTTCCTCCCTCTCCGGTAATAAGCCTCGGGGTCGATTATCGAATTTGAGAAAGGTCTGCCCTGGGGTCATTCGAACGAATTGGTTCCCTTTCGGGGAAGTGGGAGTGGGTGACGGACGCCACTTCGTCGAGACCAATCGGGAAGTCAAACAGGGAGAGGCCGGCCACATTCCAGGCTTGATTATCAGACGCGGAAATCGTCTTGGCGCTTAAATACGGTCGGCAGGGTCCGTTTTTCCAAGAGAAGTGCAAAAGGAAATGCAAGCTCCCAAAGGAAAATGGATGCCGAGGTTCATCTGGGCCGCCGTCCTTCAGGGCCTCTTCGCAGTCATCTGGACCCTTTTCATCGTTAGCCCCTTCACAAAGCCTTCGCCCTCGTACCTCATTGCGGGAGGGGGGGCCGGGACTTGGTTCACGATGGGCTACCTCCTCTACATAATGATTGGAGTCCTGGCCGTCGCTGTGACCGGCCTCTTCTACTACTACATCGAGGACATTATGGGCAAGCTCTACAAGGGCCTTACCAACGCACTCGCGTGGGCGCACTACGTGTTGATGAACGTGGGCGTAGCTGCAGCGACCTGGAGCCTGATGTACTACGGGTACTTGGGCGGGGTAGCTCTGCTTCCGGCCGCTGAAGGTGGAGGCAACCACACTGCGTACTGGGTCCACGTGAACATACTTGGGCCGGTCGTCACCCCGATCGGGTACATGGTGGGGATTGCGGCGGTCGGAGTAATCCTCGGAGGCCTCGGGTACATTGTCAGAAGTAGGATGAAATAGTCCCTGCTTCTGTTCCCTTCTTTTCTATTATCCCGGACATCCTCAAATAAGGAATCGGGTTGCCGACGCGTGTGGTAAGAAACATCTCCTGCTATGGTGTTCAGACTTGGAGATGACCGACCCCGCGCGCATCCATGCGTTGGTCCAGAGCATCGCCGATGATTACTCGAGGAAGATTGTCCTTTCCTCAATTCACGCGCCGAAATCCGTGGAGGACATGAGCCGGGAAAACGACATCCCACTTAGTACGTGCTACAGGAGGGTCCATGAACTCCTCGCCGACCAACTTCTCGTCGTAGAGAAGATAATCGTGACAAACGAGGGGAAGAAGTATGAGCTCTTCAGGAGCGCATACAGGGCAGTCACCATCAGCTTCGAGAACGGGGTCATGAAAGTGGACGCAGTTATCAACGAAGACGTGGACGAGAAGCTAAGGCGCCTTTGGCTGTCAATGAGGTACTCGAAGTGAATACCAGGCGTGAGAATCGTGCTCCATGCTTTTAAGGCCTGAGAGGGGGTGAATAGCAAAAGATGGACTTGTTATACCTGAATGTCTTGCAGGCTCTGATTCTGATATTCGGTGGCATCGTGGTCTTCTACGCTTTGCGTTCCTACCTTCGGACAAAGAGCCGAGCGATGCTCCTCCTCGGTCTGGGATTCGCTTTCGTCACTGCAGGAGCCGTTCTCGCTGGAATCCTCTTCAACGTTGCAGGCGAGGACCTCAGCACTGTAGAGACTGTGCAGGCTGCGAGTCAGGCGGCGGGCTTCCTCATCATTGTGCTCTCCCTAACACGAACGAAGGACTGAACGCAATTTGGGGGAAGGACTGGGGCTCTTTTTCCTAGAGCTATCCGGCGTGGACCAGAAGTGAGTTGAGATTGGCCCGTCCACGACTGTCAAGTGCAGGCGTTGCAGTCGCCGCGGACGTTGCGCTCTCGCTAGTCGAAGACAAGTCGGTCCTGGCGATTTCAGGATTCAACATGGCGACCACCCCCGAGTACTTGATCTTAGAACTGCTGAGGAGGTACAAACGGACTGGGCATCCAAAGGGACTCTTCCTGACTTGCGATGCCCTGCCAGCTATACCTGGCAGAGCCCTCGATAGGCTTGCGAAGGAACTCTACGCATCGAATGACTTCGGCTTGGTAAGGGGGATTTCGGTCCCATTTCTTGGATTCTCTCCCTGGCTGCAGCGGCTCGTAACTGAGGACCGGCTGGAGGCGTACAGCTGGCCGATGGGAGTGGCGGCGTATTGGTTTCGAGAGGTGGCATCAGGTCGACCCGGCGTTATCAGCAAGGTTGGAATCGACACCGCCATTGACCCTCGGAAGGGCGGAGGGAAGCTGAACCATCTCGCCGAATCAAAGAACACATGTTCCGTAAAGAGGATCAAGGTGGACCAGGAAGACTATCTCCTCTATGAGGCACCAAAGCCGAACTTCGCCTTCATCAGGGGGACGACTGCGGACGTGAGGGGCAACCTGTCCATGGAGGACGAAGCAATTAGAGGGACTGTGTTGAGCATCGCGCAGGCGACCAAGGCCCATCCTGACCCCGGGGTGGTAGTGGCGCAGGTCAGGCGCCTGACGAAAGGACCGTGCCCGCCCAGGTCAGTGGAAGTCCCAGGCCCTCTTGTCGACTATGTTGTCGTGTCGCCCGACGCCTATCATTGGCAGGCCGGGACTACCGTCTACGACCCAACATATTCGCTCAGCACAAGCCTCGGTTCGAGGCCCCCCGTTGACCTAGCCGTGGACCCGATTCAGCAAGTAATCGCGAGGAGGGTACTCGTTGAGCTTGTGGGGGACGCTGTCCGCAAAGGCAGACCGGTCCTTGTGAACTTGGGGGTAGGGATACCAGCCTTGGTCTCAAGACTCGCGATTCAAGAGAGAGTTTCAGACTCGATCATCACGGTCCTTGAGTCTGGACAATGGGGAGGTCTGGCTCTCCCTGGCGTCGACTTCGGGGTGGCAGTAGGTCCGTTTGCCTTGTCGACGATGCCCGACATGTTCTCCAACTTCGAGGGGGGCACAATTGATGCCGCCTCGCTCGGATTTCTTCAGGTCGGGAGGAACGGGGATGTCAACCCTTCTATGCTGCCGGGGAAAATATATGGGCCGGGCGGTTTCCCTGTAATAGCCGGCGGATCCCCCAGGATCTATTTTGCAGGCGCTTTCACTGCGGGTGAAGCAAAGATAGATGTGGGGAAAGAGGGGATTAGGATACGGAGCGACGGTGAGATAAAGAAGTTCGTGAGGAGGGTTTTCAGGAACTTCTTCAGCGGCAACCAAGCACTTCGGTTCGGCAAGGAGGCGGCCTACCTCACAGAGCGCGCCGTTTTCAGGCTCGGCCCCGAGGGGCTCGTATTGACAGAGATCGCGCCGGGGGTTGACCTTGACAGAGACGTCCTGGCCAGGATGGAATTCAAGCCAAGGTTGGGGAAGGACCTAAAGGTCATGGACAGGGCCATGTTCTTGCCTGGTCCGATGAACCTATCTCGAATGATTCGCAACAAATGAACCGGAAGGGCCTGATCAGAATCGGGGACAAGCTGGCATTGGCAGTACCTGATGACACTCGGATGGAGGAGATTGGACTTTCCTGCGTTCAATTCTCTGAAACTCAACCTGACTGACAAACCTGAATAAACCAACGCGAGGGTCGGTGATAGCGAGGAGCTGGGATCATTGGACCCAGAGGCCGTAAACTTAGACGTGAGTCGAGTTGTCACTCTGGTCGGAACAAGCATTGCAATCTTCACATTCCTATTGTTCTTCCTCTACCCCCGATATTCCTCCGGCGAAATAGATCCGATTCTTTTCCAAGCCACTTTGATTTTGAATGGATTGGCGATTTTCTCTCTTGTCTTTGCAGGATTGTATTACCATAGGTTCACCCTCCATTGGCGTCCGATTGCCAGTCGTGGGACTGGTCTGGTTGGGGACGATGGATTTTGTACATGCTCCAGACCGTCCGCTGGTATTTAGAAGCACGAAAAGCGAAAGTCCGCTGACAATAATCGCCTGACCTGCTCCCGCGTATTCCCTTTACCGGTTTCTCTCTCTCGGGACGACTACCATACCCCGTCTGGGGTGCAACGTCACCCGGGCATGAGGGACGACCTCGGGGGTCGGAACCAAGTCCAGGTTCCATCTGAGAGCCACTGTCGCAAGAATCAACGCAGCCATCGATTTCGCGAAGCCCTCCCCTATGCACGCCCGGATCCCACCGCCAAATGGGAAGTAGGCATATTTGGGCAGGGCAGTGCGCATCTCCGGTGTCCACCTGTCCGGCTTGAAGGTCCAAGGGTCCGGATAGAATCGCGAGTCATGGTGAAGCGCATACTGACTCATGAGAATCGTAGTCCCTCTGCGAATCCGTGTACCTCCCACTTCGCAATCGTCGACGGCCTGCCTTCCGATGATCCAGGCGGGGGGATACATTCGGAGAGATTCTGCGATGACACGCCCTGCGAATTCGAGCCGTACTCGAGGCTCAGATCCATTCGTCGCGGAGTGCAGCTCTTCGTCAGCTTCTCGTTGCACCCTAGCCCATGACTCTCTGTCGTTCAGGAGAAGGTAAAGGGCCCAGGTGAGGGCTGTGGCCGTTGTGTCGTGCGCGGCAAGGAGGAAGGTCATAAGCTCGTCATGAACTTGGCTGTCGGACAGAGGGGCAGTCTCGTCCTCGTAGTCTGACGACCTGAGAAGTGTGGAGAGCAGGTCGCCGTGGTCAGTTCCGTCGTTCCGTCTCTCTGCTACCAGATGCTCAATTGTCCGGTCCAAGCTAATACGTGCGGCCCTATACCTTCGACTCTCTCCAACGGGAATGGTTTCCCAGAAGTCTGCGAAGGGATTCCTGTCTTGGTTGAAGTAAAAAACGCGGAGGTAGTACTGAATGGTGAAATGCTCCATTGATTGTACGAGAGCCGAGCGCGTCTCCTTGGCCTGCGACCTGATATCAGTTCCGAACAGGGCCTTGGCAGCAATCGAGAGCGTGAGCCTCATCATTTCTTCCCTGAACTCGAAGGGAACGCCTTCTCGCCATCCGTCAATCGCCTCATTTGCGTAGGTGAAGGCGTCCCGCATGTAGTTTGCGACTCGCTCGTGAGTGAAAGATGGCTGGATGACTCTCCTTTGGTTGCGGTGGAAGCTGCCCTCCGACGCGGGGAGACCTTTTCCCATGAGCTTCCGGCCGAACTGCATCGTCCTGCTCTTTACGAAGTGATTGTGATTCGAAACAAGAACCTCCTGAATCAAGTCCGGGTGAGAGATGACGCAAACCGTGTATCTGCCGAACCTGAACTCGGCCATGTCTCCGTATTCCCTAGTGATTCGTAAAATCGACTGAAGCGGATTCCGCAGCATGTTGAAGGGGATGGAGACGGGGAGTCTCTTCACTTGGTATTGCGCTGCTGGGGCCCTTTGCAACGCCTTCACGAGTCATAAGGATTCCCTAATAACGTCGATAAGCTGTGGCCCCTTAGGTGAAGCCGGGGAACTCTCCGATTCTCAAGTACCTCAGGTTCTTCCGAATCGATTCCGCCTCGGCCCCGATGACGTACCTTGTCCTTGGATATTTGCTTGGGGGCGGAGGCCTGCTCTCAGGGGGGACAGTTCTCTGGCTCCTCTTCGGCCTTGTGTTTCAGATGGCTGGCTTCGGCGACAACAACGTCCAGGATATCAAACACGACCTTGCGGACCCAAACAAGTCATCATTTCCCCTCGGGAGGTCGATAACGCTCGGCGACGCGCGACGCCTTGTCATTGGCCTTCACATACTGGGATTGGCATTCGCGCTTTTGCTTTCAGGCTCTTTGGCTGCAGCGTCGATCTTCGGAGTTTCATATGCGTCGGGTATCGCCTACAATCGGACCAGCAAGGCTCGGACGTTCGCACCATTCCTCTTTGGGCTGACTTTCGCTCCGTTGGCACTCTTCAGTTATTTCACTACGGCAGGGCTAGTGGGACCCATGATTCTTCTCGTTGCCGCGCTTTGTTTTTTCGAGTGCCTGTTCCAGAACGCGGTCGCGACCAGCTTGAAGGATGTTGATGCGGACAGCGTGAACGTCATGAAGAGATTGGGGGCGAAGTTGGAATCAGGACGGCTCATCGTTCCAAGAAGCGCCAGGGCCGTGACCTACTCCATCAAAGGATTCGAGGTTGCGCTGCTAGTTGGCCTGGCGACATTCTCCCGGCCGTGGATGGTGATAGTTGGAACCGCGTTCCTCGTGGCCTCTCTGGCAGGCGCTTCACAGACGATAAGATCGCGCGCTTGGGAGGAGAGGAGGCGTTTGATGCTCCAGGCGGCAGTCAGCGAGGTTGGTCTCTTCTATGCAGGAGTCGGGTTCTTGCTAATCCGATTGGGGCCCATCCCCTCATTTTTCGTGGCAGCGTTCCCTCTAATCTGGTATGTCGCTGTGAAGAGAGTGGTATGGGGCTCGGTGAGCCGGGTGATGGCTTAACTTGCGCCAACTGTCCTGCAATCTTCATCCTTGCGTTATGTCTGGTTGCCCGTCCTGAGAGACTATGGGCCTTTGAAGTTTAGATTCTCGCAGAAGAACGCATTCTGCCCAGAATCGTCGAAGGTCATGTACTCGCTGACGATGCGCATCGTCTTGGACTGCGCGGCTTTGGCTCGCTTCCAAATGAAACCATTCGGTATGTGGATTTCAGTCGTGACCTCGGCTCCGGAGACTGGGTCCTTGAAAGACTCAATCTCAACATCGAAGACTCCGGGAACAGAGAAACTGCTAGACTTGCCGTTTATCTTGTATTTCACGTTCACAAATTGGGTGTCGTGGAAGTATTTCATCGTTCCAGCGAAGACGGCAAATGGTCCGTTCCCCTTTGCCCTTCCCTTGAATATCTGATCAATCGCTTCCCTCTGCTTCGGAGATGCCTTCTCTGTCGAGTAGAGCTGCAATGTACCGCTTCCTTCGTGGATTGCCTTCGGCCACGAAGCGACGTAGACGACGGGGAGTCCGTCGAGGTTTTCATCTCCGTAGTGGCCCTTGTCAATCTTGAAGAGGACCATTGCTCTGCAGAACCCGTAGGTGGGAAAACCACTGAGGTTGCATGGGCATCCGATGTCACAGTTGCATGTTTCCACATAGGCGAGCGAAATATCCCATTTCGGGATTTGGACGGCCTTGGGCGCCGGAATCCTCGCTGGCACTGGTGATCAGCTTTGTGAGGGGCGATAATAATGGTTTCTCGGTCTTTCCCGCGAGGATTTGGACATCTTTGATTGTCACCTCTTAGGAGCATCCTTCCGCTTGGATATCAACCGGCCAGACCCATCTTCCTGAGAATCTGGGTGAACCGTGCGTCTGCTCTCAGAGGTGCAAAGGCCGGGAAGGCCTTGAAATAAAGGAGCCAGGACGATCGGTCCTGATAGGCTTCTTCAAGTTGCTTGAACGCTTCCTCGTACCTCCCGAGACCGAATTCGGCTATTCCTAAGTCGGCCGGATCGACGTATCTCTTTAATGCGATATTCTTCAGGTCTGACAACATGTGTTCCGCTTCTCCTTTTCGGCCCGCCAGACCGTAGGTGTAGACCAAAAGCGCAATTGCCGCTGAGAATTCTGGTATGATCTCAAGGGTCCTTTTGAATTCCTGCTCGGCCATCTTGAAATCTTGCCCCCCAAGGTAGAAGATTCCGAACTCGAAGTGACCTATTGCGAAGTTCGGGTCGAGGCTCACGGTCTTTAGTCCCTGTTCTATCGCTTCCTGGTACCGACCCGCTTCGGCGAGCCCCTCCCCGTAGTTGATGTTGATAATCAGGGAGAAAGGGTCCAGTTGGAGCGCTTTTTTGTGCTGCTCCACAGCCTCGTCATACCTTCCTGCGAAGGATAGGCACTTACCGTACCACTGCCTTGCAGTTGGGTACGCAGGGTTCAAGTCGATGGACCTCTTGAACTCGACCTCCGCACGGCGCAAGTCCCAGAACACGTAAGCAAGGATGTTTGCCAGGCTTGCATGCGCCTCGGCCATGGTAGGGTCCATCTCAAGCGCCCTCTCTGCCAGAGCCTTCACCTTCTCGCCAGCATCGATGGCCTTCATTACTCCTTGGTCGCTCAACACCGTGTAGGTGTCAGCAAGCCCGATGTAAGCGAGAGCGAATGAAGGGTCCTCCCTAATTGCCCTCTCGAAGTATTCCGCAGCGAGTTTCGAAGATTTCGGTGTCCGCTCGTTCCAGAGATACCTCCCCTTGAGGTAGAGTATGTGAGCCTCTTTGCTTGAAGTTGGTTTACTTTCGATTGCCCGCTTTTCATTCGGTAACAGTTGCACTCTGAGAGCTTCGGCAACGCGCTCGGCAATGTCGGTCTGCACAGCGAAGATGTCTTGGAGATCCCTGTCGTAGGTTGAAGACCACAGGTGGGCTTCCGTGTTGGAGCTTATCAGCTGGGCAGTCACCCTGACTCGGTTTCCTGCCTTCCGTACGCTTCCTTCCACCAGCGAGCCAGCCTTGAGCTCCTTCCCGATTTCAGCTGCTTTCTTCTCTTTTTTCTTGTAGCTCATGACCGAGGTCCGGGCGATGACCTCTAGTTCTCTCGCTCGACTGAGTTTGTCGATTAGTTCCTCCGTCAGCCCATCTGCGAAGAACTCGTCCTGTGGGTCAGGGCTCATGTTGACGAAGGGGAGGACGGCAATTCTGCGGGGCTCCAACTTTTGCTCCACCACCGCGCTCAGGCTATTCCAGGGCATGATCATCCTGTAAGTTTCGACGGGCGCAGCTATGTTCTTCAGCTCCTTCTTGCCAAGACTGAGGAGTTGAAGTTCGAACTTGTTGGTTACTTGGTCATAGACCTGCTGGGTCAGGCTTACTCCCCCGTCCTCTGCAAGCGGCTCGATCCTTGAAGCAAGGTTGACCGCATCGCCTGAAATGTCTCCTTGGGACTCGACAACGTCCCCGAGGTGAATCCCAATCCGGAGGTGGACCCTGCGCTCCTCGGGAAGAGAAACGTTGAACTCCCTCGTAGCCCGTTGAATCTCATACGCGCATCTTACGGCCTCAAGCGCACTTGGAAACTCGACCAGGAAAGCATCCCCCATCGTCTTCACTTCTCTTCCGTTGTATCTGCTCAGAATAGGCCTGATGAGTTTCTTCTGTTCATCGACTAATGCGAGCGAGAGCGACTCGTTTCTTTGCCCCAGAGCCGTATAACCTACCATGTCGGTATACATTATCGCTGCCAACCTGCGCTGACCCTGAGACAAACCGTATTTCGCAAGTTTCTCGCTTCACGCCGATAAATCCCTTTTGGGACGCCTGCTTCGCGTCGTGTTCAGATTAGTGCCACAAATGTCGGGAAGATGAGCACTGCCGCGCCAAGCGTGAAGAAGATTCCCGCCGAGAGCCATTTGAACCACGAGGTCTTGCCGACGAACGCTTTCTCGACGATGATCAAACCAGACAGCAGTACCATCGAAACTAGGCTCATGGCCGCCACCGCCAACATCACTAGCATGTACAGCCAGCAGCACCCTACGCAGTAGACTCCGTGCTCGGCTCCCATCCGGAAAGCACCGGGAAGGCCTTTCTTGACGTGTGTCATGAAGAAGCCCATTGGAGAAATGCACTTGCCGAGCATCTTCTCCTTCAATGGAGTCAGCTGCCAGATACCCGCAGCGAAGAGGACAGCCGCAACTCCGAAAATCGACCAGGAAGACAGCCAGGGCAGGATAAGACCGAGTTGAAAGACCTCATAGACTGCAGCAAAAAGTCCCAGTCCTAACAGTAGATAGAGTGAGAGATAGCCGGTAAGAAACAAGGGAGGCCCCACCAGGCGAGAAAGGTTCGGTCTGCTTTCCTGCTTGGTCACCAAACCGGAATAGAACGACAAGATCGGGACCATGGCTGGAAACATCATGGCGACCATACCAACCACCCAGACCACTAGGAAGGCGAGGACCACCCCGACGTCAAGTGTGGTGAACATTCCTGCCATGGTCGCGATGGGAATGACTGGGGCCATGGAGTCCATGCCCATCGGTGTGGAAGCCTGATAGAGGACAGCCGAAAGATACCATGCTCCGACCGCTACCACGAGAAGCGGCACGCCTATTGAGAGCTTGAAACTAAGGCCAGAAGAAATCGTTTTCGACATCTGCCCGACTCGGCAGATGCAAATCATGTTTATATTCTAATTTCTTAGAAAAGCGCTGCGTTGCCGAATTGGGTAACGAAGGGAGATTACTTCGAGGCGTGCAATTGTGAAGTCTCTTGTCCGTGCATATTCCTTAGCCCCCCGACCGGCAATGACTGCACCGTTATGCTGGCGTGGCACATAGACAAGGGTACTTTTGGAGATACCAATCTTGATGGGTTGAACGTAGTCATGGCTGTACATTCACCAGGTCACATGCAGAAGGTAAAGTGGAAAGCAGCTGTGTACCTGGACTCTAGGGCAAACAAGACTCAGACAAACGCCCTGGATCAGATTTATGGTGGAAGATTCAAGGATTTCATAGGTGAAGTGCTTGGAACTAGAAGCGTCCCGATAGATTACAAGATCAGCGGCAGGAATCGGAGCCTAAGCATTTCTACAATTGCTGCCATGGAGGTTGAAGATGTCGTGGGCCCGGACGGCAACGTCAGCGCAATCCATGGGGCTCCTTTCTATGGTCCCGTTGCCTATGTGGCCAAGTCAAAGAGGCTGAGTTATTCGGACTACGGCATGAGCTGGGAGATTTCCGACAGGAATGGCTTCCATTATCCGTTTTCTGAAAAGGGCTCCTAGCGTGTTCGTAGACCTGATTCCTCTTCACCCTCCCTCCTGCTGAGCCCATACACCGCGATTATGAACCCGACAATGAAGAGAAGAATCCCCGGCCCCACGGACGGAATGTTTGCAGACACGTTCATGCATCCGTTTGCTCCACACTGATTGCCTTCGTTTATGTAAGTCGGCATTGTAATAACCCAAAGACCTGCTGCGGCGAATGCCACCCTTTGGCCAGCAGGACGAGCTTGCTGCGCACTGATTGGGGAGGCTTCGGGCCCCAGATAAGTCATGTCGGTCCTGAAAGCCCTTCAAAACACCTTTTCCATCATCAACATGTCGAAGAACCTGAGGCCGACCTTCAATTCCTTCTCCATCTTGCCCGTGACGACAAAACCCGCTTTCTTGTACAAGCTGACAGCGGCGCCTTGTTTCGTGTTCACATAGAGTCTAACCTTGACAATCCCCTTTTTCTTTCGAATTAGCGACAGCGCCTGCTCCAGCAACTTTGTACCGACACCTTCGCCTCGGTGCCCGGCGCTGACGTAGAAACCGTAGATCTCAGCGATGTGCTTGGTCTTGAGGCCTTCATCGAATACGTAGGTAACCATTCCGATTGGTCGACTATCCGACAGAGCAAACAGTACGTTCTGAATTCTTACTCTCCATTTGCCTTCTGTGAATTTTTCTTCCTCCTCGAAAGAGCTACCGAATGCCGACGGGTCCTTTCTGAGAGATTCAAGTCGCAGACTCCTGAAATCTCTCCACCGGTCGGGCGGGAGTTTTGTTATCTTGACCAAGCCTAGAGCGTATTGGTCCAGCCGACTTTCCTCATCAATGTTTGGAACCTGTGGTTGCCGCGAATGGCGTCAAAAACGAAGTCACTGTTCGAGGTTACGAGATAAGAAACATGTTCATTGTACGCCTTCTCGAGCCAGTCGACCGCTCTGTCTGCATCTCCGAGATTAGCGTAGGCGCTGGCCACAGCTACGGCCAGTTCGTTATTGCGAGTCGCATCATCGAGCAATCGTTCGAGTAGCTTTCTTAATTCCTCAAGCCTGCCTGCTTTGGCATAGGCGTATGCCAAATCGCTCTGGCTAGATGGGTTCTTGATTGTGGCGACCTCGGCTACTTCTCTGACACCAATGTCAACCATCCCCCTCTGAATATGCGCCAGACCCAAGTTGCCTTTTGCATACACGTTCTTGGGTTCTATCTCCAGGTTCTTGCTGAACTGCTCGATCGCCTCATCGTAGAGACCGGCGTAAAGGTAGATGGTTCCGGCGTAACCCGCTCCCGTCCCCGAAACGGGGTCTAGTTCCAGCGCGTGTTTGACTTCGGCGATGGCTTCGGCGCTCCGCCTGTTGAAGGACAATAGAAGAGCACTGCCCCCATAGGCCTCCGCGAAGCTGGGGCTGAGTTCAATCGCGCGTTTGAATTCCCTCTCAGCCGTGGGAAAGTCCCACTCGTAGTTTCTAAGAATCCGACCCTTGACTTGATGTGCCTCGGCAAGGGAATCATCAAGTTCCAAGGCCCTCTCCACGTACTCTTTGGCCTTCTCCCCGGCCTCCTTGGACGGAATCATTCCAAAGAAACCTAGTTGGTTGTAACAGTACGCCAGCTGAGCGTAGGCCAACGCGAAGTTTGGGTCGTTTGCGACAGCTTCTTCGAAGTGCACCAAGGCCGTCTTGAGCCTCTCGGAATCTCCCCAGGCCTTGTAGAAATAGTGCTGGCCTTTCAGATAGAGGGTGTATGCTTCGATGTTGGAAGTGGGTACCTTCTCCAGCTTCATCTTGTCGGTTGAGAGAAGCCTAACCTGGAGGACGTCAGCGACCTGCTTTGCAACGTCGCTCTGGATGGCGAAAATATCGTCGAGCTGCTTGTCGTAATTCTTAGCCCAAGCGTGGCTCTCAGTTTTGGCGTCTATCAGTTGTACCGTAATTCTCACCTTGTTCCCAGCCTTCCTCACACTGCCTTCGACGAGGGTCCCGACGTTCAACTCATTCGCCACCTGTGATGCGCCTTTCTGAGCGCCCTTATACTTCATGACAGAAGTTCTGGCTATCACGGACAATCCATTTACTCCAGATAAAGAGGTGATCAACTCCTCAGTCATTCCATCGCTGAAGTACTCGTCTGAAGGATCGGGACTCATGTTGGTGAAGGGGAGCACAGCGATTCGTTTCTTGTCAAGTAAAGCAGGTTCGGCACCCCTGGCTTCATCCCATGGCATCGTCATCTTGAACACCTCCACTGGTGCGCCGACGTTCTTCAACTGCTTCGGCCCAAGACTTGCCAAGCGAAGTTCGAATTTGTTTTGGACTTGATCATAGACTGGGCGGGATAGGCAGACGCCCCCATCTTCAGCCAGCGGCTCAATCCGCGAGGCAATGTTCACCGCATCGCCTGATATGTCGCCTTGATTTTCCACTACGTCCCCAAGGTGTATACCTACCCGGAGGTGGACCCGGCGGTCTTGTGGCAGGGGGACGTTGAATTCCCTTATAGCTCGCTGGATATCATAGGCACATCTGACCCCGTCCAGAGCACTCGGGAACTCCACAAGGAAGGCGTCCCCGATCGTCTTGACTTCTTTGCCGTTATGCCTGGAAAGGATCGGCCGGATGAGCTTTCTCTGCTCATCCACCAAAGCAAGGGAGAGAGACTCGTTCACTTGCCCGAGCGCCGTGTAGCCCACCATGTCGGTGAACATGATTGCGGCTAGCCTGCGCCGACCTAGAGACAAAATCTAACTCTGAAGTTCCCTTCTTGCCGGCGATAAATCCCTTGTGGAACTCTTGACCCTCTTGGGATTCCCCTCGCTTATACTCTTAAATTCGGTAGGCGGCGCTCAAAGCAAATGACGGGATTGAAGGCTACAACTCAGAAGCCGGAGAGCCTCAAGCTTCTTGCTGGTGGGCGATGGATGAACTCAAGCTCGCAGGATTCGAGCCCTACGTTCAACCCAGGGACGGGCGAAGTAATCGCTATGGTGCCCTTCGCCAGTCGCGAGGAGGTTTCGATGGCGGTCGAGGCCGCCCAGGAAGCCTTCGATGGTTGGAGGAAGGTCCCAATTACTGAACGCGTCGGGTTCATCTTCAAGATGAAGGAAGTCATGGAAAAGCACGCCGAGGAGCTCGCCACAATCAACACTCAGAATCATGGGAAGACACTGGAGGAGAGCAGGGGGGACGTCATGCGCGCCATGGAGAACGTTGACACTGCCATCGCCGCGGCCTACACCCTTGCCAAGGGAGAAACCCTCGATGAGGTCTCTCGGGAGGTTGACGTGCAGTTGGAAAAGGAACCTCTGGGGGTATTTTCGATCGTCTGTCCTTTCAACTTCCCTCTGATGATTCCGTTCTGGTTCATTCCATATGCGATAGTCCTTGGCGACACCATCGTGGTCAAGCCCAGCGAGCTCACCCCTGTGCCTATGCAGGTCGCGGCGAAGTTCATTCAGGATGAAGTCGGGCTCCCGCCTGGGGTCCTGAACATCGTCCACGGCGGCAAGGACGTCGTGGAGGCCCTCATAGCGCACAAGGACACGAAGGGAATCACGTTCGTAGGGTCAACGCCTGTCGCCAAGGAGGTCTACAGGCTGGCCGGTCAGCATGGGAAAAGGGCAGTTGTAAACGGGGGCGCAAAGAACAGCGTCGTGGTGCAGCCCGACGCGGACCTGAGCAGGTTCATGCCCAGTATCGTCTCCTCGTTCTTCGGCAACACGGGCCAGCGGTGCCTCGCAGGTTCGAACCTGCTAACCATCGGGAAGGCGCACGAGAGCGCGCTCCCGAAGTTCGTTGGGGCGGCGAAAGAATTGAGAATCGGGTACGGGCTTGAACAGGGAATCCAGATGGGGCCCCTTGTCTCCCAATCTGCCCGGGAGCGGGTCCGGCGTCATATCGAAGCTGCGGCGCGCGAGGGTGCGAAAATCGTTTCAGACGGCAGGGCACTCAAGGTCACAGAGCACCCTGAGGGATTTTACCTGGGGGCCTCAGTCCTTGATGGAGTTGATCCTTCGATGACTGTTGCAAAGGAAGAAGTCTTCGGTCCTCTCGCCAGCGTCATCCAGACCGAGAGCATAGACGACGCGCTGGATGTCATCAACAAAGGGACTGGTTTCGGCAATATGGCATGCATCTACACAAGCAGCGGACGAAGCGCTAGGGAATTCAGGAGGGGAGCTAACGTGGGAAACGTCGGTGTGAACATAGGCGTCGCGGCTCCGCCTGCGTACTTCCCGTTTGGGGGAAGAGGCGACTCATTCTATGGAACCCTGCACGCCCAGGTAGACACCGTCGACTTCTTCACAGACAAGAAAGTAACAATATACCGATGGTAGTAGTGGGCCTAGCTCCGATTCTTGCGGAGAAATTTCGCAGCTTCACCGTAGGTAGGCATCGATTCGGAGCACGCGTGTCCCAGGACGACTATGGCCCCGACAGCATTACCGAACCTCGCGGCCTTCGCGAGGGTCCACTTCTTCGATAGCCCGTAGACGAAGCCGGCGATGAAGCCGTCCCCGCCCCCGAGTCCCTTGAGGAGCTTCACTCTGAATCCAGGCACGGAAATCCTCCTACCTTGAGTGTAGACAGTCGAACCCTTCTCTCCTCGTGTGACGACAAGGACCCTGTCTTTGTCTTTGACCTGTTCGATTGCTGCCTGCAAGGTTGCGGCCCCCGTTGCAGCAATGTACTCCCCTTCGTTCCCAATCAGTACGTTTGCCATAGAGATGGCTTTGTGATACCTGGAGATTCGTTCTTCCAACGGAAGGCTCCAAAGCGTTGGCCTCCAATCGAGGTTGAGGATCCGCGTCAGGCCCTCTCGCTCGGCGACCTCCATCGCATTGTAAATCGTACTTGCTGAAGGGTTGGCGGACAGGCCAGTCCCGGTAACGAGTAGAGCCTTGGTGTTTCTGATCAGACTCTCCGGAAGGTCCTCGTCTGTGACGAGTAGGTCGGCGGCTTTTTCCCTGTAGAAGACAAACTTCCCATCCCGGCCCGGCAGAATCTCTGCGAAGACGATGCCAGTCCTTCCATTGGGGTCCTTGTTGACATGTTCTATGTCGACTCCCTCCTTCTCCAGGTACCCAATGATGTATTCTCCCAGGTCATCGTTCCCTACTCTTGTCACCAGTGCGGTTCTTAGCCCAAGCCTTGATGCTCCAACCGCGACGTTCGCTGCGGTTCCACCCACGTACTTGGCGAACTTCTTTGACTCCTTGATCGTCCGACCGTAGTCCAGGGAATAGAGGTCCACCCCTGCCCTGCCTACGAGCACCAGGTCGAGCTGGTCTTTACCCATCGAAGAGTTCACACTTCTTCCAGCTTTCCTTTTCCATAACCTGCTTGGCCTCGCTCACTCCTGCTCCTCGCCTTACCAAAGCGTCGATTGCGAAGGCCATCCCCCTGGGGTCGCTCTCTTCCGGATAGAGTATGTTCCGCCCCATTAAGACGCCTCTGACGTTCGGCCCGGCCTCCATCGCCGCGAGGATTTGGGAAAACAGCACGTCGGCCTCCTTGGCGTCGCCTCCGAGCACGAGGATGGGACATGTGGTCGCCTTCGCGACTTTCGCGAAATCGTCTACGTAGGGAAGTTTGAGCCAGAGTCTCGATGAACTGCTTCCCAAGGCCGTGGCAACCCCGACGAGTTTGGCGAGCGTGCTGGCGTCGCGCACCACCGTCAGGCGCCCATCTTTCCTGGCGACAGGCAAGGCCTCAAGGAACACTGGGATGCCGAGCTCCTGACACCCCCTCACGAAGTCGGCACAGTATTCCAACGTCTTCAGCGATGCCTCGTCCTCTGGGTCGATTCGCAGTAGGAACTTACCCCCGTCGAGTCCCATGCTTGCGATTCCCTTTGGGTCATAACCAGTGACCGTGTCGTCCATCTCGAATGTGGCGCCGCTCAATCCGCCCCTATTGGCGCTTCCAATGAGGACCTTGCGGTCCAAGAACTTTCTCGATGCCTGGCTCTGGAGCAAGAACAGGTCGTCGATGACGTCAGGGGACCCAAGGAACCCGTCGAAAGTGGAGCATGCCATCACTCGCAACGTCCTGGCAAGGAGGTCCCGCCTGTCCGCCATCCTCAGCGGGTCGTCACCAATCGCAGTGACCATCCTGGCGGTGTGGTCGACAGCCAAGAGAGTAAGCTTCCCGTCCTTGGTGAGGGCCGTCCTCCTGATCCTCTTTTTCGCCAGCCTGGATGGCAGCTCAGACTCTTTGACGCGTAAATCTGTCATTGCTGAATAGACGGATTTTGGGATGGTTTCGGAGAGATCTCTTTGTGGGGGCAACAATCGCCGCTCCCGACTTGACTAGTTTAAGCTTGATTCCGGTGAGATGCTTTTTTCTTTTCTCCGTGAGACCGGGGCTTGCGTTAAAATAACGCTTGGAGCAGCGATGGCGGAAAGATTATTGCTCAACGGCGCCCAGTTCACCGTCGAGTTCCTGAAGAAGGCTGGCGTCAAGCACGCCTTTGGAATCCCCGGGCACGGCAACATTTCCATTTTTGACGCCCTGAAGGATTCTGGGATCCGAACGATCCCGACCAAACACGAGCAGTGGGGAGGGCACATGGCGGACGGGTATTACAGGGCCAACGGGCGAGTCCCTGCAGTCGTCACGACATCGGTCGGACCAGGGGCCACCAACCTCACCACCGCGATGGCGACGGCCTTCGTAGACTCCTCCACGATGGTGGCGTTGACGGGCGATATCCAGACCTACCTTTTCGGAATGGGGATCTTCCAGGAAATCGACAGGAAGAATTCGGTCGACTACGTCAACGGCATGAGCCATTTCGTCAAAAGAGCTTGGCAGGTCACCAACGTCAGGCAGCTACCGCGGGTCCTCCCAAATGCTCTGAAGACTGCTCTTACTGGGAGACCGGGACCTGTCCTGGTCGACCTGCCGATGGACGTGCAGGTGGAGAAGGTCCGCTCCGAGGTCCCTGACCTCAAGAACTTCATGCCGCTCGGGCGAGTCTACCCAGACCCTGTCGCGATTGGAAAGGCCGCCAGGCTTCTGCTTCACGCGAAGAGACCTCTAGTCCTTCTCGGCGGAGGGGCAGACATGTCAGGGGCAGGGAACGTTGCCGTCGCAGTAGCAGAGTTCCTAGGCGCTCCCGCAGTATCCTCTTTCAGGGGAGAGTCGAAAGGGAGCTTCCCTGCCGACAACAAGCTCTGGGGTTTCCATCCCGGGAACGTCGGAAGCTCCGTGGCGAACTCGCTATCCAAGGAGGCGGACGTGATACTCGCCGTGGGGACGACCTTCAGTGATGAGACCACGAGCTCCTACGAGCACGGAATCACCTTCCAAATCCCTCCGACGAAGCTGGTCCAAATCGATGTCGACCCCCATGAGATAGGAAAGAACTACCCGGTCGCTTTGGGTATCGTCTCCGACGCCAGGGCCGGACTCGAGGTCCTGCTTGTTGCGCTCCGCGATCAAGGGCGAAGGTCCTCGAGGTCAACACCCTGGCTCAAACGGTTCCACGAGTTACGAAACGCGTGGGACCTCGAACTGAAGAAACTCTGGACAAGGGCCCCGATGGGGATGCCGAATGTCGTCAAGTTGCTACGCGAGGCGCTTCCGAGGGGCGCCATCGTCTCGGTGAGCGCGGGCCTTCCCCAGGAGGTGTTATCGCAACAGTGGGCGAGTTACATGCCCAGGACATTTCTGAGCTCAGGGGGGTTCTCGACGATGGGCTTCGCCCTCCCCGCGGCGATGGGTGCAAAGCTCGCGCAACCGAAGAAGGCTGCTGTCGCAGTCGAAGGAGATGGGTCGTTTCTGATGAACAGCGTGGAACTCTCCACAGCCGTTGAAAACGAGATTCCGATTGTCGTTGTGATCCTGAACAATTATGGCTGGGTCTCGATACGCGACCTTCAGGTCAGGGGCCTCAAGAAACGAGTCTTTGGGACCGAGTTCGCGAACCCGGTTGACTTCGAGAAGCTGACCAAGGCATACGGTGCCGAGTATACGAGGGTGGAGAAGCCGGACGAGTTGAAATCTGCGGTTAAACAGGCCATCTCCTCTGAGTCCGTCTTCGTCGTCGAAACTATAGTCGAGCGGCGCTTCCCCAACAGCGGGACGTTCATGTACGGATACTGGGACATACCGACGCCCTACAACTAGTCGCTGCCCGAGACGCCTGTCTTCAGGTGGGTTGGCCCAGACTGCATGCCTTCGAAATCTGGATGGAGCTCGACCGAAAGGTCGCGCCTGTCCGGCGGCGCGCTGATGACCCAGAGGAAGTTCATCCCTGTCCCCGGTGCCGCAACGTTGGGATGGTAACCCTTCTCGAAGTAGACAGCGTCCCCATCCCTGACGACGAATGAGCTGTCCTTGCCGTCCATGAGCACCATTTGGACTCCGAACTTTGTGCCCATCCCATAGTAGACGTAGACTTCCGGCTTCCCATCGTGTTTGTGGGGAGGGAAGCTTGTCCAGTTCCCGGAGTCGCCCTCGACGAAGCCACAGAGGAACCGGTCTGCCTTGTCCGTCTCTTTCACCATGTTGTAGATCTTCCTTTTGTACGGTGCGCTCCCAGATTCAATTGGTGTCGTTTCAAGGAACCGTTTGACGAAGGCCTCGTGCTTCAACTTCGCCGGGGCTGAAAAGAGGACGATTTCGTTGGGGCTGGAATTCTTTTTCGCTAAGGAGAACGTTTCGCCTCTCGGGACGTAGCATAGGTCCTTCTCTCCCAGGATGAACTCCTTCGGACCGACGGTGACGACGGCTCCCCCTTCCATAACCACGACCAGTACTTCTTTCTGACCTGAGTAAAGATTCCTCAAGTCTTGAGTGGAGTCCATCCTGAAGCGCTTCACCGTCATCGGATCTTTCGAGACTATTTCCTCCTCTCTGTCTCTGACTCCGCTGTTCCTATGCATCATTGGGGTGACCGGGTTTTCCGGGGCATGTTAAGCTTCGCGAAGTAGACTCTGGATTCTGTCGTAACCTTCCTTGGCGACCTCGCCGGGCCTCCTTCCCACTATGACCTCTGTTTCAAGCATCAGGTTTCCGTCATAGCCCGCGTCCTTCAGCGCTCCAAAGATCTTCCTGAAGTTCAGGATTCCTTCTCCTGCGTTGACAAAGTCCTTGGTGTAGGACACGTTAGCTTTCGAGACTTTCACCCTCAGGTCCTTCACGTGAACTAGGGCGATTCTATCGTGGAAGTCTCTGATGAAACGGGGAGTATCGAAGTCCGCAGCTTCGGCGTGGGCAGTGTCAAAACAGACCTGCAGCCCCTTCACACTTGTCAGGGCTCGTCTCATTTGTGCCTCGGTCTCGAAGCGCGTCCCCAAGTGATTGTGAAGCGCAATTGCAATCCCTGACTTCACTGCACGTGATTTGAGCCCCCGGAGGACCCCCAAGGCATCCCTGTAGGTATTGTCGCCTCTTGCCACAACCCATAGAACTGGAGTCCCGGCCTGCGAGGCCCAGTCCACGTCCTGGAGTTTCATTGTCGAGTATGAACCCGAATTCTCCACCCGGGCTTCCTTGAGTGTCCTCTTGACAAGCTTGGGATCCTTGATCATTTCAAGTGGAAGTAGTCTCGTCTCAAGTCCGATTCCATCATACCCAATCTTCCTGACTTCAGCAAGGACTTTTCTGAATTCGCCGAGAGTGTGAATCTTTCCCCAGAGAATCGTCGTGATGGAGGTCTTCAACGAAATGCGCCTATGCCGTCAAGTGTGACATCTTATTGTCCCGGTGACCCCCTTGAACATCCCCGCGAAGTCCGGGAATTCGCCTTCGACCTTTACCTGGGAGTAGACCACATAGTACCTCGACCTCTGGGGGCAGTAGAAATGGACGGACCAGATGCGGTGCGTGGGCTCGGACCTTGATATGAGCCCACTCCTCTTCTTTGCGACGACCTCGGACAGGATGCCATCGTGACCTGACAATGTTTCTCTTTCCGAACTCACGATGTCTACGCTCTTCATGTTCGGGTCGCCCCTGATCCTCTTGATGGTGGCGTCCCTGTGCTCCTCCAGACTCTTGAAGCGCCGCTGGGCATCAGCTAGCTTGCCCCATGAGACGAAGAAGACGTTGTTCTTGGGGGAGTGAAACGCGACGTCGCCTTTCTCGCGCGTGCTCTTCGCGTTGAACTCAATCCTCCAATCTTCAGGGATGTCAACTTCAACACCGTAGGCTGCGAACTTCTCTGGCAGGATTGGTCGGCGCCCCTGCAAGATATTTAGTGGTTGCCCACGGCGGGCTCGGTCCCCGGCATCCTAGAGTCCACTATCTCCTTGTCTGCCTCAGGGAGACGGTACCAGGGCGTCCTCTCTCCGATCCTGGCCCTCATCTTCCATTTCAGGGACTTCGGCTCGTCCTCTATCTTCTTGTGCAGAGCCTTGATCCTCGTCTCGATAACGACCCCATCTTCGCCTAGCTGGAACTCGGGTACAGCGTTTGATAGTCGCCCCAGGGTCATCGTCATCGTCTTGTAGATACCCCAGTCGGCGCCGCAGAGCTTGGCAAGATAGTCTCCGTTGATCATCCGGTCGTCCGAGCTACCGACTTCGTGGTCAAGGAGGATTGCCATCATGTCCTTGTAATCCTTCTGGGTCACCTCGACAATCTGCAATTTGGTGGCCAACATGTCTGCCAGTGGTATGGTGAGTCCGTCAAGTTGCAGCCTATCTTTGAGGTTCAGGGTGTGGCACATTTCGAAAACATCCAAGAAAACGTCGACCCTCCTCTGGTGCTCAGGATCGTTGAATATCAGGCGCCGGTCACCGTACATCGCGTTGAACCTGTCTCGAGGTATGTAACCCATCTTGTCGAAGAAATGCCTGATTGAGGCGGATTGCTTTGAAAGCCCTACTAGGTCGATGTCAACGTACTGCCTTGTCAGGGTGGGCCTTCTGGCAGATGGGCATGTAACGCACACTGCGACACCCCCGATGAGCTTCAGTACGATCTTGTTCTTCTCCGCTTCTCCAAGAACCCGTTTCGCCTCCTCGAGAGGGTCCACTAGGGGCAAGTGAGCCCTCGAGACGCCCCCGCTCACTTAAGAATTCCTCTCATTCAATGCTTTTAAGATGTCAGCCGGCCTTGGGGCCGCTTGGAAAATCAAGCCAAGACGTTCGCACGTGATGCGACGGGTCTTGTAAGGACGTTAGGTTTTCTCGACCAATTCATCATCTCACAAGCCATCATAGTCGTCGTCAACGGCTTTGTCCTGACTTTCCTGTTCGCCCCTGTCTTCTTCCCTGGCGCCAACCTTGCACTTGTCTTCACCCTGGGGTCAATTCCTGCCTTCGCGATGTCTTACGTTTACGCAAAGATGAGCGCAGGGATGCCCAGAAGCGGCGGAGACTACGTCTGGTCCACGAGAATTCTTGGGCCGGTTTACGGGAGTGTCCAGTTCGTCTTCCTGCTCATAACAACCCTCATAGTCGGAATCACCCTCAGCACCTGGTCCAACGTCTCCATCGCCCTGTCCCAGCTGATCTATGCCTTGGGTGTGACAACAGGGAACTCTGGATGGGTCACCTTTGCCATGAGTCTCACTTCGACCGGCCTGGGGGCTGGGTATGCGATCGCCACATTCCTCGTGATCCTGTACATCGTAATCTCAGTATTCGGGCTGAGGATCTTCGCTTGGTTCCAAAGGGCAGGCCTTGCACTTTATTATCTGAGCACGGCCGGATTCATCGGCATCCTCCTCCTGATTGACCCCAAAACCATCCCTGGCCTGTTCAATCAGGCGATGAGCGCAGCCGGAGGAAGTTTCACTAGCGTGACCTACAACAGTGTGATAGCACAGGCGGGGCCGTCCCCGTCAGACTGGGTCACTCCTTCGGTGCTTGCAGCCATCCCATGGGGCTTCCTCACATTCACAGGTTTCAACTTCGGCGCTTACCTTGCCGGAGAGACGAGGAACGTGAAGTCTTCGATGTGGAGGTCGCTCTTCATCTCAGTCATAATCACAGTTCTACTACTGGTTGGCATGGCGTTCCTGGTGTACAGAGACTTCGACATCAACTTCATCAACGCTCTCAGTTCCATTCAGGCTAACAGCCCCTCGACCCTTCCCACACTGCCGACGACCTCACTCCTCGCCAGCTTGGGCAGCCCGGCCGCAGCCGTCTTCGTCGGGCTCTCGCTGCTGATAGGGTGGCTGATTGTCTGTGTAGCGTACATCGTAACGATATCCAGAATGATCTTCGCAGCTTCATTCGACAGGCTCCTCCCAAACAGCCTGGCAGGCGTCAGCGACAGATTCCATTCGCCCCGCAACGCGGTCCTCGTGGCCGGGTTCCTTTCCTGGGTATTCGTCACACTCTACTTCTTCACCAACTTCTTCTCGACTTATCTTCAGCTGGGTCTCATAGCACCCATCGGATACCTGATGCCGCTCCTTGCGGCCATGGTCTTCGCCTGGAGAAAGAAAGATCTCTTCAAATCGACGGTAGGTCAGTTCGCAAACAGCGCCGCACTGGGGCTCGCAGCTCTGGTCGGAGTTGGCTCATTCCTCTTCTACATCATCGCCCTTTCAGTCCCACTCAGCGGCCCCCTCGGGACCGTGTTCCTCGGAGGAAACCTAAACTTCTCTTACGGGGTGGTCATTGGGACCATCATAGTAGGCGTGGTAATCTACGCCGCGGCCTCGTCGCACGCGAAGGGAATCGGAGTAGACCTCGGGAAGGTCTACAGCGAAATCCCACCTGAGTAAGGTCAATCCCGCTCCGCTTTTTTCTCCAGACCTAGCAGATGCGTTCTTTTCGGATCTGAGATTCGCCTAAAAGGATGGGGTCTCAACCTTGACCCCGAGGACGGAGATTCATCCCATCCGGAAAACCGATTCAGGTGCAGGCCGCTGTAATGAAGAAGCCCGGCTCGGTTGGTCTCCAACGATTCCCGATGCCGAAGGTGGGACCAGGGGCTGCGTTGGTCAGAATGATTGGGTCCGGCCTCTGCGGGACAGACAAACACATGTTCCATGGAGAGACGGTCCACCCCGGCGGGCAGGAGTCCACCTTCCCTCTAATCCCTGGACACGAGAACCTCGGCTACATCGAGGAGCTGGGCGAGAAGGAGGGGCGCTGGCGAGACTCGAACGGGACCCCGCTCGCAAAGGGCGACAGAGTCGTCCCGGCCTGCGACGTCAACTGCGGCGAATGCTACAACTGCAGGAACTTCTATGGATGGTGCTGGTGCGAGAACGTCTTCGGGTACGGGACAACCATCTCTTGCAAGCAGTCGCCCCACCTGTTCGGAGGATGGGCCGAATACATGTACATCCTCCCGAAGGTCCATTTGTTCAAAGTCCCGGCCGGGCTTCCTGACAGCGTGGCCGTCTTGACAGAACCGATGGCGGTAGCTTACGGGTCGTTCGCCCGCGCGATGGCTCCGTACTGGTTGGCGAAGGAGGGGGTGGGGCCTGGTGACACCGTGGTCATCCAGGGCTCAGGGCCCCTGGGCCTTTCACACGCAGCTATGGCCAAGATGGTCGGGGCTGGAAAGGTCGTGGTGATAGGGGCCCCAATGGAGCGCCTCGAACTCGCTAAGAAAATGGGGGCCGATTTGACAATCGACATCTCGAAGTACGATACTCCCAAGGAAAGAATAGCTGAAGTGGGCCGTGTCACCGAAGGGAGAGGAGCCGAACTCGTCATCGAATGCGTCGGCATCCCCGCAGTCATAGCCGAGGGGCTCGAGATGGTCAGCATGGCCGGGACCTACCTGACCTCCGGTAATTACATTGACATGGGGACAGTGAGCATCAACCCACAGAGACAGATCTTGAGCAGGTCTCTCAGGATAATCGGGGTTAACGGGATGCCTTACCAGGCATATTCGAGGGCCCTGACCCTGATGGCCAGGGACTGGAAGAGGCTCGGGCTCGAGAACTTCGTCACTCACTCATTCGGCATCGATGAGGCAGAGAAGGCCCTGGAAACCGCGACTTCTCTGAAGAGCCTGAAGGTCTTGGTCAGGCCCGACTGATGGTTAGCACACGTGTGTTTGTCGCAGCATCCACTTTCCTGTTACTTTTGGCATTTGGGTCTGAGTGGCTCGCTTTCGAGTCGGACAATGCTCATTTCGGATATACCACGTTCGACATAGCC
Source organism: Nitrososphaerales archaeon (assembly GCA_035935095.1). Classification (GTDB taxonomy): domain Archaea; phylum Thermoproteota; class Nitrososphaeria; order Nitrososphaerales; family Gagatemarchaeaceae; genus UBA183. Next base: position 27,381 of record DASYXJ010000046.1, on the reverse strand, counting down.
AACAATCTGGGGTCGACGTATGGGCCCTGCGCTTGTCCCCTTTCGAATTCCTCCATCGATGGGTGGTTCTGGCATTTGATCGCTCCAATCTTAGTTGCGCCTGGGGTGCTTTTGTTGGCAATGATTGCCTTTCCTATCGGGTTCGTCCTGTCTGCTGTCTCCTTGTTCAGGTGGAAACTCATGGTAGTCGCGGGCGCCTTATCGCTCCTGAGCGGCTTATTCTGGATAGTAGGATTGAATCCTGTCCAATCTCAGGTTGTTCGAGGTCTAAACTCATGGCATGGTTACCTCGGCAGGAGCGCTTCTTCCGCAGTTTGGGCGCAGGTAGGGCCCTACATTGCTGTCGTTGGGGGAGTGATTCTGCTTGCAGGGTACGCACTCAGCAGAATGGAGATGCTCGAAATGCCGATTGATTAGAAGTCAATGTCGTCAAGTCTTGGTAACCAACTTACAGTATGGCTTCGGCGACCTTCGTAATTCCCGCCGCGATATCGTCGAGGTCCTCGTTATTGTCCATCGGGCTAATGTCCAGGTGGACCGCCCTTCCCATCAGCTCCAAGCTTTCTTTGTACTCCGGGGCAATCCCTTCCAGTCCTCCAATTAGATGTCCCCAGTGCAAAAAGACGTGCCCGTCATCTTTCCCAGGCTCGTAGACTAGTCCTGGGTAAGCCCCGCTGGGCCTCTTGATGTTCTCGACCACGAGCGCGTCCCTGAAGAGCTTCGCCTTCTCCGGCGTCTCGACGAAGAAGATCAGCGCCACCCCCACTTCCCCGGCTGGGTCATTCTCCCTCCTCAGTTTGATCCCCTTGACTTTTGAGATGCCCTTCACGACTCTCCGCTTGTTCTTTCTCGTCTTCGCGACTATCGAATCCATCTTTCTCAGTTGAACGCGGAGGATCGCCGACGCCAGTTCGTTAGCCCTGTAGTTGACTCCCGGGAACGGCCGGACTTTCAGGTTCAGTCCCTTCTCGGAGAGCCCCCGGTACGGGGTTCCGGCATCATGGAACATCAGCGCTCTCTGGAAGTAGACGTCGTCGTTCGTAACAATGGCGCCCCCCTCCCCTGCGGTGATCATCTTGTTGAGCTGGAAGCTGAAAGTGGACACGTCCCCAATCGACCCCACCTTCCTCCCATGGTAGGAGCCGCCTCCACACTGCGCCGCGTCCTCAAGAAGCGCCACCCCACTATCCTTTGCCACGCTCGAGAGACCGTCGAGATCGCAGACGGAACCTCTGATGTGGACAGCCATTATCGCCTTCGTCCTTCTCGTTATCCTCTTCTTCACATCCGCCGGGTCCATGGTGAGCGAATCGTCCACGTTGGCCAGGACCGGCGTCCCGCCAGCCGCCACGATTGCAGCGGGGCAAGAGACCCAGCCATAGGTCGGCAGGATGACCTCGGTCCCAGGGCCGACCCCGAGGCTGACGAGTGCTGTGTGCAGAGCCGCCGTCCCTGACGAAACCGCGAGAGCGTGTTTGATGCCTATGTAGGACGCAAACTCTTTTTCGAACTTCGCCGTGATGCCGAGAAACCTGGGGCCGTAGAAGCGGTACGGAGACTTGTATCTGAGGACCTCGGTCACCGCCTTGATCTCCTCGTTGTCATAGTAGGTCGCGCCGGGGTGCATCACAGAGAGCGATTCCTTCCTCACTGGTTTCCCGCCGTAGAGCGCGAGCGAACTCTTAGCCTTCAATCTCGACCCTCCTCCCTTTCTTCGCCGACTCGACCATCGAGTCCATTATCAGACAATTCTTGTAACCGTCGAAGAAGCTGGCCCCTTGCGGGGAAACTGACCTCCCTTCTACAAGGCATTCGAGGTAGTGGTTCAATTCGTTGGTGAAGCTGTTCTCCCAGGAAAATCCTCCGGCTTGGTTTGCCCAGTAGCGGGTCATAAACGGGTGTTCCCTTCCCAGGACGAGCACGTTCCTTGGGCCGTCGAGCTTTGGGTCTTCTCCAGGGAGATACACTTCCAGCTCGTTTAGTCGCTCGAGGTTGAACATCAAAGAACCCTTGGACCCGTGGGCCTCGAAGGCCAGGAAGTCCCTCCTTCCAGGAGTCATCCAGGAGGCCTCAAGAAGTCCCACGGCCCCGTTATTCAGGGAGAGTACCGACACCGTGACGTCGTCGACGTCGACTTTGACCTTCTTGCTAGACCCCCTCTTCTCAGGACGAGAATTTACGAAGTTTCTTGACATTGACTGGACCGACTTCACCTCGCCGACGAGAAACCTGGCCATGTCTATGGCGTGGGTGCCGAGGTCTCCCAGGGCCCCATACCCAGACATTTCTAAGGAGTGGTGCCAGTCGAATGGAGTCTCGGGATTCTCATAGTGCGCGTACGCGTTCAGGTACGAACCCCTGTAGTAGTATAATCGCCCCAGTCTCCCTTCGTCAATGATTTGTTTCGCGAGCGCGACTGCGGGTACGAATCGATAGTTGTAGCCCACCATGTGTGAGACCCCAGCCTTCTCAGCTGCTCGCAACATCTGATGCGCCTCCGCTGCGCTTCTGGCCATGGGCTTCTCGCAAATCAGGTCCTTGCCCTTCTCGGCGGCTGCGACGGTAGCCTCCGCGTGCAGGTAGGGGGGCGCGCAGTTGTCAACGATGTCTACATCGTCGTCAGCGACAAGCCTCCTCCAATCAGCATAGGTCTTCTGGAACCCGTACCTCCGCGCCTCGAGCTGGACCCTTTCCTTTGTCCTCCCCGAAAGGGCGACCAACTTTGCCTTCGCCTTCGCAGGATGGAAGACCTCGTCAACGCCCTGCCACCCATGTGCGTGCACCCTGCCGATCGAATACCCGATGATTCCTACTCCGAACTCCTTCTGCCTTGGTTTGGCCGTGATATTCGCCCTGAAGTGTGGCCACGTTCGTGGTGTCGATTTAAGAGTTCAACGAGATTTTACCGACTCTCGCTTTTTTGAATTAGGTAGACTCCCAGGAGAATCAGCGCGCCGCCGGTTGCTTGAATGAATGTGACGCCTTCTCCGAGAATCGCCACGGAGAACGCAGATCCGAAGATTGATGTCGTCGAGAAGGCGATGAGTGTCCTCACGGCCCCGATTCGTACCAGAGCCGCCATGAAGGTGAGGGTCGCCAATGCGACGTCGGCTGCATACAGGATCAGGATGGGCAGGGCCGCAGTCGGTACGGGTGAAAAGGCAGAGGTCGCAATTAGGAATCCAAGCAGCAGCCCGCCCCCAAAGATGTTCCTGAACTTCGATACGAAGACTGGCCCGAACTTCTGGCTTGTGACCCTGCTCAGGTTGTTGTCCAGGGCCCACACGAGTCCAGCTGCAAGCACCAGAAGGTTTCCGGCCAAACCGTGGAGCAGTTGAACGCTCGAGAAATCAAGGCCAGTCGACACGATGACTATTCCTGCCACGACGATGAGGCTCTCGATTAGCTGTCTCCTTCCCAGGGTCTCCCTGAAAACGGCAAACGCGATCACGCCAGTGAAGAAGACTTCCGCATTGCTGAGGAGGGCTGCGTTTACGGCAGATGTCTGAACGAGGCCGTAGAGATACAGCGCCGGAGCTAGTGCGGCCCCCAATAGTCCCGTGACCAACATCCACCCCGCGGATTTTCTTCCTGGACGCTCACTCGGGTGGTAGAGAAGCAGCATCAGGCCCGCGCCAAGAAAGACAAGTGCTGAAATCGTGAGCGGCTTTACGCTGACCAGGGCCAGCTTACTCAGAACAGGGATGAGTCCTGCGGTAACCGCCGACGCTATGCCAAAGAGATAGCCGGTTCTTGAGATATTACTGGAAGTCTGAGACATAGAGGGTCGTCTCAGGAGTCTGTTGTCCTGAGACTCGCCATGTCTATCACGAACCTGTAGCGGACGTCACTCCGCATGGTGCGCTCGAAGGCCTCGTTTGCCTTCTGAATAGGGGTCATTTCGACGTCGGGAGCGATTCCATGGCGTGCGCTGAAGTCGAGCATCTCCTGTGTTTCCCGGATACCTCCAGCCTGGGAACCGACCAGCCGCCTTCTCTCGTCGACCAGCGACTGCGGCCTTACGCTACCGGGTTCGGGGATGCCCACGAGCGCCATGGTCCCGTCCATCTTCAGGAGATGGAGGTAGGCGTCGTAGTCGTGTTTCGCAGAAACAGTGTCCAGAATGAAGTCGAATTTCTTCGCGTTGTCCTTGAAGGCGGCTTCGGAATTCATCGTCAGGAACTCCGCGCCAAACCGCTTCGCATCCTCCTTCTTGCCAGGTGAGTGGCTGAGCACCGTCACATTCGCCCCCAACGCCTTCGCGAACTTGACCCCCATATGGCCAAGGCCCCCGAGACCTAGGACCACCACATTCTGCCCCTCCCTGACCCCAAAATGGCGGAGCGGCGAGTATGTGGTTATTCCTGCGCACATCAGGGGCCCGGAACGGTTTAGGGGGATTCCCTTGGGTATCCGCAACAGATAGTCCTGGTCGACTGTGATCCTGGTTGAGTAGCCGCCGTAGGTTGGAGTCCTCCCGTCCTGCTCAAGACCATTGTAGGTATAGCTCGCCCTCCTCTCACAGTACACCTCCTCACCGGCCTTGCATGGACCACACTGCCTGCAGGAATCCACGATGACCCCGACCCCGACCGTGTCATCGACGTCCCATTTTGTGACCGCAGACCCCTTGGCGGCCACTTGTCCAACTATCTCGTGTCCAGGGACCATCGGAAAGATTGCGCCCCCCCATTCGTCGCGCGTCTGATGGATGTCGCTGTGACAGATGCCGCAGAAGTCAATGTCGATGAGCAGGTCTCGTGCGCCCGGCTCGCGCCGCTCTACAGTGAAGGGTTCCAGGGGAGAGGTAGGGGAACGTGCTGCGTAGGCGGGAGTAGCAAGGGTCATTTTGAAAACATGCACTATTCGACCCTACGCCTCATAAAGATTTGATAACTTGACAGATTTCCATCCTCTACGGCTGAAAATGACTCGACCCGAGATCGCGACATGTTTCTTCATTCGGGGTTCAGGTCCACCGAAAGATAGAACGCTACTTGGTTGTGAGAAAGACCCTCTGAAGCATATCCTTTACCGAGTCCTTAAGATAGACCGCCCGACGAACAGATTCCTGATGAACAAAGCAGTGGCCCCTTTGCGGGTTGAGTTTGTAGGTATTCTGCCCACCTTGTTCTCTATATGCGAGAACTGCATGGATATGATGCACAGCACGGGGATGGAGCCCTACGCTGAGCAACTGAACGAATATCCGGCCGACGTGAAGAAGATGTATTTCGAGCTGTCGGCTATGACACAGAAACTCGGGGCGGAATTCGGGGACTCGGTCCACGTCAACCCTGTGGATGCAGCATCTGCCCAAGGAATCTGGATGACCATCAAGTATCGCATTTTCAAGACGCCTTGCGTAATCATTGGGGGGAAGAAGGCCTTCGACGAACTTCCCACCTATGAAATGCTAAGGCAGAGGGTCCTTGAAGGCGTCTCACTTCTTCACTCTGTTACCTAAGCTGCCCTTCCCAGCAGGAATACGAAATCCATCAGTTCGCCGAGCTTCTCCGACTTTAACATCGAAACGGTCTTGACGGTAGACGAAAGCATGTCGAGCTCGACCAGCTCCACTTCTCCGAACTTCGCAAGGTTCGACGGCATCGATGCCTCGCTGATGAATTTCGACGCGTAGTTTCCATTCGAGGAGTAAACTGCAAACCCCATGTTTTCAAGCTCCTTCTCATTTATCCTGTTCATGTTGGCCCTTCCCTCGATCTCAGAAAGTTTCTTCTTGTCCTCGGCGCGCGCGATGACAAAGTTCGATTTGATTGGCTTGTCCACCACCCCCCAGCAGCTTACCCTGTCTCTGTTATCCATCACGTTCTTCAGTGGATAGTACATCAGATTCTCCCTGGCGCCGAGGCCGATGGAGAAGAAGAGCTCCCTGTATCCGGTCGTCCTGTCCTTCATCTCACACCTTATCCGGAGGCCCGCATGGCCATGCGAAGAGAACTGGACGCGGGCGATCTTGCCAAATCTTTCCTCGAACCAGTGCGCCAACCTTGTGAGAGTCCTGTGCTTCCAATAGGAACCAATCAAATAAACGGCAATCAACGCTATTGCTAGTATAACGACCACTTCTACGTCGGTGACCACGAACGCCATTTGTGACCCTCTGTCCTCTACCGTCGAAGAGTCGAAATCAAAAAGGGCGGGTAGGTCTCCCTACCCGTCTCGAGGTTCCAGTTTGTTAGCGGCATCTACGGTTTGGACGGTGACCCTTGTTGGTGTTGCAACAGTCGGAGTCGTCGGAGCTGCGGGTCCTGCCACCGCTCCTGTCTTGATGCCCCTGTAGGCCCTGTAGCCATCGTATGCGAGGACAAGACCGAGGATGGTCAGGATGACCGCAATTATCCCTGCTGCGTAGCTTCCGTACGATAGCGTTCCCGTGTGGCTCGCACCGATTGAGAAGGTGGCGTAGGCCGTGAATGCCAGTGCCGGGATGGTGGTCCCCAGCATGAAGATGGCAGGCAGCCCCGTGAACAGGTTGGGTCTGTGAATCTTGGTCAGCCACAGAGTAGTTACCAGCAGAGTTACTCCCGCGAGTAATTGATTGGACCCTCCGAAAAGCACCCAGATGAAGCCCCAGAGGCCCACCGGGTTGATCCTATAGCTGGTTAGGAGGTAGGTGATTACGGCAACCAAACCTGAGGTGATGTATATGTTCTTGAAAGCCCTCTTGCCCGTCACGTCAGAGATGGTGAGTCTCGCAAATCTAAGGGCGAGCTGTGTCAAGGTGAGTCCGAGCACAAGTACCATCAGGGACATCAGACTGATGGAGACGCCCGAGCCCATTCCCAGGTTGTTCAGATAAGCAGCGCCACCTTTGACATAGGTGCCTAGGGCCGGGATGACAGTATTGGAGAAGTTGGTCTTCAGGGTTGCGACAGCCACGACGGCCGTGAGGCCAAGTATGCCTTCCAGGAGCATCGCCCCCCCGCCGACGAAGTGTGCGTCTGACTCGTTGTCAAGCTGCTTCGAAGAGAGTGAAGAGCCAATGAGACCGTGCCATCCTGAGCATGCACCGCAGGCTATGGTGACGAACATGAGAGGCCAAAGCGGGAACGCGAACAGAGTGGCAGACGAACCTATCCCTCCGATAGTAAGATTGGCGAACAGGCTGGTCACAGCGGGCTGCGAGAAGGTCTGAGGGACGAACACGGAGCTTCCGAGGATTGATGCAATTACGAAGTAAGCGACATAGAAGCCCAAGTAGTTTATGGGCATCGCGAATGCCCAGAGAGGGACGACTGCGCCGATTACGCTGAATGCGAGCATGCCGATGATCATTATGTCCTGTTCTGTGTTCAGGTCGGGGACAGCATTGTAGAAGGCGGTATTGATGGCCGCTCCCTCAACGACCTGGATGAGGTAGACAGAAACCGCGAGTAGGATCAGCGAAGCGGCGGTCACTGCAAGAACATTGACCTTGGCTCTGAAGACAGCGAAGCCTGAAACTATGCCTATCACTGCCATCGCCATGAAAGAGATTAGGGTCGCTGGCCCGCCAAAGGCATAGACGCCCTTAGTGTTGTTGACAAGGATCGGGGCCAGAGCCCCGATGAACGCAGCGAGGACCAACACTGTGTAGAAGACGAGGAACCAGACCAAGACCGACCTAGCCCTTGGACCGATCAGTTGGTATGTCATCGGGCCCAAGGATGCTCCTTCGTTTCTGACTGATGACGTCATGGCGTTGTAATCGTGGACCCAACCCATCAGCGAGTTCCCTATGATGATCCAGAGAAACCCTGGCAGCCATCCCCAGACGATTGCCAGTGCGGGCCCAGTCACGGGTCCAAGCGCTGCGATGCTCTTCCAGTGCCAGCCCAACATCACATACTTATTGGAGGGGAAGAACTCGACGCCGTCCATGTAGGTGTGCGCAGGGGTCGGTCTTGTGGGGTCTGTCTGTATGACGTTCTTGTCGAACCACTTCACGTAGAACTGATAGACCACACCGTAGACTAAAATGCCGCTCAACATCACGATGAGCGACTCGTACATTTTCGAGCGCCCTAATCGGCTAAGATGTTATTTAAGCCGTGAGAAGAGTATAAGCATTGCTTCAAGCAGTTCGTCCTTTGCCTAGGTCTTCGGCCATCCGCCTGACCATATCGACGCCGTTGACCTCTCTCTCATAGAGAGGGAGCCTAGCCCTCACCATACCTGGGAACTTCTGTTCCACCATCTGCAGGTAGCCGTCCTGTTCGTGGATCCTGTTCGCCACGTAGGGGGACAGCCCCTGCTCCTCGACCTTGGGGATCACTTCATTGACCACCACTCCGCCGATGGGGATGTTGAACGCCTCGACCCACGTGATGAACCGCTCTATCACAGCGATGGGGAGCGCCAGCGGGAGAGTGACGAAGAAGAAGGCGGTCTTGTCTTTGTCCACGAGGAGCTTCCTTCCCGCCTCCGTCTTCTGACGTGTCGACAGGAGGCTGGCCAGCAGTGGGTCCTTCTTCAGCTCCTGCAATATCTTCTCCTTGCGGAAAGACATCTTCGCGCGAAGAGAGAGGGCTTCCTCCCTGCTCTTCATCATCTTGTGGAGCCACAGGTCGTAGAGCTTGGACATTCCGAGGAGCCTGTAGGTGTGAGCGACCGGAGCCGTGTCGAAGACGTAGGCGTCGAACTTCTCGCCGAGAATCAGGTTGATCATGTCGTCGAACATCGCGGACTCCTCGAACCCGGGGTTCGTCGTGGCGATGTCCACAAAGGGTTCCACGTCCACTGGGATGTCAGCGAACTTCAGGAACTGGACGAGCCTGTCCCTTATCTCGCCCTTGTACCTGTCTATGGTCGCGCTGATGTCGATCTCTGTTGCGTAGAGGTTCTTTGTCCCCTCGATCTGCTTGATCCCCTTCTTCCAGAGGTCCTGGCCGAAGAGACTTGTGAGGCTGTGGACCGGGTTGGTCGATGAGATGAGGACCTTTTTCCCCACCTGCTCGGAAAGGTAGTAGGCAGTCGCGCCTGCCACCGCGGTCTTTCCGACTCCTCCCTTCCCACCGAAGAAGGTGTACTTCAGCTGGGGCCTCTGGGCGACGAAGTCTGCCAGTGTGACGGATGTTCGGACCTGCATGTCAATCACCATAGAGGATGGTCGCGACCCTCCCGATCATCTCGAGCCCCTTCGGTTCCCGGTCGAGCATCGGCACGACCCCCCTTATCAGATTCCCGAACTCCGTGGATATCTGTCCCAGGTACTCCTGCTGTGAAGAGATCTTGTGCTTGAGGAAGTCGGGGACGCCCGACTCCCCGGCCAGCGAAGCGGGATAGACCTGGTTGACGACAACTCCGCTCACCGTCACATCGAACGCCCTGAACATCTCAAGGGCTTTCCTTGTGTCAAGGATGGGCATCAGCTCCGGGATAAGGACGTAGAAGAACGCCGTCTGCGTCTTGTCGCGGACCATCTTGCTCACGAAGTCGAGCCTCCCCCGGATGTACTCCAGCTCCCCCAGGACCAAGTCCTCCTGGACGATCCCTCCCTTCTTCTGACCCCCGCCCAGGACATTGGCTGTCTCCTTGTACTCCCCTGCCTTCTTCCTAACTTCGAGGATCTTCTCGACCCACTTGTCCAGGATGTCTGCCATGCCGAGGAACCTTATGGCGTGGCCGTGAGGCATCATGTCGAAGATGTAATAGTCGTACCTCTTGCTTGTCATCAGGTCGACCATCGCGTCGAAGGTAGCAGACTCGGCCATCGCAGGCTCGGCGGAGGACGAATTGATGTAGTCCTCGACCTCCTCCGGAATCGTCTCCAGCTTGTACATGTCGATTATCTTCTTCCTGATCTCAGCCTGGTATTCCGCGATCCTCTTGTCGGCGTCTATTTCGAGGGCGAAGAGGTTGGGAGCAATCTGCACCTCTCCCTCGCCGAAGATTTTCTTCTCGAATATGTCAGAGAGGCTCGCCTGGGGGTCCGTAGAGAATACGCAGACCTTCTTCCCCTTCTTAGCCAGCCAGTAGGAGGTCGCAGCCGAAAGCGTCGTCTTGCCCAGTCCACCTTTTCCGCCGAAGAGGATGTACTTCAGGTCGGCGTTCTTCTCTATGTACTCGCCCATCCCCTGTTTGACGGAAAGAGCGGTTGCCATCGTGTGGTCTCAGTAGAGCGAGTCCGTGATGTCCCTGTCTCTGAGGAGGGTCTGCTTCCATGTCTTCAGGAACGGGACGGCGTATGGGAGGAGCCTCAGGCTGTAGTACGGCGGGAGGATCGGGACCCCAAGCATGTCCCCCATCGTGATGAGCATGAACATGTTCTCCATGTGCATCCGGAGCCTCAGGGCGTAGGTCACCATCCCGTGGAGCGCCATCCCGTAGACCATCCCCTTCGCGGCCTTCACAATCTCCCGTTCTTTCTTGGGGTGTTCAGCCGGCTTATCGCCCTCGGGCATTACAACGCCATATACGTCAGTTGATTATTAAACGGTATTCTCACGTGTTGCGTAGTCGGAGCGGTCCACCACGTTCTTGGGCGTACGGCCTCTCAGGAACCTGATCGTGTTTTCGGTTGCCTGCCTCTGAGGCCCTCCGCCCATGAAGGAGACGAATCCCGATGAGTGCGGGGTTCCTATGAAGTTTGGAAGGTTGGTCAGAGGCTTGACAGTTTCCAGCGTCTCCTCTCCCTCCTTGAACCACCAGACGTCGGTCGCGTACCTGAATGACGGGTTCGCGACCAGGTGCGAATAGAGCGAATCCTGGTCGACAAGGTCGCCGCGGGCTATGTTCACAATCACGGCGTCCTTCTTCATCAGATCGAGTTCCATTGCCCCAATGAGGCGGTCGGTCGACCTGTTGAGGGGCACAGCGAGGATTACCGCGTCGCTTGCCTTGAGGACCCGGTCGAGTCCTCTTTTCCCGTAGTAGGCCCTGACGCCTCGGACCTTCCTCCTGCTCCTGTTGAACGCAATGACCTTCATCCCGAAGGCCTGACCGAACTTCGCCACTGTGCTCCCGATGTTCCCGAGCCCGATTACGCCCAGCGTTGCGCCTTTGAGCACTTTGACGTCCTTCTCGTCGCCTCTGAAACTCTTCAGTGTTCTGTTCCTTTCCCGGACGGCGATGTGTTGGGAGACCATCTTCTTGGCAGCGGCCATCAGGAGCGCCCACGCGTGTTCTCCTACCTCGACGGAGTAGGCCCCCGCGTTGCTGCAGACCATGACGTCCTTTGGCAGGTCTCCGAAGCTAACGTGGTTTACGCCTACAAGGACTGTCTGGATGAACCTGAGCCTGCGCATCTGCGCCAGGTTCTCCCTGGTGAAGAAACTGGGCCAAGAGAATATGATGGCGGCGTCAATCTTCGGCAGGACATCCTCGATGGCTTCTTTGTCCAACTTCCAAGACTCGACCACCTGGGCGACCTTCGAGAGCCGCTTCAGGTTCTCCGACCCGAGGACTTCAGAAGTGACGAGAACCTGGCTCAATGGTCCTTCAGCCTCCGACCTCAGCTTAAATATTGAACGAGGCGCGAAGGGCCCCAAAGGTTTGAAGGCGGTACGTTTCCATTCGCCGGGCGGCCCCGATGTCCTGGTCGAGGAGGAAGTCCCCGTCCCCGAGCTCCGACCCGGTGAGGTGCTCGTGAAGGTAGCGGCCTGCGGCGTCAACAGGATTGACATCTGGCTCCGCAGTGGTAGGTACAAGTGCGAGCTCCCGCACATTCTTGGGGCGGACATCTCAGGGGAGGTCGACTCGGTGGGGGCCGGCGTCAAGGTCGAAATTGGCAAAAGCGTCGTCGTCTATCCCGCGTTGTCAGATGGTACATGCAAGTTCTGTTTGGAGGGTTTCCCGAACAGGTGCGTCTCCGGTGGCTTGGTGGGATCCGCTTGCGACGGTGGCTACGCGGAGTACGTCAGAGTCCCGGGCGCCAATCTCGTCGACGCGGGGGACCTTGACCTCAAAGTTGCGGCAGCCGTCCCGGTGAATTTCGCGACGGCGTGGAGCGCGTTTGTGGAGCGGGCTTCCGTTCGTCCCGGCGACAGCGTCCTGGTCTGGGCGGCCTCTGGTGGTTTGGGACACGCGGCGGTCCAGGTGGCGAAGATGCTCGGAGCTCAGGTCATCGGGGTGGCAGGGGGCAATGAGAAGAAGAAGTTCGTTATGGAAAACGGCGCCGACCATTTCATTGACCATACAAGCGAGGATGTGGCCGCTCGGGCGAAGGAGATCACCGGGGGCCTCGGGGTCGATTTGGTGTTCGACGACGTGGGCGGAGACACCTGGGAGAAGAGCCTGGCATCGCTTGCAAAGGGAGGGACGGTCCTATCAGTCGCCCTCACCTCGGGGACGGCGTCCAGCGTCGATGTGGGAAGGTTGTACAGGAACGAGCTCAGCATTGTTGGCGTGTTCAGTTTCCGGAAGGAAACCCTGGCAAGGGTGCTTCACATGGCCTCCGATGGGAGAATCAAACCCCGGATATTCCGCGAACTCTCGCTGCGGTCCGCGCGGGAAACCCATGAAATCCTCGAGTCGAGGAAGGTAGAGGGTAAGATATTGTTGATTCCGTAACCGACCAAAGCTTATTCTCAGGCAGAGGCCTCCTGCTGGTGCGTGCAACTCAAGCCTCTGTACACGGTGCGCTTCTCTTACCCTGAAGCTTGGGAAGTCAAGCTGAAGGACACCTCGGAAAACAACAGCGTGGTGACAGAGGAAGAACACTTTCTCTTTGCCGAAGGGAAATGCGAAGGTGTGGTATCCGGCGAGTTCCGGGAAGCGAACCACCCGCACAGGCGTGTCGACAAGACCTTCGCCATGAACATGCAGGGGTTCATCAAGACCGATGACGGGGCTCTGATCATGACTGACTACAGAGGTTACGGGCGGTCCTATCCGAAGGGCCGCAGGCAGGTCGTCGGAGCCGCGTGGCACGTCACGGATTCTGAGAAATACCGCTGGCTCAACGACGTGGTCTGCGCAATAACGGGAGAAGTCAGGGCGCCCATCGGCGTCCCGCCCGACAAGACAAAACAGGCGGATGTCAAACTAGTCTTCGACGTGGCTGAATTGGTCTGGGAAGCACCGCCGGAATAGTTCAATTTTTGTACAATTCGAGAAATTCAGTCTCCACACGTCCCCTGCATCTAAGATAGAGCGCGGCTCCCGGGGCGAGATGGTCCAGGAAGGAGACCGTTCGAACATTCATTTTCTTTTGACCTAGTTCTCGACCTTTTACGATTGCGGCCTGCATAAGGGCCCTCCCCGCGCCCTTGTTTCTCATTCCTGGGAGGACGTAGACTCCGTTGAATCTTGCGTTGCCCTCACCATAGGCGTTGGGCCAGAGCAGAGTTGTTCCTATCAGCCTGCCGTCGACAAAGGCGCCAACCCAAGGGTCACCATCATTGACAGATTCTTCAATCCACCCGCCAGCCGACTCTGGCCCGCCATATTCCTCAATCCACCCAGACCCAGTATGGGCGCAGGTTAGCGACCCAGACATGCCGCGCCTCGGCAGCCATATCCTTCTCCAATTCCTTGGTTTGGACAGAATCCAATGCGGGCTCGGGCTCCTTGGTCAGGTCCCATCCTACCTGGAGCTGTCTTCTTGCAGGTTCGAAGCCTTTTTTCTTGTAGAGGTCGAAATAAGGTTGGACCGCAGGGGTGGAGGCCTTCAGACGTTCGACTCCTTTCGACTCGGCGGTATGAATCGACAAGTCGAGAAGTTTGTCGGCAGTGGTGGGCGAGAGTCCATCGGGAATTACTCCAAGATACTTTAGCTCAAACCAATTCGTGCGAGGGAGCTTGACGAGACCGATGCAGCCGACTGCTTCGCCGTTCTTCTCTGCGATGAACGAACCCTCCGGACTAAAGTATGGGCCTCCCACACTATACTTTACCCTTGGAATCAATTCCAGATTTCCGAAGGATTTCTCCATGATAGCCGGAATAATCGCCTCGTCGCCCTTTCGGAAGGGCCTGATGACAACGGGAGGAGTCCCAGCGGATTCGGAAGCCAATGCGCTCTGTTGAGCACTCAATGATTCTTAAGTGATGCTCGCGTAAACTTACGTCCTTGCTGTTCATACCGGGCCGATGGGCCCATACCTGACTTCTGCGGACGTACCCAGAAATCGAGCGATGTCTATTGCTTCGCTGCGGACGCCTTCTTTTTCTCTGGGCTTCAAATTTCTGAATGGCTCGACTTCAATCAAGATTCCTCTGCTCCGTCTCTTGAAACTCCATACTCCGGCGGCCCTGCCATCCACGACCAATGCCGGAAAGACCCAGCCCGCTTCTTTCCTGAATACCATGTTCCTGTGTGTGCCTGAAATGAAGAGTTCTCTCGGCGAATTGAACATGACGTAACAGTCGAAGCTTGGCAACAGATGCACCCCACTTGCAGGTTCGAGATTGCTCGTTTCTTTGGCGTCTGATTTGAGCATCAGTCCTCTGAATCCGTCAAGCTCGACCGGCTCAAGTTCCCTCACGAAGGACCCAAGGTCTGACTTCTCGTGCTCACTCAAATTCCCCCACCAATGGCCGAAATCCTTCACGGCTATGGGGCCATAGCTCCTGAGGTAACGCCTGAACAGCTCCAGGAAGGCATCTTTGGTCGACGGTTCCTTCCAGGGAACGATCCAATCCGTCGGGTTCACAAATCTAACCTTGGGTCCGAGACTTTCTCCGAAAGCAAGCTGACCCTCAAATGCGGCAGGGCGAAGAAGTACGCCCCAAGCTGACATGAGGTACTTCTTGGTCTTGGGTTTGAGCTTTGCCCGTTGTGCCACCTCTCGCGACAATTCCTCCCTCGTAAGTAATTTGTTGGATAGGGCATCGCGGATTCCGTCTGTTATCGATGAAACTTCTGCGGGGGTCACTCCCCCATTTTTCTGAAGCCAGCGTATGAATTCTGGTTGCTTTGACCTCAAAGCGGCAACATACAATGGCAGGTCTGTAGAAGCAAGAATGTGCAGCGTACCACGCATGCACCAGGTCTTTACGATGGTATGGCTTTTCCAGAGAGCGTCCCTGACATCCTGTTGGCTGAGTCCTTCGACTCGGGCTCTGATTCCCAACTCAGCAGCTGACAGAACTTGGGCTTGGATTCCGCAGACGTCTGACACTACTTTCGGTAGTTCCTTCTTGGTCGCCTTGCGCGAGAGATAATGCCTCCTCAGACGCCATGCATTAGCCTGTTCCAATGAGAGCCTGGTCACCAAGGTTACGACCGGTCCAACGGCGTTTCTTGTTGGGCTTGCTATTAGAGTCTAGCCGACTCTGACTGGATTTCCACCTTGCGTGCTGGGCATTCTGATAGAACGATTCGCATTTGTCCTTTCCAAGATGCGATTGGTAAGCTGGCGTAGCCCGTCGCCTCGAACGGCAGAGATCTTCACCGTGCTGTAATCGCGGAAAATCGGGTCGGTCTCGATTTTGAGGCTTCCCCTGTCCTTCAGGAGGTCAATCTTGTTCAGCACCAGGAGAATCTTCCCGGGGTCGACCTCGAGCTCGTTCAGTGTCTGCCGACAACTCGCGACTTTCGTGCTGACGCTTTCCATGTCCTCGCTGACGTCGACCATGAGAAGGACAAGGTCGGCATAGCGAAGTTCATCGAGGGTCGACTTGAACGACTCTACAAGGTAGGTGGGAAGTCTGGAAATGAACCCTACGGTGTCCGAGAGCAGAACCTTCCTCTTCGAGTTCGAGAAGTTGACTACCCGGGTCGTGGTGGCCAGCGTTGTGAAGAGTTTGGGCGATTCTTCTTTGGACTCCGAAGTGAGCCTGTTGAACAGCGTCGTCTTGCCGCTGCTGGTGTATCCCGCCAGTGAAACAAAAGGCATGCCCAGCTTCTTCCGTTCTGCCGTGTGCAGGTCTCTGGCCTTCCTGCTCTTCTCGAGCTTCGCCTGAATGAAGCCCATCTGGCGCTTGAGCGCCCGAAACTTCACATCCACGGCGGTCTCCCCCATGCCGGAGAAACCAGCCCGCTCTCCCTTGACCGAGTAGCGGACTGCGTCCCTAGCCCGTGGCATCTCATAGCGGAGTTCTGCCAGCTGGACCTGCAGCTGTGCTTCGGTGGTTACAGCCCTCCTCGCGAATATGTTCAGGATGAGCCTCTCCCGGTCGACAATCTCGGTGTGAGTGAAGCTGGAAAGCTTGTTCGCCTGAGAAGAGGTGACGCTCTCATCGATGATTATCGTGTTGCAGTCGTTCTCCGCCACCATCTCTTGCAGCTCCTGGGCCTTGCCGACCCCTACCCCGTACTCCGACTTTATGACCTGCTTTTGCGTCATCACCGCAGCGACGTCGTATCCCGCGGCCTTGGCGAGCTCGACGATCTCGTTCTTCGCAAACTCATCGGGGTAAGTGACTACGATGGCCCTGCTGCCATTTGACGCCTTCAAAGGTTGACTCTTTGACACGCACGAAAACGCACCCGTAAAATACTTCGTGTTCTGCGATTGTCAG
Organism: Nitrososphaerales archaeon; assembly: GCA_035935095.1. Taxonomy (GTDB): domain Archaea; phylum Thermoproteota; class Nitrososphaeria; order Nitrososphaerales; family Gagatemarchaeaceae; genus UBA183. The sequence continues at coordinate 10,974 of DASYXJ010000046.1, read as the reverse complement.
GCAGAAAATGGGGAGGGCAAATGCTAATCGTGGACTACCTTCGTCCCCATCATGGTGTCGCTGTACTTCTCCTGATACCCCTTGGACAGAGCCAGGCCAACGATGACGTCCAATAACAGTAGGAGCCAGTAGATCTTGCTGATGTTGCGGACGAACGCCTCGACGAAGTTGGGGTACGAACCTGTCTTCGAAACTACCTTCAGTTTGAATATTCTCTTCCCTATGCTTGCGCCGGATGTGGATTCCGCTACTGTGAAATAGAGTACGAAGATCAGACCCCATAGGACGGAGAAGACCCCACCGAAGAGGAACCCGAATACGCCGAAGGCTCCAGTGAAGAGGAACGGAATGGCGATTGCAAAAGTGATTATCGCCAGAACCGCGTAGACGATGACCGCGTCGATTATGAACGCGACGAACCTTTGAACCCAGTACTCCTGTGCCTTCTGATCTTTCGTCAGGGTTTCGAAGCCGCTCGCGGCTCCAGACGGGGGAGCAGCCTGACCGCCTGCCACCGGGGCACCGCAACTGGGACAGAACGTCGCACTAGGAGGGAGCTCCTTTCCACAGCGTGCGCAGAATGCCAAAGTGATGTCTCGCATGAGCAGACAATAATTGGAGTATTTCAGTCGTTCTCCCGTGGTTTGTCAGCGAGCAGATGGCTGAGTTCCCGCGTTCGAGACGGTCGTCTGAGTGACCTTCTTTTTCCGGTGCCTAGATTCTTGAACCCATATCCCTGCGAGTGTCAGGGCGGCTGCGACGACAATCGACAAGGTCGAACCTGCGCCGTACGCGATGAAGACGTCGAAGAGGAGGAATCCTCCTGCGACTGCCGTTAGTAGACCGAGTATCTTGTTGTAGAGGGCTATGCCCACTAGGAAGAAGATGAAACCAACTATCAGGGGGATAATGTTACCTGAAATAAACTGCTGGGTTACTGCGTAAGCTCCGTATCCCAATACCAAGCCGATGCCTACCATCACCAAGACAACCCCAAGCAGGCCCCCAATGGCGAAGCCGAGAACGACTCCGAGAAGAGTCCCCAGATCACCGGCTCCCGGCAGGAACTGGGCGGCGAGGGCGCCACCTATGGCGGCCCCTATGAGCCCCACCACGAAGAACGCAATCACTTTGACGACTGACCTGCCCGCGAATATCAGCACCAGTGAGACTGCCAGCAGAGCGAGGAGCGGCAGCCACGCTGGGACCAGCCCCTGCAACAAAGCCAACGTGTTTTCTATTGACATAGTATTCTCATCGCCTCGACTTTCGCCTGAGCGACTGACACCCGATTGTCGGCTGGCTTCTTAACTGAATGCATTTGAACAGAAAAATGCCGATGAAGAATCCGTTTGTTGCGAGAATTTGAAAGAAAAACGGCCTTCGGTGAGCACAAGCTAGGTCTTGAGCAGCTCCCGGAGCCTTTCCTCCCGGAGGTGCCTCAGTGAACGGAGGTCAAGGTCGACAACAATGGACCTCTTGCCTCTGGGAACCCTGTGCTCGATCAACTTCATCACGTGCGCTTTCTTGTCGTATCTCAGGTCCACAATGCGACTTTGCCCTGGGAGCCTGGCAGACGCATAGAGGTTTGGAGCGATTACGGGTACCCGGTTCTCAAGGGCACGTGCCCTAAGGTAAATCAGCCACGGCTCGATTCCTATTGCTGTAATCAAGGAGGGGACGAGCAACAGTTCTGCTCCTTTGAGCGTCGCATCTCTGGCGGTCTCGGGAAAGACTACGTCGTGGCACACCAAAACGCCGACATTGAAGCCGTCTATCGCCATTACCCCGAAATGCGAGCCTGGGATTGCCCTGCGGTTCTCGCTTCGGTAAAGGTGGACCTTGTCTTGTTTGGAGATTGTTTTTCCATCGGGCGCCAGAGTCGCGCTCGTCATGTAGGTGTGTGAGCCCCTGATTTGGAAATTAGCTCCCATGTTGACGTAAGCGCCAATCTCGCTGGCTAGTTTGGAGAATCGTCTGGTTATTGGGTCGTCTTCAGCGAGGACACGCGAAAGAAGCCAGTGTTCCGGAAGGCAGATGAGCCTCGCGCCCTTTGCCGCGACCTGTCTGACCTGACGTTCCGCTTCTGACACGGCTTTGTCTGGCCGGCCCCTGTACACCCCGAGCTGGACTGCGGCGACTCTTAGTCCTCGCAAGCCATCCGCCGGCATTTGCGGGACTATTCTGCGTTTTCTTCGGGAGGCCTTCAGTAAGGATATTACGCGGACGGTTTGACGAATCGGTTCGTTGGGAAAGAAGGGCAAGGGAAGAGACCCGCTAAAGGACATCAGATCCACACGTGGTAAGGAACTAGACCGAAAGAAGGTGGTCCTTTGCGTGACCGGAAGCGTCGCGTCAATCGAAGTTCCCTCACTTGCGAGGGAGCTGATGCGCCATGGCGCCGATGTCAACGCCGTGATGTCTGATTCCGCTGAGAAGCTTGTGAGGCCGGAGACCCTCGAGTGGGCGACCGGGAACCCTGTCGTGAGGAAGCTGACGGGGAAGACAGAGCACGTCAGGCTGGCTGGGGAATGGGAGGGTAGAGCAGACCTCGTCCTTGTGGCGCCATGCACCGCGAACACAATATCGAAGATGGCTCTGGGTATCGATGACACCCCGGTCACGACGCTTGCCTCCATGGCACTTGGAGGAGGGATCCCCCTCCTGGTCGCCCCCGCGGCGCACGAGCCGATGTACAGGAACCCCGCAGTGGAGGCGAACATTCAGCGCCTGAAGGACCGAGGGGTTGAGTTCGTCGGACCCAGGTTCGAGGAAGGGAAGGCGAAGATGGCGACGGTGGGCGAAATCGTGGACGCGGCGATAAGGCGACTCGGAAAGAAGGATTTTGAGGGCAGGAGGATAATCGTAACCGGAGGCCCGACCGCGGAGTTCATCGACCCCGTAAGGGTGATCACGAATTTCAGCTCGGGGAAGATGGGAGTCGCTCTGGCAAGGGAGGCCTGGCTCAGAGGCGCCGAAGTATCGTATATCTTTGGCGGAAGGTTGGCTCCCATTGAAAACGTCAGGTCGAAGAGAGTGGTCACGACCAGAGAGATGAGAGACGCCGCGTTGGAGGAGCTGGAGAAGGGGAAGTGCGACGCCTTCATCATGGCGGCGGCACCCGCGGACTTCGGACCTGATCAGGAAGCGAAAGCGAAGATTAGAACTCGGGACGGCGCTCTTTCGCTTAGGCTAATGCCAACTCCGAAGATAATCGACGAGGTCCGGAAAGGCTGGCCGAAGGTCTACCTGGTCGCATTCAAAGCCGAAACGGCCCCTGCGAGAGTCGATTTGATTGAGGCTGCTAAGAGGTTCAGGCGTGAATCGGGAGCAGACATCGTTGTGGCGAACGACGTGAGCGGCGGGAAGGCCTTTGCGACAGACACCAACAGCGTGCTAATCGTCCAGAATAGTGGTTTGAAGAGCATTAACGAACGTTCCAAGAACGAAATTGCAGGTATTGTCTTGGACGAAGTCAGCAGGTCACTGAATCGGACAAACCTTCGAAAGGCTTAAGCGAGGACCGTCATCCGCGAGCCTCGGTGCCGCGGTAGCTCAGCCTGCTTTGAGGGTTCGAAGGCTAGGGAGACTAAACGAGCTCGTAAGCATCCGGCTGATCGACTCGAAAGAGTCGGGCTAAAGACCGGAGTGTCGTCGGCTCAAATCCGACCCGCGGCATATTTCCTACCTATGCTCGATTTTTTCAGAATAGCTCAAGTGATCTTGCTCCACCGCCGCCTGTTCTAATTGAAAAAGGCGAAGGGGGACGAGCTCGAAGCTCGTCCCGTACTTGTTCCTATGGTTTGGCTGCCAGGTCTGAAACGAATGTGCCAGCCACTGGACTGCCGAATCCTGTGGTGAGGTCCCAGCCAGGTGTTGTGGGCATGCCTGGCACGCTGAATCCAAAGAGAGCGTTGTCGCCTACGGTGACGGCGTTGAAGGTGTGTGATACGATGTCATTGAAATCGCCAGCGGGGAGCGTGTAGAGAACCGGGTTGAGGTAACCTATGCTCTGCTTGCCGAGTGCATGCCTCTCCTGGTTGACCAAGGCTACCAGCCCGGCCAACTGTGGGGACGAAGCGCTCGTCCCGCCGATGATGTGCCAACCTACGCGCACGCCGGGGAAACTGGTGTAGACAAGGACGCCTCCGTCCACCGCGGCGTTCCAAGATAGGTCAGGAATACCCCTCGCGCCCTGAAGGACGCTTGACGCAATGCCGCTCTGGAAACTCGGTGTCGAGAACAGGACGCTTCGACCGCCGCCAGTCGCCGCCGGAAGGAAAGGCTCGTTCCAGACGACTTCAGTTCTGCTGCCTGGAGTGCTCTTGAAGCTTAGGTCGGTAGGACTAGAGGGGTTCCAGGTCCAGCCAAACTGCAGCCAGGTTCCTCCAGCCGATGTGACCAGAGGGTCCGACGACGGCCAGTTGACTGTCGGGAACGGGAGTGGTTTGCTGGTGGAACCGCCCTGGCCGCCGACCACGTTGACTGTTCCTGAATCTCCGGACGAGCCCAGGACCGTTACGTGGTTGGCGACAGCGAGCTGGTAGACCTGGTCGAACTTTGCAACCTGGACATCAGCGGCAGATTTGAACGATTGTTCGGTGACAGCGAAGCTCTGACTCATGACGGAGCCGGGGTAGTGGGTGACGGCGAACTCCTCGCCCTTGAAGATGCTGGGGAACCCCTGCACCCCTTCCGTCTCGGCCGGATTCGCCTCGATGAGGACCAGCTTTGCTCCCGGCGCTATGGTGTGCGCCCATTGGAGGTCGAGGCTCGTCTCCTCGGCCCAGCCCAACTGGACGCCGTGCATCGCGTTGTTGAACGTGGGCGTGCCGGTGGGATTCACAATCGTAAGGTCTGGGGCAGGCAGTCCGAAGGTGGTGCTGAAGAATTGGAGGTCGTGAAGGGCTGTCGGGCTCCCGTAGGCGTCTACGATGACGATTGTCTGGCCGGATCCGTCAACACCCGCGTTATGGAGGGCGTCGACGCCGTAGGCCTTAGTTATGTCGTTGGGCGTGTAGCAGTGGAAGAAGGTAGAAGTGCGGACCGGGGCCGGGGTCGTGCACGCCTTTGGTCCAGCAGCCTGGGACGAGTTGTCGTCCGGGGAGACCTGAACCAGTGGCACGAATTGGAATCCTGCGGCGCCGGGCGCCGCGACAAAGAGGGAAAGCGCGGGCACGAGAGCTGATGTGAATAGGAGGACTATTGGAAATAGAATCGATATTTTCTTCGCGTTCATGCATCCTGTTGATGGTGCGGGCGATATTTATCCTTGAGAAAGCCCTTGTTATCGCAAATAGCAGGATTACTCGAGGTCGCCGGGACTTTAGCCCGCTCGGAAGTCTGTGTTCGTTCTCAATTTACCGTAAATTACAGCTTTAATCCGACCCGCGGCATATTTTTTGTGTGTTTCAAATCTTTGTGATGTAGATTGTTTCTACAGCCGTTGGCATGATAAGTGCCGGAAGCCTCTTCGAACATTCATAATCGCCAATCGCTTGTGATTTGATCTAGCACAATTCACCGACAGAGCTTGCGCTAGTCCATAATCGCTTGGCTCTTTGACTTCCTAATCGTCGTGCTTGTTACCAGGTGTGAATACCGTTACGCCGAAGGCGAAAGGATCGAAGCTCAGACCGTCGACATCAAGGTACACTCCTTCGTCTAATGCATCGTTCTTGAGGCCGGCTGGTCCAAGGTTGCACACAACTTTCATGTGTGCAGGGATGACCGCCCTGGAGGGAATTTCCCTGTGCAGGTTTACTTGCATGTCAAGGACTCCGGCCGCCAGTGTCCCGTATGTTCCGATGAGATGAAAGTCGTTAACTTTCTTCGGTCTCCATGTCCCTGCGGCCTTGATAGGGAAAGGCGGTGATCCGGTGGGCACGAAGTGTGTGAAGGCGCCTCCGCCAGTCGCTTCTGAGGGAGTGACTCCTCCGTTTCCCTCCAAGGCAACCAAATCAGGAGGAGTGCCCGATTTTCTGCTCACGACCACGAAATGGTAACCAGCTGTGTTTTCCTCTTTCTCGGCTGCGACCGCTGGGATGGTGTTGAGAAACATTGGAACGGTTGCTAACCCTATTCCAGTGAGAGCTGCTTTTTTCAGGAAGTCTCTTCTTGACTTTCCGCTTGTAGCCATTCTCAATTTCGTATAGGGGATTCGTCTCCTTTAACCGCTGGCTAATTTTCACTCTCTTTTCGACATTTGTTGAACCTTCTCAGTCAATGGACCGCGGGAGGGACTCCTTAACCGACTCCATTCATGGAAAGCCGCACTCAATGAAGCTCACGCCGGGAGAGCTGCGGACTCTTGCCCTCGCATGCGCCACCATAATCCCCTCGGTGCCCAAAGACGGGCAAGATGCAGAGTTCTATCGTCGTTCGGCCACGGACATGGGAGTTCCTCAAGCTCTTGCAGAAACTATCGAGCGATATCTGGAGCCTGGCCCTGCAGACCGGTTCCGGAGGCTCCTGAGGATCCTGGAGAGCAGGCCTTACGGGCTGCTTCTGGACGGCAGAGCTAAGCCATTCTCTTCCCTAGGAGAAAGAGAGAGGGAGAAACTTCTACAGTCCTGGCGTGACAGCAGTATCTCTGCGAAGCGAGCCGGTTTCCAGGCCCTCAAGCGCCTGACATGCTTTCTTTACTACTCGCTTGAGCCCGAGGGCAGGCCCAACCCCAACTGGTCTGCGATAGGTTACCCTGGGCCCGGTTCGGATGCTCCCATACCTCCCCCCGAGGAGACCAGGCTGACACCCATCGTCCCTACTGGAGACCTAGAGCTCTCTTGCGATGTTTGCGTCGTCGGTGCCGGGGCGGGGGGGAGCGTGATCGCAAAGGAAGTAAGCGAGGCCGGATACAAAGTGGTGGTCCTCGAAGCGGGCGGATATGATACCTCGGAGACTTACAAGCAGAGCGAACTGCAGATGACGCGGAAGCTCTTCCAGCAGGGGGGGACAGCCTCCACGAAGGACCTCTCGATCACCCTGCTTGGAGGGAGAGGAGTAGGGGGAGGGACCGCCGTGAATTGGAACACTTGCCTCAAGCCTCCTTTTGAAGTCCTGCAGGAGTGGGAGGGGTTCGGGATCGACGGGGTCGCGGGCCCGTCCTTCGCCGCGCACCTTGACGAGGTCTGGCGGGCCTTGAAGGTTGGGCCCCAGGAGAGCCGGAGAAACTGGAACAATGAAGCCCTCTGGCAGGGTTGCAAGGCCCTGGGCTACACCGAGGGGATGGACTTCGAAGTGATCAATAGGAACGCTGTGGGATGCAACGAGCGTTGCGGGTTCTGCACGTTTGGTTGCGTCTATTCCTGCAAGCAGTCCACCTCCATGAACTATCTCCCGGCTGCGTTTCGGCTGGGCGCAAGGTTCCTCTTCAACACGAAAGCCGAGGTTGTTACGACCGAGAAAGGAAAGGCCACCGGCGTGGTGGCCGATTATGGAGACGGAACTCACAAGATTCGCGTGAAGGCCAAAATTGTCGTCGTTGCTTGCGGGGGACTGGAGACCCCTGCCCTCCTCCTGCGCTCAGGAGTCAGGCATCGAAAGCTCGGGAAGCACCTGACACTGGACCCGACGGTGTCGATGGGAGGGATCTTTGGACAGGCTGTCAACGCATGGGAGGGACCCCCTCAGACCGTAGCAGTAAGAAAGTTCTGGAACCTTGATGGGACCCGCCACGGCTTCTGGGTGGAGGCGGCTCCAGCGCACCCTGGTCTTTTCGGGTACACAATCCCCTGGACGGATGGCGAGTCGCACAAGCGATTCATCAGAGAGAATTTCGCGCGGACGACCGCGACGATAATCCTCCTGCGCGAGTGGGGGGACGGCACTGTCAAAGTCGATTCTCATGGCTCTCCAGTGGTGACGTACGCGCTTGACAAGCGCGACAAACAGAACATGGTCGAGGGGATGATGACCACGGCCAGGATCCTGGCCGCCGCAGGGGCCATGGAGATCTGGAGCACGCACAACTCGCCGATTCGCGTGGGTTCCGGGAGAGTCACCGAGTCCGACTTGGACAGGTTCGCTTCCCAGGTGAAGGAGGAAGGAATCGAATACAACCGCATCAACCTCTTCAGCGCGCACCTGATGGGCTCCTGCAGAATGAGCTCCGACGCTAAGCTTGGACCCACGAAACCCACCGGAGAGCTTCACGAGGTAGAGAACGTCTTCATCGGTGACGCAACAGTCTTCCCTACCACACCGGCGGTAAACCCGATGATCTCGACGATTGCTATGGCCAGGAGGACCTCAGACTTCATCAAGTTCAAGCTCTCGGGAAGAACTTCCTAGAATTCACATCGACCGTCTTAATGCTCAAAAGTTTACAAATCTTGAACCACTTTGCCGCGAGATTGCCGTTCAAATCCGACCCGCGGCACATTTTGCCTCGGGCAATAGGGATAAATCGCCTATCGGCCCTGCATTCACCATGAAGGTTCTCTACATCAACCCGGTCGGGACGCCCCTCTTCGACAAAGGCATGGAGCAGGTCCTATCGGATGCCGCAGCCAAAGGGACCGAAGTCGACGTCGTTTCTCTGAAAAGAGGGCCGTGGCATGTCGAGTATCTTTACTACGAATCCCTCGTGCTCCCTGATGTCCTGCACCATGTAAAGGATGCCGAGAACCGTGGATACGATGGGGTGGTGCTCGGATGTTTCTACGACCTGGCGCTTCAGGAGGCAAGGGAGATAACAGAACGAATGTCCGTCACGGCCCCTGCCGAAGCGACCATGCTGACCGCGTGCAGTCTTGGGGACAAGTTCTCAATCATAGTTGGAAGAAAGAAATGGATTCCGCAAATGATGGCAAACGTGGTCCGGTACGGGCTGAAGGAGCGGCTGGCATCGTTCAAGACCGTTGAGATGGGTGTCCTGGACTTCCAAAGGAACCGGAAGGAGACGGAGAGGCGGCAGTTGGAGGCTGCGAGGGAGGCCGTAGACAGGGATGGTGCGGAGACGATAATTCTTGGATGTACGGGGGAATTCGGATTCTGGAATAGGCTGCAACAGGAACTTGGAGTCCCGGTGCTTGACCCGGTAATCACTCCCCTAAAGTTCGCAGAGTACCTAGTGGACCTCCGTCGGAGGTTCGGATGGTCTCACAGCAAGGTTGGAGCCTACGAGTCCCCTCCGGTCGACGAGATAATGGAGTGGAAACTTGGGGAGAAATACGGGATGGGCGTCTGGAACCAGTCAGCGCAGGACGCTAGAAAGATCAAACGCAGGATTAAGCAACGGAATCCTTCGAACTGAAGGACATTGATAGACACCCGGTGACCCAGAGACGGAACTTGCGGATGCGCTGAGGAAGAGGTCGATGTGCCGCAACTTCGACCAGACTCCGGTGGAGAAAGAGAAACTTGCAAGGCTCGTCCACGCGGCCGGGAGAGCGCCTCAGGGGGGGAACATGCCCGTCAGGGAGTACATCGTGGTCGACGACCCTGGACATATGAGGCTCCTGAGAGGGGTGACTCCTAGCTTTCTCGCCAACGCGCCCGCGGCCCTTGTCATCTGCACAGACCTGCCAAAGGCCCTGGAGGTGATGGGAAAACAGGGGCGTGACTTCCTCTCGCTCCTGGATGCGGGGGCGGCTGCGGAAAACGTTGCCCTACAAGCTGAGGAACTCGGTGTTGGCGTCTCCTTCGTAAGGTCTGCGACCGAGAGCGCCGTTAAACGGGCGCTCGATATTCCGGAGAGATTCAGAGTCGACATCATCATAGGCGTGGGCTACAAAAGCAAGGATAGGCCCCCGCCGATGAAGGGGCAGCGGCCCGTCGTCCATCACAATAGCTACGGCGGGGAGAAATATGGTTCGTCGTAGCCAGGGTCAGGAGGCGTTCGACCTAGCGGTCTACCTCGTCGCCAGCGCGAGGGACTGTCTCGATGAGCCACACATCTATGGACCGCTCAGGCTCCTCGAGGGAGTGAACAAGATTGTCCGTATGGGGGAGGCCAATCCCGCGTTCCGAGACAAGTTCCTTTCGGAGATGAAGGAGGGTGTATCGGGGGACATCCTGAAGGTGATGAGCGACAGGGTAGAATTTGAACTAGCGTTGGACAATCTGCTTCTGAAGTTCACTGAAGAGCTCAAGCGCAGAACCGTTCGGAAGTAGGTCGGAGGGGCGGGGGTCCACTCAGAGCGCCTGTGGCTGTCTCATCAGACCCGACATGTGTGCTGCCAGCGTCAAAGGACTGACTACAAGCACCATGGGTGTTAAATAGTCGGCGATATTACTAATATTACTAGTATGTCCAAGAAGAAAGACAGACTCGTCAGGACCACCATTACCTTACCATCTTCCTTGAAGGAAAAGATGACCAACGCTGACGAGAATTGGAGCGAGGTGATCAGAGAAGTTCTCACTCGGAGGTTCGAGGAAGAGGGCGAAGTTGACATGGCAGAAGCGGTGATACTCAACGAAAGAGTAAGGCGACCTGCACCCAGGGACTGGAGCAACTTCCAAGTGATCAAGCAATGGCGAAGAAGGACCAGTTAGTGACCGATTCGTCCGTGGTCGCAAAGTGGTTCCTCACAGAACCAGGTTCCGACAATGCGACCAAATTGAGGGATGAATTCGCCACTGGGCGACTGAAGTTGGTCGTTCCTACCCTCCTGTTCTACGAAGTGATGAACGCCTTGCGCTTTAGTGGGGCTTTCAACAGGGCGGACCTCGTTACTGCCGCAAGGTCATTGAGCAAGTACAGGTTCGACATCTGGAGACCGCGGGGGAAACTGCTCGAACTTTCAGCGGAATTGAGCTTCGAAAAGGATCTGACTGTATACGACGCCTGCTACGTGGCCTTGGCACGGAGGATAAGCTCGAAGGTCATCACCGAGGACAAGGAATTGTTGGAGAAATTTCCCGCGCATACCCTAGCGCTGTCGAGATACCGGGAAAACTAACCGATGATGAGTTCAACCAGTTAGGCATTTGAACCAAACGACGGTGGCTCAAATCCGACCCGGACCG
>DASYXJ010000045.1:0-14386 GCA_035935095.1 Nitrososphaerales archaeon | reverse complement strand
CCGGTCAGAGAATCATAAGGCTCTGATCGTTCAAGAAAACATTCCCCGTGACCTTGCACGCACGTTTCAGGGTGTTTGTCACATAGCAGTCGCCGGCTGCCGCCAACGCCAGCTCTTTGATTTTGTCAGCCGGTTCTGGGCTGGTAATCCTGACCTCGTATTCGACCTCGTCGAACCCGCTGCCTGGAATCGCAAGATAGTGTCCCACCACGCTTATTTCCAGATCCTGGAGCTTGGTTCCCCAGACCGAGGCTCTTTCTGAATAATGGGTCATCTGGCAAAGGGGCAGACCTGAGATGAAGTGCTGAAGGGCACCGGGATGTTCACCGAATCCTCCAACCGCCTTCCCAGCGTCGCTGTGCCAAACCAGCTCTCCCGAATACAGTTCCTTCCTAAGGTTTGGAAGAAACTTGGCAGTCACCCGGACCGCCCGGCGAAACTTTCGTCTCATCTCTTCGTCCGTCATTCCTCGCGCTTCTGTCCACGACTGGTAGGCCTTCGCGGCCGACTCCTTTACCTGCTCCGGAAACTCAATCATACGAATGTGGCGCCTGTGAAATAGCCAGAACCGCTTCTTGTGTATATATTACTGCAGGAAGTCTCGAAAGGAGGTTTGCGTTTGGTTGTCTATCCACAACTGCAGGTTGCCTCCAGGTCATGCTCCTTCAGATGATCTCTGTAATCAGATACGCTGGTATAGACAAGGCCACAACACTGCTTTGCTATCTGTTTGTCCAATCATTTCACCTCTCGCCCATTCCGATGGTGTTCCTCCAATTTACCTATGCCTTGGAACGGTTAAACGAGTAATTGAATCGCCCGCGTGGAAGGGCCTTCTGACTGAGTATCTTTGTCAAAATCCTCTTGTTCGACTTGTCCACTGTGTGTGGTGTTCTGGTGTGCGAGGAGGGCTTCCTCTGAGGGGAAGCTAGCACCGCAGGCAGTGCAAGGATACTTCTTCACGACGAGACATCCGACGTGGTCGGTTATCAGTCCTTCCCTGGCAGTGGTGGCCCCGCCATCTTTTTTTCATTTCAAACTGCTTTGTGCGGTCCTACTCTCGGAAAGGTTCTCCGCCGGTGTTCAACAGCCACGCACATGTTCTGCGTGACGCTCAGTCCGGCACGTTCCGCCTTCGCAGCAGCTTCAGGGTTCTCTATGCCCAACTGCATCCAGACGGCCCTCGGGTTATTGCCATACTTCTCCCTGAGCTGAATCGACTGGTCAACAACCGGAGGCACCTGGTCAGATGGTCTGAAGATATCTACGATGTCGATCCTCTTTGCGAGTTGTTGTGGTATTTCAAGCAGGCTCGGATACGCCTTCTTCCCGAGTATCTCTGTGGCCGTAGGGTTGACTGGAACGATCTCGTACCCCCGGCTCCTGAGGTATTCGGCGACCGAGTAACTGTCCTTGTTCGGATCCTTGGAGAGGCCCACTACCGCGATCACCTTGCTGGACAGCAGCACATCCTGTTCGCTCCCGGGGGGTGCCACCTTCGCGCTGACGAGCATGCTTGATCCCGCAACGCAGGACGGCGTTTCCTTGATTGCCTGTTCGATGAACGCCTTCAACTGGACTTCAGGCGTGAAGCCCGACCTTTCCGCTACGCTCCGCTGGTTGCAGAAGACCTTGATGAGTGGGATAGTCAAGACTCCAAATCTTGAAGCTATTCCGGGCTGGTCGTCGACATTAAGCTTCGCGAATTTCGCCTTGCCGACGAATTCCTCAGCCACCTTCTCGTAGATTGGAGTGAGCCGGCGACAGAAGGGACACCAAGGGGCCCAGAATTCGACAAAGAACGGCACATTCGATTCATTTACTGTCTGGTCCCAATTGGATTCCGAAAGTTCCTGCATATTGCCCGTTCGGCTCTGCTCCCAACTACTTGTAGACATCTGGGGGCGCCGTTTGGTTTCTAATTCGTCTGAGCTTCTCCTCGGTCTCTTCCGCTTCCTGCCTGATCCACCGCATGTCACAGGCCGCATTTGGGACCAGTTTCATGATTGCCTCGGCAAGCCTTAGGCCGCTCTCGAAGTCCCGTAGATTCTTGTGAATCTTGACCAGCAAAGAGATGACAGGAACCCCCGCTTCCCTCCCTTCGAGCAAGAGCCCGCCCGCCACGGCTCCGACTGCGGCAAGCTTCGCTAGAGGGATTCCGGCTTTGCGCGCGATTTCTTCTGCCTTCGGACCATTTACGACAGCTGACACCTCGTGGTTCTCGGTTCCCTCCTCCATGGGAACGCTGAAGGAAGTGAGGACAAACCCGGCCCCTTTCTTCTTCGCCCAGTCAATTATCAATCTGGAGAGAAAATGCGAGGCCTTCAGGCTAGGACTGAAGTCTCCGAGGAAGATTGCTATGTTACTCTTGTTGTCCGCATAAATGCGTGCGGGGGCTTGAACCTTCCCATCCATCACCGTAGCGAGGGGCGGGAAATAATCGGAAGAGATCTCGCTCACCAGATTCAGTTGCAGGGAAGCGATGAGACAGGTAGATGCGATCGTACCAGCGAGGCCAGACTCCGGGAATCCCTCAATTACAACCCCGCCGGGTAATCTCTCTGGTTCGCCTCGAGACAACACGCGGATCTCGTCCGGAGACTCGTTCGAGGTCATTCTTTGCCTATCACGCACTTTTCCTTACAATAGGCGCTATCGAACGCCAGTCGGCCCTCGCTGCCGTCTTCCCTCTGATCCTCTGGATATGGTTGTACGCGGAAAGAGCAGCGATAGAGCCCTGGGCGGCAGATATTACGGCCTGCTTGTACGGGGTATCGGTGACGTCTCCGGCAGCGAAGATACCGGGGTTGGATGTCCTTCCTTCCCTGTCTACTTCCACCTCCCCCCTACCGTTTAGCCTTACCAGCTGCTTGACGAACTCAGTCTTGGCTATGTACCCAATCTCGATGAATATGCCCTCGCTTGCCAACTCAGTCGTCTCCTTCGTGTTAGTGTTCTCCAGGATAATGACCTGAAGTCTGCCGTTCCCCCTGAGCTCTTCGACGCGTGAATTTGGCACCGCTTTCACGTTGGGAAGAGACAATACTAGTGTGATGTATTCCTCGCTCCCGATCGGCTTGTCATATCGGTGAACAAGGTAGACAGTCTTGACCACACCTGCGAGATAGTTCACTGCTTCCAGGGCCTGGTCCCCGCTCCCCACCACCGTTACAGTCTTCCCGCGAAAGAGAGGGCCGTCGCAGATGGCGCAGTATGACACGCCCTTTCCGTTCAGCTCCTTCTCCCCCGGCACCCCGAGGTTCTTGGGCGTCTTTCCGAAGGCTAAGATCACTGTGCTCCCGTTGTACTCTCCCCCGGTGGTTCTGACGTTGAAGCAGAGCTCGGGGCAATCCTTGCTCTCCTCAATTCCAGTAACTTCCTCGTAGACGAACTCCGCCCCGTATGATTCTGCCTGCTCCTTGAGTTTCGTAGAGAGGTCGAAGCCGCTGACGCTCGCGTACCCGGGATAGTTCTGAATTTCATTCGTCAGGAGCATCTGCCCTCCCACGTCCTTGGTTATCACCACAGTCCTAAGGCCCTGCCTCGTAGCATAGGTGGCTGCTGCGAGTCCAGCCGCCGACCCCCCGACCACGACTACATCATAGGGCTGATTCAATCCAGTCAAGCCTCCACATCCGTTCTTGCCACAGAAAGGTTGGGAGTCATGTTAGGGGAGCTTGGTGCTGGCGCAATAGTAGCAAAATAAGGGACGGCCGGTAAAACGCTGTTGGACGTCGGGCCGGCTTCTTCTTGGCTGTGCATCATTCCACCTACATCGCGTGCGTGGCTTTGGTGTGTGCCTGAAGCTCTGCTTGCGTTGCGAACGGGGCCCCACACGACAGACAAGTGAAGCGCTGCGGTCCCTGAGGTGCATGTGGCTGGCCATGAGCAGCCATGTTGTGCTGCATCAAAGCCTCTTGGGTCGGGAACGATGCGCCACACGTCGCGCATGTGAATTCTGGCATGATTCTCGAAATCCTAAACCGAGTTATCGTATTAACAGGTTGGCTTTAACATTCAAATCATATTTTGAAACTCTGTAAGTCTCAGACCTCCTCCCCCTTCGCACACTCACCCCCCGTTCTGGTTCTTCGCGGCCTGCAAGTGAGGGATTGAATGGTTAAGCGGTCTTCGTAAATATCCCAAGAATCTCAGATAAGTTGGCTTTGGTTGTCTAGAAAGAGCCGACGACGGAATCGGAGAGGCAAGTCAATCTACGTTTGGATATTGATCGTGCTGGGACTCGTAGTGATCGTAGGAACGTACCTCGCGACCCAGGCTCCGGGCGGGAGTAACAGCAGGGTCCTCCCTCTATCGATTTCGCCGCAGAATCCTGTAATGGGGTCAAAGTCGGCTTCGTTCACGATATATGAATTCGGGGACTTTCAGTGTCCCACCTGTGACTATTGGTTCAAGACTCAGGAGCCTTCTGTAGTGCAAAACCTCGTCGACCCCGGCAAGGCCAAACTGGTTTGGCGCGATTTCATAATCTACGACTCTGACTCGAGGCTTGCTGCCAGCGCGGCCTATGCGGCGGGAGAGCAGGGTAAGTTCTGGCAGTTCCACGACCTCCTGTACTCAAACCAGGGCCAAGTCAACTCCGGCTGGGTCACGCAGCAGTTGATGCTAAGTTATGCGGGGCAGTTGGGCCTGAATCTCACTGAATTCACCCAGTCGATGAATAGCGGACAGTACAACTCATTGATTGATTCAAACTTTCAATCTGGCCTGGCTGCCGGAGTGCAAGGGACTCCGACCTTCTTCGTAGTCGGACCAACGGGGCAGTATGTCATGATTTCAGGGGCGCAGCCTGAAAGCGTCTTCCAACAAGCCATCACCAGCCTTGGCGGTGGGTAAGTCTGGCAGTTCAGATATTCACTGCTCTAAGAAGACCCGCATACGCGTTTCTGAGCCTCGTGATCGCAGGTGTGACTTCCCTATTGTTCCTGTACCTGGACGAGTTCTACTTCGTGTCGCCTTACTTCGCCTCGTACATCGACCCAAGCAGGGTCCCCGTCCTCTTGCTCGACATCACGATTTCGGTTCTGTCAGGAATCGTCTTGGTCGCCTCGATTTACGAGATTCGGACCTTTCCGAATTTGAAAGGCTCGTACAGGAAGACCGGAATGGTAGGTGTCCTGGCAGCTTTTGTTGCCGGGGCGTGTCCATGCTACTACTTGGTCCCACTCCTTGCAGTTCTTGGTGGCGTTGGCGGAGCTCTAGGCGCTTTGGGGATCCTCCTCTACGACTATCAAATCCAAATCAAATTGGGCTCTTTCGGTTTGCTAGCCATCGCCATTTTCACCCTCGAACGGGGTCTTAGGGCCGCATGTGCCCTTCCAACGGCCTAATGGGTCTGAACCAGTTCAGCCGCAGGGGCCTCTACT
Source organism: Nitrososphaerales archaeon (assembly GCA_035935095.1). GTDB lineage: Archaea > Thermoproteota > Nitrososphaeria > Nitrososphaerales > Gagatemarchaeaceae > UBA183. The sequence goes on along the minus strand of DASYXJ010000045.1, from coordinate 8,999 downwards.
AGACCTTCGGCAATCATCCTCCCCATCTCGGTCAGCATGACTTGTACTTTTCCGCGAGGCCCGGTGTGGACCTCGACCAGGCCCTGCGACACCAGCCCTTCGACCTTCGCCGTCCCATTGACATGATATGAGGCAAGAGGAAGACTCATCCGGGTCCTTTGCGCCAATTCTTCCAGCGAACTGCAGCAGTCGGGTTGCGTTTTCAGGAACCCCAGGATTGCGAGCTTCCTCTCAGGGAGGAGTCTGTAGTAGGAGAACTTCAGCACAGGCAGCATCATGATCTGGCCTTCCACCGCTGCGAAGGCCTTTAGCCCGTTGACATAGGACGCAGCAAGAGCGGCGCAATTTTCGAGATTGTCCCCCGAAGAGACGTCCACCAGCAGCGTGTCTTCCTTGGCGGCCGATTTGATTTGACCGAATATCTTGAACATTCCCTCGAGTAGGCTCCCCTTGGCGTCCACAACCTGAATACCGATACGGAGCCGGTCCGTGACCGACCTTAGTTCATCTATCTTCTCTGCATGCTTGCCCCTTGAAATCAGGTATATCTTCTCGGTTGGAAACTCGTGGACAGCCGCGAAGATGGACTCAAGGTTCTCGCCCAATGGGGCTACGATATTGTACTTCATTCAACTCCAAGTTCAAACTCAGACTTATAATCTTACCTCAGTTTTTGGCATGAATCATCTGTCAAATCTTGGGTTTGACCCTTGAAAGACAAGTCTATCTTTGCGGTAGCGAACCACGTATTCGAGAAATATGTCAGACAACGGAAACAGAAACGCAGTACGACACTTGAACCACGGGGAATTCGAGAGCGCAGTCCTGAAGTCCTCAACACCGGCGGTAGTGGACTTCTACGCGGACTGGTGCGGACCATGCAAAATGGTCAGCCCGATAATCGATTCGCTCTCCAACGAATATGACGGCAGGGTCAACTTTGCAAAGGTCGACACAGACCTCAACCAAGTACTTGCAGCCCGCTACGATGTCATGAGCATCCCGACGGTGATCATCTTCAAAGATGGTCGCATATTGGACAAGATTATCGGAGCAGTTCCAGCACAGGTATACAGGAAGAGAATCGACGCGGCTCTAGGGGCGAACTAAGGAGTGGCCTACTCTCAAACAACCAGGACAATCTCCTATGCGATCCTAGGGGGACTCATCGGCGCGCTCGCCGTTGGGGCCATAGCCCTCATGATGCCAATCCCTGGCACAGGCGGAGCGCCCTTCTTCGTAGCCGCTGCGATGCTCCTGGGCATGGGCTCGATGTCATGGGTCGCAGGATGGACTCTCCACCTTGTCGCGGGGCTAGTCATAGGAGCAATATTCGGTGTCCTCCTAGCCAAAGTCTCGAGGTTGGGACTGAAGACCACCGGTAGAGCCTTGGTGCTCGGCGGGGTCGCGGGCCTCGCTGCATTCGTAGTCTCCTTCATTCCAATGATGACGATGTTGATGCCAGCTCTGATGGGGATGCCTACGATGGTCGGTGGCGGACTGGTCGCTCACGCGATATTCGGGCTAGTCCTGGGCGGAGTAACTTCGCTCGCGATTCCCAAGAGTAGTTCGTCCCACCAATGCCCGACCTGTGGCGCCTCTTTCGAAACCGAGAGCGAACTCAAGGAACACGGTAAGCTGCACATGTCAAGCAAACCTACGCAGGAATTCAAGTGCCCTGCATGCGGTGCGACCTTCGCAACTCAGCAAGAGCTGAGGGAACACAACGCGAAGGCCCATTCGATGTAGAATAGAGAGGCAAAAGGGGATTGACACGTCCTACGCCTACTCCCATTTTTTCTTCTCATTCACGAGGAAATCTGTGATGGCTGTCATCAGATGTGCCGACTGCCACTGCGAACCAGGTGAATGCAGAATCAGTAAGTCCCCAAGCGAATGCCCCGAGTGTATGTTGGAGGCATGCTGTTGCTGGAAAACAATCCAGGACCCACCACGAGGGAGGGTAGATCAGGACTTCAACGAAGTAGCGGGAGTTCGCATTAACCAACTCCCGTCACAGAAAAGCCCCTGGGGTTGTCGTCTGAGGTTGACTATTTTGAAATCTCTTCGGTCAGAACCTGGTAGGCCTTGGCCGCCATTCTCTCCTGCGTTACCAACACGACGTCTTCGTAGCTCAAGAACGCGTCGAGAATGGTCACGCCATTCCGGAAGAGCAACTCTGTGATGTACGAAGTGATTCCAGGCACCTTCTCCGCGGAGGGAGACAGCCGAATCGTAATCTTGGCCACGTTCTTTTTGAGCGACGTCTCGTAGTTTCCCCAAAGCGCCTCCTCGAGAAGTTTCGCGTCTTTCTCTTCTGCAATGATTTTGACCGAGTTGGGCAACTGGAAGACGTAGGGCGTGCCGCCGAACTTTCCCTGCAATTTCAGGAAGGCCTGCAGGAACTGATGATGCTGGGCGGCCTTCCCCGCGACAGTCATGTCAACCATCCCCCCCGCGAGCTCGAGCTTGGCGTCCTTCAAGCCGGCCGACATGTTTTCGATTCTCCCCTTGCCCAGGCCGTCCGAGAACCGCTTGATCGCCACCACAATCGTCGTCATCAGGGCCTTCTTCCCAGTGAGTTCCTCAACTTCGGATGAAATCATAGCGCCGAGCGAGTGATAATTGACGATCTTCATCCTGAGTGATTCGAGAACTATGTAGTTCCCCGAGATAATCTTCGACACGGCTTCGCTCACCGGAACTCCATTCTTTTGCGAGGGTGAGACGGCCTTGGTGCGCACGCATCGGTACTCAGGCAGGGTGTAATAAGGGCCACATTCCGATTAGCTATGTTTATATAGTGTCACAGGTATGACAATGTGAAATACAATGATAACTACCAACCAAAATCCGACTACCATCCTAGCATCTGTTCAGCCAAGGATGCTCAGTGCAGTTACTGAGCAGCTAAAGCACACTCAGGGAATCACCTACTTCTCACCAGTCACCGGCAGGTTCGATCTCGCGATCGAGCTCAAGAATGCAGACCAGAAGCAGATTTACGAACTGGTCAACAAGATCCGGTCCTTCGCTGGGGTCACATGCACAAGAACCTACTCGCCTTTCGAAGGCTTTGTCAACGGCAAGAACGTTCAGGCGACTGACGCTCTGGCGCTGGTCCTGTTGCAAGTCAACGAGAATGCGCAGAAGGTCCTTCAGTCCTTCGAGCAGCACCCACAGATCCGCAATGCATCCGTCGTACCAGGCGAATTCGACATCCTAGCGACTGTATACGGAAAGAACCAAGACGAGGTCCTCTCCTCAGTTACGAAGATTGCCGGAATGCAAGGCGTTACGTCAACCGAAACGCTGTTAGCCTACAGGCCCATCTGGGCCTAGGCTCCGTTTTTTCTTATTGCAGGGTTCACTCGCCCTGTTTGCGAATTGATATTCCAGATTGGCATGTTGATTAAATTCAGCGAAGTACAATGTTCTGAGAGAGTCTTACCGACTACGGATTCGCTAGATACATAACCTCAATCCATCATTAGAGCAACTGAGGACGAAAATGAAGAAAATATTAGGCGCTCTTGCAGCAATCACACTTGTTCTGTTCGCAACGTCAATGGCAATTGCTCCAGTCCATGCATGGAATACTAGCGGAACCTCAACTCAGTACAGCGGTAGAGCAATTGGAGTTCTCGCAACCGTTCCACCTTTAGGCACAATATCTTTTGCAGACACGGGTCCGCTTCCGCCAAACGGCGGATTCATCAGCGCGACCCCCGTGAATGTACAGACATCCGCCGTCGACGCCCAAGTTCTCCTATCAGTCACCATGGGGTCAGGCGGCCAGGCGGAGAGCCAGGCTGCCGTGGCAGAGATCGTACTACTTCCTGGGTCACCAAACCAGATAACCGCCGAGGCGTTGTTCTCGCAATCCAGAGCCACCTGTTCAGGCGTGTCGGGCTTCAGCGACATTGCAAGTCTCACCGTCGCCGGACAGCACATCACGGTCTCGGAATCGCCCAACCAGGCCGTCTCAGTGCCAGGTGTCCTGAACCTGGTCATCAATGAGCAGATCGTTGGTCCAGGAAACAGCATAACCGTGAACGCACTCGATCTCACCGCCGCTGGCGGCATCAGGGTGATAGTCTCCAGTGCGCATAGCGACATCTCATGCCCACCTCCGCCTCCTCCAGCATGCCTGAAGGACTTCGTGACGGCCGGGGGTTGGATAGCCCCTAGCGGCGGGAAAGACACTTTCGGATTCCATGCAGGTTATCACCAGGACTGCAAACTCAGCGGCCACGTCGAGTACATTGACCACTCCAACGGAGTCCGAGTCTCGACCAGCAGCGTAACTTCTTACAGCGGTACCGGAAACACAAGAACATTCTCAGGTCAGGCGACAGTGAACGGCGTGTCGATGACCTACACTATCATTGCAACGGACAACGGCGAGCCAGGAGCCGGCAACGACTACTTCAGCATCTCGCTCTCGAACGGCTACAGCGCCTCTGGAACCCTTAGCGGCGGAAACATAGAGATCCACACCTAGTGGGTCTCTTTTCCATTTTTTACGTTCAAACGCAACGACTAAAGTGCGAAACCCTCACACTGACAACGTCAACGCGGAGTTCGACTCAGGCAGTTGGTCCAATGATGCGACTTACGAGGAGCGCTCGGAACGCTGTTCAAGCGTGTGTTGGTGAGAAGAGTGTCTGCGCTTTCGAATAACTTCCCACTTCTTTCTGCGTGCGAATGTCATACTGGTTTGTATCCCTGGGACCTATATAACGAAGTTGGACGAAACTCTCTGGTGTTTTCTACTTACGGGCCTTTCTCTTGGGGGCCCTGCTCTTATGCTTCACTTTACCCCTGGACCGCTGAATCTCCGACTGGACCCGTTTTCCTATCCAAACATCGTATGACGCCGGCGTGTTTGTCTTCCGGCTCCTGGCTTTCACATGTTGTCCGGTCTGAGTCCCTAGCCACTCCTCATAGGTATCACCAGGCAGTTTCGTCTTCTCTTTCTCGGGGGATTCTCTCATTTGAGCTCGAAATCGCGGCGGATGTGCTCCCGTATAAGTTAGCGTAAGGCCTTGAAGGGACGCCTCTTCTTTATGCTGGGATGGCGCCCGCCCGGTGTTTCGAAGCATAGGGCAATTTCTGTTTCGCGTTCGAGTTAGGCGGGCTTATGGCTCTCGCTCGGGTCGCCCTAGAGCCCGGGCCGAGGGTCGCGTGTATGGAGGCGAACTTCCCTCATACCTGCGGATCGCTTCGTCGTACCTGGTGATGGTTAAGCCGATCTCGTCAATCCCGTTCAACAACCTTTCCTTGACGTGCCCCTCCATCTGAAATCGAACCACGTCGCCTCCATAGGAGAGTGTTTGGGCCTCTAGGTCAATCGCAATCGCCAAGCCCCCGCCCCCGGCCATTTCCCTCAACCTTAGAAGCTCGGGTTCTGACAATTTTGCACACAGCAGCCCATTCCTCGCGGCGTTGTTGTAGAAAATGTCTCCAAAGGAAGAAGCGACGACGCACTTGACCCCCATGTCCAAGAGCGCCCAAACGGCATTCTCTCTGGACGACCCAATTCCAAAATTCTTCCCAGCCACCAGGACCTTGGCTCCCCGAAATTCTGGTCGGTCAAGGACGAAGTCCCCCGTCAGTCTGCCGGCATTGTCGTACCTTAGTCTATGAAACAAATACTTGCTCAGACCGGCCTTCTCCGTTACCTTCAGAAACTGTGAGGGAATGATTTGGTCCGTGTCAATGTCATCCGAGGCAAGGGGTGCCGCCTTGCCGACGATTGTCTTCACTGGCTCAGGCATGGTCCTCAATCAACCCGAGCTCAGCAGTGGCAAGTATCCCCACATCCCGCGGGTCGGCCAACTTCCCGACCACAGCCGAAGCGGCAGCGGCCATGGGGCTCATGAGGTGGGTTCGTCCTCCCGGACCCATCCTGTTTTCGAAGTTCCTGTTCGATGTGGCCGCGCACCTTTCGCCCTGGGAAAGCCTGTCATCGTTCATCCCAATACAGAGGCTGCAGCCCGAGTTTCTCCACTCGAAGCCGGCTCGAGTGAAGATCTTGTCCAGCCCAAGCTTCTCTGCGTCTCGTTTGACCTGCTGCGAGCCGGGGACCACCATCGCTCGCACGCCGGGAGCGACTCTCCTGTCGCCAATCACCCTGGCGGCTTCGAGGAGGTCGGAGACCCTCGCGTTTGTGCAGGACCCTATGAAGACCCTATCGACCGGGATGTCGGTGATCCTTTCCCCTCCGGCGAGGCCCATGTAAATCAACGCCCTCTCGGCGGCGGCTCTCTCCCCCTTTTCAGCAAAATCTCTGGGGAGGGGGACCGTTTCGGAGACCCCGACCGTCATCGCTGGATTGGTTCCCCATGACACCTGAGGCTCCAGAGTGCTCACATCGAAGGAATACGAAGAATCATAGGCGGCATTGTTGTCGGACTTGAGGGTCTTCCAGTATTCCAAAGCTTCGCTCCAGTCTTCTCCCCGGGGGGCGTAGGGCCGGCCGTGGACATAATCGAAGACTTTCTCGTCAGGTTCGATTATGGCCGTCCTTGCTCCCCCCTCAATAATCATGTTCGCAATCGTCATCCTTTCTTCCAATGTCATAGCAGAGACGGTCGACCCCCCGAATTCCACTACATGACCAATGGCGCCACCTGTCCCTATCGACCTGATGATCCACATCACGGCGTCCTTCGCGGAAACACCCTCTGAGAGTGCTCCATTCAGGACCATTTTCATCTCCATGGGTTTCTTGATCCAGAGGGTCTGGGTCGCGAAGACATGCTCCCCTTCACTTGTGCCAATGCCGAGGGAAAGAGCCCCCAGAGCCCCGTGGGTGGACGTATGACTGTCCCCACAGACAACTGTGATTCCGGGGATTGTGAGACCAAGCTCCGGGCCAATCACATGCGAGATTCCCTGAGACCTGCTGTCCAAGTCGAAGCATGTAATGCCAAACTCTCTCGTGTTGGTGGCGAGGGCAGCCATCTGCTTCGCAGACATCGGGTCTCCGGGAGGCACACTCCTATCCCCAGTCGGAACGTTGTGGTCCATGGTCGCAAATGTCAGGTCGGGGCGCCTAACCTTCCTGCCTGCACTCCTGAGCGATTCGAAGGCCAGGGGAGAGGTGACCTCATGCGTCAGATGCCTGTCTACGTAGATTAGAGAACGACCGTCGTCCCCCTTTGCCAGAAGATGCCCGTCCCAGATCTTAGAGAATATTGTTCGACTCAGTTTTCCACCTAATCCGTCATCATAACCTTGATCTCCTGGATTAGGTGAGAGTACCTTTGCTTTATGACTGCTATCGGATTCTGTTTGCCGGGGTAGGCTCGGGCCCTTATCACGACATCCGCGTCCCCGTAGACTTCATCGACGCCGTCTACTCCTTCAAGCTCGGATATCTCCGCAATCAAATCCTGCGCCGGGTATTGTGGGTTGAGCTTGAGCAGGACGTAGAACCTTTCAGGGACGAAGTACCTTCTCAGTTCGTGTTCAGGCACCTCGATTCCCGTTTCGTCGAATATCGCCGCCTTGACCGCATTGAGGCCAGATGCGCTTCCATTGAACCTGACTGCAAGGGCCTCGGCGACCTTTCGCGAGTCTTGCAAACCGATCTCCGAATACGGCGCCAAGATGGTCTGAACGAGGTTGTGGCTCAGGTAGGGGCCTATTGCGTAGAGCGGTTCACCGAAGTCATGGGTGAGCTTCTTGGCCGGTATGTATCCATCCTTCCTCTTGACCGTCATTGATTGGTGCACTCCGGCCCTTATGGTCTGCGCGGCTTCAGAGAGAGGATGGCGCCAAGGAAGTTCCACGGTGGCAATCTTGGAGAAGAAACCGTACAGCGGCCTTAGGGACCTTCGTTCAATCCCTGTGTCGACCCCGTAAACATCTTCAAGGGTCGCGACCACCTCATACATGTCGGCGATTCCGTTCCGGTCGCCGACCCCCATCAACGTGACATGCAACTCCTCTGCCCCTCCGAGCGCAGCTTCGATGGTGTTGGCAGATGCCAAACCATAGTCATTGTGGAAATGTGCGGCCATGGGCAGGACGCTCAGCGATCTGGCCTTGCTGAAAAATGCCCTTGCGTTCTGGGGAGTCATTAACCCCGAGGTGTCCGGCGGGCTCAGGAGTGTAGCCCCTGCAGACCTTAGCCTCTCGGCTGAGGTACGGACGAGTTCAAGACCTTGGTCGCCTTCCTCCATGAAAACCCTGGAGGCGTCCTCTAGGGTCGCCCTGATGTAACGGAAACCTAGTTCCTTCGCGCGACTGACAGATTCTGCCAATCTTTCTATTGCTTCATCCTCCGTGATTCCGTGGAGTTTGTGTTCCCGGTGAATCTTGCTTACCGCTATGTAAAGGGCACACCCCTCGACTTCGTACTTTGACATGGAAGCAAGGTCCTCTGGCGTGGCACGTCCATGGAGGATGACCTCGGCGCCTCCGTCTTCGAGTGCCCGGACTACCCGGACGTTGTCTTCGAACCTCGTCCTCGGCGGGTAGTGAACCGTAACCTCAACCCTTCTCACCCCTGACTCCCCCAGTCTGGAAGCGAGTTTGACCCTGGTTTCTGCCGGCAAGACTTTGAAGAGCTCGCCTTCCCTGAGAGTCGAATCGAGTATCTGCAACAGGGCAAACTCGCGGGGTTTTCATATTTGTGCGTTCTCGGTCAGTAAATGCCGCTTTTCATCGGATTTTGCCAAGATTTCGTCTGAGAATAGGCCCTTTAACAAAGGAGTTCGGCGATAGCAATGCTCTTGGAGACGCAATGCGAGCGCTTCCCTTCTCCCCTGGACTGCCGAATCTCGATCTGGACCAGTTTTTCTATCCAAACATCACATGATGTTGGGGTATTCGTCTCCCGGTTCTTGGCCTTCCCTCGGTGCTCGGTCTGAGTCCCCAGCCACTCCTCATAGGTATCACCCGGCAGTCTCGTCTTTTCCTTGTCGGATGATTCTCTCATTGAGTTCAGTATTGCGGCGGGCCTGCTCCCGCATAAGCTAGCGTCTGAC
>DASYXJ010000044.1:0-3480 GCA_035935095.1 Nitrososphaerales archaeon | reverse complement strand
GGGCGAGGTGCCGAGTAAGGACGACACAAGACTGATGGACGTCCTGCTCATCCTTCACGCCGACCACGAGTTCAACGCCTCCACCTTCACGGCCAGGATCATAGCCTCCACTCTCTCCGACATGTACTCCGCCGTCACTGGCGCGGTCGGCGCGCTGAAGGGACCCCTTCACGGTGGAGCGAACGAGAAGGTGGTCGAAATGACCAACGAAATCGGGACCCCTGCGAAGGCCGACGCCTACATCAGGGCGAAGCTCGCCACCAAATCAAAGATCAACGGCTTCGGCCACAGAGTCTACAGGACCATGGACCCCAGGGCAAAGATACTGAAGGAGATGGCTCACAAATTCGCCCGCTCCGAAAAGGAGAAACAGGCACTGGAGATCCTCGAAAGGGCTGAGACCATCCTTCGCGAAGAGAAGAACCTGTACCCGAACGTCGACCTCTTTTCAGGGCTGGCGCTCAACCACATCGGCATCCCCAGCTATCTATTCACCCCCGTCTTCGCGGTCGGACGCGCACCCGGATGGCTTGCGCACGTCCTCGAGCAGTACGCTGACAACAGGATAATCAGGCCTCTGGCAGAATACATCGGTCCTCCGCTCACCCCCTACGTCCCCATCGAGGCGCGGACTTCCGCAGGAGTAGCGCGTTGAGGGTCGAGGCGCTGATCAAGCGCGCTCCAGTCACCATCCCTTCCAGCGCGACCATCCGCCAGGCCGCCGAAGTATTCGCGAGGGAGAAGATAGGCCTCCTTGTGGTCGCCTCCTCCGTCAGTCCAGTCAAGGCAGAAGCGGTCATCTCGGAAAGGGACGTCGTCAGGGCGGTGGCCAAAGGGACTCAACTCAGCGCGCAACTGGACACAGTCGCGACAAAGAAGCTTGTCAGCGTCAAGCGGTCCGACCGCCCGTCGAAGGCCGTCAGACTGATGATGGAAAACGGAATCCGCCATCTCGTCGTCGAGAACGACGACGGGACCCTCTTTGGTGTCCTTTCCATAAGGGACTTTTTCAGAGAGTCGAAGCTCCTCAACTCCTTCCTCAAGGACGAAGCCGAGGAAGTCCATGGGATAGACTAGCCAGGCGACCCCTCAATGAGGGGCATCGATAATCGTCTTCGCACATCCTGGTAGATTATCTTAAGTATCGTTTGGTTCTATTTTCCTTGAAATTGCGTTGCATGGCGAAAGTTGGAGTTTCATCCATTCACTCCGAACCGCAGTTCCGCTCCTTCTCTTCATTTCGAATTTAGTGCTGTTTGCTGGGCCCCTCGTCCCTCTACCAGCTGGGGCCCAAGAAAGCGCGCTCACTCTCCCGACAGTATCGGAGACCATTTTCCCAGGTATGTCCTCACCCGTTCAAGGCAACGTTATTCCCGCCAACGGAATAGCTCCGAATCCATTCTCTCTCGCCGTCGACACATCCAATGGCTTGGTCTACGCTCCGACCCAGGGTTCCCCGGGCCTGCAGCAGCTGGTCGTCATCGGAGATTCCTACACGAGTTGGCTCGACTCAGCTCGGGTCGATGTGAGGACCAACTTCCCGCACCAGTCCTCCTACGGGGCCTTCGACCCAGCCAACGGGCGCGTCTACGTGGCTGACTATGGGAGCGGCGACATCTCCGTCTACAACGGCGCCGATGGGCACTTCGTCGACCTCATATCTTTGGGAACTTCCTGGGTCTACGGCGTCCTGTATGTTCCCTCAACTGACTTCTTGTACGCCACCGAGTTGGGCAGAATCTCTGTTATCAACGTCACCACCGACTCGGTTGTGTCTCGGACTTACGCCGGAAATGGCGACCAAGGGATGACCTTCGACCCGTCCACGCGCAACATCTTCGTTTCTAGTTACGGCACTTGGATGGGAGACAACGGGTCAATCTCTGTCTTCAGCACTTCAACGAACACAGTCGTCCGTACAATCGACTTCCCTCCTGCGCCTTATTTCACCTACATCCAGAATGTCTTTTTCGCTTCCGATGGCTATCTCTACGCCCTAGGATTCAATTTCTGGGGAGGCCAACACGCTGCGGAGACCTTGTACAAGATCAACCCGCGAGCTGGCACCATACTTGCTTCAATTCATGCCGCCATTGTGGACAGTAACTCTGGGCAGATCGCCCAGGACCCCCTCGGCCGAATCTACATCACCAGCGGCAACTTTATCCAAGTCTTCGACCCCACAAACGGAACCTTCGTCGGCAACATTGGTGCCGGCCTCGAGACAACTGGCATCGCCTACGACCCTTTCACTGGAGACATGCTGGCGACCAACCTAGTGTCTGGCACCATCTCTGTGATCCCAACAGGTGTAAGGCCACACTATTTCCGTCCGGTAACCCTGACTGAGTCAGGCCTCGCGAACGGAACATCCTGGGGTGCTGGCAATCAGACGCTCAATCAGTCCACGAACGGGTCTCAGATTAGATTCGTCCTCCCCGCGGGCAATTACAGGTTCACGGCCCGTCCTCCTCCCACCTATCTGAGTCAGGGGGTCAACTTCGCAGTCGATACTCAGCCGGTCAAAATCAACTTGGTGTTCCAGGTCACTCAGAAGGTAACCACGACTACCTCTACTCAGACGACCTCAGCCTTATCATCAGCTTTGCTCTCTACAACGAGTCAAATCTCTACGTTTTCTTCTACAACCTCCTTCCCACAGAACTCAGGTCAAGGTGCTTCCCCGGGACCTCTTGCCATCCCAGAAATCGTCCAGATTGCTGCGGTCACCGGTGCTGTGGTCTTCCTCTGGGTCGCCGCTGCTCTCCAGATTCGCAGGTCTCGTCTCATGAAATCCAGCTACACCAATCTTAAATAGACTGAGAGGCTCGCTTTTTTCATGGCTCTCTTCGGAGACATCGGGACCGTCTTCGTCATGGGCCTCGTCGGCGTAGTGTTCACCCTGCCTGTGGTCGTCCTCCCCAAGCTCTTCGGCCCAAAGCGCCCGAACCCCCTGAAGAACGCCCCCTTCGAGTGCGGCCAGGTCCCGCAGGGGGCAGGCAAGATGCACTTCATGATGCAGTACTACGCCTATCTTCTGATGTTCATCGTCTTCGACGTCCTGTCCATGTTCCTCTACGCCTGGGCGTCCGCGTACAAGCCCCTGGCCCTGGGCCTCGCCTCCGACTGGATGGTCACACTTTTCATGGGGATGCTCTTCGTCCCCATGGCCTTCGCCCTTGTCCTCGCAGGGAGGCGCGAGCTTTGGTAGTCGCCCAGCAGCAAAAGTCCGGCGCCTTCCAGGTCCTCGTAGGAAAGGTCGACGACATCCTGCAGTACGCGATCGGGGACCCGCTGCGCTACCTCGCCAACTGGGGGCGCATATACTCCCTCTGGCCCGTCCACCTGGAAACCGCATGCTGCGTCCCTCCCGACACGATAGTTCTGGGGGATAACAAGCCCATTTCACAGTACAGACCCGGAAACCAAGTAACGGGTGCCATCGGCCATGTTAACGTCCTCCAGACGTTTGAACGCGAG
>DASYXJ010000043.1:0-4813 GCA_035935095.1 Nitrososphaerales archaeon | reverse complement strand
AGGAGTTTGCGGATGAGCTTCGTATAGAAATTGTGATAGCTGTACTTCACGCCGAGCTTTCCCGATTCGAGTTCCTTGGCGAAGAACCTGAGCTCCCTCCGGGTCATTGATAACGTATTCACTAGCTTCATTCTTTCTATCGTCAAGTTCGCGGCCTTGATCGTTTCGTCCCTGTCCCCAAACAAAAAGCCGAGTACATTCCCGTTCCCCATCGATTCTTTGTTCCACCATAGCTTCAGGCTCTTCGTTGACATATGCCATGTTCCCCTCCAGGGTTCAAAATTAGATGGGGAGTAAGATTTGGCTAACCAGCCTGTCAAAAAGCGACCAGCTAAGCGTCTCCTATGGGGGATAACTCGACCCCTGTTTTGTGGGAAATTCGAAATGAGCGGTCAAAATATGTCTTGCAGACAGTTCCCCTCGGAGGGAACGGGAACAATGGTTTACGGTAATAGTTTAGTGTATCCTCGGGGGACATAAAACATCCCCCTGGACCAAAGAATCCCCATGTCGCAAGGGGGGTACTTCCGAAACGCAATCGGTGACCTCGCAGGGGAACGGAGCTAGCAACATTTGGCGCGGGTCATTGGGACATTCAAAGTCGACGAAACTGTGCGGGAAGTGTTGAACGGCATTGGCAACTGTAGGCCGATGGAGGGATGGTGTCCGCGTTTACTTATTGCATGTCGTGGACTTGATTTGTTCGAGCCCCTTTTGCGCTACCTTATTCTTCCATTAGCCATCTGATTCTTCTTGACCGCTTACCTATATCCTCGAGTTTGATTCGTGGGTCCTTCTCCCTTACTTTAGCTAGACGAACCAAGTCTTCTCTTACTTTCACTTCTCTTTCGAATGCTTTTCTCGCAACTCTGGAGGGCGAGATTCCGAACTGAATCATCTTGACTCTTAGGTCACCCGGAACGAGGATCGTAACCGGAACTGAAAGCGACGCTGCCGATCTCGCCATCGATTTGAACCACTAATCCAACTAGTTTGCAGATTTAATGCCCAACCCTAAGGAGCGAGGGAAAGCTGTTGGCCTGTGGTTGTTCACCAGAAGGAAGGAGTCAATCGTGGGTGTCCAACTCGTCTTCTCTTGTCATTGGCCCAATCCCCGGCGTCCTTCCAAACCAGCTCTTCTTTGCCTTGCTCATCTCTATATCGACCAAGTCGCCGTCACGAATGTCTTCCTGTTCGACGACTTTCAATGGCAATCGCAGCGTTAGAGATTCTCCAACTCGTTCTGCCTTGATTACGACCCGGGTCACGACTTCGATTAAGCGGACTGCGCCAGATAACAATAGCGTGTGAACTTTCTTCTTACCTATCCGTGCTGACCAGCAATATCGATATCAACTTCGATAATACCACTTGGGACGGTGTCTAAGGACTGGCAGGAGTTCGAGGGACTGAAGCGGCATGGTAGGGTAGAATGGAAAATTGACCTAGACCAAAAACCCGCTTCTTTTTCGAGCCGCAGTGGTTGGGACCAGAATGTTGCCATATCTGAGCCCCGGAAGAGGGGTGTGGTATCTCGGCCTAGTTTTACCCTGTCGTAGAAGGCCTTTGTTCAGGAAGGCTTGGGGCTGGCATCCTTGGCCCGCTTGGCGTAGTCCCGGTACTTCGAGTTGGCCACGAAGAAGAAGAAGAAAGCTACTAGGCCCAGAATGTAGAACGCACTGGCGATGATGAACGGGAGCTCCAAGAGCCCCAAGCCTAGGATAAGCCCACCGAACAAGGTGCTCACGCTGTTGGGGAGCCTGAAGGTTGTGTTTGTCACGGCGCTTACTAGTCCTCGCTGTTCAGGCGGGAACATGCTCATCGAGAATGAGTCCATCAGGGGCCCCGACATATTCATGAGTCCGGTGCGCACGATGTAGAAGAGAGCGGCGACGTTCACTTCGGGGATGAAGGCCATGCTCAGCATGAAGACCATCGAAGAGCCCGTCGTGAGCATTATCGCGTTCAGCTGGCCGAACCTCTTCGCCAGCCTTGGGCTCGCAAAGGCCGCAAGACCGATGAGGATGCTCGAAACCGCGAGCAACGGCCCCGAGTATGCGTCCCCGACCGCGAATCGAAGATAGAACCAGGTCCCCACGATCGGGATGATGAAACCCGCTCCGAAGCCTATCGCTCCTCCCACAATACCGAATTTTGCGAGGTATCCCAGGTTCTTGAATCCAGAGAACTTCCTCTCGGGGTTGAGGGTCTCCTTGTGCCTCCAAAGGAGCAGGGCAATCCCTGCCGGAGACAAGAAGCTCAGCAGACCAAGTAGGAGTAGAGTGGAGCGGTGAATGGAGTAACTGGAAAGCCCTAGCGGGCCGACCAAGAATGGGAAGAATCCGGGCAGCAGCAAGCCTACACCGGAAGCCACGCTAATCATGGCAAAGGAAAAGGAAAAGATCTTGTTCCTGCTCTCGCCGACAACCAAGTCCGCAAGGAGCGCGTTCCAGACAGCGACGGTTGATCCTTCGGCGACTCCCAGGACGGCGGATGCTGCGATAAGATATCCGAAATCCGTCGTGAAGCCAAACGTCAAGAGGCCCAGGGCCCCTGCCAATGCGCCCGCGAATAGGATCAGTTTCCTACCATAGATATCTGATACGATTCCTAAGGGCACCGATGAAGCAATGGCCAGCGCGCCTTGCACTGCAATGAGAAGGCTGACTTGGAAGGCAGTGAACCCTATGGATGGGAGCCAGGCGCTTATGATCACCTGAAGGAACCCAACGTCGAGGAAGGTCGGAGCGAGCACGAGGACGATTAGAGACGCCTTCCTGTAACCCTGATGCGATCCTGTTTCAGTCATTCGCACGACCGGCCGAAAAGCCCGATAATTGTGCCTTTGTGCGCTGCAGACTCTATGCGCGAAAGGTGCCTATGGGATCTTCTTGTTGACCCTGAGCGTACGGCGAGCAAGGTCGGTGACCCGCTTGTCGTGAGTGGTCACGAAGATTGTCCTCCCCTCAGTCATGTTGTCCCCCCGAAGCAGACCTAGGACGACCTCGGACATCAATGGGTCCAGTGCCTCGGTCGGCTCGTCCATCAGGAGTATCGGCGGGTCATTTACCAACGCTCTAGCAAACGAAACCATCTGCTTTTCACCGACGCTTAGCTTATCCACGCCCCTATCAGCCTCGCCACGAATGCCTACCCTCTCGAGGACCTTGTCCACCTTACCTCTCCTGGATTCCTTGTCGACATTAGCAAAGTGCAACGGGAGCTCGACGTTCTCGTAGACCGTGAGTTCAGGTATGAGTGTCTGGACCTGTGGGACCAGCCCTATCTTGCTCGCGCGGAAGGCGGCCAATGAGTCTTCGTCCAACCGGGTAACGTCTTGGCCCAACACGGTGATCGTCCCGGAGGTCGGCCTTTCGAGCCCTGCGAACATGTTCACCATTGTCGTCTTGCCACTCCCGATTGGTCCTACCAGGGCGACGAACGTGCCTTTCAGCAATTGGAAGGTCAGGTCGGCATAAATTTCCGTCCCGCCGTTCGCCCCATAGGACTTTCTGACGTGCTTGAGCTCTACGGAGTATTTGCCCTGATTGGCCGGCTCGGAAGGCTTCTGGAGTACGCCTAGCTGCGCCAAGCCGCCCTCCCTCCTGCAAACACGCCGGCGGCCGAGGCGGCAGACGATGTGAGTATCACGACGATTACTTGAATGAGTATGGTCACCGGCCCGCCAGGTCCCCCAAGCGTCAGTCCAAGCCCGGCTCCGATTCCAGCGCCAAGCGCCGACCCGGCTATCCCGAAGACAAGGATAGGAATCAGCACAGCCGACGAAATGCTTCTGCTCGAGGCTCCGATCGAACGTAGGTTCGAAACCGTTTGGCTCGATCTTGCGTAAATGTCAGCAGAGATTGCAGAAGTCCCAACTGCCAATGAACCAAAAATCAATGCCAGAAGAACGATCTCGCCCGCAAGGCCTGTGAACTGCAACGCTACAGTGGCGTTCGCAGCCACCGCCGTGGCGACGGCTGCTACGAGCAAGTGGGTGGATCTTGTAATCTTGAGTCCCCGTGCCAGCAACTGGCCTTCATCTACGGAAATCCCTCTGCTCAGTCCACTTTCACCTCGAGTACTCCCCCTGAAGTTTCAATTCGTCCAGACCCCGCAGCGGGGCTACTGTGCCGTCGACTGCGCTGCTCTCTGGACCGGTGGCTGGGCCATCTGCTTTGGCTCTTGCTGTGGTTGTTGCTGTTGCTGCGGCGGGCTTGCGGGGGTCGGTGTAGGAGCAGAACCAAGCGGCTCCGTGACTGACTTCAGAGACTTGGTCAACTCGGACATTTCTTGCGAGTTCCTGGTTTGCATTGCCTGGCAGCTTTCTGCTGCGACCTTGTATGCCGCTTCGTCTATTTCCCCAGCCCTGAACTGGACCTTGACCTCGACGAGGAATTTGTCGAGCGACTCTTTCTGGCCCTCTAGCTCTCCGATGCGGACGACCATGCTCTCCGCGAGCGATTTGTAGGTGCCCTGGATCTTCGATGCCTCGTCAGAATACTTGCCCATCATGTCGTCGAAGAGGGTACGCGGTACCTCGCCTTCGCGGGCAAGCTCCTGTAGAGCCTTCGCCCTTCTCCTGACCCCTTCCACGTCCTTCCCTAGGGATTCGATTGCCACCTTCCATTCTGGGATGACCACGAACCCGTCCGCTGTCGAGACCACCCTTGCATTCGGATACTCGGTGAACTCGCCGTTACCTTGGTCCACCCCGACAGATTTCAGACCCCCGGAGGTGTCGACGGAGAATCCGACTACAAAACCGACATACCTGCCGTAGGTGTCCTTTACTGGCTTGTTGACCAGTTTC
>DASYXJ010000042.1:0-1998 GCA_035935095.1 Nitrososphaerales archaeon | reverse complement strand
GGGTGTGTCTATTTTGCGACGACGGACCAGAGGCCGGGCGGATGAAGTCTGAGTTGGTCCTGAGCGACATGAAAGGGCCAGTAGTGGTCGAAGTCTCCGCTGAGGTAAAGCGATCGGAGTTTGACGATGGCTTCAGCCATTGAGGAAGTCCAGCGCATACCGGAGCGCTCCATTCTGTCTTTGATGAGATTCTTACAAGCGCCTTCAACCGGCCCGCTGGCAATGGGGAAACCGAGTGCCAGATATTGGTGGTAACGCATGTAGGCGGCGTTGTTGTGGAAGTACGTCGCCACTTCCAGCAGAGCCTTTTTCTTGTTTCCAATCAGGCGGCGTTTGGTGACCGTTTGGCGAAGGCCCTTGATGACTTGATCCACATCGCCTTCCAGAATGCGAAGCGCCATGAGTTTCGCATGAACCTCGGCTTCGGCGGTCCCCTCGGGCTGGAACACGTGAGCGGCTTTCCAGACGCGTTCGAGAACGTGGATCAGATCCAGGATCAGAGTCAGCTTCATTTTCTGAGATACCCGGATTTGAAGAGCGCGCTCACCATCCGTCAGGGCGACTAAAGTCTTGAGGCCGTCCGGATCGCGGCGTAGAACTTCCTGCCGGACTTCGTCCATCACGGCGGACTTGCCTTTAGTGAGGCTGGCCCAAACACGCTTGTTCTCGGGCGGGGATTGCTTGATTGGGTCTTTGGGTCCGGAGCGGAAGATGCTGTCAACAATCTGCTGAGGAGTCCGAATGAAGGGCGCCTTGGTGAACACTGCGGCGACAGTGGCCATTTTCTTTTTGTTCGTCTTCTGTTCCTGGGCAAGGCGAACTGGTGGCCGGTTCGGTTCGGGTTTCACCATGGGGATACCTTTACAGTCCACGGCGACAACGAGTAAGGAAGCCGAAGGTTGAGAGGGATCGGCAATGCGCTGTTGGTAGAAGCCGTCAAAGTCGGCCGCCGCCTCGATCAGAAGCGGTTCGAGACTGTGATTGTGAATCATCAATCCGGTGGAATCGAGGATTCGCGAAGTCGCTTCGCGGAATGGACCCTGGATGGCAGCCTTGACCAGTCGCCTCTGCAGTTCGTAGGAGAAGGAGCGCTCTGGCAACTGTAAATCCGCGTCCAGCGGATGAATGCTTGGGTAGCCCCGGCCACCATAACCGATCCGATCAATGTCGATCGGGCCGAAGACGGTTTTGAGCGTTCGACGGTGCAAGCGGCGGTGAGGGAGCAGGGTGAACGATTCACCGTTAACGACGGCCAAAGCCGGTCCGATATCGCCAGCGCCGCGGAGTTGGACGTGCGCCTGCAGGAGTAGGCGTTGGACCTCGCGGCCCTTGGGATCCTGTTGCTGTTCGACCTGATGGAGCGGCAGTTGTAGGGCGGAAGGCGAGGCCATCCAGTGCTCCAAGTTGTGAAATTGGAGGCGCGCGGCGCAATCGGGATGTGGATGAGTTGGGCAAGGGGCAGTGGCGAAGGTCATTATCTTACGGTACTATTACCGTAAGAGATATACAATGGCCAACACACGGTCTATCAAAAAGCAGATTGCAATGGATTCCAAACGGTTCCAGGAACTGAAAGCGGACTTGGCGCGAATCGAGTACTTCTCCAAAGGCACCGTGCTGGCCCGCATGATCAAGTGCGGAAAGCCGAAGTGCCCGTGCGGCGCCGATCCCAAAAACCGGCACGGCCCCTATTTGGAGTGGACCTACAAAGAGCAAGGCAAGACTGTCAATGTCCACTTGACGGCTGAAGCGGCACCCTTCTTTCGGGCGGCGTCCAAACAGTATCGGAAACTCAAGTCAACACTCGCCCGCTTGGAGAAACTCTCCCGCCACGCGATCACCAGATTGGCCAAAGAAGCCAACTCCAACCCCGAACACTGACCCCATTGCCGGGGATATCTTCATATCCCCGCCTTTTGCCCCATCCCGCCGCACTTCCGGGTCACTTAAGTCATTAGTCCAGCAGGGCTTAATCGTCGTCCTAAAATAGACACACCC
>DASYXJ010000041.1:0-232321 GCA_035935095.1 Nitrososphaerales archaeon | reverse complement strand
GACAGAGCTCGACGAGGCGAAGAGGAAGCTCGCAGCGCTGTCCAGTGAAGTGAAATCAGAGAAGGACAGGGGGAGCCTCCTCGCTGCCGCAGGAATCTATGCAAGCATGACGAAGGGGAAGGAGGGGACCATGCAGACTTGGGAACCCGATAAAGTCGAAAGGGCGGCGAAGTCTATCACATTGAGTCAGATGTCGGACGAGTTCGACACTGGGTACGCTGAAGCCCTGGTGAGCTACTCAAGGCTCAGACAGAATAGCCAGCAAACTTCAACGTATACAGAAGTATCCAAGTAAACAGGAAGACCATCACGAAACCCCCTATTCCGGTGGTGTACACTTTGCCCTGCGATTTGTTATCCAGGGCCCGATACCAAGTGAAGCGGGCAACGTAGTACGAGGCGAGGTACACAGCTATGCCGATGGTTAGCCCCGTCGTGTAGTCGGAGGAGACGAATGTCTGGGCAGTGAAGCCTGCAACGGCTGCGAGGCCGATCCGGAGCCAGTATAGCTTATCAAATCCCGCCAACGGCTGGGATTTCATGGCCGAACTATCGGGCTTTGAAGTCTTGGTGTTGGTCAGAGAAATCGATTTGGCGCTTCGCGGAACCTACGTTAATAACATTTATTCGATTGGAGAGTCCCAACTAATCCGTTTTCGGAAACCCCAGGGCGAAGATTTGTGGCTCGTGGTGTCTCCCAGGAGAGGTGTATGGGTATCCGGGAACGTGTCGGAGAGGGCACAGACCACCCAATTCACGTCGAGATTGCGGGCGGAGCTTGAGCGGGCGAAGTTCAGCCGGGCAACCCAGGGCGACCTAGACCGAGTATTCGAAATCGATTTCGAAAAGGAGGACGGTCGGAAGATGATTGTAGAGTTGATGCCGCCGGGGAATATCATCGTCACTGATGCGACCGGGAAGGTCCTTCTGGCAATGAGAGAGGTTCGGTCGGCTGCGAGGCGTGTGCTCCGCGGCATCGAGTACCACCCTCCCCTCCAGAGGAGACAGAGCCCGTTGGAGGTCCAAACAGAGGACGTCCGCAAAATGATTCGCAGCGAAACGACCGTGGGCAAGGCGGTAGGAAAGCACGTTGGAATGCCCAGGAAATATGTTGCTGAAGTTCTGCGGAGATTGTCCTTGAAAGAGGAGACCCCATCGGCAACGCTGCAAAACAGGGAGGCGGAAGTAGTCGATGCGCTCCAGGGAATTGTCAACGAGGCTCGCGAAGGTCCCAGCCCCTGCATCTGCGAGACCCCCACCGGGGACGACATTTTCGTAATCCCTCCCCGGGGACTCAAAGTGAAGGAGGTTGGAAAAAGCGTCTCCGAGCTCTGCGACAGAATGTTCCTTCAAGACATCATGGTCGATGCGGCGACGCCTGCTCCTGAAGAAGGAAGGCGGAAAGAACTCGAGATAACGATATCAAAACTAAGGAAAGACGTGGAAAAATACTCGGCCGAAGCCTCGAACCTGAGGTCCGCCGCAAGGTCGGCGGAGACCGAGCCAGTTGGGAAAGCTCTGCAAATTCTCCGTGACTCGGGCGTCAGCTCTAACAGAGAGTTGACTTCCTCCGCTTCAGTCGCTTCCCTTCTCTTCAATCGTGCCAAGCAGCTCGAGGAAAAGGCCGCGGAAGCGGGCAAAGCCGTGGCCAAGCTGACTCGAAAGGTACCCGAGGCAAAGGAAGCACGGCGTACCAAGCCACTTGCGAAACGGAAGCAAGCTTGGTTTGAGAAATTCAGGTGGTTTGTCACCAGTGAGGGGAGAATGGCCGTGGGGGGGAGAGACGCGCAGACAAATTCTACACTGATCAGCCGACACATGGAGGACAACGACGTCGCATACCACGCCGACCTTTTTGTGTCTCCTTTTTTCGTCCTCAAAGGAGGAGCGGGGCAGACTGAAACGGAGATCAGGCAGGTTGCTCAGGCAACCGTGGCTTTCAGCAGCGCCTGGAAGACGGGGCTCGGGTCGGCCGACGCCTACTGGGTCACCCCTGGACAGGTCAGCACTGCAGCCCCGAGCGGCGAATATCTTCCACGGGGCAGCTTCGCCATCAAGGGGAAGAAGAGCTTCGTAACGAAGAATATCGTTGAGATAGCCGTGGGGCTGGACGGCGAGGAGAGGATAGTGGCAGGACCCGAGGATGCAATAAAGACCCAATGCGCCCGGTACGTAGTCTTGAAGCCGCACAGGGAGAAGAGTTCGGACACTGCGAAGAGGGTACTAAACGACCTCAACGTCATATCCGGGATTACGAGTCTGCCCATAACAGTGGACGATGTCCTAAGAGCTCTGCCATCGGGAGGTGGGAAAGTTGTCCGAAGGGTCGGCGGTGCCATTCCATCAACCTAGGCGAGGCCCGCGCTAGATGCACTCCGCGACGATTTCCGCGACGTCCCTGACTCCCATTTCGGTCTTCGTGGCCTTGGTCGAGTCGTCGAACATTGAAAGACAGAAAGGACATTCGGTCGCAATCTCGTTCGCCCCTGTTTTTGCAGCCTCCTCGGTCCGAATCGCCGCCATCGATCGCTGCTGAGGAACCTTGAACCAATAGTTTGATCCGCCCGCGCCGCAGCAGAAGGTCTTCTCCTTCTTTCTTCCCATCTCCCTCACCTGATCCACGGATGCATCAAGCGCATGGCGAGGTTCGTCAAAGATGTTGTTGTACCTTGCAGCGTAGCAGGCGTCGTGGAGCGTCACCGAGATCTTTTGGACCATGTCCTTCGGGATCCGAATTTTTCCCTGGCGTATCAGGTCCGAAATGAGTTGGGTGTGGTAAACCACTTCGAAGCTCCCGCCGAATCCCGGATACTCGTTCTTCAGAGCGTTGAAACAGTGCGGGCAAGCTGCGATTATCTTCTTGACGCCGTAGGCATTGAGCCTTCCGATGTTGTCGTAGGCGAGTTCTTGATACCTTCCCTCCTCGCCCAGGCGCCTAGCCGGGTCACCGGTGCACTGCTCTTCGTTCGCCATGATTGCAAATGAGATTCCCGCATGCTTGAGTATCTTCGCCATCGCCGCTGCGACCTTCTGGGCCCGTTGGTCAAACGAGGAGACGCAACCAACCCAGTATACGTATTCGGCCCCGGGGTTCGAAGAAACGGTGTCGACTCCCAGGCCGCGAGCCCACTCTCCTCGGGTCGCGTTCTTCAGCCCGTATGGGTTGTGGCTCTGGGCCAGGTTCTCTAGCATTGCGGATTTCTCCCGGTCGATTTTCCCCTTTGCAACCAGGTCCCGTCTCAGATCATAGATGATGTCAAGGTGTTTGACGCTCACCGGACAGCTGGCAACGCAGGCTCCACAAGAGGTGCAAGACCATAGTTCTTCTTCACCGACTGTTGAGAAGGGGTCATCGGAAGCACCGGCGACTTTTGAAAGCAGACTAAGTTTCCTGACAAGAACTCTTGGCGAAAGAGGACGCCCAGCCGCGGTCGCCGGACAGGCAGCCTCGCAGGCGCCGATCTCCACGCAAGATTCGTAAGAAAGCTCCTGTGAAGTTTCGAATTCAGATACTCTTCCAACGCCTGCACGAATCTGTGAGGGGTCGGTCTTCCCCGACGTGACGTCGGCTAGGCTGAACGGAGTACTGATGGACGCGAGGGGCTTGTCGAAGTACCCAATCAGGTTCACACTGGGCTTGCTGTAATAGACCGCAACAAGGCCATTCCTTAGTATACCGAGGATCCCGCCCACCAATGCCAAACTAGGCAACCAGAGGAGGATGAGTTCCGAGGCAGTAAGAGCGATGGCGAGAATGAGTATTACCTGCAGGTAGGTGGAAGCGGAGGTGAACGACTTGCCAGTTCTTAGCTCTGCCTCCACTTTTTTGCTTTGGACAAACCGCTGGACCCTCCAGGCGAACGCCGCCGCGAGGCCAGCGACCAGAGGGACTGAGACTACCAAGATTGCCGTCCTCAGGAAGGGCACGTAGTCAATCGCGGGGTCAAGCAGCGAGCTTGCTATGGTGAGCCCTACGCCGAGTGCGATGGAAAGGTGCATCAGGAAAACCGCGTCGCCAGCCGTAAGTCGCCGAGCCTCATCTTTGGTCAGGCCCAAGAGCCTGCGCGGGTTCAGGCTGACAGAGCTTTGGCTAGAATGCAAGAAAATGCTGATGATAATCGCTGCCACGCTTGCGATAGAAATGAAGTAAATCGAAAGGTAACCAGGGTCTAGCCCTGTCATGTTTTATCCGCCAGTCATGACCGTTTATAGCCGTTAGCGGGCGAAGCGACCCCCGTGTTCAGCCCCGGCTCGCGAGAGCCTTGCTGATAGCGGGGATGACCTGGTAGAGGTCCCCAACTATCCCATAATCCGATGCTTGGAATATTGGTGCGTCCTTGTCTGTGTTAATGGCCGCCACTATCTTGGAATCTTTCATGCCCGCCACGTGCTGCAATTGGCCTGATATCCCGACTGCAAGATAGAGGTCGGGTTTCACCGTCACTCCTGTCAGCCCGATGTGGTGCTCTTCGGGGAGCCACCCCAGGTCGGATGAGAGAGGCCTAGAGCATCCCAGTGCGCCGTGCATATCATTGGCAAGCTCTTCGAGCATTGCAAGGTCTTCCTTCTGTTTGATGCCCCGCCCAGCGGACACGATTACCTTCGCCGATTTCAGGTCGACCGAGCCCACTGCCTTCTTTTCTCTGCTCAGGACTCTGACCTGGCCGACTATCTGGCCGACGTCCAGTTCTCTGGTTTCCTTGGGAATCGACCCCGACCCTGGGTAGGCCCCGACCTTGACAGTGGCAATCGAAGGGAGGGGACACGCGACCATTGCGACGACCTTTCCTGCGTACACGTTACGTTCGGCGAAAAGGTTCTGGCCGTCACTGCTTACCTTGAAGGCCTCGGAGAGACATCCGACCTGCATCTTCGCAGCCAGCCTTGAAGCGACCTCCCTTCCGTTCCTCGTCGCCCCGATTAGAATGGCTACCGGACGCAGTTCCTTAGCCGCTCTGAAGATTGCTTCAGCAGCGACCTGCGGCTCGGGATCGGAGGATGGGGGCCCTTTCAATACGAGCTTGTCTCCGGGAGAGTGCGATCCGTTCCTTACTTTGCCCAAGTCGATCACCGACGGCCCCGCAGACGCAGCCACGGATAGGTCGAGGGCCGCAGAAGCGACTTCATCTGAAACTCCTTCGCTATCTGAATACACCCAAACGGACTGGTTCACCTCGGGAGGACTCCTTCTTTGATAAGGGCCTCAACCAGTTTGGCGGCCGCTTGGTCCGGGCTCCCTTCAATAATGACATGCTTTCTGGCAGACGACTGGGCTGACATCGAGATTATAGTGGACTGCTTGCGTTTGCCCGGCTGCACAAGTTGTTCTCCGTTCAGTTCTTCCACCTGTTTCTTCGAGGACTGCATTATCTGGATTAGGGTGGGATATCTCGGCTCATTGATTTCGCTCACTACTGATGCGACGAACGGAAGCGAGGTTTCGACTACCTCTAGCGTATCCTCCAGAGAACGCTCAACCTTGGCGGACCCTCCGTCGAGCTCTATCTTTCTCGCATATCCTGCATAGGGAAGGCCCAGCAGCTCTCCCACCATGGGGGGGACCTGCCCGTCGTAGGTGTCAGAGGAGCCTTCGGAGCAGATAACCACGTCGTAGGGTCCAGTCTTCTCTATCGCAGCAGCGAGTAGCTCCGCCGTGCGTAGCGTATCGGTCACGAGGAGGTCCGCCGAAACAATAACCCCTTTGTCCGCGCCCATGGCCAGGGCCTCCTTGAGCGTCTTCCTGGCGTCTGGCCCCCCAACCGTGAATGCGACTACTTCTCCTAATTTTGCAGACCTGAGGCGCAGGGCCTCTTCGACCGCGTTCTTGTCGAAGGTGCTCATCTTGCCCGCTGCCCCATCGACTTGGGGCTTCCCAACGGAGTCGATCCTGAGCTCGGTCTCGTCAATCGCGTGCTTTACGCAGACCGCGAACCTCACGAAGTCCTCGCCAACTCTTTTCTCGCAATGAGCATTCGGAGCACCTCGGAAGTCCCCTCTCCGATGGTCAAGAGGCGGGCGTCGCGCCAATGCCTGTGAACTTCGTCCGAGGTATATCCATAGCCACCATAGATCTGAATCGCTTCGTCGCAGACCCTAAGGGACATCTCGGTCGCGAAGACCTTTGCCTGAGAGGCTTCCGACGAAAAATCTCCACCAGATTCCTTTATCGACGATGCGTAGAAATACAAAAGGCGACCGGCGCTGATTTCCGTCCTCATATCGGCTATCTTTTCCCGAATCAGTTGGAATTCGGAAATCGATTTCCCAAACGCGCGCCTTTGCTTTACGTATCGGAGCGCTTCGTCGTACGCTAGTTGGGAGATTCCAACGTTCAAGGCGGCCACCACTATTCTTGCCTCATGAAGGATTTCCTTGGCGTAGTCCGCCCCTTTCCCTTCTTCACCCACGAGGCTGCCTGCAGGGACCCGGCAATCGGAGAAGACGACCTCCGAAGTCCTTGATCCCCTCATGCCCAGCTTCTTCAGGTCATCGCCGAATTTCATCCCGCGATTGGGGGTTTCTACCAGGAAGCAGGAAGGGCCCTTCGATGTCTTGGCGAAGACCAGGTACAGATCCGCTTCGCCTGCGTTTGTGATGAACATCTTGGACCCGGTAATTGAGTACTCACCCCCTTTCCGCTCCGCGACCGTGGCCATGGTCCCGGCGTCCGACCCCGAGGCCGGCTCCGTTAGCGCGAACGACGCTAGGTATTTTCCAGAGAGCAGGTCCGGGAGGAAATTCTTCCTCTGGTCATCATTCCCATAACGATAGAGTCCCTCGGACACCGCGTTGTGGATTTCCAAACTAAGGGCGATGGAGGCGTCTGCCGTGCCAAGCAATTCTATGGCATTCGCGTAGACTGAGAAGGGAAGCCCGAGTCCCCCATACTCGGAGGGGAATGGAATCTGGCAGAGCCCATGCTGGAGAATAGCCTTCCTGGGACTCTTTATCGTTAGTTCGCCGCTGTCGTACTTGGAAGAATTTGGGAGGATCTCCTTCTCCATGAAGGAACTCAAGGACGAGAGTACTTCGGAATATTCCTCGTGCTTATGAGGATGGAACACCTTGATCAGCCGCCTATGCTCGGGACTGAAAATCGCCAAAAGATGGAACTTGGACTCCGCAGATTCAGGAGGAATTTAATGGTTCTCGTGCTTGCACGTGAAATCCTAATAGTCAACGGGGGCCCGCGGACGCGTGGAGCTGGCGGAGCGCCTAGCGCGATACGCCCTTTCAGTCGAATACGGAAAACTGGACCAGGCGACGGTGACGCAGATGAAGGCCCGAATAATCGACGCCATCGGATGCGCGATTGGGGCGTCACGCGAGAAACCAGTCGAGATTGCGAGGGAAACGGTTCGTCGCTTAAGGGGCGACGGGAGTTCAACAATCTTGGGCTCCGATTCGAGCTCTTCCCCCGAACTGGCCACCTTCGTCAATGGGCTCATGATGCGTTACTTTGATTTCAACGACACCTACCTTTCAAAGGAACCTGCGCACCCGAGCGACAACCTGGCGCCATGCCTGGCAGTCGCCGAAGCAGAGAGGTCGACGGGGAGTGACCTGATTGCCGCGGCGGTCGTCGCCTATGAGATTCAGTGCAGGCTTTGCGATGCGGCCGACCTCAGACATAGGGGATGGGACCATGTCAACTACGGACTGGTGTCGTCTTCGCTGGCCGCGTCCAAGCTGATGGGGCTAGGCTCGCGAGAAGCTACGCACGCGGTCAACCTCGCGCTAAGCGGCCACATCGCCATTAGGCAGGTCAGAGCAGGAGAACTGTCAATGTGGAAGGGGGCCTCATTCGCAAACGCGGCCAGAAACGCTGTATTCGCCGCCATGCTAGCAAGAGAAGGCATGACGGGCCCTGCCCCCATATTCGAAGGCGAAATGGGCTTCTTCAAGCAGGTCTCAGGACCGTTCGATATGAAAGTCGAGGGATTCGGCGGGAGGAAGGGGAGGTTCAAGGTGAACGAAACGTACGTCAAGTACTGGCCGGCCGAGTATCACGCGCAGTCTGCAATTTGGGCGGCGTTGGATGTCAGGAAGAAGGTGGATGACATTGGAAAAGCTGAATCTATCCTTGTACAGACGCACGAGGCTGGATACACGATTCTTGGAAAGGGCAAGGAAAAATGGATGCCCAAAACAAAAGAGAGTGCGGACCACAGCCTTCCTTTCATCGTGGGCAGTGCCCTGCTAGACGGAAGGATTGACAACGACTCGTACTCGGAGAAGAATCTCTCAGACCTTTCGAGACTTCGGTTCATCAAAAAGATCAAAGTCGTCGAGGACCCAAGGCTCACTTCGAAGTATCCAGCCAGAGGGGTGCCCAACAGAGTCACTGTCAGGGAGAAAGGGGGAAGGCTCACCTCAGCACAAGTTGATTATCCGAAGGGACATCCCAGGAACCCAATGACAAAGGATGACATCCAAAGGAAATTTCTCGCCCTGACCCGGAGGTACTTGGGCAAGAAGGAGGCAGGCGATATACTTCTCCGGTTGTGGAAGCTCGAAGCGGTGAAGGACTTGAGAGAGCTCCTTGGTCCGCTCCGCATCAGTGTCGGCTCAAACGCTTAAAGCGAGTGAAGTGCCTAGGGCATTTGTATGCGGCTCGCACTAGGTTTCAACCCTGTGCTGAGCCTTCAAGATGCCGCACGCATCGCATCCACCGCCGAGGCGAAGGGGTATCACTCGGTGTGGATGCACGAAAGCTTGTTTCAGCGGGACGTCGTAACCTACCTCTCGGCCATGGCCGGGGCTACTAAGACGATCAGGCTTGGTTCAGGAGTAATCAATACATTCACGAGGCATCCCGTGACGACAGCGACGACGTTTGCTACATTGTCGGAGCTCTCTGGAGGGAGGGTGACCCTGGGGCTCGGACTGGGGAGCTTCCCCACGATACCCTTGATAGGCCACCAGATTTTTCCTGTGGAAAAGACGAGACCGCTTCGGCGCATAAAGGAGTATGTGCAAGTTGTGAAGATGGTGTGGGAAGGAGGGAAGGTGCAGTTTGACGGTGAGTTCTTCCACGTGCACGACCTGACCCTGGGTTTCAAAACCGGCGGAGTCCCAATATTCATTGCCTCCCTTTCCCCGAAGACCCAAGCTTTCGCAGCTACCGTCGCTGACGGGGTTATCCTATCGCCAGCTCTCAACACGGCTTGGGGGACTGAAAGGATGGTCGGGAACGTCCGGGCGGGGGAGAAGGCGAGCGGTAGGCAGGTCGAAAGGGCGTCATACATGCTGACGTCATTGGACGCGGACCCTCAGAAGGCGAGGGAGGCAGTAAGGGACTACTACTTCTTCGTCTATCAATTGTCGGAAGTAGTGCGTCCCGAAGTGCTCGCTCCATACGGCGTCACGGCTGACGACCTAAAGCCTCTCAAGGAAGCATGGAAGAAAGGGGACGTCCCTGAAGCGAAGAAGCTCGTTCCTGAGCAAGCAATCGAAGCGCTCACGATAACGGGAGACGGCGACCTTGCGGCGGCGCGTTTGAAGGAATACGAGAAGGCTGGGGTGACACTCCCGATTATCATGCCAATCGGAAACGTACCCTACGCCATTGACGAACTCGCACCGATGCGAAACCCCTGAGAGCCGTTAACAAAACCAGGGATCAGATAGGAATGCTCACTGGAACAAGGATGGCAAAGACCAACGATCCCATGTACAGGAGAGAAAATCGAAGGGCCAGGGCAGCAGTCTTGGGGTCCGCGTTGTCTGGCACCTCGCCCCGGAACATCTTGCTCAGACGGAATGCCTCGGGCGAAGTAAGGAAGACTAGCAAAGACCAGATTGGGAGAAGGCGTCCCAGGACTCCTGCGACGACAAATAGATAGACCGTTCCGAGGATCCAAGCGTAGACCTTTTCCGCGCTCTTAGCTCCGATGGTGACTGCGAGGGTTCTTGTCCCGACGGAGCCGTCGTATTCGATGTCTCTGATATTGTTCGCCAACAGGACCTCCGCCACCAATAGCCCAATCGGGAGGGCAGCAACGGCGGGAGACAGCGAATAGGTCCCAGTCTGAACGATATACGAACCCAATGGGATAAGCAGCCCCCACATCGAGAATACTGTGACCTCTCCCAGGCCCCGGGACTTGAGGACAAGCGGGTCAGCGGTGTAAAACACGCTCCCGACTATCCCGACACCGGTTACCGCGAGAATCAGCAGGTTGCTGACAAAGGCGAGGTACAGGCCGGCCACTATGGTTACGCCATAGAGGGCGATGGAAAGGCCCAGGATTGAAGAGAGAGAAGTCTGCCCAAAGGCAGCAGGATGCAACCTGTACTTGGTGGTGGGAGCGCCTACCTTGTCAACTCCATGCCTAACGTCAAAGAAATCGTTTAGGATGTTTGTCGCAGCGTGAAACGCAACCATGCCCGCAAGCGTAAGCGCATAGAGAATCGGGTTGAAGTGCCCCGCCAGCGCTGCCATCAGGGTCCCCATTGTCACCGAAGAGAAGGTCATCGTGAACGACCATGGCCTGGTAGACAAGAAGACCGTCTTTGCGTCCATCGGCCGCCACCGTAGGGCCCACCGATATTAACCGTGCAGAGCCTTGATTTCACGGTGCAGGTCAGACCGCACTTCTATGGGCTCACATTGACGCCATAGGCCTTTATGGAGTGGCGGCCGCGCCTTGGATTCCTTGGTAGGGCGCATCAAACTCCTGGCGGGTCTGGCCGTCGTCGTCGGTTCCATGTTGGTCCTCTTTTCGATCCCAAGGGTCTACTTCGTGGCCGCGACTTTCTTGTCGACGAGTTGCATGCTTGTGTCGAGCTTTCTGGTGGTGCCTCCCCGAACGCGGCCTAAACTGAAGCTCGTCGCTCTGGCAGCGGGATTGTCGTCCGCGGTCTTGTTGTATCTCGTATTCTTCGCCGGTGCCCTCGCCTTGAAAGCGCTGATCCCAAGCTACAGCGCCGCGTCAGAAAGTTCGATTTATTCGCTAGTCGCTTCCCCTTCAAACCCGCTCCCCCTCCAGGTCGGGGTTCTCCTCTTCGACGCCGCGGGATATGAGTCGTTCTTTCGAGGCGTGCTCCAGAAACAGCTACAGCCGAAGATGGGAGTGGCATCAGCCCCGACCATAGCCCTTTTCGACGCCATGATGCACCTCGCGACATTCAACCTGATCTGGGTGGCGACGACCTTCGTTGCCGACCTTATCTGGGGACTGACGTACCACTTCGGAAGAGGATTCCAAGCCAGCTTCACCAGCCACTTCATCTGGGACTTGGCGATCTTCGTGATTCGGCCCGTACTATAGAGTTCATCGAAAGGGCCGAAGGATTTCTTCTTATATCCAACGGCTGGTTTCGCGGGCCGACAATGCCGGCCGGGAAGCTGCTTTGGGAGCCCGACCCAGCCTTAGCAAGGAAGACGAACATCGCAGCGTTCACAAAGTGGCTGAAGGCGCATGGCCGTGAATTTGCCAACTATGGCGAAATCTGGAACTGGTCGGTGGACGACCTGGAGGGCTTCTGGGGTTCAGTCTGGAAGTACTTCGACGTGGCCGACGCAGACTACCCGGTCCTAAACAAGAGGAAAATGCCGGGGGCGAGGTGGTTCGAGGGTTCAGAGCTCAACTTCGCCGAGCAGATCTTCCGGAGGAAGGGGGATGCCGCCGCGTTGGTCTCCAGGTCTGAGAGGAAAGGGGAGAAAGTCATGAGTTGGCAGGAGCTCGAGAAGAAGACCGGCTCATTGGCGGCGAAACTCAAGGGATTGGGGGTCAGAGCTGGCGACAGGGTCGCAGCCTTCCTTCCAAATTCACAGGAGGCCGTTGTTGCGTTCCTCGCATGCGCATCCTTGGGGGCGATTTGGTCCTGCTGCTCGCCTGACTTCGGGGCCCCCGCAGTCCTGGACAGGTTCAGCCAGATCCGGCCCAAGGTCTTGGTTGCCGCGGACGGATACAGTTACGGGGGGAAATGGTTCGACCGAACCGAGGAGGTCGCTTCGTTGGCGGCATCCTTGCCAGGCCTGAAACGGGTCATAAGGGTCCCTTCGAAGGCGAAGAGTGGCGTCGTTGCGGGCGAGCTCGCCTGGGGGGACGCGGTCGCCGGCAGGGACGCTCTGGAGTTTGAATTCCTACCGTTCGACCATCCTCTCTGGATCCTATACTCATCAGGGACGACAGGTTTGCCCAAGCCGATAGTTCAAGGCCATGGCGGGATTCTGATCGAGTTTCTGAAGGAGCTGTCGCTTCACAATGACATAAGACCGAAGGACCGATTTTTCTGGTTCACCACTACCGGCTGGATGATGTGGAACTACCTCCTCGGAGGCCTACTCCAAGGCGCCTCGATAGTTCTGTACAGTGGAAGCCCTTCGTATCCCGACCTCGACGCCCTCTGGGACCTGGCGGAAAGCACTCAGACAACATTCATGGGCGGGAGCGCGGCGTACTTCTCCGCTTGCGTGAAGGCAAGGCTCAAACCCGGTTCCTCTCACGACCTTGGCAAACTCCGCGGGGTCGGTTCAACGGGCTCACCGCTCGCTTCCGAGTCCTTCGAATGGATGTATTCGTCGATAAAGGAAGACCTGTGGGTCGCTTCGATCAGCGGCGGGACGGACGTATGTACCGCCTTCGTTGCGGGCTGCCCAACCCTGCCCGTTTACTCGGGAGAGATGCA
This sequence comes from Nitrososphaerales archaeon, assembly GCA_035935095.1. GTDB lineage: Archaea > Thermoproteota > Nitrososphaeria > Nitrososphaerales > Gagatemarchaeaceae > UBA183. Next base: position 219,685 of record DASYXJ010000041.1, on the reverse strand, counting down.
GTGCAGGTCGCTTGGAGCGAAGGTGGAAGCGTACGACGAGCAAGGGACATCAATCGTTGGACAGGTGGGAGAACTTGTCGTGACGGAGCCGATGCCCAGCATGCCTCTCTACCTATGGGGGGACAAAGACGGGCGCAGGTACAGGGAGAGCTATTTCGGAGCATATCCGGGCATCTGGACCCACGGCGACTGGATCGAGATTACCAAGAGGGGGACGTGTATCATCTACGGCCGCTCCGACGCGACGATAAAGCGGATGGGGGTGCGGATAGGAACGAGCGAGATCTACAGGGCTGTGGAATCCCTCCCCGAGGTGGCTGACTCCATTGCGATAGACCTCGAGGGCTCGGGGAATGGTTCACAGATGATACTCTTCGTCGCGTTGGCAAAAGGGAAGAAACTCGATGCCGAGCTCGAGACCAAGATCCGCAAAAAGATTCGAACCGACCTGTCACCGAGACATGTCCCGGACGCTCTGGTTGAAATCCTGTCCGTACCCAAGACGCTGAACGGCAAGAAGCTGGAGGTGCCGATAAAGAGGCTGCTCATGGGCGCGGACCCGATCAGTCTTCTCAACAAGGATTCGCTCGCCGACCCAGCCTCGATAGATTTCTTCCTGGAGTTTGCAAAAGAGAGGACCGGAAAGCACCCGACATCCAGGGAACATAGCTGAAGAAGAATCAGAACTGGCTAGGCACCTTCGTGGGTCCAGAGAAAAGGGCAGCCCTGCAGCTCCAAACGGTCCCGGCACGAGCTGTGCGTGGAAGGAAATTAATACCAGCTGGATTGCCGTCGCCCGCGTGCCGGGGCAGAGGAAGGTTTACGTTGTCTCGGGAGGCGTCACAAAATTCGCCAAGGCCCATTCCGAGATGGACTTCAGGCTCATGGTCAAAAGGGCATACGACTACGCGATGCATGATGTCCCGAAACTGAAGGCTTCAGAAATAGAGAGCAGCAGGATATCATATTTCTCAGACCACTTCGCCAGGCAGCTCAAAGCAGCATCAATGGTACAAGACTTCCTCGGGCTCAATCCCAAAGACTCCCGAAGGATTGAATGGGGAGGCGCTACGGGGGGACAGGCGGTCCAAGCGGGCTGGGAAACGGTTGCCAGTGGGAGGAATGATGTCTGCCTTGTGGCTGGGTTCGAGACGATGTCGAGCGTCGAGACCTGGAAGGGGAACGAGTTCATCGCCCTTGCATCAGACACGAACTTCGACTACCCTGTCGGCGGGTTCTACACGGGTTACTACGCCCTGATGGTACAACGTCATATCTATGAATTCGTCAGAAAGAAGAGGTTCGCAGGCGTCAAGGACGAGAAGAAGGCCCAGCAGGCGGCCACCCGGGAGGCCAAGAGGGTAATGTCGATGGTGTCAGTGAAGAATCACGTCAACGCGCTGAACAATCCTTACTCGCAGTACCCGGAGAGACTGACAATGAAGGAAGCTCTGGGGCGCGAGATGATTGCGCATCCTCTCAACAGACCGTCGGTCTGCACGATGAGCGATGGGGCAGCCGTCCTGATCCTCGCGTCGGAGGAAGCTGCGTTCAAGTACACCGACCATCCCGTGTTGATCAAAGGAGTAGGCTGCGGGACTGACACCATGCGATTGGCAGACCGACCCCACGAAAAGGTCCCCCTCTTTGCGTGGGAGAAGGCGGCGTACTATTCCAATTTGAGTTATCCGGGGGTCCATTCTTTCAGGGCAGGGAGGACCGCGTCTCTGGAGGCCTACAAGAATTCTGGGATTAGGAATCCCATCGAAGAGCTGAGCTTCGTTGAACTGCACGACGCTTACTCAAGCTCCGAGATACAGACCTACGAGGACATAGGCCTGTGCAAGTACGGCGAAGGCTACGACTTCGTCGAGCAAGGACACCCCTTCCTCAAGAACATAGATTACGGGCTGGACCTCCCGAAGAAGGGCACGATTCCGGTCAACCCCTCCGGAGGCCTGATCGCCTGCGGCCATCCTGTGGGTGCGACGGGGATAATGCAGGGAGTATTCGCATTCTGGCAGCTTCAGAATTCGATAGCCAAGCATTTTGGGAACGACAAACTCCAGATAAGAGACGCTGAACGCGGACTGATCCACTCACACGCTGGAACTGGGAGCGCCGTCACCGTAACCATCATGGAGAGGGCCTGAGCTTGACTTCGCCCAAAAAGTTCACGAGATTCAGGGACGTGATGAAAGAAGTCAAGAAGTCAGGCGCGGCCATCTACAAGAATCCGGCGGGGACTAGCGACCTAGTGGTGCTATCGCCCTACAGCATAAACTATATTCATAGTTACGCTGAAGATTCGGAGTTCTTCCTCAGACTCGCCGAAGGAAAATTGTTTGGGAGCGAATGCAAAAGCTGCCACTACAGGTACGCGACCCCGCGAAGCCACTGCATGAACTGCGGCCAAGAGACGAAGTGGATCGAACTCCCCCTGGAGGGGAGGGTCCATTCTTGGACCACGTGCTACTTCGGAAGCGAAGAGTTCCTGAAGGAGACGCCATTTAACCTGGTTCTCGTCGAATTTGATGGAGTTGACACACTCCTTCTGTCGAGATTGTTCGGAATCGAAGAAAAGGACATCTTCATCGGGATGAGAGTGAAGGCCGAGTTCCGGAAGCCGGTGCGCTACCTGATTTCGGATGTTCATTTCGTTCCGGCCGAGACAAAGCCCATTCGTCACAAATGATCTGGTCTAGCCGGAAAGGAGAGACTTGATCAGTCACGAACAGGAGTCAGCCACTTCGAGTACTTCTTCAACCTCCCGTGCACCACCTGGTCGTAGAGCTTGACCATCTTGTCGGTGATGGGGAAACCATCATAGCCGATCTTCCTTCCGTCGATCTCCCTCACCTTTGCTATGCCGGCGGCTGTGCCACTGAAGAAGACCTCGTCGGAGGTGTAGAGTTCCTCCTTCGTCGCGTCGTTTCTGTAGAATTTTATCCTAAGGTCCCGGGCGAACTGGATCACCGTATCACGAGTTATTCCTCGGAGGATTCCAGAGCTGGCTGGCGGTGTGCTCAAGATTCCGTCCTTGACCCTGAAAATGTTCTCCCCTGGTGCCTCCGCAACTACTCCGTGAGAGTTCAGCAGGATCGCTTCGTCATACCCTGCTGCGAGCGCCTCCATCTTTGCAAGTGCCGAGTTGGCATAGTTGGCAGCGCACTTGGCCTGTAGGGGTAGGGAACGGGAGTCTATTCTGACCCAGCTCGAAACGGTGGCCCTCACGCCTCGGTTTGAGGCCTCGGGCCCGAGGTATGAGGCCCATTGCCAGGTGGCTATGGCCACCGAAATCTTACTCTTTAGTGGATTGAGCCCCATCTCGCCGTAGGCGGTGAAGGCGATGGGCCGGATGTAGCACTCTTTTGCGGGGTTCCTCCTAACAATCTCGACGCATACGCGTGCCAACTCCTTGGGAGAGTAGCCCAGGTTCATTCTGTAGATTTTTGCGCTGTTCATAAAGCGCTCGAGGTGCTCATCGAGCCTGAAGATTGCGTGCCCATCGGGGGTCGAGAAGCACCTTATCCCCTCGAAAATAGCCATACCGTAATGCAGGCCGTGTGTAAGGACGTGTATCTTCGCATCGTCCCAGTCGACGAACTTGTCGTCCATCCAAATCTTGCTCTGGGCCTTCATCGTCAGAACGGGCCGACCGGAGCATGGTATTTAGGGACAGCGTTTCGTCGTCTCGCCTAATTTATTATCGGACTCTTTGGATGCATGATGAAGTGGGCAATCCCGTCATCCTGTCGGCATGCAGGACTCCAATAGGGAAGTTCGGCAAGGGCCTAGTCGGAGTCCCGGCTCAGAGACTAGGCGCACTCGTAATCGAGGAGGCACTCAGGAGGGCCCGAATCCCGTCGAAGAAAGTTGACGAGGTGATCATGGGGAATGTGGTCTCTGCAGGCCTGGGCCAGAATCCTGCACGACAGGCCGCGATATATGCCGGGATACCGTTCGACGTCGGGTCGGTTACGGTCAACAAGGTATGCGGCTCAGGGCTCAAGGCTGCGATGATCGCGGCACAGTCAATCAAGGCTGGAGACAACGAAATCGTAGTCGCTGGTGGAATGGAGAGCATGAGCAACGCCCCATATCTCGCCAAAGGGGTGCGCTGGGGGACAAAGTTCGGAGATGCGAGGCTCCTCGACGCAATGATCGCCGACGGACTTTGGGATGCCTATCACAACTACCACATGGGGATTACGGGGGAATTGGTCGCCAAGAAATATGGAATCGGGAGGAGTGAGGCGGACGAGTTCGCCTACTTGAGCCACATGAAGGCGTCAAAGGCAACGAAGGATGGGCTCTTTGATCAGGAGAAAGTCAAGGTCAAGGTCGAACGGGAGGACGGAAAGATTCAGGAATTCGTGGATGACGAATGCGTAAGGAGTGACACCACCATCGAGAAGCTGGCCAAGCTGAAGCCTGTCTTCAAGCCCGACGGGATCCTGACGGCAGGCAACTCCTCCCAGCTCAGCGATGGGGCGTCCGCCCTCGTTGTTGGGTCTGAGGAAGCCGCGGACAGGCTGGGCGTCAAGCCGCTGGCTAAAATTATCGCCTACGGGACAGGCGGCCTGGAACCTGCGCGCGTGATGGAGGCGCCGATTCCCACGACGAAGGCACTTCTGAAACGAGTAAAGATGTCCATGGAGGACATGGACCTCGTAGAGCACAACGAGGCATACTCAACGGCGTCGATTGCCGTAAGAAAGGCTCTGGGAATCGAGGAGGACAAGTTCAACATCACCGGCGGGGCCGTTGCTCTCGGCCACCCCATAGGATGCAGCGGGGCCAGAGTCCTTACTACGCTAATTTATGGTCTGAAGAGGTCAGGCAAGAAGAGAGGGTTGGCGACCCTTTGCCTCGGCGGCGGAAACGCCGTTTCTATGATTATTGAGCGGTAGCCGCCGTTTCTTTCAGCTTCCGCCTGAGAACCTTTCCGACCAAAGTCTTTGGGAGGTCGGGGACGAACTCAAAATTCCTCGGCACCTTGTACTTCGCAAGTTTGCCCTTGCAAAACTCCAGGATCTCACCCTCGGCCCTGTCCTTTGACGAAGGGTCCTTGAGAACTATGAAGGCTTTCACGATTTCGCCCATATACTGGTCCGGGATCCCTATGACGGCAGCCTCCTTGACCGCTGGATGCTCGAACAGTACCTCCTCTACTTCGCGGGGGTACACCTTCAGACCTCCCACGGACACCATGTCCTTCTTCCTGTCCACGATATAGAAGAAGCCGTCGTCGTCCATTCGCGCTATGTCTCCCGTCAGGAGCCAACCATCCTTCATGACAAGTCCAGTCTCGGACTCGTTGTTCCAGTAACCAGTCATGATCTGTGGGCCCTTGAGGGCAAATTCACCTATCTCACCAACTGCAAGCTCAGAGGACGGGTCGTCGAGGGAGACGATCTTGGCGTCCGTCGATGGGAACGGGAATCCTATCGACCCTTCCCTTGGGGAACCGTCTCTGAACGGGTTGGTGGTCCCGACCGCGGAGGATTCGGTGAGCCCGTAGCCTTCAACGAGGTTCCCCCCCGTCAGCTCATTGAACTTCCTCCTTACCGCGATGGGGAGCGGCGCGCCCCCTGAGAACGCGAGCCGAACCGTCTTCAGGTCGAATTTTGCGACGTCGGGGTGGTGGTTGATGGCGACGTACATGGTCGGGACGCCGCAGAAGACTGTGACCTTCTCCTTCTGAATGGCCGCCATCACCTCCTTGATCTCGAATCGGGGCAGGAGCACGATCTCCCCTCCCGCCCACAGCGGCGCGTTCATGACCCCGGTCATCCCGAAAATGTGGAAGAGCGGGAGCACCGCTAGGCATACGTCTGTCTGAGTCATCGGGAGAGTGGTCGCGGCTATCGCAGCGGCCGAAAGGAGGTTATAGTGAGTAAGAATCGCGCCCTTGGAAACACCCGTAGTCCCTCCCGTGTACTGCAGCACCGCGACGTCTTCGATGGGGTTCGCGTTGGCCGGGGCCTCGATGGGATGGCTTTTGCTAATGACGTCTACGAACGCGACGGTGTTTTTCCTTTTCAGGTTCTTGACCTTCGCGAGGCCCGCCAGAGAACGCTTGATGCCGGGAAGGTAGTCGGTGACGCTGGCCGTGATTATCTTGGCGAGACCTAGCCTGTCCCTGCAACCCTCCAAGCTCGCGAAAAGGTCGTTCCCCCGGACGACATCGTTGGCGGCGACCACCATGGTGGCACCGGAATCTCGGAGCTGAGCCTCCAGCTCCCGTTCCTTGTACAGGGGGCTGCAAGGAACAACGATGCCTCCCGCTTTGAGTATGCCGAAGTAACTGATGACAAACTGGGGCGTATTGGGGGAGAATATCCCGACCCTGTCCCCCTTTTTGAGCCCAAGGCCCAACAGGCCTGAAGCGAACTTCGAGGACAGCTCGTCGACTTCAGAGTAGGTCATGGTCCTCCCCTGATAGTGCAGGCAGGGCTTAGAGCCGAGTCTCTTTGCAGAATTCGACAGGATGCGATGCAACGGCTGGGGAGGTACGGTCACCTCTTTCGCGAGATAGGCAGGCCAGGACTTGTACCAAGTCCGCTCCAGCTGCAAATTATCCGTTGGTGAACATTTGGTACGTCCCTTAAGGGTATCTGGCGCTCTCTTACGGAGCAACTCCTAGGCTTAAGTATAAACAACCAAGATTCTGAATCAAAGCGATGTCTGAGGCAGAAAAGTATCTCGTCCTCTGTGTCGACAGGGACGATGACCTGGGGGTAAAGGCTAAGGTCGAGTCCCCGGTTATCGGAAGGGACTCAACACTTGCTGCCGCGACAAGGCTTGCACTGGCTGACCCGGAGGAGGCAGATGCCAACGCGATTTTCGCTGCCGTGAGGAAGTACGACGAGCTGGTGAAGGGAGGGACCTCCTGCGAGGTCGCGGTCGTCTGTGGAGAGACCAACAGGGGGTTCGAAGCGGACAGAAGGGTGGGGAAGGAAGTCGCGAGCGTCCTCGCTGGTTCGAAATTCACGGGAGTCGTCCTAGTCTCCGACGGAGGCGAGGACGAACAGGTCATACCGATCATACAGAGCATGAAGCCCATCGTGTCGGTCCAGAGGGTGACGGTCAAACACAGCCAGTCAGTAGAGGAGACCTACGAAGTGCTGGGAAGGTACCTCAGGATGCTCGTGTTCGACCTTCACTACTCGAGGTATGTGCTCGGGGTCCCGGGGTTGATTTTCGTCCTTGCCGGGATTCTTATCGTGGCGGGCAGGGTATTCGAGGCACAACTGGCAACCCTACTCATCCTGGGAGGAGCCTTCCTGATTAGAGGGTTCAGCGTCGACAGGACTGTGGCAGGCCTCCTCAAACGGGGGCCGACCGGGTACATACGCCTCTTCTCGATGGTGGCAGCTGTGTTGGTATCCCTTGTAGGGATTTTTACGGGTTACAACGCCATGCTAGGCGACTCGACCGCCGTGAGTGCGATAGCTGCGAATCCCGGGGCCATTCTCGTCTATGGTGCGACTCTAATCGGCTACTTGATCGGAGGGAGCTTGACCCTGGTCTGGATAGGGATAGCGATCTACACGACCGGTGCCTTGCTCTCGCATGTCGCAAGGGACAGCGCAAGGTGGAGGCGGGACGGGTTCGTCCTGATCATGTTGGCGATACTTTATTTTCCGCTCAGGACCTTTTCTGATTTCCTTGTAAGTGGCACGGCCGTGTCTTCCTTCCTCCTCATATCAGCCGTCCTGATAGGACTCGCGGCGATCTTCGCCGTCACCACCGCAATCTATCCCCGCGTCCGGACCAGGGGCACCCCCGAAAACGAGTAGTCCATGTTAGAGTCAGCTCTGAGAATCCTGGGGGCATATCGCCTGTACGAGGGGAGGCTAAAGGCCCAGATTGAAGAGGGTGGTGTACCAAGCCACATCGGGATAATCCTCGACGGCAACCGAAGGTGGGCCTCAAACCAGGGTGTCGCTCAGGGGCTCGGTCACGAGGAGGGGGCGAACAGGGCCGAGGAGCTCCTGGACTGGTGCCACGAACTCCGAATCAAGACTGTGACCTTGTATGTGCTGTCGACTGAGAACCTCGACAGGACACCCGAGGAGTTGAAGCAGCTGTTCGAGCTCATCGAAGCCAGGCTCGAAAGACTTCTCAACGACGAAAGAATCGAGAGGTACAAAGTAAACGTAAGGGCGATAGGTCAGCTCGCCCTTCTACCAGATTCAATCAACGACCTGCTTCACGCAATCGAGAAGAAGACGGCGGGATACAGCGACCATTACCTCAACATCGCGGTCGCCTATGGTGGTAGGGCCGAGATAACAGACATGGTGAGGTCTGTCGCCCAGGACGTCAGAAGCGGGAAGCTGGACCCTGACTCGATAACCGAGGACACGGTCTCTGCAAGACTATACACTTCTTACCTTCCCAACCAGGAACCTGACCTCATCATCAGGACGTCAGGAGAGGAAAGGATGAGCGGCTTCCTTCTCTGGCAGGGAGCGTATTCCGAACTTGTCTTCGTAGACGTCTTCTGGCCGGCCTTCAGATTCATCGACCTGCTCAGGGCAATAAGGACGTACCAGAAACGAAGGAGAAGGCACGGCAGATAGCGGCAACAATTATAACCGATGGCGCCGATGGGGATGTCAGCTTGAAGGTCGCGCTTGGCACACTGAAGAACAAGGGGGACGAGCTTGCCGCGTTTCTGGAGCCCAGAGTAGGCTCGAAGCCATCTTTGTCAGGGGGCGAGATAGAGTTCGAAGACGCCAGCGTCAGAGCAGGGGTGAGGCCCAGGCACGTCAAGACCTACATCAAGAGATTCCTGTACATGAACGGAGTCAGGAAAAAATACCGGGTCTTCGTTTCGGGGAAGGAGCTCACTATACAGGAGATAGAGTTGGGCGAGGAAGAAGAGGAGGAGAAAGGACCGAAGAGACCAACGGAGGAAGCTGAACCTGAAGCACCCGCGGAGGCTGCCGAGAAGGAGCCCTCCAAAGAAGCCGCAACCGTACAGAAGGCAGCGAAGCCGAAGAAGGCCGCAGCAAAGAAGCCGCGTGCCAAGAAGAAGAAAGAATAGCCTAGGCTGACCGGGCCTTCCTGGTCCGCAGCAGCCGTTTCTCTCTAAGGAGTGCCCTCAGGTAATTCCTTCCCTCCCGGAGCTCTCTCAGGGCCTGTTTGAATTCCCCTAACCTGAAACTGTCGGCTCCTTTCTTCAGGTTCCTGAGAGCGAACTGCAGCGCCTGCCTTTCATCCGGGACGGCGTAGGGATTCAGCTTCACGAAAACCCCTGGGTTCTCCTCATCAAGCTCGAATTTGATGAATGCGATGCTCTTCTCGATTTCGAGATAAGCCCTCCAGACTGAGCGGAGCTGTTCCGCCGAGGGCTCCCCGGAAACTTTGTCGAGCAGTGATTCCAGCCTCCTCCTCGCATCGGCGAGGTCGCTTGTCGTCTCGTCCCTCCACTCGCTCACGGCAGGCACAGGATTCGCTTGGCTTTTAGACGGAAATATCGGTTTGTCACCGTTCAAGCTTATAACCAACAGAAAGGCGGCGGCCAATCGTTGCCCAAGAAGGAGGAGCAGAGGATCGGGGGCGCCTGCTACGTTGGCCTCGACTCGCTCGTCGAGCTCGGGAGGCTGTCGTGCGCCCTGGAAAGGGCACCCTTCCCTCTCTTCGCATTCAAACATGGGAAGTTCACAAGAATCGCGGCCCAGGCTGACCTATTCATGGGGACCCCGATTTTCTACTACTTTGACAACGGACAGGTCGACGAATTCCTAGCTTACAGGATCACCGGGGAAGGAGAAGAGGTGCAACTTGTCAACTCGGCCAGCAACGCTTCCTACCTTTACGCACCAGTCATCAGGGTGCAAAAGATGCCAAAGCCATTGGGCGAGAAGGTGGAGTTCCCTGACAAGTTCATGTCTGTGGAGGTAGAGAACATACCGAGCCTTGTGAAGGTTGGCGCCTACAAGACCCTCTTCGAAGAACCGCCCCTCCCGCTCTTTGCCTTCAAGGACGGAGATGAGTGGGTGGTCGGTACATTCGCAAGGATAGACGACTACGAGGAGGCCTCGATTTTCTTCTACACTCGTGCAAAGGGAGAGCCATCTGGGTTCTTGAGGTACTCCTACGACAAGATAACAGAGACGACGTACGTGAAGAGGACCGACGAGCCAGGATACCACTACATCAAGGTGGTAAAGCTTACGGCGCGCCACCCGCTCGTGGACTTCTAAGCTGAGTGCTTGACGAACTTCTCCGCTTCAGCCAGCGTGACCTTCGAGTTGTCGTAAGACGCCTTGTCCAGGGCCTCGCGGTACTCGAACCACCCGTACCCCTGATGCTCGAATGAAATCTTGACACTCTCGTCATCTGTGACCGCGAGAAGGTAGACAACCTGCTTGTGGACGTTCTTGCCGTTTCGCCTGTAAAAATATTCTATCACTTTCCTGAATCCGTGGACGATCTTCACTTCGTTCAGCCCGGTCTCTTCTTTCACTTCTCTGAGGACCGTCTGCAATTCGCTTTCCCCTTTTTCCACTCCACCCTTGGGAAAGTCCCACCGGCCTGCATTCTGCAGAAGCAGGTACATCCGACCGTTGTCCGACTCACGATAGACGACGGCTCCGGCCGACCTCTCTTCCATCGCCGCGCTCGTTTGGCAGTCTGATTATTAGGATTCTGTCGGGCTTTGCCCCAAATCATTTTAACGTCTGGGCGGATGGCCGTCAGAGCCAAGATTGCGAAAGATCAAAGTGGCGATAGCTGGCGTCGGCAATTGCGCGTCGGCTCTCGTGCAGGGCCTTCAGTATTATTCCAAGAAAGGGCCGGACGCGGGATTGACCTACTGGGACCTCGGCGGGTACACTCCGAAGGACATCGAATTCGTCGCAGCCTTTGATGTGAATTCGCGGAAGGTAGGAAAGGACCTGTCTCAGGCGATACTCCAGCCCCCCAACAACACCGCCAAAATCGTCGACGTCCCAAAGCTTGGGGTTCAGGTGAAGAAGGGGCCCGTCCTCGACGGAATAGGGAAGTACCTGAAGGATGTAGTCAGCCTTTCACCGCAACCCGCTCAGGACGTAGCACGCGAACTGAAAGACAGCGGAGCCGAGATCCTCGTGAACTACCTGCCCGTTGGGAGCACCGATGCGTCACGGAACTATGCGGAGGCCGCCCTGGCGGCAGGGGTCGGCTTCGTCAACGCAATTCCCGTATTCATCGCTTCCGACCCTACTTGGGCGGCTCGATTCGAGAAGGCCGGGCTGCCCGTCGCGGGGGACGATGTGATGAGCCAAATCGGAGCGACTGTCCTTCACAAGACATTGGTGAAGATGGCCATCGACAGAGGGGTCAAGGTGGACGAGACATACCAGCTCAACATCGGAGGGGACACCGACTTCCTGAACATGCTCGAGGAGAGCAGGTTGAAGGACAAGAGGGAGAGCAAGACAAGCGCGGTTCGGGCCATGTCCCCATACGAGGTACCGACGAGGATTGGTCCAAGTGATTATGTCCCGTTCCTAGAGAACGACAAAGTTTGCTATATCTGGCTCAAGGGACGGTATTTCGGCGGGAGCGTGGTGAAGGTCGACATGAAGCTTCACGTAATCGACGCCTACGACAGCGGCGGGGTGATGGTCGACGCCATCAGGGGTGTGAGGGTCGCACTTGACAGGAACGTCGGAGGTCAGCTGGTTAGCGTGTCTGCATTCTGCTTCAAGCATCCGCCGGTGCAGATGCCCTATCCGGCTGCCAAGTCCGCCTTCGAAGAATTCACTTCAGGGGAGCGGGAGCGCTAGGCGCGGCCTTTCTCCTTATGTAGAAAGCCACCAGAAGGAGTACAAGCAGGACAAGGGCCGTGGGGATGAGGTAACGTGTTGTCACGTCTTCTCCGACTGCGATTCCCTTTGACGGCACGATTCCGTTTATGGTGACTCCAGAATAACTGAAGGTCAGCTTGCCCTTGTCAAAGGGGACGAGGATCCCTGAGCTGGCCACCGCAGCCGCGCTCGCATCGATTGATGAGTGAGGTGAAAGGGACGAAGACGTGACAGTGAGGGTACCGCCGGAGACCTGCGTGTTCTGCAGACGGGAGAGGACCAGGCCGCTGGGGACTGGGAGTGTGAAGGCCACGTTGGACACCGAGACTCCCGAAGGATTCGTAATTCTGATGCTTATTGTGAAATTCTTCCCCTCCTGGGGACTCAGCGGGGAGGTCACTATCGAAACTGTAAGAGGAGTGTAGAGGCCCACGACCGGGGCAGTCCCTCGGGTCGAAAAGAAAGCACCGCCGAAGAAGAAGTTTGCCGTAGCAGGAGATGCGGTCAGGTTCCCCGAAGTTCCGGACATGGTAACCCCGTAGGACAGGGTCGCATTGCCTCCGGGTGTGAGTTTTTGAACCGTCTTCGTTAGCGGGGTCGAACTCGCGAGTGAGTCGAAACTTTCAATGGACGAGGCGAGTGTGAAATTATAGGCGGTCAGAGGCCCCGCGTTGTTGGCCGCAATTGTCACCGTCGACGCCATGCTCCCGAAGAGCCTTGAGGGCGAAAACTGCTTTGAAAGAACAATTCCGCTGGGAACGGCGATCAGGTTTGATCTTCCGGTGACGTTGATTCCCGAAGTCAACCCCTGGAAGGAGAATGGACCGATGAAATAGTTGAGCGGGTTGGTCAAGTTGTATTTCATGGAGGTGGTCATCGACGATGATCTGTTCAGGACATGTATGGTTATGCCGATCTGGTTTCCTGAGCATGAGATTCCAGTGCCGCCGGCCCTGCCGCACCCCAACCCAGCCGGGAGGCGTAGCTTGGCCGAGAACGATGTGATGTTGGCAAGTCCCGGGTTTGAAGCGACGAAGACCAGCGTTATGTTTGTCCCCTGATTGGAAAGCGGAGACAGCTGGGCCGTCGCGACGAGTGAGGGCAGCCCTACCCTCATGGATGAATGCGAGAACACATCGGGGATGACGTTTGTAGTGGCGTTGAGCGAACTCCCCCCAGGATTTTGATAGGTCGTGGAGTACGACCTAGTGAAGTTGACTCCGAGCAGACCGAGGGCCGACTGGGAGACTGACACCGTCGCTGTCCCTCCCGATGAACTTCCCGTTCTTGCGGCTAGCCCTGGAATCGAATGGCCGGCCACGACGACCGAGGACGCGGGAAGGGTCCCCACGTTTGTCACTGTAACGTTGAAAGCCTGGCTCGCACCCACTGGTTTTCCAAAGCCTCCATTCGGGGTAACAGAGGAGTAGACTATCGCATCGTCCTTGTTGAGGGAAAGTCGTATCGGGTTCAACACCGCGGTGGCGTTGAAGGTCGAGCCCCCGATAACGTAACTGTACCTGACGACCGAGGCTGGAATGACGGCGCTCCCTGCGGTGGTCCCATTGTACTGGAGGCGATAGACCGGGGTGACGGCGCCGCCAGCGACGATGGTGCCGTTAGGCGAAGTGAAAGTCCCGCTCGCGAACTTGAATCCTGCCACCGTGTTCCACCACATGTCAGAGAAGATGACTTTGGATATCGGGGTGGCAGGGGAAAGATTCCTCAGGGTAATCGTCACCGCGAGAAAGTCGCCCGTTCGAAGGACGCCGGCGTCGACCGCCCTGGTCGCGAGGAGAACCGGAGGGACCTGGACTACCGTCGCGTTGATTCTCGTGACCTGTTTGCCAGACTGGACGCTGAGGGCGTAGCCGTTGTGAGTGACCGTCGCCGAGTCTGTCGACCTGACCGCTCCGTCGAGGATCCTGATCTGCACGATTGAAGAAGACGCTTCGCTGGATGCCTTCAAGGAAGTGACGGTGGAGCCGAAGTAGCCCAGAATGTTAGGTCTGTTGGAGGAGTCGAGGGCCGAGGCGCTTATGGAGCCCAGCACCAGGTCATGCGCAAAGCCGGAACCCGACTTCTGCCCTTCAAGGACCACGAAGGGGGACAGGGTCGACTGGAACCCGGAGCTGGAGATGGCGCCGGCGAACCCGCCTCTGCCCGTCGGTACGAAACCGAGCAAGGTGGACGGGACTATGTCCCCGAAGGAAAGAGGACTGTGGAACGAGTAGGTTCCAGTCCCGTTCGACAATGAGACGAAAGAGGTCAGCATGTACGACCCCAGAGCAGAGGCGGCGGCCGACGCATCGGCGTACGAATCGGAACCTAGCGTCAGGAAGAGACCTTGAGACGGCGTGAACGGCACCGGAAGCAGGTTGTACCCCCTCGGTCCGAAAAGCTGGAAATCAGATTTCCAGCCCGTCGTCTTTATGGCGGTGACGTTGTACCAAGAGAGGCCAGGTGTGGACTCCAGGGCCGCCAGCTTGGTTGAACCGTTTATGCCATTGAAAGAAAAGTACCAAAGCGCGTCCGACCCCGCTATGAAGACGTTGAGTTTCTCGGAATAGGCACCCTGGCCCTGCACCTGCTGCAGAGGAATTGCCGAAAGTACCATTAGGGCTACGACCGAGGCGGCTAGCACCTGAGAACGTTTCATGCGAGACGTCGGAGGGCGCCCGATTCACCCTATAAAACCGTATGCGGGTTTGTTACTTCTTCCTCGTCATTTCTTCGGACGGGTCGTCTACTCCCTTCTCGTCCAGCATGAAGACCGCGTCCCTCTCCGGGTGGTAGGGACTGTCTACCATCCTGGCGATGCGGTTCTTGGCTGCCTTTCGGAGATAGATCCGGTAGGTGCTCGTGTGTGCGACGACGTGCCCTCCTGTGGGCCTTGTCGGGTCGCCAAAGAACGAGTCGGGCGCGGACTGCACCTGGTTGGTGACAACCACCGCGATGTTGTAAATCTCAGCAGTCCGCAGCAGCTGGTGCATGAACCTGTTCAAGCGCTGCTGCCTCTCGGAGAGGGTTCCCCTCCCCAGGAACTCGGCCCTGTAATGGGCCACAGCGCTGTCCAGTATTACTAGCTTCACCTTGTTCGGCTCGATTATCCTTCCTAGGTCTTTGACGATGAGCTCCTGGTGCGCGCTGTTGTAGGCCCTGGCCACTGTGATTCGTGACAGAACCTTGTCCGAATCCATCTCTCTCGCCTCTGCGATCTCCGCGATTCTCTCAGGCCGGAATGTGCCTTCTGTATCGACGTAGACCGCCCCGGCGTCAAGGCCCCCCTCCCCCCTGGGCGCCTGCACCATAACTGAGAGCGTGTGGCAAATCTGGCTCTTGCCCGACCCGAATTCGCCATAGAACTCGGTCATGGCCCATGTTTCGATGCCGCCTCCCAGGAGGTCGTCAAGGTTCTTCGAGCCCGTGGATATCCGGTCGATCGCCTTCCTCTTGACCAGGAGGTCCGCGGCATTGATGAAATCCGGTTCCAGTCGGTTTAGCTCCACCAGTTTCTTGCGCGCTTTGTTGTTTAGCTCCACGGCCTTTGAGACGTCGATATCCACGGCTTCGGCGATGTCCATGGGGCCTGCAGTCGCAAGGTCAAGGATTGTTTCGATTCCTGCGTCCTTGAGTTTCTGTTTGGTGGCCGGTCCCACGCCGGGAAGAGTATCAACTTCGAGATCTTCTTCGGTTTCTGTCAACGTTTCACGCGCGCCTTTTCCACTAGATAAGTCTGACCTAGGGAGAGATCCGCGAAAGTGTTCTGGGAAAGAGGCTCGCCGAGCGGATGTGCTTCAATCCTGCGATCCAGCGGGTCGACCTCTCCACCCCGATCCCGAACCCTGAATGCGGCGGCATGCCGAACTTTCTCAATTCGAGATACCAGGAAAATGACTCGGAGGGGAGGTCCTGGGCAGCAATCCTGTCCATCAGCTGCTTGTAGTCGTGAATTCTTTGTCCGCCTGTCGCAAGTTCTCCGATACCTTCGGGGGCTATGAGGTCAGCAGACTTCGTCACCTTCGGCCTGTCTGCATAGGTCATATGGTAGAAGGCCCTGGCGGAAAGAGGATAGTCGGTTATGAAGAAGGGCGACTCCTGAGTCAAACTGATTGCTCTCTCAGCTTCAGTTGGAAGGTCTTCGCCCCATTCGAACCCAAACCCTGACTTCTCCGCAATGGAACGGGCTTCGTCGTAGGTGATCCGCGGGAATGGCAGTTCGGGCTGCTTGAGGGTTCGCCCAAGAGTCTTGAGCTCCGACTGCCTGTTTTCTAAGACACGCGCGACCATCTTTGAAAGGAGCTCCTCCTGTGTCTTCATGTTGACAGACTGGTCGGCGAACGCCTGCTCTGCCTCAATCATCCAGAATTCGGTCAGGTGTTTGGCTGTCTTGGACTTCTCGGCCCTGAAGGCAGGCTGGAATATCCAGACCCTCTGGAGTGCCGGGAGTGCCGCCTCCTCGTAGAACTGGGCGCTCTGGCTGAGGTTCGCCTTCTTGCCGAAGTAATCCACTGAAAATAATGTCGAACCACCCTCGACTGCCGCCTGAACAAAAGTGGGTGCGCTGATCAGGTGGAAGCCGTTATCCCGGAAGTAATCGAAAGCAGCCCCTATTACTTCTGCTCTTATCTTCATGGTCGCTATCGCCCTGGGCCCCCGTATGCTGAGGTGTCTCTTGTCGAAAAGAAACGAAGCGGACTTGGCCGCGGTCCTTGTAATCGGCCAGGTATCTGCCAAAGATATTATTTCGAATTCCTCGACTGAGACCTCTTTGCCTCCCGGGGCTCGCTTGTCGTCCCTAACCTCCCCTCTGATTACCACCGCCGATTCTATCGTAACCCCTTTGGCTGCTTCGTAGGCGGCACCGGCAACCCCCTTTTTGGCAGAGGCCTGGAGGTAGCCTGACCCGTCCCTGATGATGACGAACACTAGACCCCCGACGGTGTGTTTCCGGGCAATCCAGCCCCTGACTTCGACGAGAACCTCGGATCGGCCCGCTATTATGTCCGCAGCGCTGGCAAGCCTGAACCCTCCCGCTTTCATAGTGATGGGCTCCGCGTCTTCGTGCTAAAAGTATGATGCGAAAGCGCCAACGGTTAAAGGAGCCACCTAGGTCGGTCGAAGCAAAATCTCAATGCCTCGCAAAGGAGTTGCGATAGTCAGATGGACGGGCCGGGGCGACCTGGGCCAACTCGAGTCATCCATCAGGAACCTTCTGCGGGAAAGGGGGGCCGCTCCAAGGACCTGGAGGAGCGGAGGCTCAATCGTAGTTGAAGACATGGAGCCTCTCGGCGTCGCCGCCAAATTGAGACATACCCCGGGAGTGAGCTGGATTGCTGCGGGCTTGGCCTCCGGGTCCTTCAATGAACTTCTGGAGAATTCGGCCGCCCTCGCAAGGAACTACCTTAAGCGCGGAGACAGATTCTCGTTGGAGGCGGAAGGGAACGGTGGCATGGTAAGGTCAGATGTCGCGGGCGGAATGGTTTCCAGGATCCTAGAGGAAAGGAAAGGGACCAGAGTCTCGCATGAGGATCCGAAAATAAGGTTCAGGACAGCATTCGACGGATCTAGAGGGGTCGTTGGAGTTGAAATCGCAAGAGGGCCTGGCGGAGTTCCGACCGGGGGGTACAGCGTGGCCTGCTTGGTTTCGGGAGGAAGTCACAGCTCAGTGGTCTCCTGGATGGCCTTGCTTGCGGGCTACAAAGTCCGCTTGGTCCACGCGAAGGTGGACGAAGAAAGTTTGCTGGGTGCTGCCCGATTGTACGCAGAGTTGTCACATAGGACAGACCCAAGGGGTCTGATGCTTCAGGTCGTAGAAGGCAAATCTCCAGCCAGCGCATTGGTCGGAATCGTTAGAGGCATGAATGAACAGGTGTTTGGCGGATTTCAGGCGTCTGGAAGGAGGATCCCTAAGACCCTCAAGGGCCTTGTCGTCGCTCCGCTTTACCTCATGTCGGAAGAGATGTTCGATGAGGCGTACGATTCGCTCGCTTTGAGGAGTTACGACGCAAAGATGAGCTGGGACTCCGGCGGGAATGAGGACCCGCAAATCAGGAGCTTCGGAGGCGTCACTGCCGATGTCAGCGAGGTTGTCGACGGGCTCGCTTAGAGGCCGCTTCGATGGTGTGAACGATGTCGGCCTTGGCGTCGAAACTGTGGGCTAGGTCTCCAAAGCGCTTTGTAGAGGCTGGATAATCACCGTTCAGGAGTGTGTTGAACGACTTCTCCAAGACCTCCAAAGTCATTTCTTCTTGCCGATGCCATATCGAGACCCCCAATTTTGCGGCCTTCTCGGCGTTTCCTTCCTGTTCTGGCTGCTTTGGAATCGGGACGAGGAGTGAAGGCTTGGACCACAAGATGGCCTGGCCAATGGTCCCGTGCCCTGCCCTTGAAACGACTAGGTCGCATGCCTTGAAATAGAATTCGGCGATTCCGCACCAGCCGTAATACCATCCGCCGCGAAAACGGGTTGGGATGGTGCCGGCCATGGGGTTGCCCCCGGAGACGACAAAGGTGTACTTGGCCGCCAGGGCCTCAGAGTAATCCAAAGCCATTCTAAGAAAGCTCGATCTCGTCTTTGGGGGACCAGAGACTTGCCAGAAGATTTTGGGACGCTTGTCGTTGATGAACTCGGCCGCAGCGTGGTCGGGCTCCCCCCCTTCGGAGGAGGCGAGGAAACCGACGTAGCGAGTCTTCTCGACGTTGCTCCCCCAGAGGTTCTTCTCGCTGATGGTGTAGGGTGGGGGGAGGTCGGGGAGCAAAACCTCGTCGCTGAATTCCCAAAGCTTCCCCGTGGCGGCGGATATTCCGACTGAGAGCAGCCTCGCGAGGAAGCGTTTGTTTCCGTGGGAACTTGTGAGGTTGAGCTGGTTCAGGACGGTGTAGGCCGGGACTCGAAGGATCTTGGCGGCGAGAACAGTCGGGAGCGCGGAGTCGCTCAGGACGACGTCAGGACCGAAACGCTCTATGTTTGCGATCTCTTCCCCCAGCTGGCGGTATGTTCGGGCCAGAATCGTAGGGTAAGCGATCAGGGTCTCTTTTAGAAGGAAGGCGCCTGATTCTGAGTATTTCACGTCAGCCAGAGGAAGGTCGTTGCACGGATAGCCGAGACCCCTGATCAGGGAGGCAACCTCCCCCGAGGATGAAAATTCCACAATGGCGTTCCTTGACCTGAGTTCCTTCGCCACTTCTAGCATCCTGCTTGCGTGGCCGAGGCCGGACCCGAAGCAGCCGATGTATACCTTCATTTCAGGACTCTGAGTTCACTCGGACCACTTTCCCTCTTGGATTTGACTCTGCGAAGACCTCGGCCTGGAAGACCTGGACCTTGGTATCTTTGTCGAGCCAGGAGTCCGGGGGGAGCCCAGCCTTCAGGCAGGCTTGGGAGAGGAATTCGGTTTGGTCCAGATTGAATTCAGTCGCGACCTGGGGGAGGAGAAGGCCGCTAAGATAGGAGCGGGAGACTATCAGACCGTCGGTGCCAATCCGCACTCGCGCTGGAAGGTCCTGAGGACGTGAAACTTCGATGACTTCCGGGATGGTTAAGATGCTCACCTCGACCACCACCGAGTCGAGCTCCGATTTCGAGATAGGAGGGAATCGGGGGTCTTCCGAAGCCGCTGCTACCGTAGCCTCGCGGATGGCTTCTCCGAGTTTCTTGACCGGAAGGGGGAAGCCAATGCAACCCCTGAGCCTCTCTTCTACGGAAGCTGAAGGGACATTTAGAGTCACGAACACCCCTCGAGGCTCTGAGAAAGAGTTGGGAGACTGAGGCGTCGGCTTCGCGACGGCGCCCGAGACGTGGGCGTCCAGCGTCTCTCTTGCGAGGGTTACAGCGGCCTTGCCCTCTTCGGGAGAAAACGGCATCCTATTTCGACCCAAGGCGCCGAGACAGCGACCTTAACTTTTTCCAATGGCTCCCTCGCCAGTAATACTTCCCGCAGCTAGCGCAACGATAGAACAGGCGGTGACGGAGAATAACGGACGACGGGACCTCGCCCAAGACGTCGACTCTTTGTAGGGTGAACAGGTTGCCCCCGCAAATAGAACAGAGAGGGTCACCTCTGACAAGTCGTGTCCCTGCGGCGGCCGCGGCTCGGGATATGGCCGAGATCCTCTCCCCGTCATTTTTTCCTTCAACCAGGATTGCCACTATTCCTTTGGACGGCGCCGTTGCCGCAAGGGAACGGTCAGAGGTCAATATGACACGGTTCTGGGCGAGGGCCAACGTGATTATTCCTGAATCTTTTCCTGCCTTGTAGTAGGCGGTGTCAAACCCCAGGGCCCTCAGTTTGCGGCAGAGCGAACCTAGCATGGCATCGGCAACAAAACGTGTACTCCATTCGTCGTTGGGAGACAACCCGCCACCTGAGCTGCCCTATCTGGTCGTTTCCGCCGCTTTGACCGCTTCGTAGAGTTTCCTCGCCGAGGGGTCTTTCTCGAAATGTTCCCGAATGGGCGTGATTATCTCGTCCATGGCCTCGCCCACTCCCCGTTTCAGGTCAGCGGGGTGGAGGCGCCCGGCCTGGTAAGCTCTCTCAAGCTCACCGACAGAATGAAATTCGACCGTACCCCCATATTTCTCGGGCCTCACCACCTTCAGGGATTTCCTTTTCCGGAATATTATGTACTTCGAATATTCGATGAGGACGTTCCCTTCCAATACCTTTGGAGGGCAATAGGCGGACTCGATCTTCTTCATGATCACGTCTTTGCTGTCGTGGACGAAAATGGATGTCTCGGGCTTGCTTTTGCTCATCTTGCTTGCTATTTCTTCGTCAACTTTTCCGTTTTCGTCGTAGCCCTCGGGGTCTTTCTTCCCCTGGAGGCCAATCAGCATGTGGTGATGAACCGCTACTGGCTTCTTCCATTTCATCTTCTCGGCAATCTCCCTGGCCAGAATATTCGCCCTCCTCTGGTCCACGCCGAGCTGACAGATGTCCACGTCAAGCCAGAAGATATCCGCAACCTGCATCATGGGGTAGAAGAGCTGGGCCGTCTGTACTGACTCCCTGGTAGTCCTCCCGGCGATGGTGAGGGCCCGCTGAGCCCTTGCGAGGGTGGAGTTCTGAGCCACCGTGATTACCTTCTTCCAGTACTCTTCGTTCCTGGCGGCATCGCTTGTCCAGAGAATCTCGACTTTGCTCATGTCGACTCCGGCCGCCTTCCAGACCTCGATGAAGTACTTGCCGACTTCCCTGATTTTCTCAAGGTCCCCGCCCATCTTGTTGTTGACCCAGGCGAACCAATCAGCGATCCATAGCTTCATCTTCACACCGGCCTTCAACATGTCATCCACAAGGATTGGCCGCAGAACCCCGAAGGGTAGGTGCGCGAGACCGCTCGGTTCAAAACCGTCGTAGGCCGTTGGGTGTTCGTTGGTCTCGAGAAGGGTTCTTAGCTCCCTTTCAGTTATGATTTCCTCGCCGACACTCTTGATGAGGCCGAGTCTGGTTTCTAGGTCCAATCACTGCGGGCGCGTGCCAAGCCCGATAAAAGGAATCAGGCCTCGCGTAGGGAAATTGCCACGGCCCCGACGGTGAACCCAAACACGAGGAGTGCGAAAGCCTGGTGAAGGGTCACGACGGAGGAGGAGAGATTCGTGTTGACGACCACTCCTCCGATCGCAATCTCAACCAAGACCGAAATCAAAGCGAGGTAGATCAGCTTCCTGGCGCCTGACGGAGCTTCCTTGGCCCTCCAGAAGACCAAGGCCGTTAGGATCAGGAAGAGGCCGGAAAGAGAAGCAAGAATCCTGTGAGCGTATTCGACGACCGCCCCGACGTCTGGAGGCGGGAAGAGCTGACCGTTGCACAGAGGCCAGTCCTCTGGAGTGTTGAGGCCGCAGAGGCCTCCATAGTGGTTGGCCGTGACGGACGCGCCCACAACGAGAAGGGAGAAAACGATAACGACAGTCAGGCCCAAAAGCACGTTCCTGCCCCGCATTGGACCCAGCCGCTCGAGTTTGTGTCTTAAGGGATTCTAAGAGTTCTTCGTGAGGGCGTCGACCTTGGACTTCAGGACGGCAGAGGGGACTGCCCCAATGACTATGTCCTCAACCTTACCCTTGGAGAAGAACATGACTGTCGGAATGCTCATTATTCCGAACTGCATCGCCAACTCCTGGTTGGCGTCGGTGTCTATTTTGACGAACTTCACCCTCCCCTGATATTCTTCTGAAAGCTTGTGTATGAAAGGCTCTATGACCTTGCAGGGCCCGCACCAGTCGGCGTAGAAGTCGACCACTACCGGCTGACTCGAGTTTACCACTTCTTCTTGGAATTTATTCCCCTGAATCTGAGTAACGCTCATTTTTGTTTCACTTGGATAAGGCGGATTTCTCCCTGCTTATAATTTTGTCCTGCTTGAAAGGGGGGAGGAGTCTACTCTAATGGGCGCGGAAGAGTAAGGCGTCCCGCAGACGCTCGGGGGGCCAACTCCGCCAATGGAGTAGATTTGAGAACCCCTCCGACTGGGTTGTATGTCACAAGTGTTGCGCTCCCGATCGCCTTCCACACCAATTCTTGGAGCCCAAACCTACGAACGTACTCCGAGATGATATCCGACTTTACCTTCGTCCTGGGGTGCCTCGTGATCATGGCACAGCAGTCCTTGTATTCCTCCAAGGACAGCTCGTAGGTGCCTATGCTCTTGGCGAGGCTGACTATCTCCTCTTTGTCAAAGGTGAGAAGAGGGCGCAGGATGGGAAGAGATGAGCCGTCGTCGAACGATGCGATGTTCCAGAGAGTCTGCGACGCCGCCTGCGAAAGCGAGTCCCCCGTCGCGATTGCGGAAGCCCCGAAACGTGACGCCAGCGCTTCCGCCGTCATACGCATGAATCTGCGGA
This sequence comes from Nitrososphaerales archaeon, assembly GCA_035935095.1. Taxonomy (GTDB): domain Archaea; phylum Thermoproteota; class Nitrososphaeria; order Nitrososphaerales; family Gagatemarchaeaceae; genus UBA183. The sequence continues at coordinate 197,032 of DASYXJ010000041.1, read as the reverse complement.
ATAGGGAAGGCTCCAAGTCTGGGAGACCCCCCGCCGTAGCCAACTGATACTCAGCGAATGGCAATAGGACTATGGTGATCTTGCCGCTGTAGTCAGAGAGCACCTTGATCAGCTTCGTTATCTTGCTCTCCAGCGCGGTCAGGTGCGACGGTCCGAGGTAGAAGTGCACGTAGACGGGTCTGCAGCCCCGCTTCATCAGAAGCCAGGCCGCCACCGGAGAATCAATCCCCCCAGAGAATAGATGCATCACACGTCCCGCCGTTCCGACCGGGAGTCCACCGGGGCCCCTCAACTTGTCGGTGTACACGAGGGCCTTTCCCTTTATCAGGTCAACGTGTATCGCTACATCCGGGTTCGAAAGGTCAACTTTCTTGCCGGTCGCCTTCACAACCTCGGCTCCGAGTTTCGTCGCCAACTCCTGGGAAGTCAGGGGGAACGACTTGTCTGAACGCCTGGGGTCGATCTTGAAGGATCTCCCAGAGGCGGACCTGGCGAAACCAAGGACCGCCATGAGAATTTCTTGATAGTCGGGTCTCATGGTGGACACGGGAGCCACCCAGGACACGCCGAATACCCGGGAGAGCCTTTGGGCCACCTGGGCTCTTTCCCCTTTGGCAGCCACCATGAACCGCCCGTCGGCTAGGACCGTTTGGTGATCAATCCCGGTAAGCGATTTGTTTATGCTCCGCCTGAGAGCCTTTACGAACTCTGGTCTGTTGTTTCCCTTGAGCGCAACCTCAGAGTAGTGCACCACGAACTCGGCGGGCATAAGCGGCATAGCAGCTTTCATCCAAGAAAAAGCTTGCCCATTCTTCCGCTAGTACGGCAGAACGGCTGCGACCATGGCAACAAGAAAGATCACGGCGAGGTAGGGGCTTGAGAACTTGAAGGCGAGCCAGGCATTCGATTTGTTGGGCGTTCTGAGGAGCTTAAGATTTGTCGCCAGCAAGATGGAGTCGAAAACGACTGCAACCGCCAAGTAAACGAGCAGTCCGAGACCTGCAAGATAGAAAGCTAGAAGGAGGCTGACAGGAATCAGAAGTAGGGTGTTGGCGACAATATACTTGGAAGCCGTCCTGGATCCGACTTCCGATGGAAGCATCGGTATTCCGACTGCAGAGTAGTCCTGCTCAGTGATCACGGCAAGGCTCCAGAAGTGTGAAGGGGTCCACACGAAGACGAGCGCCCCTAGGATCCAACCGACGATGGCGTTCGAGGAAGTTACCGCATACCAACCTGCTAACGCGGCGCAACTCCCTGCGAAGCCCCCGAGGACAATGTTCCATGATGTCCTGGGCTTGAGAAATACGGTGTAGATGGGGACATAGACGAATGCGCCGAGGCCGATGAAGAAGGTAGCGACAAGGTTCAGGGTCAGAAACGCGACCAAGAGTCCCACGGCGAGCAGGCCGAGGCCTGTGGCCAGGGCATAGGAGGGAGGGACGATCCTCCTCGCAGGCAGGGGTCTGTTCATCGTCCTCTTCATCTTCGAATCTATTCCCATTTCCAGATAGCTGTTCAGCGCAAGGGAGCCGCCAGAAGCGAATGCACCCCCCATGAGCACGCCGACAAGCACTGGCGTCGATGGAATTGACCTGGCTGCGACTATCGAAGACCCAATGGCCGCCATCAGTAGGAGGGGGACTATCTTGGGTTTCGTTAGAGCGATGTAGTCCGAAAAGCTCAATCAATCAGTCTCCGATTCGAAGCCAGCGCACTTTCTGCGTGTATTTTGGCTTTCCTTGAACCTGAAACCCTTAAGAAATCTTGAGAGTCCGGGCGCCCGTCCCGCGGTAGCTCAGCCTGGTAGACCCATTGGGGCCACAAGCTTCCGGCTGTAGAGGTCGGCCATCGGCTGACCCGTTCAGCCTACTCAGGCCACAGTCACCGGAGTGTCGTCGGCTCAAAGGCGCCGCAGGGCGCGGAGTTTCCGACCCGCGGGACGGTTCAAATCAGAGTTATTCTTTGATTTCGGGTCCTTTCTGAACTCTCTTTCTACATTGCGAGTAGTTCCGGAACATACCACCCAGTACCTTATGAAACCTAGACATGTGGAAATGAAACTGGGGATCAGTCGTCGGGGACTATCCCAGAGCTTCGTTCGACCAGCGTCCAAAAGCAATATGGAGGGGGCGGCGGAGGCGAGACTTCCATGAAGCTATGGGTGCCAGTCGCACTCGGAGGCCTTATCGCAATTGCCTATGCGTTCTTTTACGAGCTGAGCTTGGCAGAGACTCAGGGGGCCGCCTCCTTCAGTATCGCAAACTCTGTCGGAATCGTCGCTGTCTTTGTCGGACTTATCGCGGCCGGGTTCATCCTCAGACGGGCTACTCCGCCGCGATGATTGTGGCCCCAGAAACGCTTAAGAATGATGAGAGGGTTGTGGGCGTTGAGCTTTGGACAAGGACTTCTTGGCCCTCTCCGTCGCTTTCATTTTACTAGGGGTCGTTGGAATTGTTCTGTTCAGCAGCCTGTTCACGCAGTACCAGTCGATCTTCCCCGTCATGACTCCGGCGGGGGACTCGTGCTATTGCATGATCTCCAGCCCTGAACCGGAAGCGGCCCAGGGAACATCAAGCATCCTCCTCGCTCTTGGCGTCATGTTCTTTCCGATGGGCCTGATGAAGGGAGGGCTCCCCTCGTTCAGAAGGATGCCCGGTCCTCCGGCTCCTGTGAAACTCCCTAGCGGAAGAGTGCTTACGCCCGTGGCGGTCCTAAGCGGGAGGTTCTTTGCCCTTGGGCTCGTGTTACTGCTGGTCGGAGTTGATGCAGTTCTGGTTCCGGGCTATCTTGTCTACGGTGACAGAAACTTCGAGCTGGTTGGAGCGCTTCTTGCCGCCGCAGGTGCCCTTTCGATGTTCTGGGGTCTCAGGAAGCCAAAGTCTGAATAGTCGGCCCTCATCAAGGAATCGTTTTATCCTCGACCTCTGCGGGTTGGCTAGATTTTGAGCTCAAAGCATGGCAAGAGGGACTCTGGGGAGAAGGAATCTCCTCGACCTCAGGTGAAAGCCGCGTTGGCTCGACCGACAGGCCGGGCCCCGGTGGCTATGGTTGTCGCAAGGCATGGCAAAGGGACGGTCACAAGGTCGGGGAAGGGTTTCTCATTGGGGGAGTTGGCGGAAGCAAACATCGTTCCCAGGATGGCTTGGAAATGGGGAGCCAAGCTCGACGGGAGGAGGAGGAGTGTCGTCCAGGCGAATGTTACTTCGCTCAAGGACTGGGGGTCACATTCGGTGAAGGTCGAGAGGCCCGCGGCGGAGGTCAGGAAGGCCGAGGAGGAAGTTGTGAAGGTCGAAAAGAAAGTCAAGAAGAGTGCAGGAGAAGTGAGGAAGGAAATCGTCAAGGTAGGGGCGAAGGCGAAAAAAGAAACTACCAAGGCTGCGGGGAAGGTCAAGAAGAAGACCCAAAAGCCATCGAAGGCTCATCGGAAGAAAAAGAAATAATTCAGGCGGCCTCTTCACGGGCAGCCATGTACAGGTACTGCTGGGCATATCCAGCGTATTTTCCGAAATGTGACCTGATTGAATTCGAAACACGTCGGTACTCTCCGATGGAGAGTCTCAACTTCGCGTTCTCGGCGAGCCTGCTCAGGAGAGACTTTGGGAGAAGGTTAGGATATGATTTCGCGATCATCCTTGCAATCCAAACGTCGATGGGAAATGCTTCGTCCATTCCTAGTGAGTAAAGAAGGACGCAGTCGGCGACCTTGGGGCCCACCCCGAGGAGGAGCTTTTCTCCAAATAGTTCAGTGAGGAGGAGCTCTTGTGATTTTTCGTAGCTGAGGTTTCGCACGCTGTTCAAATCGACCCTCCCTCCGGCCACGGATTTGGCTACCTTCTTGAGGAAGGGTGCCCGGTAGCCAAGACCCAACGCCTGAAGTTCTGAGACCGAGGCTCGTGAAAGAGCCTCGGGGCTCGGGAAGCCGTGGTAGGCGCCCCCTTCAAACCGCGTCGGTTCACCGTGTCTTGAACAGACGGACGAGACCATCTTCTTGATCCTGGGGATGTTGGCGTTCGTTGCGAGAACAAAGGAGCCCAGGCACTCCCAGGGGTCCTGTCTGACGAGCCGCAGTCCGTAGAACTTCTCTATGGCCTTGGTGATTACCTCGTCCTTGGCCATCGACGCCAGGATATGGTCGAGGTCCTCGTCCAACCTGAAATAGTTCGTGACGAAGTTGTTGTCAAGGAAGTCCGAGCTAGACGAGCAACGCAGAGCGTCCCCTTCTTGCCTTACTTTTATTCCGCTCCCGGAGACGATGCCGAACCACCACTCCCCCATCCTTTCCCATCGGAAGAGCTGACCGCTCTCGAGCGTGTACTCTAGACTGAATGGGGTGTCGAGCGGAACGGTGAACTCCATCTTCGAACGAGCATGGAGTGGTCTGTGATTAATTGATTCTTCCGCCTAATGCGGCTTGATATAGCCGCACTGGGCGCTGACGTGGTCTTGTCCTCGACCTATCGATCTAAGACAAAACGTTCGAAGCGTCTCTTCGGAAGGGCAAAGCGTATTTTCGCGGGCGGGGTCAACCACAACGCTAGATTCTACGAGCCCTATCCTATCTTTGTGAACAGGGCGAAGAAGCAACACATCTGGGACGAAGACGGGAACAGGTACACCGATTACTGGATGGGACACCTGGCATTGATACTCGGACATTCACCCAAGGTAGTGACTGACGCCCTCGCCGACCAGGTCGGGAAAGGCACCCACTTTGGCATGGGGAACAGGTTTTCAGTGGAACTCGGAGAGGAAATACAGAAGGTTGTCCCGTGTGCCGAGGCAATGCGTTTCTGCAACACAGGGGCAGAAGCCACCATGTATCTTGTGAGACTGGCAAGGGCATTCACAGGGAAACGAGTTGTTTTGAAAATGACCGGCGGATGGCACGGGTTCAACACGGAGCTGAACAAAGGAGTGCATCGGCCCTTCGACAGGTCTGAAAGTTCCGGGATACTTCCGGAAGAGCAGAAACATGTGAGGAGTGTCAGGTTCAATGACCTGGACGCGGCCGAAGCAGAAGTCAAACGGGCCCGAGAAGACGTCGCAGCCATCTTCCTCGAACCTGTTCTCGGGGCAGGAGGGTGCATACCAGCAGAAAGGGACTACTTGAGGGGGTTGAGGGAGCTCGCAGACAGGGAAGGAGCGCTTCTCGCTTTCGACGAGATCATCACGGGATTCAGGCTTGCGCTCGGAGGAGCCCAGGAGTGGTTCAGGGTGAAGCCGGACCTGGCGACCTTCGGAAAAATAGCTGGCGGAGGGCTTCCCCTGGGATTGGTTGCAGGAAGCAAGGAAATACTCTCTCTTGCTGACCCTTCGAGGCGGGAAGGTTTCGTGTCCATCGGCGGGGGGACCTTCTCCGAGAATCCGCTTACCATGAGGGCGGGGCTGGCCACCCTCAGATTCCTAAGAGGGCACGCGAAGACCCTGTATCCGGATCTCGAGAATCATGGGAGGATGGTTCGCGAGGGGGTCGACAAGGCCTTCGCGGAGGAGGGAGTCCAAACCAACACGACCGGGGTCGGCTCCCTCTTCCAGACACATTTCGGAGCAAATCCTCGAAGCGCAGAGGACATTGCGGCCGAGGACATGCGTCGGACCAGAGAATACGCTCTCTCCTTGATGTCGGCAGGGATTTTCGTCCTCCCAGGTCACCTCGGGGGGGTTTCCTCGAGCCACACTTCGAGAGACATCCGACGGCTGGTCGAAATCAGCGCGAAATTCGGCGGGTCGAACAAACGTGCCGGAAAATAGGGATGCGAAGGTCGCTATTGGACCTTCGACAATCTTGAGTCAACGTCTGACCAGTTGACCACATTCCACCAGGCTTCAACGTACTTCCCCCGGTCGTTCAAGTAGTCCAGGTAGTAGGCATGCTCCCAGACGTCGAGGCCAAGTAGAATCTTCATCTGGGCCAGATGCATGAAGTTTTGTTTCTCCACTTGGGTCAGGACTAGTTGGTCTGTTTCGGGGTCGTGGAGTAGGAGGGCCCAACCGCTCCCTTCCACGGTCTTGGCGGCATCGGTGAATTGTGCCTTGAATTTGTCGAAGCCGCCGAAGTCCCTGTTGATCCAGTCTGAGAGTTTGCCGCCGGGCGCTCCGCCTCCTTTGCCCGCTGGAGCCATGTTTGGCCAGAAGATCGAATGAAGGATGTGTCCATCGACGTTGAAGCTGTAATCTCTGAGGACGGCCCGAACGTCGATTTGTATCTCCCCCTTCCTCGCCTTGTCGAGCTTGTCGAGCGCGGTGTTGGCCCCGGTTACATATGCCTGATGATGCTTGTCGTGATGGAGAGTCATTATTTTCTCGGATATGTGAGGTTGTAGGTCGCCGTACTTGTAAGGTAGTGGTGGCAGTGCGTATGTCTTTGCCATTGAAGACGTCGAATAGTGACCTCGTAAAAAGTTGTCTCTAGACGGTAATCGAGGGCTTCGTCCTCTTCGCTTTCTCCCAGTCGTCTAGGAAGCGCTTCAGACCCAAGTCGGTTAGAGGGTGTTGCATCATCTTGTCCATCACCTCAGAAGGCATGGTCGCGATATCGGCCCCCGCCTTCGCGGCCTCCAGCACGTGCTGGGTGTGTCTTATGCTGCCCACTAGGACCTCGGTCTTCAGCCCATAATTGTCGCGTATCTTCACCAGATCTTCGACCACGTCCATGCCGCGCTGGCCAATATCGTCGAGCCTCCCTATGAACGGGCTTACGAAGGAGGCCCCCGCTTTCGCTGCGAGGAGGCCCTGGTTCGCGGAGAATATGAGCGTCATGTTGACTCGAATGCCCATCCCACTGACCGCCTTCGTCGCCCTCAGCCCCTCCGGGATCATGGGTAACTTGACGACGACATTGGGGGCCAGGGCCGAAAGGTGTTTCGCTTCACTCACCATTCCGTCGAAGTCGGTTGCCACCACCTCGGCGCTCACGTCTCCTTTGATTTCCTTGCAAATCGCGACTACGATGGCCTCGAACTCGCCAGGCTCCTGGGCAACAAGCGACGGATTCGTGGTGATTCCGTCGACGATTCCCATCCTGTTGAGCCTCCGAATCTTCTCGAGATTGGCCGTATCGAGGAAGAGCTTCAATTCTCTTTCAGTTTTCGCCGTTTGATATTAAAGCCTAGTGGCCTTTGACAAGGCTGTTGGCGGCCTGCTCAATGTTCGCCGAGGTCAGTCCATACTTCTTCATGAGCTCCCCAGCCTCACCGCTTTCCCCGAAGGTGTCCATGACCCCGACCCGCTTGATGGGCGTAGGCATCCTTTCTCCTAGCACCTCTGCCACGGCCGAACCCATCCCGCCCATGACGTTGTGTTCTTCGGCGGTGACGACGCGCCCGCATCTCTTGGCCCATTCCACTATCATCTCGGAGTCTATCGGCTTGACCGTGTGGAGGTCGACCACCGAGGCTGAGACGCCCGACACCTTCAGCGACTCGGCCGCCCTCAACGCCTCGGGGACCATTATTCCGCAGGCGAAGATTGCAACGTCGTTGCCTTCTCGGAGAAGGTTCGCCTTCCCTAGTCTGTACTCGAACCCCGAGTCGTACACTATGGGAGTCGATGGTCTTGTCAGGCGGACGTAAAAGGGACCAGGAATGGACGCGATGGCCCCGATTGTCGACTTCGTCGATACCGAATCGGCGGGGACGACCACTTTCATCCTTGGGATGGACCTCATGATTGCGATGTCTTCCACCTGCTGGTGGGATGCTCCGTCTGGCCCCACCGAAATCCCTCCATGCGAGCAGACGATCTTTACGTTTAGGTTAGGATATGCGATGTTGTTTCTGATTTGGTCGACTGACTTTCCAGGGACGAAGATCGCGTATGTGCCTGCGTACACCACTTTGCCTGCGAGGGCCAGACCAGCGGCGATTGAGACCAGATTCTGCTCCGCGATGCCCACATTGAAAAACCGCTCAGGAAATTTTGTGGCAAATACGCCGGACTTCAGGGAGCCAGTTGTGTCGGCCCCTACGACTACTACGTTTGGCTCGGTTGCGCCGAGCTCAAGGAGCGCTTCCCCGTAGGCGTCCCGCATCGCCGCCTGTCTAGAAAGCATCAACTCCCCTTCCTTGCGCTCTCTGCCCGCCTCCTGAGCATCGAGATGGCTGCGACGGGATCCCTCTTGGCGTAGACTCCGGCACCTGCGACAAGGACGTTGCCCCCTCTCTTAACGACTTCGTGGACGTTCTCTTCCTCGACGCCTCCGTCGACTTCTATGTCGGTCTTGAGGCCTTTGGCCACTACGAGGGCACTGGTCTTCTCCAGTTTGGGCATCACAGACATATCCATGCTCTGACCGCTGAAGCCCGGATTCACCGTCATTACGACCAGGGTCGAAATCTTGTCGAGCCGGTCAACAACCCAGGGTGGAAGGTCAGTCTCGGGCTTCAAAGCTAGCCCCACCTCCTTCCCGCGAGTCTTCACGGTACGGTAGAGCTCGTCGAAGCCAGGCCCGCTTAGCACCTCGGCATGGAACGTGAGGAGGTCGGAACCGGCGTCGAGGAATTTATCGACGTAAAGCTGCGGCCTGTCGATCATCAAGTGAGTGTCGAACTTCAAATCCGACCTTCGCCTCAAAGCCTTGACCGTCCCCGGACCGAAGGTGATGTTAGGGGCGAAGTGGCCGTCGATGACATCGAGGTGCACCTGGTCCGCGCCGCCTTCAACTGATATCTGAACGGCCCGTTCAAGGTCCCCGAGGTCCCAGGCCAGTATCGAAGGTGCTATCCTGATTTCGTTCAAGGCATCACTCGAGTTCGCTGAGGACGTCGGAGAGTTTGTCCTTGGACGGCGCCGTCCCGTGATAGTGTGGCGACCATTCCATAAAGGAGATGCCTTTTCCTTTCACTGTGTGAGCGATAATCACAGTGGGCCTGTTGCGTGTGCTTGCAGCTAGGTCGAAGCCATCCATGATTTGAGTAAAATCATAGCCGTCGACCTCGATTACGTTCCAGTTGAAGGCCCTCCACTTTGCGGCCAGGGGTTCGATGGGCATTATCTGCTCTGTTAGTCCATCCTGCTGAATCCCGTTCCTGTCGATTATCGCCGTAAGGTTGTCGAGCCTGTACTTCGAGGCCGCCATTGCCGCCTCCCACACCTGCCCCTCCTGCTGCTCGCCGTCCCCCATCATAACATACGTCCTGAAGGTCTTCCTGTCGAGCCTCGCAGCCAGGGCAGTACCAACGCCCAACGAGAGCCCAATCCCCTCTGACCCGGCCGGTGCCTCGACCCCGGGGATGCCCATGGACGGATGCCCTTGAAGCCTGGAGCCCATCTTCCGGAGGGTCATCAGCTCCTCGACCGGGAAGAAGCCTGCCTGTGCCAGGATCGAATACAGCAACGGCGCCGCGTGTCCCTTGCTGAGAAAGAACCTGTCCCGGTCGGACCATGACGGATCCTTCGGGTCGTAATGCATGACGTGGAAATATAGCGTGACCAGCAGCTCAACTGCGGACAGGGAACCACCGGGGTGCCCTGACCCGGCTTCCGCAAGGCTCTCGAGAATCAGCTTCCTAGTGCTCCTAGCGAGTTCCTTTAGTCGACCTACTTCTTGCGCGATCTCCATCAACGCCTCACCGGCACCTGGATGATCCTTTGGACGAAGTCCTCTGTGCCCTGGGCCCTCGCCTCGATGTCGTGCATCGAGAGCGATACCGTTCTTGGAAGCTCGCTCCTTGCCTCCCCTGCCACGTTGCTTAGGACTGCGGCCTGGTATGCGTTTCCTCCCGATGCCACGGCCAGGCCGAAGACCCCAGTCATTGCGTCCCTGACTCCGACCTTGCTGAACAAGTTCTTCTTGCCTCGGATGGGCGGGAAGAGCGTCACGTTGTCTTTGTCGAAGAGGGTCACTCCCTGCTCTCCACGGGTAATCAGAATGGCCCTACACTCGAGCCTGCTGAGCAGGTTCACCCCCATGTTCCTTAGGCTCGTCTCGTTCACCATGGCCATCCCTGTTGCGTGGGCCGCCTCCTCGAGGTTCGACTTCACATAGGTCACCCCTGAAAAGTCGAGGTAGTGATGCATCTTTGGCTGCGCCACTACTATCTTCCCCGATGAATGGGCGGCGGATACGATCCCTCCGATGAGATAGCTCGATATCGCCCCACGGTCGTAATCCGACAGAATCACGCAATCAACGTCCGGAATGTGAGGCTCAGCCTCCGAGAGGAGTTTTTTCGCCATGGCGAGAGGGACGTCCCTCCTGTCTTCTCTGTCTATTCTGAGCGTGTGAAACGTGTTGACCATGATCCATGTCCTGAGGGACGTGGGTCGGCCCGCATCGGTTACCACCCCGTCGTGAGAAACGCCGTATTTGGAGAACTCTGACTTCAACCAGTTGCCGTATTCGTCGGAGCCGACAAGTCCTACGAGGCTGACGGATGCCCCAAGTGAAACGAGCTCTCTGGAAAGGTTTGCGGCTCCGCCAGGAAGGAAGGTCTCGCCAACGTAGTCTCCGGCAGGGACTGGGGCTTCCCTCGCCAACTTGCGTGCAGCCACCTCGACGAACCTGCTCACAAGCAGGTCTCCTACGACCAGAATTTTTCTCCCTTGGAACTGTCGAAGTACCCCGGTCAGCCTCTCTTTGTCGACCGAGTCCAGGGGCAACTTTTTTCGGAATTCCTTGCCTTCTTGCCCTCTTTAAGTCTTGGCGGCCTTCTGGCCGGAGCCTCCATCCGATTTCCATTTCTCTGCGAGCAGTTCGCCAATTACTCCAACTGCCTTGCGGATTTCCCTATCCATGGCCAGGGGGTCGTAGCCCTTTGGAGGTGGGTAGTCGAGGAACTTCTGATTCGGGTCGGCGCTGAGGAAATCCTTGCTTGCCTCGTAGATCGACATCAGCGCAGGGCCATCAAGCCTTCCAAGCTCGGACTTCCAAGCGTGGTGGAATCCCTTATCCGAAAGGAACGTCAGTTTCATGTCCCCCTCGGCCTCTTTCTTCACGTCTTCCCAAAAGACCCGGTCAAAGTCCCCCTTCATTGCCTTGCCGGATTTCAACTTAGATTCATATGACTTTGCTAAGCTTGTGGCCCTCTCTAGGGAGATTTCGAAGTGGACGGAGATTTGTTCCATTGTAAGACCCAGGTCGGAGAGGTAGTAGCAGCCCTCCTCAAGGATTTCATCGCTGGCATCGTCGGTATGCATATCCCCGACTACCTTTGGTTCGCTTTAAGCGCTGTTAGCGGGGCCTTTCTCTGTCGTAGAGAGCCTGGGACCGTCTGATATACGGGATCGGATTGTACCAATTCCATCGCCCAGCAGTCGACATCACGGCGGGCACAAGGTACGTCCTAACGATGAGGGCATCGATTAGGATTGAGAATGCGAAGGAGAACCCAAGTTCCTTCAACAATAGGTCGCTCGACAGCATCAGAGCGCCGAGCGAGCCGGCCAGGATTATTGCGGCCGCGGTGATGATTCCACCAGTCTGCTCGATGGCACCCACGATCGCGTCGTTGAGGTGCTTTCCTTTTGTTGCCTCCTCTCGGACCCGAGTAAGTATGAAGATGTTGTAGTCCATGCCTAGGCCCAGGAGTGTGACGAATAGGAAGAACGGGACGATGAAGAGAATCTGATAACTGTAGAATTGCTTGAAGATGAACTGCGCAATCGCGAGGGTCCATACGATGCTCATTAGGACGGATGCGACTGCGAAGACAGGGAGGAAGAGCGAGCCAAGGACCACCAGAAGTACTAGAGCGACGCCTATTGCCACAATGGGAACCACGGCGTTGAATTGTGAATCGAATAGGTTCTTGGTGTCGAGGCTTGAACCGGACGCTCCCCCGACGAAGATTCCCGTTACCCCGGGCGATGAGCCGAAACTCGTGTGAAGATGCTGCCTGAGAAACTGAGCATCGGATATTGCCGCCGTCGAGTACGGGTTGATTCCAAAGTTCAGAGTCACGAGGACAGTCTTGTTGTCTCTGCCTATGCTCTGGGTCGCCTCAATGAACGCCTGCTTGCCGGACGATGTCGAGTAGTTGATCGATTTGAAATCGACAGGCTTCCCAAACGGCATTGTTGGACTCGTGATGTTCCTCACATCTGGTGAGGCCGCGATGCTCGAGCTGACGGCCGCGACGGTTGCCATCTCTCCTGGGTTGAAAGAATGCGACACCACCAAAGGATTGGCGAAGGTGATTACCACGTAGGAGGGTGACAGCCTCCCTGCGCCGAAGGAGGAGGCGAGATGGTTCGAAGCAGCGACTGATTCGAGATTGCTCGGAGCCGCGGAAAGGAAGTCATAGGTCGGAGTCGTGTTGACATACGTGTAAATGGCCGGAAGCGAGACAACGATCGCCAGGACGATGAGCACCCTGGCCCTCTTGACCGCGAGGGCCCCGCTTCTTGAGAAGTAACCTGTCTTTCTCTCAAGCCTTGTGAGGACCGACACCGAATAACGCTCGAAGCGATCCCCGGAGTTGGGCCAGAAAGTTCGTCCGCCCACCATGCTGACTATCGCCGGAACGAGTGTAAGTGCGACCAAGAGAGCGACCAGGACGCCCAATCCCACCACGTAACCAATCGTTTGCAGGAAAACGACCGAGGTGAGGGCCAGAGCAAGGAAGGATATGATCACGGTCGCACCACTGGTGGCGATGCTTTCGCCAGCCCAGGTTACCGATGTTTCGATGGCCTGCTGGACCGACGCCCCCTTGACCCTCTCCTCCCTATATCGCGCGACTACGAAGACGCTGTAGTCTGTCCCCACGCCGATGAGTATGGTCAGGAGTATTGTTGGAATTGTGAAATCGACTTTCGCTATGTAGGTCCCGACCAAGACGATGAAGACCTGAGAGATCCCGAGGGCGACCCCAATGGTGCCGAGTGTAATGAATGGAGTCAAGAAGGACCTGAAGAAGAGGCCTGTCGCCACAATAAGTAGGACGATGGTCACAGGGAGGATAAGCCCCAGGTCAGCCTGAGTGGAATTCCCGAAGTCGTAGGAAACAGCGTCTTCACCTGTTACCTGAGTCGTTTGTATCCCCGAACTGGGGCCGGCGCTCGACTCGACCGCCGCGACATCAGCTCTCACTGCCACGATATTCTGGTTGGAAGAACGGTCCAAGCCCAAGGATATCAGGGTCACATCCCCGGCCGGCGAGACCAACGAGGTTATGAGAGTGGTAAGACTCCTGCCCACACCAAAGTCCGAGGGTTTTCGAACGATGTCACCCGCCAACGAACGTACGGAGGAGCTGGTGTAGGTATTCCCGAGCGTAAAAGCAGACTCCACGAATTTCTCCGAGAATCCAGACGAATTGGAGACGTAGGCCACAGCAAAACTAGAGAGCCTTGAATTTGCCTCAACCTGGGTATCGCTGAGGAAATCGGAAAGGCTAATGGTGTTGAGCACGGCCAAGCTAAAGTCCCTTGATTCGGGCCTGTACGCGGACGCGTACTGGATTCCTGATGCGCGCGCCGCAACGGTTGCCTTTGCTGTCACTGTGAGTTTGGAAAGTTGGGGGTCGGACCAACTCGACCTCCACGCCGAATCGAACAAGTTCAGGACATGGGAGGAATAGAGTCGGAAGGCAGTCGCGTTCTTGGAGTCAAGAGTCCGCGCAGTTGTGTTGAGTGCCACAGTGTCTGCCTTTGAAACGTTCTGTGTCGATGCGTACGCCTGCTGCCAGACTCCGATGTAAAGCGCAGGGACACCTAAGAGGAGACGGGTAGTACCATTTGCCCCGTCCAGGGCACTGAAAGACGCGCGGTTGGTCCCCTTAATGGCCGAATACAGAGGAGAATAGACGTCAATGGTCTGGTTCAGACCCCGAATCCCTGGGTCTGTTTTCAGTGATGTTGTCAACCGACTTATGAAATCCTGGGCAGCCGAGGAGGTGACGTTGCTGCCGGAGACGACAATTAGGAGGGTGCTGGTCGGGACAGTCTTGGCGAATTGTGAATAGATGAGTTCCGATGCCTTAACCGATTCAAGCTGATTTCCGGAAGCCCCTCCCTGTTGAAGAGAAGTGACCGCCCCTTCGTTAAGAACAGCGGGCACGACAATGATTAGCGCAATGATCCAGGCGGCTACGATGTACTTCCTGCGTCTGTATACGAAGCCTCCAAGCCGTTTGAACGGAGCTGAGTCACTCGAGTCCGAACGCGACGGAGGCTCGTAGATCAACAAGAGGGCATCCATACGTCGTGTAATTATGCATTGGAAATTTGAGGGAATCTTCAGCGCTTTTTGACGTGGAGAAAGCCGTCCGTCTCCTTCACATCGTAGAGCGGCTCATCCTCCAACGGTTCATCGAAGACCCCTTTACCCGTCTTGAGATCCCAGACGGTCCCATGGCCGGCACAGGTTATGGCGGTGCCATTCAGCGTGCCCTCAGAAAGGTCCCACTGTTCGTGGGTACAAATAGCTCCCATGCCGTAGTACTTGCCGTCAACGTTAGCGATGAGGACTGATTCTCCGCCGACCTCCACCGTCACCATGGTGTCAGGGGGCACCTTCGACGCCTCGATTGCCTTCATGTGATCTGCCATGTTCTCATACCGTTAGGCCGCGGATAAAAATTCTTTCTCTGCGGTGCCTCATGCACCGACGTTTCTAGGGACCCTTTGGTTTTCAGGTTCGACCTAACCTGGTGCCGATGCTTGTATGTTCTCTTCGAGTTCCTTCAGGTCTTTGAGGGAATCAACAAAGAACCACTCACCGTAGTAGGGATAAGAGAGCAGTTCCCCGCGAGCCACCAAGTTAGGAAACGTCTCCCTCTCGATGTCACCCTTGTCTGGCAAGTACTTCAGTGCTCTCCTCGCGTTCAAAACATAAACCCCGCCGTTGATCCACACATCAGGGAACGCCGGCTTCTCCTCAAAACCTCTGACAACTTTGAGCTTGTCAATCTTGACGACGCCGAAGCGAGAACGGTAGGGTACGACCAGCATAGACGCTGATATCTCGCCTGCCTGCCGGTGGGCTTCGACCATCCGCTTTAGGGGCAGGTCGGTGATGATGTCCCCGTTGGTGACCACCACGAGGTCTTCAGGTTGGTTGGTTGGGATGGCTTTCTTCACTCCACCTCCCGTGCCCAGAGGTTCATTTTCTACAGAATATTCAACCGGCACCCCAATGAAGTTCGAGCCGAAGTGTTCCTTGAGCTTCTCCCATTTGTACCCGCAGGCGAATGTGATGGAGTCGATGCCCCCTTCCTTCACAAGCCATTCGATTTGGTACTCGGATATCGGCCTCCCGTTAACTGGAATGAGCGCTTTGGGTCTGTCGTCAGTCAAAGGACGGAGCCGCATGCCTAGGCCGCCGGCAAGGACTATCGCTTTCATGCTCTTACCTAGGTGGCCATTCGGCGTTTTTTTCTAGGCGATAAGGATTTCCCCGTTAAGATGTCGGGGTCAATTGCGATGCCTCTCCTTGCACTTTGTGTCTACGTTGCCACATTCTGACGCGTGTGGGAACCGAATCGCAACATGATTTAAGAAGGGCTGCTGAAGCGACTCTCGAGTTTGTCTGAACAAGAACTGGTAGCGCCGAGCGTCACTCGGCCGCTGCTTCCAAAGCAGCCCGAGGTCAACATAGGGAGCGCGGGTCACGTGGACCACGGCAAGACGACCACGGTCCAGGCGATAACTGGGGTCTGGGCGAGCGCACATAGCGAGGAACTGAAACGCGGTATCACCATCAAGGTTGGCTACGCCGACGCCGCCTTCTACAAATGCTCTCACACGCCGGTCCCGGCAGCCTATTCTACAAGCTCTAAGTGCCCGGTCTGCGGGAGAGATACAAAGCTACTCAGGGCAGTTAGTTTTGTCGACACTCCAGGCCACGAGAGCTTGATGACGAACATGCTTGCGGGTGCGTTCTTGATGGATGGTGCGTTGCTTGTGATCGCAGCGAATGAAGCCGTGCCAAAGCCACAGACCAGGGAACATCTACAGGCACTGCAGATGCTGGGGATGAAGAGGATTGTCATCGCGCAGAACAAGGTTGACCTGGTAAATGACTCCGAAGCTAAGAAGAATCACGCCCAGATTGAGAAGTTCGTCGAGAGCACTGTTGCCGCGGATGCGCCGATTGTCCCCATCTCCGCTCAGCAGAGGCTCAACATTGACGCCCTGATCGAAGCGCTTGAAGACGTCGTCCCCACTCCAAAGCGCGATCTCGGGGCGAACCCGCTGATGTACGTGGTCAGGAGCTTCGATGTGAATAGGCCGGGCACGGAAATCGCGGTACTCTCGGGCGGCGTGCTGGGAGGGAGCCTTACCAGGGGCGAATTGCGAGTAGAGGAGGAGATAGAGCTGAGGCCAGGGATGGTCGAAGAAAGGAGCGGAAAGTACCTTCCCGTGGTGACCAAGGTGGCGACTTTGAAGACGGGCGCCGGGCCGGCAGAAAAGGTCGGCCCAGGGGGACTCGTCGCCATTGGTACACACCTCGATCCGACCTATACGCGGGGAGATCAGATGGTGGGGAGTGTCATCGGCAAGCCTGGGACTCTCCCAGAGACTTTGGAACATGTCACATTGGACGTGACGCTCTTGGAGACAGCGGTGGGTTCAGCCGAGCTCGTCAAAGTCGATAAGGTCAAACTGGGGGAGACAGTCAGGCTGAACCTTGGCACCGCGTCGACTCTGGCAGTGGTTACATCGGTTCGGGGAGAAGTGGTTGAGGTGGACCTGAAGAAGCCGGTCGCCATAGAGATGGGGATGCGGGCCGCCATAAGCAGGAGAATCGCTGAGAGATGGCGCCTAATCGGATCCGCCGTCCTGAAGTAGTCCTTGCAAAGTGTAATTTTTGACAGCAGCTTCCTGATGGCGGTTGCCGAGAATCCCACGATGTGGTTCCAAGATATCATCCAGAGTCTTGGGAGTTTCGAACCCGTACTCCCAGCCTGCGTTCGGGATGAGCTTGAGCAGCTGGCCAGGGGGCGAGGGAAGCAGGGGCGTAAAGCACGTGTTGCCCTTGAGCTGGCCGCCAACTTCGTGACCACTTCGTGTGGCAAGGCAGCTGTCGACGACGAAATAGTTTCGGCAGCACTCACGAAAGGGGCTGCCATCGCTACAACGGATTCAGACCTTGCCCTTTCGGCGAAGGCGGCGCACCTCAGAGTCGTTTCACTAAGGTCTGGAAGAGTCGCGTTTGGATGAACATGACAACAATTCAAGAACCCGTTAATAACGCGGCCCGTAGGATCGCCACCGAAATGCCTCTCCCTAGGATCGACTCGCCGAAAGAAACAAAGAGGATTATTGCGTTCATCAAGAAAATTGTTGCCGACGCGTCTGCCGGTGGTGTGGTCGTGGGCCTCAGCGGGGGAGTCGACAGCTCGGTCGTGGGCGCGCTCTGCGTCAGGGCATTGGGCAAGGAGCGAGTCCATGCGGGGATAATGCCTTCTGACTTTACTCCGAACCAAGACATCGAAGACGCGAAAGCTCTGGCGGAATCCTGGCAAATCAGGTCGTCGACCGTTCAGATATCTTCGTTGGTGAGGTCCCTCGGTAGCTCGGTCGGAATAGTGGGGACGAAAGTCGCAAAGGCTAACGCAGGGGCGAGAATCAGAATGGCGATCTTGTATTACTACGCGAACAGCCTTGGATACCTAGTGGCTGGGACGGGGGACAGGAGCGAAAGTCTTCTGGGCTATTTTACGAAATGGGGGGACGGAGGCTCAGACTTCATGCCGATCGCACATCTCTACAAGACCCAGGTCCGGGAGCTTGGGGCCTATCTCCGATTGCCCAAGGGAGTGGTGGAGAAACCCGCGTCTCCGCAGCTTTGGGCTGGTCAGAAGGCCACAGATGAGATTCCTGCGGATTACGACAAGCTCGACATAGTTCTCCATTCCCTGTTTGACAGTAAGGCTCCCAAAGCCATGGCCGCGAAGGCGGCCGGAGTCCCACTCCGTGTTGTGGACGAGGTGTTGGAGATGCACAATCGGTCCGCGCACAAAAGAGTCCTCCCTCCTTCCCTAGTCGAAGAAATTTTAGGATTTTCGTCTCATATTAGCCAAAGATTAATATCGCCGACTCAAAGCGGTGGCCGCGTTTCTGACCATTCATGTTTGAGCTAGTCAATCTTGAGGATGTAGTCCGCGTTCCCCCTGACAAGTTTGGATCCCCACTTGAGAAGGTCGCATTGGACCTGCTCAAGTTGAAGTATGAAAGCACCATCAACCCAGACCACGGGTATCTCGTCCTCGTCACCAAGGTTGACGTGGACAAGGTCGGGAAGATCATAGCAGGGGACGGCGCGACATATCATAGGGTGAGGTTCGAAGTACTGTCATTCTTTCCGCTGAAGCAGGAGATAGTGGAAGGGGAGATAGTCGAAGTAACCGACTTCGGCGCCTTCGTTCGCATCGGCCCGGCCGACGCGCTTCTTCACCTGAGCCAGATAATGGACGACTACCTCACAAGTGACGTAAAATCGGGAATCATAACCGCTTCGCAGAGCAAACGAACGTTAAGGGTAGGGAGCAAGGTCAGGGTAAGAATAACGGCAGTCAGCCTAGGGCACGGAATCTCGATGGGTAAGATAGGAGTCACATGCCGGCAGCCGTTTTTGGGCGCCCTTGAGTGGATTGAGGAGGAGATTACCAAGGCAGCAAAGGCACGCAAGGCCGACGAGCGGGCGGAGAAGTAGAGTAGAGATTGAAGGAGCTGGCATGCAGGAAGTGTAGGATGCTGACCACTGAGAAGGCCTGCCCCAATGATGGTTCGACAGAGCTAAGCAACGAATGGTCAGGCTTGATAATAATTATCAACCCGGCGAAGTCCCAGGTCGCAAAGACCCTCGGAATAGTGAAGCCTGGAAGATACGCACTCAAGGTAAGCTGACCCCTTGCGCAGGGTGTTCCGGCTCCCTGAGGGAATGAGGCTAAAGCTCGCGAGGCCACTAGGTCGAGTTTTCAGAGGAGAGGAAGTGAACAGCCCTGAGTTCGAGAGATTGGTTAGCGAATCTAAGATGGTGATAACCGTAGGAGATAGAGTGACAGACACGGTTGGAGAGCTAGGCAGGACCCCCGACGTCCAGGTCGTGGACGGCGTAGAGAGGAGAAAGCGCAGGGAACCGCCAAAGGTGCCCTACTCAAGGCTGGTGGAGGTTGAGAACCCCGCAGGGACATTGACCCAGGAAGCAATCGACGGGATGCGAGAGGCATTCGGAGGGAGCAAGCCAGTCCGAGTCCTGGTTGCAGGGGAGGAAGACCTGATGACCATCCTAGCTGTCGCGATGGCCCCTGTGTCGGCGGTCATTTTCTACGGACAGCCGGGGGAGGGAGTAGTCGCTATCCGGGCCGACGGAGTCACAAAATCGAGGAATCGGGAGATCCTAGCCAAGATGGGAATCAAGGGAATACGCCGAATCTCATCAAGTTAATATCCACGCGGAAAACGGGTGGCCAGGATTGCAGCTAGAGAAGAAATCTCAGTCTAAGGCCCTGGACAGGTCGTACGTCGAGGCTTACATCGAGGACAAGGCGGGCAGGTTTTCGAGGAAGGAAGCTATCGCCATGGTCGCCCAGGAACTCGGGGTGCCTGCGGAAAACGTGGCGCTGGTCAGGATGGAAGGACAGTCCGGGACAACCAACCTGCTTGGGAAATTCTATGTGTACGGTTCTGCTGACTCAAAAAACAGGGTTCACCCCAAGTACCTCGAGGAAAGGATGTTAACAAAGGCGGAAAGGGACAAGCTCAAACAAGACCGCAAGAAGGCCGCTGCTCCGGCCGCTCAGCCTGAGGCGAAGAAGTAAGTTTGTCGAAGCAACAACCGGCACCTCCTCCACCACCGGTTCCTGCGCCCCCGGAAGCCGCCCCGGTCGAAGAGAAGAAGCCCGAGAAGAAGCAAAAGCCCAAGGCGCCTAAGAGGAGGATACAGGTGCACAAGCTCTACAAGGTCGACGGGGAAACACTTTCGAGACTAAGGAAAGAATGTCCGAGGTGCGGGAAGGGCTACTTCATGGCCCAGCATGACAACAGGCTGACATGCGGACATTGCGGCTATACGACGTACACCCAGAAGACCTAGGCGAAAGACAGCATCGCATCCCTTAGCATCCGGGCCATGCCCGGGGTTAGAAACGGTCTGAATGGCCTGAAGTACTTGGGTGCCCTAGCTTTCTGGATGGCTGACCTGTCAGCGGACTTCGCATAGGATTCCAAGAACATCAAGGCAACTTTCTTCATTGCCTCTTCCCGGTTCGAGAGCTTGGCGGTGTAGTAAAGGAATTCTGCTATGTCCCATCCTTTGTCCCCTCCAGGGAAAGCCTGTTCCAGGTCGGTTAGGTAAAGGCCTACTTCAGATACGATCACATTGCTGGGCTTGGTGTCCCCCAGAACCAAGCCATTCGAATGTACCTGCGCCATTAGCTCGCCGTATGTAGACACGGGACCGATGCTGTCAGATGATCCCCTCAGGTGAGCGTTGATTATGCTGGATAGGTTGGGGCCTGAAACGAATTCCTTCACAAGGATCCTCTCTGCAGGCGCGACTGCGAGTATCCCCGGGACCAGAATCCCAAGGCGGCCGAGTCTGAGGGTCATCCCGTATTCGCGGTCCATTCTTGCCAGAGGCGCGGTGCTGAACTTGTTGGCCGCGGAAGCCCAGACACCGAGCAGAGCCCACTTCAAGGACCTGACGTCGGTGTAATTCTTTACAACCACCGACTTCTCGCGAGCCGAGTCCTTGAACGTCAGGATTCTTGTGGTCGAATAGGGCTCTCCGATGTCTTTTTCTTTTGTCGAGTAAGTCTCGAACTCAAGGAGACGGGCCAACTCCTTCACCAGAAACGCCGCGTCTGAGACGAATGCTCCCTGCTCTATCCTAATCAATGAGCGGGGGTTGGCCAGGGGAGCAAAAGGAGGAGGGTTCTCCCTCATGCGCCTGAGCTTCGACAGCGCCTCCCGGCTGAACACCGATAGACCGACCCTCCCCGCATACCCATGGATCGCATATTGGGTGACTCCCCGTGCAGTCACTGAAAACAGGGACTGCACCCTTGTGAACGCATCTGCCTTCAGCTTCTCCGGGACAATCCTCACCTCATCTTGGCCAGCGTGAAGGAGACCCCGCCGTTCCAGAGGAATGGCCGCTTCAGCGAACCCCTCCGTTGCCATGGATTTGTTCTCTTCGCCAAGAGGACAGGTGTATGTGTGAACGTAGCTGTAGAGCGCCGGGGGGTAAATCGATGCCCTCTTGTTCAGTTTGTCGAACAAGAAATACTCGTAGGGGACGACCAGATGCCGCCCGAATTCTCCGTAGTCTGCCGACAGCTCAAGCAGCGCCTCCAGGAGCACTCTTCTCTTGTACTCGACCTCAACTGTCCTTAGAAGTCCGGGACCGGCTATTGCCTCGTAGACGTTGAGGAGTCGTCCCACTACGAAATCCCCAAGGTAAGAGGACCCAGCATCCTGATTGAGGAGGTCCTCGTCTACGATCAGGGCGGAGGCCGCCACGGGGGCGTCGACGTACCTGTATCTGACCCCTTCGCCAAATCTCCTGAGGACTATGAGGAGGTCGTAGTCCGAGTCGGGGCGTGCATAGCCGGCCACCTTTGAGCCGTACGCGCAGAGGGCTGAGATCTTGGATTTGTCGACGATGGATGAAGCGATTTCTCTGACAGACGATTGCTCGCTTTCCGAGAGCCTCAACGGCGAATCTTCTCTTGTAGTTCGCCAACCCTCGATACCACGGCGGGGTCGAACCTTGTCCCGGCTACGAACTTCATGGCCAGCTTGACTCGATTTTCTTCTGGGCCCACCCAACGGATCGGGAGGTTCTTGGCGATCCAAGAGTCGCCAACCTTCTTATTGAGGGTCTGGTCCGAAAGATTCTCCCTGAACTTCCGGCTCACGAGAGACACAAGAGATTTCTCGGAGAAGAGGAGCCGAGGGGGAACTGTCCGCTCTGCGTCCGCGAAAGATGCCTCGTAAAGTGTGGTGGCGACCTCGTCGGTTGCGACGTTGGCCGTGCTGAGCTTCCTAACTAGATCCACGTAGTGGGTGAACTCGTGGGCCGCCACAGCCTCTATCGTCCCCTTGGTCCCAAATGCAACGAGGGCCGCTGTGAACTGCACCAGAATCACCACGCTTCCCGTCATCGTGGTAGGAATGACTCTGGCGAACAGAACTCCCAGTTGGCCGTACTCCCCGCCCCCCGTTGACACAGGCAGGACAGGTTCGATATAGTAAGGAGGAAAACGGAGGCCGCTCGCCTTCTCGACTCTTTGGACGGCACCCACGACATACTTCATCCGGAGCCTCACTTTCTTGGCCACCGCCCTCGGGATCTTCTCCTGCGCCACGGCTTGGTCCAGAAGAATCAACGGGTCCAAGGAATTCGCCGCCGGCCCGGCGTGCTTATGAATATTCGTCGGTCACTCGACGAGACGGAAGTTGACCGGAGGGTTTCTGCGAGAAACTTCCATGAAGATTTCAGTATGCATGACCCCCGGGATCTTTCCAATCACGTCGTAAACGGCTCGATGCAGTTCATCCAGAGACTGGCCCTTCAGGTTGGCTATTATGTCGAAGCGGCCTGTTACTTCCCGAATGAGCCTGACCCCTTCGATCTTTTCGATCTCCCTCAGCACGGTCTCCCGCTGCTTGGGGTCGATGTTGAGCCCAGCCAGAGCGCCCGCCCGCATTCCAAGCCTGTCTTCGTTGACCTGGACGGTGAATCGCTCTATCACCCCTCGCTTCTGGAGCCGCTTTATCCTGCTGTACATGACCGAGAGGTTGACTCCGAGGTCCTTGCTCAGTTTCGGGACGGAGACTGACGCGTCAGAGTAGAGAGAAGAAAGTATCTTCATGTCAAGGTCATCCAGCCTCGCCACCCAAGAATCGCCCTTGTGCCTCGTCGGCACCACGAGATATTTCTACTTTTCAGCCGAATGTCCCGAAGGATTGCGCGAATCTACCCGCTCTTCGCCGAGTCCTCTATCTGCTTGGCGTTGACCTGAAAGGTTTCTTCGGTGATGGTGTTTCCCCTTACGAGCTTCCGCTTCTTCGCCCCTTCCTCTTTCGTCCGGTATCCCACTCCTCGAGTCATGAGAATGTAGTTCTTCCCACCGCCAAGAGTATCTCTTCTCATCGGGAAGCCAGCCTTGTCGCTCCCTCCAGTGATCATTATTTTTCCCGAGAGGCCAATCGAGGCTGCATCAAGGACGTCGCCTATCTTCTGGCCGACGAGGAGCTGGGCGCTCGCGTCCTTCACCTCGTGCGCTTGTGACTTGCCGGTCTTCGGGTCGGAGACGACCAGCTTGAATGCAGGCAATTGAAGGCCTCCGAATCTCTGGGGGATATAAACCTAGAAGCCGAACAGAGGGTCAGCCGCTGATTTGATTCGGATTATTTCGTCAAGGACCTCGTGTTCTTCTGCGGTCAGCGACGCTGACAGCTTCGTCCGCAGGAGTTTCGCCTCGTGGCTTCGTGGCATCGTATAAACGGTGTCGTTCTCCCTTACTTGACGGCCGAGCGTTGGACCGTCAACTGAAATCGCCACCTTGTCTCCCTGCTTCGCCTCGCTCATTGATTTCCCCTGATCCTGCACCTGCTCGACAGTCCCCAGCTCAATCCCCTCCGCCGACATCAACTTCACCTTGGGCCTGAGACTTCCTGTCACGACGTCGACGCCAAACACTGCAGGGTCATTGCGCCTGAAGAACATTCCTGGCATTACCCTAAGTTTGGCGGGCCGAGTGAGACTCGAAAGTGCAGCCTTTTCGTCCGCGTCCCGCTTTGCAGCTGCCCAGTTGACGTAGTTGTCGATGACCTCGTATATGATCCCTGAAACGAAAATCGGGCTGGTTCCGACGTATTCCTTGGCTTCGGGAAGGACTTTCGAATCGAATCCCAGGATCGCCCCCAGGTAAGGGTCGTGGTCCCCGACTACCTGCGCGTCGACTATGTCATTCTTCGAGATTTCCCCAATGTCTGCCTGGCGGACGGGGATGCCTCTCTCTTCCAACATTCTGAGAAGGGCCTCCAGACCACCAATGCTCCCCGCCTTCACGATTACACCCATGTTGTCGGTCTTCACGACTACGCTGGAGAGTTCTTTCTCCATCTCAGCCTTCAATGAGCGGAACTGCTGCTCGGTCTTGAAGGAGGCCACAGTCGTGCCCGGCACCACCCCCGCGAGGTCGGCCGAGACCAGCTTCACGCCGGCTGCTGCGTATACCGAATCGACGGAGGTGAACTTGTCGCGCGGGTCGCGCATTTCGTCCAGAGGCTTGGGCATGAAGAGCGCCTTGACCTTTGACTTGAAGGCTCCGTCCCTCCTGACGAGGCCTATCGAATCGCCCACGCTCAGGGTGCCCTCAGTAAGAATTACGTTGGCTGTCTCTCCGATGCCGACCTCTTCCTGCATCTCAAGAATAATTCCTCGGGCGGCCCTGTCTTTGGATTCCGCCGACTCCAGCTTCCCCTTGAGGAACTGCTGGGCGAGTCCGATCAGCATGGCAAGCATCTCTGGTATTCCTGCGTGAGTCCGAGCCGACACCGGGATGATCGAGACCTGCTGCCGGAAGTCTTTCACGCGATAGTAAGCGTCTGACTGGAATCCGAGGCGCGATAGCCCCCCAACAATGTTGTAGAGTCGCTCTTCGAGTTCGTCATTCCATTCAGGAGGCTGTTCCTTGTAGAGCTGCTGGAGCGGCCCCTGGCTCCCCTTCTTCCAGCCTTTGATCATGTCGATCTTGTTCATCGCTATGAGATAGGGGACCCTGCGTTGCTTGAGGATGTCGATGCTCTCGAGTGTCTGATTTTCCAGCCCCTTCAGAACGTCTACTACAAGTATGGCGATGTCGGCTGCAGACCCGCCGCGAAGTCGGAGGTTCGAGAAGACAGCGTGGCCAGGGGTGTCAATCATCAGAAGGCCGGGAATCTGGAGTTCCCCACCGGCTTTGTCTAGGAGAGGGCCGCAAATCTGTCTAAGCGTTTCCATGGGGAAGAAGCTCGCGCCTATTTCCTGGGTAATCCCGCCTACCTCCCTGGCTTGGACCCCAGTCCCCCTAAGAGCGTCTGCTAGGCTTGTCTTCCCGCTATCAACGTGTCCGAGAATGACTACTACGGGCTGTCTCATTCGTCCTTGTTGTTCTGACATTGCTCATGCAGCTCCTTATGACGCCTTCACGCTCCGGGCTTCATGAAGAAGGCGGCGTGCTCCTTTGTAAAGCTCTCGGCCGAATCCGATGCGTGAATGGTGTTGTCCGTGAGTCCTAATCCGAGGTCCCCTCTAATTGTCCCTGCTGCTGCCTCCCAGCTCTTCGTCGCTCCTACCATCCGCCTGACCGTGGCGACAGCGTCCCGCCCTGAGAGGACCGCGCCTACCACCGGGCCGGAGGTTATGAAAGCTACGAGCTCGCCGAAGAAGGGCTTCTCCTTGTGGACGCTGTAGAACTTCTCGGCCTGGTGTCTGGACATCGTTAACATCTGGAGGTGCTTGATTGTGAACCCCTTTTCTTCGAATCTGCCCAGTATTTCGCCCACAAGCCCCCGACGGACGCCGTCGGGTTTTACAACAATCAACGTTTCTTCGACGTTGGATGTCACTGCTTCTTCGCACCTCTAGCCCATTTCAACTTCCTCGGGTCTCGGCCGAGCTTGAGGTCGTTCACTTTACACTTTGAAGAGCAGTAGGAACGAGTGGAGCCGTCGTTCCTTACGAAGAGTATCCCTGAACCGAGTCTGACGTCCTTGCCGCAGAAAGCGCATTTCTTTGGAACATACATCTCAGGCTACCGCACCCCTTTCTTTTTCTTGCCTTTGGAACTCGGAATATAAAGGGCTCGATGAAACCTGGAGCTCATTTGAAGAATTGCTACTTCAACTTCCGGGCTTCGCGCTCTGTCTCTCGCAGGACTAGCACGTCCGCCAGCCTTATCGGTCCTTTGACGTTTCTCGTAAGGATTCTTCCCTTTTCTTTGCCCTCCAGAATCTTGACTCTGACCTGGGTGATTTCGCCCGCGACCCCCGTCCTGCCAACTATCTGGACGACTTCGGCCGGGGTTAGTGTCTCGACTTCTTTCTTGCTGCTCATGCGGCCTTCTTCAGCCTCGCCAGCTCCTGAGTGACCTGTTCGAGGATTTGCGCACCTTCGCCGGCATCTAAGACGGCTGCAGAAGCAGTGGACACATCTATCCCGATGGCGGGACCGATCTGGTCCTTGGAGGGCACGAAGACATACGGTATCTTCCTCTCATCGCAGAGAATTGGAAGATGAGCGACGACCTCGGGGGGTGTCACGTCCTCGGCTATCACCACCAATTTTGCCAAGCCCCTTTCAATGGCCTTCGTCGACTCGTTCGTCCCTTTCCGCACTTTACCGGTTCGGGAGGCCTGCCGAAGGACCTCGTATGCGGCTTCAGAAACTTCCTTGGGCGTTTCGAACTTGATGTAATACGGCTTCTGACTTGGGGTCATCTTTCAAATCTCCCAAGCCAGCCCTTCAGGACGAGGATATAAACGGTTGGTGCGATTGCACCGAAAAAGCATCTATCCAGCCAAGATGAATTTCCCCGATTCGTCCAGCCTGCAGAAGCCAAAGCGGGGGAATTGAACTATGTCTCCGACTTTGGTGTTGACTACGGCGACCTCGGAATACCCCTGTGCCTCAACTAGACTCTGCTCGTTGAACACGTCTCCATCCAAGAATAGCGGTCCCGGAACCTGAACATGCGCTTCCTTGTGGGAGGGGGTCACCCATTGTACTTTCTTGGAATCCTGGACTAACTCGTCCCCCGCGTATCTCCCTGTCGGATTGGGACCTGAGGAAGTAAGTTCGACGTTGTAAAGGTCCATGAGCCTGAACACAGACCCTTTCTTGATTGTCTTTAGGTCGCTCGAAGGGATAAAGAATTTCCCGTCCGTGGCGATTGACCTGCTACCCAGGTCTCTCTGAGGGTGGAAGGCCAGGGTGACCGTACGATTTGGAGCGCCTACGACCGACAAGTTGATGGGGTCGGGCACAAAGAAAATCCGTTTCGAGACTGGGTCGAGAAGCTTCCGGTTTATCGATAGGAGTATGCTCCAGTCGTACTCGTGTTCGGTCTTCGTGTAGCCGACTTGCATAGTGAACTCTCTGATCGCTTCAGGAAGTATTCCCCTGCGCTTGAGCCCATCTACGGTGGGCATCCTGGGGTCGTCCCAGCCTGAAACGAGTTTCTTTTCGACCAGTGGCCTCAGGAGTCTTTTCGAGACTGGGGTCCCCCTGAAGTTGAATCTTGAGAATTGGATGACCTCCAAGGGCCTGAATTTCAACGCGTCGCGAATCTGCTGCTGTAACTCATTCCTGAACTCAGAGCTCCTTAGGACGTGGGTGATTCCACACACTTGGTCTTCGATGGCGTTGGCGAGGTCGTAGGTTGGCCAGAGCGTGTACTTCTCGCCTGTTAGGGGATGTGGGTGGTTGATTATCCTGAAGAGGTTGGTGTCCCTGAGGGAGTAGTTGGGGCTCTTCATGTCTCCTTTGAATCTGATAACATAGGAGCCCTGCTCGTGTTTCTTCGATAACAATTCGTCCCAGATGCGAAGATTGGTGTCGACAGAGTTCTCTCTGTGCTCGCAGGCGGTTCCTTCGAACCTGAGCTTCTTGACCTTCGCCTCGTCACAAGAACATGCATAGGCGCTCCCCATTTCCAAGAGCCTCCGCCCATGCTCGTAGATCAGATCCATGTCGTCGGAGACGTTCTTCTCGTAGTCGCAGGTAATCGAGAGCCAACCGATTCCCCGCCTGAAGCTCTCGTAGTACTCGGGGGCGACCTTCCTAGGGTTCGTGTCCTCGAAACGTAGCCAGAGCTTGCCGTCGTACTGAACCTTGTACAGAAAGTTGATTGTGAAGGCCATGGCGTGACCTACTGTCATGAAACCGGAAGGCTCCGGCGGCAGACGAAAAGCTGTCTTACCCTTCAAGGCGTTTGGGAGCGGCGGGAGTCCGACCCTCCCCTCCCTCTCCTGAGGCGTCGTCGACTCGGGGTATTTCTTCGCGAGAAGCTGCTCCTGCTCCGACTGCGACATCGCGTTTATGCGCTTCAAGGTGGCCCGGACTCCTTTCGTCGCCCTGGCCGGGTCCGACCTCAGTTCCGGTAGTTCGGCGAGGACCCGCCCGATGACCGCGCCGACGTCGGCTTTCCCTCCATGCTTCGCCGCGTTGGCCAGGGCGGCCCTTTCGATGATTGAGAGCTCCCATTCGTTGAGCTCCGGCGATTCGTCTACCATTCTCGTTCTACTGCGAACCTTGCGAACGCTTCGAGGAGAGCGACCGCCTCCTTGTCTCCCTCCCATTTGATGCCGCGTAAGATTCCAATGGCCTCCTTCATCAACTCCGAAGCTCGCTTCCTCGCGTATCCTACGGCGTCGTACCGATCGACCATGGAAAGAACGAACGTAACATCATCCATGGATTTTTCGGGCCTCGACTTGTTCATTATGGAGAGTAGCTTCTCCCTTTCTTTTCCGACAGCACTCTGGAGGAGGTGCAAGATGATGAGAGTTCTCTTCCCCTCGAGGATGTCATCAGAAGTCGCCTTTCCGTACTTCTTCTGGTCGCCGACGAGGTTAAGCGCATCGTCTTGTATCTGGAACCCGACTCCGAGCTTGACACCAAATTCAAACAAATCGTCCAACACATTCTCCCTTGCCCCGGCCACTATTGCCCCCAGCCTGCATGGGCTCGCAACCGTATACCACGAAGTCTTACGCTTGCACATTTCAAAGTAGTCCTTCTCATCGAGGTCCCATCTTTTCGCGGCGACCCATCCTAGCTCCATGTGCTGTCCCTCGGTCGTCTCGTTCACCATCGTCGAGAATTCTTCCATCACCCCAAAGGTCTTCCTTGGGCCCAGCGTTTCCCTGTTCAACAATAGTGTCCCCCACATTCTAGCGTGTAGGGCATCCCCCGCGTTCAGAGCTAGCGCAACGTCATATTTCCGCTGCAAGGCAGGCTTGCCCCTCCGGAGCTCGGACCCGTCCTCTATGTCGTCATGTATGAGAATCCAATTCTGGAAGAGCTCGATACAGGCGGCAGTGAGGAGCGCGTCTTCTTCAGTCCCTCCGGATGCCCTTGAAGTTGTTACGCAGAGAAAGGGCCTCATCCCCTTCGCGGGACGTGCGGGATAGTCCCTCATCATTTTGTAGAGTAGGTCGACCTCCCTGACCTTGCTTGATTTCGGGAGGAGTTCGGTGAGTATGAGTCGGTCGACCCTTCCCTTGATGCGTTTCATCTCTCCTTGGAGGTCGGACAAGTTCCGAGCTGGCACCTCTTATTGTCGGCCTAGGACCTTACCACGGTCCCGTAGAACTCGAGGCCTCGCAGGGCCTTCGAGAATTCGTTCCTCCTGTACCCGGAGACAAAGCAGACCTTGGTACCGCCGGCTGCGATTCTAGCAGCAACCTCCAGCTTCAGTTTCATCCCCCCGGTCGCGTCCGGTCCGGTTTGCACGCTCATCCTCCTGATCTTTGACGGTGAAAGCTCTGGGATTATCACCCTGCTGTTCTCCTCGTAGACTCCGTCCACGTCGAGGGCGAAGACACACCTCTCAGGCAAAAGGATCTTGGCCAAATCCTGCACGATCACGTCCCCGGAAATCACCTTGAACCCGCCTGGCGCGAGGCCGACGTCCCCGAAAGTCACCGGCGTCAGATTCTCCTTCAAGAGCCCGCGTAGCCATTGGGCGACTGGAGCCTTCCCCGCCCGGCTGACGGCATCGAAGGGCGAAAACGGGTAAGGGCTGAGCTTAAACTCCATCATTGTCTTGCAGACCAAGCGATTGAGCTCGTACATGGCCCCCCTGGTCTGCGCCACTCCCGAGGCGGGCGCAGGTCCTGGGTTCGAATTGATTCCATGCTGTCTTGCGACAACGTGGCCGTATGAGCCGCCGCCGTGCACCACAACTACCTTTTCATCGCATGACGCGATCTCTTCGGATAAAGCGGACGCGACATCAGGACGGTACGAGAAGGGCTTTGACTTGTCGGTAATTACCGACCCCCCCAGCTTTGCGACTACCGTTCTAGCCAGCTTCTCACTCCCTTGGCTGGGACCCTGGCGATGAACGTCTCGAACCCTCGCGCCTTGAGCCCCGATACAATGCTTTTTTCCTTTGCCTCAGGTGCGACTGCAACCACGCTCCCACCCCCACCAGCGCCGGTTAGTTTTGCCCCGTAGCTTCCTGTGGAGGCCAGGTAATCGACCATCATGTTCAAGGTGGGGTTCGAAACGCCAATGAATCCAAGGACCGCCTGGTTCAAGCTTAGGACCCTTCCCAAGCCCCTCATATCATGGCCGGCGAGTGTCTCAGCCGCCCGAACGCTAAGGTCGCTGACCGACTCGGACAGGACGGAGAACAGGCCTGGGAGGGTCTTCTTGAATGAGGAAACGCGTCCAATCTGTCCCTTCGTGCTCCTGCTCTGCCCAGAGTAGGAGACAATCAGGGATCTTTGGCCAGCGAAGGATACCTTCTTCGGCCTACGGCCGGTTGTAAAAAGAAGGACGCCGCCGTGGGAACAAATGGCGGAATCGATTCCCGAAGGCTTTCCATGAATCGCCCGCTCTCCTGCCATAGAGAACCTGGCGACCTCGTCGAGTCCAAGCCCGAGGGAGTTGAGCCTAGAAAACGCCGAGGCCACGGCGACCATGGTGGACGCTGAAGACCCGAGACCAGCCCCCTGGGGAACGGCGGATGAGACTGAGACTTTGACTTTGGGATTGGCCGAGAATTCCCTGGCCATTTCCTCAACGACGACGCCAATCGGTTTCAATTGGGGCTGGTGGCCGGCGAAGCGGTCGGATGTCGCTTCAAATCGAGTGGAATTCGACATCTCAACCCTCACCCCGCGGGGCAAAGCGGCTGCCAGGGCCCATGCCCCGTGCACCACGAAATGCTCGCCAGTGATTATTGCCTTGGACGGCGCTTCAGCTACTGCTTTCAACACTTTACACGAATCTCAGGGCCCCGTAACCCACGACTTGAAGATTCTCTCCTGTCATGTCGCCGCTTGATGCATACTTCAAGAGCTCCCCCTTCGCGAGACCGAGCTGGAGAGCGACCTCCATCACTGTGGCGATGGCGCCGAATCCGCAGGCAGTTACTTGCAGCCTTTCCAGAGCCGAATAGAAGCCTTCGACATCCATCCTTTCGACCTGCCGCAGCAGGGCCGAGTCTTTTTCCTTGGCGGCTTCGGCGGGTTCATAGTGGGTCAGGTCGGACGAGGCGACAAGGACTGCCTTTCTTCCCCGGACGATTTGGACCAAAGCCTTGGAGACAGCGGAGGCGGTCTCGACGTCCTGCAAAAGCAGAGAAACGGGGAGGAAGGGGACGGCGCTACCGTAGATTTTCTGGAGGAAGGGGAGCTGGACCTCGAGCGAATGTTCCAACCGTTGCGAGTCGGGGTCGAAGGAAGCGACCCCGGCTAGCTCGACCAACTGGTTCGAGGCGGTGGGGTCAACCCTCATCCTCCCAAGCGGGGTTTCCCACTCCCCACCCTGGAACGTTGAGACCCCGCTTCCGATTCCGTAGTGGTTTGGCGCAACCACTACGATTAGGTCCGGGTCACGGAGGGACGAAACATGCAGATAACTGTGGGCCGCGACTGGACCGGAATAAACGTAGCCAGCGTGGGGGGAGACCACGGCGACCACTTTAGCGTCACCTTTCGGTGCAGGGGGCGTCCGTCCGGGACCGATCGGGTGTGAGTAACACTTGTCGATTGCGGCCGATAGCTCATGCGGGTCCGAAGGATAGAACTGGCCGGCGACGGCCGGCTTTCTAACAAGCAAACGCCGTGCTATTCTCGTCGGTCAGATATACGTTCTTCAATCATCTCAGACTTCTGCTCTTCATCAATCTTCGTCTCGAAGTCCTCGATGGTGTACTTCATCGGCTGGTCTGCGGCCAAGAGTCCTGCATGAGTAAGTGTCGACCTTGCCAGGAGCCAGAAGATGGCAGCTATGGCCTTGCGGCCCCTGTTGTTTCCAGGGATAACGAGGTCGATGTCATCGGTCACGTTGTCTGTGTCGCAGACGGCTATGACAGGGACGCCAAGCTTCCCTGCCTCGACCATGGCCTGCTGGTCGGACATCGGGTCTGCGACGACGACGAGTTCGGCATCCAGGTGCCCGGGGTACAGGGGATTTGTGAAAGTCCCCGGCATGAACCTCCCTATTCTGGGTAATGCCCCAGTAAGTTCGCAGAACTTCTCGACGGCCACAGCGCCGTGCTCTCGGCTGGTGTAAACGACAGTGTTCTTCGCGCCCGTGGCCGCTATGAACTTCCCCGCGACATCGATCCTCTCGAGCGTCTTCGCATAGTCTATCATGTGAAGACCGTCCGGCCTCGGCCTCGCCGTGAACTTTTCCATCGTCTTGGTGCGCACCGGAGTGCCGATGCGTATTCCTGTAGCAAGGAGTGCCTTCTCAGTGAGGCCTTGGACCACCATCTTGTCTGCGGAGCCGGCCTCGTCATCCTCGAAGTCTGACATCGCCTGTCCTCCTACCAGCTACTGCAGCTCTGCCTTCCGACTGAAGAAGGGCAGGACCTGGTCAATCACGTCCACCGATGAGATAAGCATGCGGCGGCAGCAGTATCGCTTGAGACCCAGGTCGTCCAGAACCCTTCCCGGGTCTTCGCCGCCCTTCGTCCTGGACTGGAAGCTTACGAACTTGTCTCCGATTAGGTTTCCGCAGGTAAAACAGCGGATTGGGATCATCATGGTCTATCTGTAGCTCTTTTGTCGTTTCCTTCTGGCGCCGGGCCCTCCAAACTTCTTGGGCTCTGCCTGTCGCGGGTCGCCGGATAGCAGGTATTTATTGTATGCATTCATCTTCTCCCTGAGTTCGTTGCCGCGGACCTGGTCGACGTATGCTCTGGCAATGGCCATCGCAGCTGCGTCGGCCTGCCCCATGAAGCCGCCTCCTCCCACACTTACGTCGAGGTCGTACTTCTCCCTCAACTCCCCCACTACGTAGACCGGGGCCAGTAGATGGAGCCTTGCTGGTTCGGGCTCCCATAGCTCGACGGGAGTGCCGTTGACGCGGATTCGGCCACCGCCGGGGATGATCGCAGCCGTCGCCCTCGCTGTCTTCCTCGCCCCCGAATAGAGCTTAGGCGCCTTCTTGACCGGAGTCTTGGGAGAAGGGCTTGGCAAAGGTTACTCGTTCCACCCGAGGCTCTTCGACAGGTCGGCCATGGTCACGTACACCGGAATAGGGCGCGACGCAGCCGTGTCCTCGAACTTCGTCATCTTCGACCCGTTGACTTCGGACGGCACGCCGACATACACCCTCAGCCTCTTCATCGCCAGCGCCCCTTTGGGTTTCTTCCTTGGGACCATTCCCCTCACCATCCTTCGCAGGATGTTGTCAGGGCGTCGGGGGTGGATTGGGCCGTAGATTGGGTTGACCCTGCTGGACAACTCCAGTTTTTTTGTCCACTCCGTGACGACGGAGGTCCTAGACCCCGAGATCAGCGCTTTTTCCGCGTTCACAACCACGACCCTTTTTCCCGAGATGATTAGTTTGGCCACCTTTGAAGATAGTCTTCCCGCGATCTGGTTCGAGGCGTCGACGTAGACCGTGCTCTCACTGGACAAGCTTTACTCCGTTCCCTTTCGGAAACTTCCTTAGGAACTCCTTCACCGAGAGGGCTGTACCCCCCGAGGCCTCGATCTTCGACCTGGCAGTCGACGAAAAAGAGAACGCCCCGATGATGACCCTCTTGTCTATCAATCCGGTCCCAAGGACTTTGCCAGGGACAAAAAGAGGATGATCGCTCTTGGCGACCCTCGATATCCTGCTTAGGTTCACCTCGACACGATTGACCGCCGGGTTCGATAGCACTTTAGATGCCACGTGCCAAATTGGGGCCTTCTCCTTCTTCCCTGCCTTTTCGAGCATGACCAAAGTCTGCCGGAGCACGGGGTTCGAGGCTGTCACTTGGCAGCACCCACCGCGACCTGTATCTCGTTAAGCTTCTTCTCCAAAAGCTCGATTGCCTTTAGGACGACCTGCCGGGCCGGGAGCCCGCCGGCCGATTCGACCATGAGGTTGAACGTCCCGTCTGTCTTCCCGTCTGTGAGCGCCGCGACCGTGCAGGGCTGCCACTTCGCGTGCTCCTTCCCCCGTCCCAGACGGGCGTAAGCCTCGAGCTTTATGGACTGGCCGAAGGCGAGTTTCACAAGAGGTATCGTCTCGCTGACGGGCCTGACCTCTCTGTCCTCTGACACTAGGTCGCCCGAGGTTACAGTCGAGACCTTTTCCTTTCCCTTTGCATCCAAGACGAAAAGGACTCTGCACTTGTGGCACCCGAGCGGGTTGCCGCAGTCGCATTCCTCGGGCAGGTTGTACCTGTCCAAGTCCGTCTTGATCGGTATCATTCCCAGCCTATGAGCGACAATTTCATCGTAGAGGACCGAGGAGTTCTCGAGTATTACGACGTCATCAATTGCCATAGACGGGACTTCGGAGATGCAGAACCTTCTGACGGCGTTTGCGTACGACCTGTCAATCCCTTCAAGCTGGAGCGTCACAGAATTCCCAGTGTCCTCTAGGACCTTCACCTTAACCAACGACTACACCTTCTAGGTCTTGAGAAACCATGAGACGACCCGTTTCAGCGGTCGGGAATAAGTTCGGGTTAAAAAGTTTTGGAAGACAGAAACGGGTCAGGAATGGGAAAGGATAGGAGTCTTCCAAAAAGTGACATGAGAGCCTTCAAAACTTATAACAGCACACAGAACGGCAGGTTCGGAATATGTCGGAAGCCGCCGAATTCAGGCACCTGGTAAGGATATCGGGGAGGGACCTCGACGGAGGTAAGAAGCTGATTGTGGCTCTGTCGGACCTGAAAGGGGTAGGATACAACTTCGCCCAGGTCATCACCACCAAGCTCAGCCTCGACCCGAGAGTCAGGCTAGGTACGCTTACCGAGGACCAAGTTCGTGAAGTGGAGCAGGCAATTCAGAGCACCTCCAAGGCTTCGCTCCCGGCGTGGTTCTACAACAGAAGGAAAGACCCAGAGACTGGAGAAGCGAAACAGCTCCTTGGCTCTGACCTCGACTTCGTCCAGAAGAACGACATCGAAGCCGAAAAGAACATCCAGAGTTGGAAAGGGATTAGGCATGGACTCGGGCTCAAGGTCAGGGGCCAAAGAACGAGGACCACAGGGAGGAAAGGCCGGACGGTCGGGGTCAGGAAGGCGACCCTGGTCGCGGCCGCCAAGGAAGCCGCCAAGAAGGGGGAAGAGAAGTAAAACTTGGGAGACCCGAAGAAGGCAAGGAAACAGTATAGCAGGCCGCGGAGCCCCTGGAGGGCAGACCAGCTGGCACAGGAGCTGTACCTCCTTGGAACCTTCGGGCTCAGGAACAAGAGAGAGCTTTGGAGAGCGCAGACACAGCTTAGCTCCGTCAGAAAGCAGGCCAGGACACTCCTCGCGGCTACTCAGGCGGTCAGGCTCAGAGAGGAGAAGAAGCTGCTTGACAGCTTGAAGAGGAGAGGGTTGGTGGGTGAGGCTGCATCCCTCGACGACATTCTGAGCCTTACTGTGGAGGACGTGCTTTCGAGAAGATTGCAAACGATGGTTTTCAAGAAAGGAATGGCGCTCTCGCCCCTTCATTCCAGGCAGTTAATCGTTCACGGTCACGTCACCGTCGGCGAAAGGGTGATCACGATACCTGGATACGAGGTCGGAAGCCAAGAAGAAGGCGGGGTCAAGCTTACGGGTCACGAGGAAGCATCTTCGCCTCCCGCAGAATCGAAGGTGGAGGACCAACAGGCCCCGGCAGAAGAGCAGCCGGCCCAGGCGAAGTGACATTGAATGGCTGAGGAGGAGATCCTGGCCGACAGATGGGGTGTTGTGCACATTTACTCGTCGTACAACAACACCATCGTTCACATCACAGACCTGACCGGCGCAGAGACGATATCGTTCTCCTCGGGAGGAAGGCATGTCAAGGCCGACAGGTTTGAGTCTTCCCCCTACGCCGCGATGAGGAGCGCTTCCGCTGCTTCTGACGTTGCAAAATCTAAGGGGATAACCGCAGTACACATCAAAGTCAGAGCAGTCGGTGGCACCGGGCCGAGGACGCCGGGGCCAGGGGCGCAGGCTGCGATACGCGCCATTGCCAGGGCGGGCTTCAAAATCGGAAGGATTGAAGACGCGACCCCAATACCCCATGACACCACCAGGAAGAAGGGCGGACGCCGGGGAAGAAGGGCCTAAAACATCAAAGCTGCCTGAGCACATCGACCGAGTCGACTTTGCCGTCCCCGTCTCGATCGACCCCTCTGAGGAGAGCCGTGTAGTCCCCTGCCCTATACTTCTGGAAAAGGACTTCGGCGAAGTTGCAGATCCCGATTATCGCGGCCTTCGTACCCGCTCCTGTAAGCCCGGCTGCGATTATGCAAGTCTTCAGGGGGTCCCAGGGATTGCGCACTTTC
Source organism: Nitrososphaerales archaeon (assembly GCA_035935095.1). Lineage (GTDB taxonomy): Archaea > Thermoproteota > Nitrososphaeria > Nitrososphaerales > Gagatemarchaeaceae > UBA183. Next base: position 160,644 of record DASYXJ010000041.1, on the reverse strand, counting down.
TCCACTATGCAGTCGAGTTCTGAGGCAAAGGACTTTCCGGTTTCGTCCACGACTGAACCCCAGAACCCTCTTTGGCTGAATCTGATCTTAAGATGAGGGTTCAGCTCCTCCGCTATCACGTTCGTCCTCGGACCGCCGACGACTATCAGGTTAGATGCGAGGAGTTTCTCCGCTCTTAGGTCGACGTCGAGCTTTACTGGAAACCTCGACGGAAGGTTCACGAATTGGCCGAGGGCGAAGCCCAGCTGGACTGCATAGTGTCCGTCTCTGGCCTGGGTTCCTGCTTCGCCGTGCTGAAGAGGGGAACCTACCACGACCCATCCGTCGAACTCCCCCCTTTCGAAGAACTCCTTGAAGAAACGCCCGATGGCCTTCGATCGGCTCGAGGACCTCAGCGTTGGCATCGACTCTCCCTTGACGGGAAACTCAACAGCGTAACCGTCCGAGGCTAGGGCGAAGAGATTGGCCTCTCCTCCCCGTATGTGCTCGCTCCGCACTTGAGAGATTAGGCCGGCCTTCTCGAGTCTTCCTATGTGGTAATAGACAGTCTGGTGGTGGATGTTCAGTGTTCGGGCCATCTCCGCGGGATACTTGGGGCCCGAGGAGAGAAGGGCAAGGACCTTCTGGCCTACCTTCCCGGATGCTGACATGAAGCCATCGGGTTTGTCAGAGACGAGGACTCGCTTGGCGAGACCTGCTTCCGACTTCGGATCGAACAGGATCTTCTCTTTAGGCACTTGACAATACACAGCAATACCACTACTAAACGGTTTTGCATGGTGCTGGGTAACTAGGCTGCTCCGGCGCTCGAAGCATGCCAAGACGGGTATGCAGGGTATGGTAGAATGTTGTATGGCACTTAAAGAGGGTACGGGAGGAGGTACGGCAAGATGTGCGGGATTGTGGGGTGCGTGGCTGAGGAGCCTGTGGCCGGCATTCTCCTCGAAGGTCTGAGGAGAGTTGAGTACAGGGGGTACGACTCGGCGGGGATGGTAACAATCAACGGCGGGGCGCTGACCCTTCGGAAAGGAGTTGGGAGAGTGAACGAAATCGAAGAAGAGCATGAATTATCGAAGCTCAAAGGGAGTATCGGGATGGCCCACACCAGGTGGGCCACGCACGGCGGGGTCACAGACGAGAACGCGCATCCCCACGCATCCTGCAAGGAGCTCGTGGCTGTCATCCACAACGGCATCATCGAGAACTATGTCCCGCTGAAGAAATCGCTCATCGCAAAGGGGCACAGATTTCGGAGCGAGACTGACACCGAGGTGATAGCTCATCTTGTCGAGGATGAGTACAAGCGGACGAAGGATCCAATCAAGGCGACGGTAGCAGCGACGAAGAGACTCAAGGGGCAGTATGCGATTGCTTTGATGTTTCAAGACAGACCTGACGTCATCGTCGGGGCGAGGAAAGACGCCCCCCTCATCGTGGGTGTGGGGGACGGCAAGATGTTCATTGCCAGCGATGTGCTCGCCTTCATCGGGCACACGGACCGGACGATATTTTTGGACAATTTCGAGGTCGTAGAAATCAGCAAGGAGAGAGTCAAAATCATAGGGCCTGGGGGGAAAGAGGTCAAGCGGAAGCCAACCCAGGTTGCGTGGGAGCTTTCAGATCTCTCGAAGAGCGATTTCGCACATTACACATTGAAAGAGATCAATGAGCAGCCGCAGACGGTCGTCACAGCCTCCGTCCAGGAGCCGGGGAAGGTGGAGGAGTTCGCCAGGGCGATTAGGAGGGCCAAGTCCCTCTACATTACGGCATCTGGGACTTCGTACCACGCAGGGCTCCTGATGAAATTCCGGCTGAACAAGGAGGCGAACCTCAGGGCTGACACGGTTGTCGCGGGGGAGCTAAAGGAGCACGCAGGATTCCTGAAGAAAGGCTCTGTGGTGTTGGCCTTTTCTCAAAGCGGGGAAACGGCTGATGTTTTGGAGGCAGTAAAGGGGGCGAAGAGTAGAGGAGCGAAGGTTTACTCCATTGTCAACGCGGCTGGCTCTACCCTCGCGCGAGAGAGCGATGGAGTCCTCCTGCTGAACTGCGGGCCGGAGGTCGGGGTCGCCGCCACTAAGAGCTTCACCGCCCAAGTCGTCGTGGCAAGCATGGTAGTGGACGCAGTTCTCGGAAAGAAACGTTCGAATGGAATAAGGGAACTCTCGGAAGCTGTGTCAGAGGCCCTGAAGTGTGATGAGCAGATTCGCGACCTTGTGCACGAATACAAGGACAGGCCAGACTTTTACTTCGTTGCCCGGGGATACGAGAGCCCCGTCGCGTTGGAGGGCGCGCTCAAGCTGAAGGAGCTCTCTTACATACATGCGGAAGGGATGCCGGCCAGCGAACTCAAACACGGGACCCTAGCTCTCATAGAGAAAGGGACCCCGGTGGTCGTCTTGAATCCCAGCGGGGACGCCCACGAGGACTCGTTGTCGAGCGCTGAGGAACTGAAGGCCAGAGGAGCGGATGTGATTGGAATCTCCGACGTCGAGGACAGCGTGTACAAGCATTATGTCCGACTTCCAAAGGTCCAGGCGAAGTTCACCCCGATCGTCGAGGCGATACCCCTCCAGCTCCTTGCATACCATATGGCGGTCGCTAAACGCAACGACCCCGACTATCCTCGAAACCTCGCGAAGTCCGTGACCGTCAAGTGAGAGTTTCGAGCGGCAATCTCCGCATGGGTCGCAGCTGGAAGAAAATCTGCTCACAAGATAATTAAGTGAACTAACCAGAAGCCAAGGCGTGGTGTCCAAGAAGGAAGTATTATCGAAGCCAGTGGCGACCATCGAGGTCAGCAAGAAAAGCGTCTCTGCCCTGCTGGACGAGATGTCTCAGACCGGGTTCCAGGGAAAGAAGCTCGGGGAGGTCGCGAAAATTTGGGCCGACATGGCAAGGCAGAAAGACCTCACCATCTTTCTCGGCCTGACGGGCTCCCTCAGCACAACCGGGCAATGGAAGATCATACGATGGCTCGTGGAGAAGAGATATGTCGACGTCGTCGTGAGCACGGGGGCGAACATTTCCGAAGACATTCTCGAAGCACTGGGATACCACTATTACCAGGGGACCTGGCTGGCAGACGACGAGGAACTCCTGAGACTTAAGGTGGACAGGTTCTACGACGTCTACGCTGACGAGATGCAGTACCGAAAGTTGGAGAACACGATATACAAGTTCGCCGCGACTCTCGATGAGCGGGATATCTACTCGACACGGGAATTCCTCCACAGGTTCGGGGAGTTCCTTTCGAAGAAAGGAATCGCGAGCATAGTTGCTGCCGCCTATGAAGCAGGGGTGCCCATCTACTCACCTGGGTTGATAGACAGCGGTTATGGGGTGGCGCTGAGCCTCCTGAAGAGACAGAAGGGGAGGCTGATCAGGCTGGACCAGACGAAAGACATGGAAGAGCTGGCGCAGATCGCAGAGAAGACAAAGAGGACGGGGGTCGTTTATCTCGGAGGAGGGGTCCCCAAGGACACGATACAACTTTCGACCATCATAAAGTCGCTCGCCAAAGGGGGTGAGGAAGAAACTCCCCATGAGTTCGCCATCCAGATCACAGCGGACAGTCCGCAATGGGGTGGTCTTTCGGGGTGCACCCTGGAAGAGGCGATAAGCTGGGGGAAGATCTCGTCGGAGGCGAAGAAGGCGACACTCTATGCGGACATCACGCTTGCGCTTCCCCTGGTGGCCCACGCACTCAACGAGAAGGTGGATAGAAGGAGCTACCCGCCCGACCTCGGCTGGGTGTTCAAGAACTAGGAAGTCAACAATCGTCTGACGACCGAAGGACATCGTCTGGCGAGGACGGGTGCCACACCCAGATAGGAGTCCACCCTCTTTCCGGCGGGGGAGAAATTTCCACGCTCGATGGCAGCCTTGATTTTCTCGTACCCCCGTTCGTCCCCCCTAAGCCTAAGCGAAATCTGCTCCCGCTCCGCGTAGACTTCAGGATGTGCTTTGAGGTCTCGGGCCATCGTCGACTTTTCTACTTTCATGGATGACAGAGACGACTTGAGCCTCGAGGTGGCAACAAGGGAGTGCGCCAGGGCCTGGCCAAGCATCCTCCGGACCACCGAGTCAGACAGGTCGCGCTGAAGGCGCGTCACCTGGAGACGGTAAGCCAAAAGAATAAGCAGAGAATTGGAGACCTCTACCTGTCCTTCGGCGTTCTCGAGGTCAACCGGGTTGACCTTCTGTGGCATCGTCGAAGAGCTCACCTTGCCCGGGCGCAAGAAGTGGACGAGGTCGAGCGCCTGGTAGAGCCAAAGATCCCGAGAGAGGGAGAGCACAAGTTGGTTGACATTGATGATTTGGTGCAGGATGTCGGAGAGTCGCTCTCCGGGGACCACCTGGGTGGAATAAGTCGAGGGTTCGACTCCTAGGCCAGCGACGAACCGAGAAAGCTCGTCAGGCCAGTCCCTGGCTCCGAGGAGAGAGAATGATGCGTAGGTCCCAACCGCCCCGGTGAACTTGGCCATGGGGCGAAGCCTACGCAGGACCGAGACCCGTTCGGCGACTCTAACTGCGAAGACTGCCATCTCCTTGCCGAAGGTGGTGGGGACCGCTGGTCTCCCATGCGTTCTGGCTACCATCATGGTAGCAGCTTCTCTTCTGGCGATCTTCGCCAGTTCTGTTGCAAGGGATGAATAGGCGGGGACCAGGACCTCCTCCAAACTTGACTTCAGCAGGAGGGCGTAGGCGAGGCTGCTCGTGTCTTCGCTGGTAAGGCCAATGTGAACGTAGGGGGAGAGTCGAGCTGTCCCCAAACGCTTCAGCGACCTGCGAAGGAAGACCTCTACTGCTTTGACATCGTGACCCGACTCTTCCTCGAGCCTCTTAATCTCCACCATGTTGGGTTCGACCCGTGGGACCTTTACCCGAGGGGCAACCCCGAGCTTCACCAATAGACGAAGATAGGACAATTCGACTCGGATCCGTTCCCGGGTCAACGACCGCTCGGAAAAGTAATCTGCCAGGGCCTCGGCCTCTGCCCTGTACCTGCCGTCTATGGGGGAAATGGAATCAAAGCTCAATGGTCATGGACCTCTCTTCTCCGTGGGAAACCATGCTTACGCTGACCCGGAGCACCTTTTCCAGATATGCGACTAGCTTCTTGCCCTCCTCAGGGAGTCCGCTCTCGTACCTGGCGCCGTGCAAAGAGAAGGGTGATTCGTAGACGGGTTCCACTTCGTCAAGGTGAGCTAGAGAGCTCTGGAAATCAGCGGACTCCGAACCTTGATGTTTGTATGCCACACAGACCTTGAAGTCCCTGATTTGGGAGAGCACGTCAACCTTTGAGACCACGACTTTTTCGGAGCCGTTCAGGGCAATGCTGTACCTCAGGGCCACGAGGTCCAGCCAGCCGACGCGCCTGGGGCGTCCAGTGGTGGCCCCGTATTCATTCCCGATGGATCGAATACTGTCCGCGACTGGACCTTTGACCTCTGTGGGGAATGGACCGCTCCCGACCCTGGTCGCGTAGCACTTCATGACCCCGAGCGACTCCCCAGCCGAAGAAGGCGGGATTCCAAGCGACGCCGGGATGTAGCTCGCAGTAGTATGTGTGCCGGTGACAAAGGGGTACGAACCGTGAATCAAGTCGAGCAGTGTCCCTTGCGAGCCCTCGAAGAGGACGCTCCCGCCCCGCTCGATCATTGCGTTGATCCGGGCGCTCGCGCTCCCCACTATGCCTGTTAGGAGCCTCTTTGACTCCTCGGACCAAGATGCCAGGCCAGCCGAGTCGACGGAGAGCTTCTCATAGAATCGAACCAAGGCCGCAAAATCAAACCCTCGCAACAGGTCGGAGACCCGGGGCGAAAGGCGAAGAGCCCTGGTTGCGTAGGACGGCCCTATTCCCCTCCTCGTGGTTCCAATCGCAGTCGGTCCCTTCATTTCTTCAAGAACGGCGTCGAGCTGTTTGTCCATGGGCGAGACCAGGCTGCACCTATCGTCGACCACAAGCCTGCGTTTGACTTCGTCAGGGAGAAGCGAGAGTTCCTCTCCGAGTACAATGGGGTCAACGGCGACCCCTGCCCCGATCAAGAGTTCTTTCCCTTTCAGAGCTCCCGACGGGATAAGGTGGAAAGTGTGTTTTTTCCCCCCAATGACGACGGTATGGCCAGCGTTGCTCCCCCCGTTGAAACGCGCGACCGCGTCGTATTCACCAGCTAGGTAATCGACAACCTTCCCTTTCCCTTCGTCCCCCCATTGGAGCCCGATGACAGAGAGGTTCCCCGTGCTAGACTACCTTCTGGATGTCGTGGGGAAGGCTTTCCTTGTGACCAGCCGCCGTTATCCTCATGAACTCGGCATTCTTTCTTAGCTCGTCCAACGTGTGGGCCCCGGAGTAACTCATCCCAGACCTTAGACCCCCGACCAATTGTTTGACCACTTCGTCGACCCTCCCCTTGTAGGGGATGAGGCCCTCGACCCCCTCAGGAACACTTTCTTCGATGACTTCCTCGATGAGCTCATCCTCCCTTTGTGCGCCTGGTCCGCTTTCCCTGACGCGGCGGTCGAGGGTGGCCGCCAACGAGGCCATCCCCCTCGTTAGTTTGTACCTGACTCCGTCCCTGAGTATCGTTGGGCCCGGACTTTCTTCTGTCCCCGCGAAAAGGCTCCCCATCATCACCGTGGAAGCCCCGGCGGCGAGCGCCTTGGTGACGTCTCCCGGGTTCCTTATGCCGCCGTCCCCGATTATTGGGACATCGCTGTCTCTAGCCCCGGCAAAGCTGTCCATTATCGCGGTCAGTTGAGGAACACCGGACCCCGTGACGACCCTGGTGACGCAGATGCTCCCGGAGCCTACCCCGACTTTGACCGCGTCAGCACCCGCTCTTATCAGGTCGAGGGCGCCCTTCGCCGTTGCCACATTCCCAGCTACGACCTCCACGTCCCCAAGTTCTTTCTTGATTTGTCTGACCGTGTCGATGGCGTAGGATGAATGGCCGTGGGCGATGTCCACGACAAGGGCATCGGCTCCGGCGTCTAGCAGCCTACGAGATCTTACCATATGGTCTCCCTTAACGCCCACGGCGGCCGCCACCCTTAGCCTACCCTTGGCATCCTTGGTCGCTGCAGGAAACTGCCTCCTCTTCATGATGTCCTTGGACGTTATCAGGCCTGCAAGTTTCCCGTTCCTGTCGACCAGTGGGAGCTTCTCAACTTTGTTCTCATGAAGGATCTTTCTGGCCTGCTCGAGGGTTACTCCCTTGGAGGCGGTGATCAATTCCCTCTTTGGGGTCATGATAGTTTTTACCTTCACGTCCATGTCCTCTTCCAGGGTGATGTCCCGTCTTGTCAGGAGTCCCAAGATTCTTCGGTCCTTGCCGACCACGACGATTCCCCCGATGTCGCGTTCCCTAATGATGTCCCAGGCCTCTTTGATTGTCGCATCGGGACCGAGGGTAATCGGGTCTTCGATGACGACCCCTTCTGACCTTTTCACTTTGAGGACTTCCGCCACCTCTTCCTCCAGAGAGAGGAACCTGTGGATGACTCCTATGCCACCGAGACGGGCCATGGCTATGGCCATGGAGGACTCAGTAACCGTGTCCATGTTGGCACTGACCACAGGGATGGTCAATTTGATTCGGCGCGAAAACCTGGTAACGATGTCTGCTTCTTTCCTTGACTTTACATTTGAGAACTTCGGGACTAGAAGGACGTCGTCAAAAGTGAGGCCGACCCTCAGGTCGGGAGCGGAACCCTTCACTTGACTTCGGCTTGCTTCTTCGCTTTATAGTGTTTGTGGAATCGAGCGCCGGGAGTGGGATTTGAACCCACAACGCGGTTTCCCACGACAGGCTGGCTGGCCTGTGGGTTTCCAGGCTTGCGCGAAGATGATCTGCGCCCTACCAGATTAGGCGACCCCGGCGACCGTCCCGAAATCCCGAGGCTTAAAACCTCTACCGACGAATTTCGCGGGGACACTAATTTGCTGACGATTTCACAACGTGATTTGTTTTTGCTGCCTTGTTCTGCTTTGACTGACTCTTCCAGAGTTTGGGGTAGGTCCCCTGGTTCATGATGACACGTTCTGTGGTCGACGCGAGTCCCTTCTGATGCGAGCGTATCTCGTCGGAGGAGAGGAGCGCCTTCCCAATTGCCACGAGCTCCAGCTTCGAGCTCATTAGGACGACTGTGTCGTCCTTCTTGATCCCATCGGAAAGGGAGAGAATCCCTGGAATCCCAAGGCGAGCTCCATGACAAATTGCATCGACTGCCGAATCACGAACCACAATCCTTGGGATGTTGCCTAGTGTTTCCTCAATCGGATGGACCAAATTTCTGAGGAGGGCATCATCACCATTCTTGAGCCTGTACATGGCGTCATTGAGCTGATGAAGAGTAACGAGTCCTCCTGCCTCTGACAGAGGGCCGACCCTGGTCCGACGAAGTTCCACCATCGTGGCACCGACACCCAGGACTTCTCCCATGTCGTAAACCAGTTTTCGAATGTACGTCCCCGACTGGCAGAGGCATCTGAAGAGATACAGGTTTCCGGCCGCCTCAGAGATTTCAAGCTCGTAGACAGTCCTGCTCCTCGTCCGTCTACTAACCGAGGAGCGCTGCGGAGGCCTCTGGAAGATTTCTCCTGTGAACTCAGCGACGACCGCGTCAAGCTGCTTCCGGGGGACCGACGAGTGCAGCCTCATGACTCCGCGGTACTCTTTGGGGAAGAGCAGCAGGAGGCTGAGAGCCCGCGTAGCCCGCCCGAGTCCTATCGGAAGGAGCCCTGACACCGGAGGGTCGAGGGTGCCGCTGTGTCCGGCCCTTTGGACACCCAGCAGTCTCTTTGTCCAAGCGACTATCTCGTGGCTGGTGGGCCCTCGCGGCTTGTCGAGCGGAACGAGCCCGTATTCCAACATTGTCGGAACAGGGCGTGCAGAAGGAGGATAGCCATGCTCCGGATCCTGGGGCTCATCGTCGAGCACGATCAACCTTTGGGGTTGCACGTCAGTCCCTTCCACTCTTCGCGTAATGCAATATTATTTCAGCCACCTGATACTCGTCTATGGAGTCGGTCTCGATGACAAGGTCGAAGGGAGCCAGGTCCTTCCCAAACTCGATGCCGTAGATCTTCTTGTAAAGCTTGTAGTTCTCGATGTCCCTAACGGAGAGCACCTTCAGACACTTTGAGACTGGGACACTGTCTCTTTTCGCCATCCTGGCCGCTCTGCTCTTCACGCTCCCTGAGAGCCAGACCTTGAGTCCGTCCTCCGTGAGCCAGGGGACAGGATAACTGGTGATGACCACGTTTCCCTTCTTGGCTTTCTGCAGTAGCCTGGCGTCGACATCCTTGTCGAAGCCGGAGGAGCGTTTTCTTTGCTGAAGGAACTTCATTCCCTCCCCTTTGTCCCACCAATCTTCTCCTCCCGGCGTGTACCCCTCCTCGATAGCCATCTCTTTTAAGACGTCTCCCCCTCCCACCATCTGAGTCGAAAGCGCTTCTGCGACAGCCTTCGAAACAGTCGTCTTCCCCACAGCGGGCATTCCTGAGATGATGATGGCCTTCAAGAGAACAACTTGTGTTATGTCGTGGTGTGAAGGAGTTTGCTCAGCATTGTTGAGAAGGTGAACGAGCTCAGGAAGTACCACCAGAAGAGGCTGACAGTTCCATCGGCGTTGACTAGGTATGGAATCGGGATGGGGGAGTGGGCGACTATGACCCCGAAGCCGCCGAGGAAGGAAGCCATCAGGTAGTAGACGCCGAGTAAGGGAATGAATGTGATGGCCGTAACCTTGAACCGGGCAGTGGAGACTTTCGCCTGGGCCTGCCTCACTTGCAACTCTCTTTTCTTGAGCTTCTCAAGCTTCGCCTTGTCTCCTGCCGCCGTCGCGTCCCTCTTCTCTTTGTTGAACGCGCCCACCTCTGCCTTCATCCTCCTCTCCGCGTTGAGGTCGACGACGTATCTGGTTACGAACTGAGTAATGAGCCCCAGACCGACGGACGTCAATGTCACAAGGAAGGTGGACTCAGGAATGGGAAACGACGATGCGGCCCCAGTGACCGTGGTTGTCGTGGTGGTCGAATTGACTGCAAGGAGGAGGTCTAGTATCACGCGACCGCGCCTCTTAGCATGGAAGCGATTTCTGACGCGACTTCCGCGGCCCTCCCCTCGCTGTTGTTCACCATCAGCATGGGAGCACCTGTAAGCGTCGAAGACACTGCCAGGAAACTTCGAGCGAGGCCAAGCTCCTCCTCGAGGTCAACCAGTGTCACCGAGTCACGGTACCTTTTGATATCTGCGGTCCTCCTCTTGGCGACCTCTTCGGGGCTGGCTTGGACGAGGACAAGGTGAGTGGGCCTAAGTGCCCTCACCACATCGAACGGAAGCCCGGGCCAGAAACCTTCCTTCGTCCTGATGAAGAGATGTGTATCCACCACCACGGTCCGGTCTTTCATCTTTGAAATCTTGGAGGCGGCCACCTTTTGCAGACTCCTTTGCTTATCGACCGTTAGCTTTCTGATGTCGTCCCTGTTCTTGATCCACTTTAGAGAAAGCCCTGTCTTCAGCATCACGGTGCCGAAGTTGACCAGCTTCGCCCCGCGGTATTTGGAAACGAGTCCTTCCACGACCGTGGTCTTCCCCACGCCCGGAACCCCGACGACAACGACACGAAGTCCCACTAACTACCCAGCTCCTATCAGGCCAGCCAGGGCAGGGGAGACTTCTTCCACCTGTTCCTTGAGCAACATCTGATAGTACTGGAGTATGATGTCCACCATCAGCAATATCCCAATGCCTGACCCGAAGACCCCGAATAGGTCAGAGACCCCTGCTACCAGGCCGATCAGTATTCCTCCGATTATCGTTAGGGTAGGGATGTACCTGTTCAGCATCTGCTCGATTGAAAGCCCAGTCCTCCTGAACCCAGGGACCTGGACCTGGGCGTCCATCAGGTTCTTTGCGACTGCATGCGGGTTCAATCCGCCGATCTCCACCCACAATCTGGCGAAGAGGACGGCCATCCCGACCAGGTACAAAAGGTAGATGGCGGCATGGATGGGGTCGGCTACAGTGTTGTTGACTCCCTGGGGCGGGGACATGTAGTAGACCAGCCCCCCTGTAGGGTAAGAGCTCGCGGTGGTGGCGTTGGTCTGAGCGGGAAAGACCGCAATGTAGTGGAACCACCAGGGTGGGTTGCTCCCGACGTAATTGTAGAGGAGCCTGGAGAAGAAGGTCACGTTGGCGCCGAGGGCGGAGACGAGGATCACGGGTATGTTCGAGACGTAGAGGAGCTTGATCGGATACACCCCTTGGAACCCTCGATACTTTATCGAGGTGATGGGGAGTTCGACTCTTATGCCCTCGATGTAGATCAGAACGAGGAGCATTACAAGGGTGAGAACGAACGTCAAGAGGCTAGGGTATTTGAAACCCCTTACGACGATGGTGGGCAGAGTGTTGGTGAAGAAAGAGCTCACGAGTGCAGGGATGAATCCGAAGAGCTCTGTCTGATTAGTACTCACTTGGAATGGAATGGGGGAGAAGGTGTACCACATCACCGTCTGGCAGACCCCAGCGAGGATGAACAGGCTGACTCCGCTCCCGATCCCCCACCCCTTCTGGATCATTTCGTCCAGGAGCAGGACCATGAGGCTTGCAATGAAGAGTTGGACGAATATTATCAGGTCTTGGTTGGGGGTCAGGCAGTTGGCCGTCAATCCAGTCGAGCACGCAGGGCCCAGGGCCCCCCCCAAGATGTAGGCGAGAGACTCCCCTACGATCACTATCATCGTAAGGAACTTGGTCGCTGAGCCGAAGATGGCCCTGTCGGCCGAGTCGCTCATGTTCAGCTTGATTATGTCACTTCCAACGAGCAGCTGAAGGATCAGGCCTGAGGTCACGATTGGGCCGATACCCAGCTCCATAAGGGTCCCCTGTGTTGATGCGAAGACGACCCTCAGGAACGCGAGCTGGTCCTGCTGGTGCCCGGGCCCGCCGAATCCGTAGAGTGGCGTTGTCGCCATAATCAGGTAAGCGATGAGGGCGAATCCGGTCCAGACAAAGCGTTCATTGAGGGTAGGCTTTTTCTCAGGCTTCGGGATCTCAGGGAGTATCGTCCCTACGCTCTTGATGAATTCGCGCATCGAAGCCAAGGGCTGGAGACTTACTCCTGGACCAGTATCTTTCCGCCTGCGGCCTCTATTTTAGCCTGAGCTTTCTTGGTGAAGGAAACTACCTTCACCTCGTAGGCACCTCCGACCTCCCCGGACCCGAGCAGTTTCTCGACCCCCATCGAAGTCAGGTCGAGGGCCTTGTTCCCCTTGGATAGGCCGTCCAGGTCGCCGACGTTGACCCATGTGGAGGGGTGGACATAGTAACTGGGAGGCCTGAACGGGTCTCGGCCGAAATGGTCGGGGTCGTTCTGAATCAGCCAGCTCCACTTGTGTTTGTGCAATCCGGCGTTGCCATGGCCCCCCTGCTTCCCCGAGTGTCTATGTTGCCCTATCTGGCCGTAACCGTGGGTCCTCATCCCTCTGTATCTCCTCGCCTTTCGGAGCCTCGTTGGCAGTTCAGACCATCCTCCTTACTATGTCCCCGAGGTTCGGGTTGCTCCCAAGCAGCCCCTTTTCCGAGAATTGTCGCCGCATCGAGCGCTTGAACCCCCCCTTCGGAGGTGCTAGCCTGAAGTAGGGGAGGACTCCGTCGACTGCGGATAGTCTGACCTGGTCCTTGACCATCTTCGTGGCCAGATCTTCGTGCTTCTTGTATCCTAGCTCCTTTAACGCCGCATGGTCGAGGGTCTTTGTCGAACTCACCATTCCCCGATTCTTGAGAAGTTCTGCAAGGAGTTCTTCATTGACCGGAGACCAGGCGACGTAATCCTTGCAAAGCTTCAACATCCCCACTGTCGGAGCGTCGTCCGTCACGACAGAAGCGGAGAACCTTCTGGCCACCCAGAGCTCAGTCAAGGCCTTCCGAACAGGAGCAGAAGAATTGATGGCGCCGTGCATGTTGACAACCAGAATTAGACCCATCAACGATCCACCTATACGTTGAGCCCGTGGGACATCCTGAAGGCATCGTAGACGGCGTTCGCCAGCGAAGACATCGTGTTTGTCGACCCGAATGTCCTGACCCAGGCGTCTTTCACCCCGGCGAGCTGAAGTAGACTCTTCAGGGCGGGTCCGGCGACCAAGCCGAGTGCCCTTGGTGCGGGGATGATTTCGACGGTGACGCTCCCCGCCTTCCCTCTGATCTTGTACGGGACGGAGTGAGGCCTACCATCTCGGCACTCCCAAGAACCGCATCCGAGTTTGACAGGTATTATGTTCAGCAACGCCGCAGTCGTCGCCTTTTCGATGGCTTCCCTCGTCTGCATGGCCTTTCCCTTTCCGACTCCGAACCAACCTGCTCCGTTGCCGACGGCCACGACGGCCAAGAATCTTGTGAGCTCCCCGGCGTCGGTCTGTTTCTGGACCACACTGACGCCTACCACCTCGTTTCGGAGATCTGGGAGAAGCTTCTTGACGATTTCCGCTTCTCTGACCCTCTGCCCACTCCTGAATATTTCGTCAAGGGAAGTTATCTTCCCGTCATTGACAAGCGTCCCCAACTTGGTCCGTGGGACCCAGACCTGTTCCTCCTCCTGGCGGTCTCGCCTGCCATATGATGACATCAACGCTTGGCCCCTGTTATCGCTGTCTTCAGTTTCTCGAACTGCGTCGGGTACTCCTCAGGCTTGAAACCCTCTTTGAGGAGGGCCGAGTAACTCCGTTCGTACGCTCCCTTATCTTCGGAGGAGAGTCTAGTAGCGTAGTCGGCGATGGACTTGCCAGTCAGCCTCTCCTCGCTGGGGAAGGCCTCCTCGCCCACAGGCACGCTGACCCCGGCGTCGATTACACCTTTGAGGAAGGCCGCTATCCTAGAACCCTTGATGAATGGAACCAGACCATTATAGACAACGGCTTCTTTCACCCCCGAAGAGAGCGCTTTCTTGCCGGCGAGGAGCCCGAGCAGGTAGCAGGCCGGCGTCGACTTCGGGGAACCCTTCCATCCCAGCTTCGAAAGTTCCTTCGAATGAGCCGCGGACAGGACGACGTCCCCCTTTACCGTCGGCTGCACGAACTGGGAAGAGACGTTCTTGTTCGAAATACGAACCACCAGGAGTGGCCTCGAGGAGGTTATTGCCCTTTTCCTTGCCCTGTAGTCCGTTATCCCTTCGCGTCGTCTCTTCAGCAGGGGGACATGCGTGGACGTCACTTCTTCGCCTCCTTCATCAGATCGAGGAGGTGCTTCACTCCTCTGACCTGCCCTCCCTTGACCTGCTTGTAGAGCTTCTTGTAGGAACCTTGGCTGATTTCCTCCCTGTCCTTTGCCACCTTGAGTCTCCACCTAAGGGCACGTACCTTGGCAATCCACATGTCCTTCCTCGGGTTTCGCGCGAAGGCGGCGCCTTCTGTCGAACCTGCACCTCTGCCGCGTTTGAGTTTTCTGGACCGCTCCCTGAATCTTCCACGGGAAACCCCCTTCTCCGGGGCGACCTTGATTGCACCAAAGCCGACCAGACCTCTGATCGTGCTCCGCGTTATGGCGTCTTGAATGAGGTCGGAGTATTCGTCGTCAAAGATGATCCTTTCCAAACCGACACCCAGGACCGACGCCGCAAGACGTCGCTTACTCTTTAGATTCAATTATCCTCAATCCCGTAGGATTCACCACCCGTAGACCAAGTTCCGTAGCCCTCTGGAGGATGGCTTCCCTCTTCTTCGCGCCAACGGTTCTGCCTATCCTGGCCACGTCTCTCCCTGGAACCAGGCGGTCGAGATCAGACACCCTTTGAACCAGTACCTCGAAATGCCCACTGGGGTGGAGCCCTCTTGCTTCTACGGGACCCCTGTAGCCAATCCTCACTAGGGCAGGCCAGCCCTTGTCCTGCCGTCTGACTTTGTTGTCTACCCCCTTTGGCTTCCTCCACGGAGGATGAATTCTGACGTACCGCCAACTCTCCTGCCTGATGAACGCCGGCCTGTTTTCTGCCAGCTCTTTCCGTTTTGCCACCAGAGCCTTCAGCCTGTTCTCCTCTGAGACCTTCTGCTTGGCCATAATTTCACCAGCCCTGCTCCTTATGGTATATGTAGACGCCGTCGAGAAAGACCCTCTGGTCCTTCCGCTTGATCTTCGTAGCCAGCTCCACGTTGGCCGCGGTCTGACCTACGTCCTCGACTGAGACTCCCTTCACGATGATGTCATCCCCTTCGATAGTCACCTTGCAATTACCGACGATTTGCGCCACCCTGGGAGACCTTTCCCCGACGAAGTTTTCGACCAAGATCTGGCTCCCCTTCGTTTTCACCGTGATGGGGAAGTGGGCGTAGACGACCTTCAGCTTGTAGGTGTAGCCCTTGGTCACGCCGGTTATCATGTTGTTTACCAAGCTTGCCACGGTGTTGATTATGACATTGTCCTTCTTCTTCCTCGAGAACGGAGAGATCAGGACCTTGTTCCCCTCGACAGAAATGTTCACGTTAATCTTGTCGAAGTGCTTCTTCCCCTCCCCGAGCTTTCCCTTGATCGAGAGGATCCGACCCTGAAGGTCCACCGTAACCCCTTCCGGCATCTCGACGAGTTGCTGCCTTGGCTGGTCAGTAGACATAGCCAATTAGCCTCCCGCCAATCTTCTTCTCCTGAGCTTCGAGATGGGACATGACACCCTGAGGAGTTGATACAATCAGGGTCCCGACCCCAACAGCAGGGAGGTATCTGTGCTCCCAATCGACAAGCTTCAGGGACGTGACTGGGAACCTCGGCGATATCACGCTGCACTTGTTGATCTTGCCGAGCAATTCGACCCGGAGCTTACCCCCTAGCCCATCGTCTATGAACTCGAACTCGCCGATGTACTTGCGTTTCTGGAGTACCCTTAGGACCTCGCTGGCAAGCTTCGAAGCGGGGATCACGACGCATTCCTTCTTGTTTCTCATCTCGGCGTTTTGGAGGCTGGCGAACAGGTTCGCAAGGACGTTTGTTGCAGGCATTCTATTACCCTCTAATCGTATTTCCTGAAGCCCAGCTTCTCGGCGACTTCCCTAAAGCACTGCCTGCAAAGGACGAGGTCATAGGATCTGATGACCGCCCCGTACTGGCCGCATCTCCGGCAGTAGTGGGTGGACTTGCCGTACTTCCTTACTTTCGGATGCCTCTCTTTCACTGGACGGTCACTCCGAAATTATCCCTGAAGTATTGCATGGCTTCGTCCCTCGATACCAGATGCTTTCTTCCCACCCTGGACGTGCGCCTGCTGCGCCGGGTGACACCAAACCCCGGACGCTCCAGAAGAATGGAGACGTTCATCCCGAGGATCCCGATGGCAGGGTCATACCTGGTCCCTGGAATCTCGATATGCTCCTTGATGCCGAAGGATACCGAGCCCCTTGAATCGAAGCACGATTCATTCAATTTCTTTTCCCTGGCGGCAAGGAGTTTCCCGATCAGAGGGACTGTTTCATCTCCGCGTACGGTCACCACGACCCCGATGGGCTCTCCTTTGTGGATTCCGAAGTCCCTAACTGATTTCTTCGCGCGTGTCTGAGCTGGCTTATGGCCCGTCACCTGCTCGAGCACCCGCTTCCCCCTCTCGATTGCTTCCCCTGACTTGCCCAGCCCTATGTTGACAACCACCTTTCCCACCTTGATCTTTCGCATTGGGTTCTGCTGCATTGATTCTTGGCTCATGGCTGACTGACTCCAACTGTGATCATAGGGCGGTCCGCTCCGACCGGGAAGACTAGGCGAGACGGAATTTCAGCGTCGCCGCTAGGAAGTGAAATCCTGACCATCTTCTCTCTCGAAATTGTCCCTTGCTTCACGTCTTCTATCCTCCCCAGCTGCCCGGCTCTGTCCCCGGTCAAAACGAGGCCCAGAGAACCTTTCGCCAACTTCGCGTGGCCCAGAACCTTTTGGGACGGAACCTCGATGAGGACTGAATCGCCCGGCGAAAGGTTCAGGGCGTCGTCAACCACCGACCTTCCGTCGTGCAAGCCATATTGTATGTGCCCGCCCTTGGTCTTCGTCTTGGTATGAACGCTGCAAAGCTTGGTCTTCGCCTCGTCTTCGCCCACCTTCGCCAAGGCCAACCCCTTGGGAGAAGGAACTAGCCGATAGTCGACCCCTTCGAGGGGGACGCTGACCACGTTGAAGAGGCCGACTGGGAAACTTGACGTCCTTCTTTGGCGGCCGTCGACCATCACCTTGCCGGTCTTCATCATGAACTTCAGCTCCCTCGAAAGTGTGGCCAAGGATGCCAGGTCCCTGACGACGACCCCCAGGGGGTATGAGGATTCGATCGGGTGCGGACCTGGGACGGGCTTGAACACGAATCTCTCCGCCTTCCTGGAAATGTCCCAGCTGCGAGGTGCGGCGAGCCTCTTCATCTTGTTTCTTCCACCCTTCTTACCCATCTATCCCGCCACCTCCAGCTTGCTCTTTCGCGCCTTGTCCTCCAGATTGAGGGCGGTGACCATAACATTTGATGAATGAATCGGCACAGGGGCAGTCCCTCCCTTCAACTTCTCGTGGGTCACTCCCTCGACGTTGATGACCCCGAGTTTCGTGTCGACGTTGGTGACTTTGCCTTCTATATCCTTGTACTCCCCTCGAACTATTCTCACAGTATCGCCCACCCGTGGCCTTACACTCCTCCTTGCATGCTTCTCCCTTAATTCCGAAGACAACGAAGAACCGAATTTCATGTCAATGTCTCCTAGACTATGATCGAGGCCAGGTTGGCGATGCGCGGCCACTTCTCTGCAGCCTCGCTTGCAACCGGCCCCTTGATGTCTGTGCCTTTCAGGTCCCCTTCAGGTGTGATTATCACTGCTGCGTTGTCTTCGAAGACGACTCTCTGGCCGCTCACCCGCCGGACCGGATACTTCTGTCTCACAATGACCGCGCCGAAGACAGCCTTCTTTAGCTCCGGGGGCCCTTTCTTAACTACACAAACTATTGAGTCTCCGACCGAGGCTGCGGGGATACGACTATGCCTTCCCTTCGCCTTTGTGACCTGCACGACCCTCAGGGTCTTCGCCCCTGTATTGTCGGCACATGTGATAACGGCGTAGAGGGGGATGGCTCTGGTGATGTAGTTCTTGAACTCCTCGACTCCCTTGGCCGAGACTGCACGTGACTTTGTGGACATTACGTCCCCTTCCTCGAAGCGACGACGACGAAGGAAATCGTTTTGGACAGCGGCCTACACTCGCCGAGAGTCACGCTGTCTCCCTCCTTGACCTCGATGCACGGAGGGACGTGGGCGCTGACCCTGCTTCTCCGCCTTTCCCCCCTGATGTACTTCGGTACCATGTGGAGATATTCCATCTCCACGACCACGAATGTCTTGCCCGCGGTTGAGACCGCCTTCCCGGAAAGCAGTCTTCCTCTTACTTTCAGATTCCCGTGGAAAGGGCACCGCCCGTCCTCACACCTCTTACGAGGCATTGGAACTTCAAGGCCAGCAGCGCTCATCGCCTGCGCCCCCATCTGTCCTGTAGCCTTCCCTCGATATCGGAGCCAGTGACGACTTTTTTCGAGCGGTTCAGGAGGAAAGCCGACCTGGATTTTTCCACCCGAACAACCCTGCTGCCAGTGTCAAGGAGGAGGGTCTGGGCAGTCTCAAGGACGACTTGTCCATTCATCCCAACCTTTGTAGGGTCGTTGGAGGTTAGCACGGTAAGACTTTCCCCGATAACGTTCACTCGGCTACCCCCTTCTCGTGCATTATTGTAATCACCGCAGCAATGTCCTTGCGAATCCTCCCGATGTTGCCCACGTCTTTCTTGACTATCCCGCGCTGGGCGCCGCCCTTGAGCTTGGAGAGCTCCGACCGGAGGTCGAAGAGCGTCTGCCTAAGCTTTTCAGCGTCTTGCTTCCTCAGTTCCTTCGGTTTGAGCTGTGGCATCTCCTTTTTTCTCCTCTTCGATTGCGTCTTCCTTCAGCCGGAAGTCCGGGGGAAGGGCGTCCTTGAGTGCTATCTTGACCTTGATCCCGTACAGCCCTAACTTGAGCAGGACGTCGGTGGTCGCTTGCGTAACCGACCTCTCTGCAGTGTCCCCGCTCTTAGGTACTATTCCTGCTCTGTACTTTTCTCCATGAGACCTATCGCTCCTGAGTTTCCCCGCGACCGATATCTCTACGCCGGCCGCCCCGGCGTTCATCACGTTGTTGACTGACCACTGGGCCGCGCGTCTGAAGGCGGTCCCCCTGGAGACTATCTGGGCTATTCTGGCGGCCATTATCCTTGAGTTGAGCTCAGGGTTCTCGACCTCCGTGACCGCGATCTGGGGGTTTGGAAAGTTGAATTTCGCCGCGACCTTGTCGGTGAGGTCCTTGATTCCAGTCCCACGCCTGCCGATCGCCAGTCCAGGCCTTGCAACATAGACCTTCAGGGTAGTCCCCAGCGGAGATTTCTGAACTTCGAGGCCCCCGTAGCCCGCATCCCTCAACTCTTTCTCGAAGAA
The DNA here is from genome assembly GCA_035935095.1 of Nitrososphaerales archaeon. Taxonomy (GTDB): domain Archaea; phylum Thermoproteota; class Nitrososphaeria; order Nitrososphaerales; family Gagatemarchaeaceae; genus UBA183. The sequence goes on along the minus strand of DASYXJ010000041.1, from coordinate 141,173 downwards.
CTCGTCCAAGTCAGAATAGGTCTGGCTCGTGTTAAGAATTGACTTCACTGTGGTTCGTTGCTGAACGGACATACTCAGACTTCCTTACCTACGACTTCTATGTGGACAAGCTGGTGGAAGTTGGGGGAGCTTCGGCCGAAGGCTCTGGGTGTGTAGTCCTTCAAGGTCCTCCCAGCGTACCCAGCGGCGTGTATGATGCGAATTCTTTCTGGGTCGAGCCCTTTGAATTCTGAGTTGCCCTGGAGGTTATGGAGGACTTCAAGAAATGCGCGAGCGACCTTGACGGGATACGAACCCGTCGGGAACCCCTGGAGCTCGCTTCTATGGCCGACCTTCAACTTGTGACGCCGGAAGGCGATGGGCATCTTCTTGCTTTCGACTAGTTCGAGCAGGTCGATTGCCTTCGGGACCGACATACCTTTGATTGTCACTGCTACCTCACGGGCAGCTTTGGGTGAGATGTTGACCTCTCTACCACTAGCCCTGACGTGTACCGTAGGGTCGAAACCCTCGAAACTGTAGCCGTAGTGAGGCACTTTATCCCTCTCGTGGACTTCGCCGCTTTCATGGTGTCGTTAAAAGCTTTGTGAAACGTATTCTGCAAAACTTAGTCCGCGAGTGCATTTCGGAAAGATTTGTCAAACCTTCGAGGGAATCTATCTTGACCTCGTCAGGCTTATAATCGCGGTGCAGAGGGTTCTCACGGCCGGGCTCAAATATTGTGGACTTCCAAACCCCAATCGGGTCGGGTCGAGACAAACGATAGGTCGTACGTTGAGAAAACCTGCGACGTCTTGATAATTGGAGCAGGGGGAGCCGGTCTCCGGGCCGCCATCGAATCCCACGACAAAGGAGCGAAGGCTCTGGTGGTGTGCAAGTCGCTACTGGGCAAGGCGCACACTGTGATGGCCGAAGGTGGGATCGCGGCAGCGCTTGGCGACGTGGACCCGAAGGACGGGTGGCAGGTCCACTTTTCGGACATAATGGTGGAAGGCCAGCGCCTCAGCAACTGGCGGATGGCCGAGGTATTCGCGAAGGAGGCCATCGACCGGGTCTACGAGTTAGAGCGGTACGGGGCCCTCTTCGACAGGACGGCAGACGGGAAGATAAGCCAGCGTGCGTTCGGTGCCCACACCTACAGGCGACTTTGCCACATCGGGGACAGGACAGGCCTCGAACTGATCAGGACTTTGCAAGACCAAGTGATCGAGAGGGGGGTACCGTTCATGGATGAAGTCGCAGTCACGAACCTGTTCAGGGACCCCAAGAATGGCCGTGCGGCGGGTGCCCTTGGAATAGAGATCAGGGGAGGAGGGCTAGTTCTGTTCAGATGCAAAGCTGTGATATTGGCCACCGGTGGCTGCGGAAAGGTCTACGAAGTGACTTCAAATTCCTACGAGAGTACCGGAGACGGCATCGCCATGGCCTACAGGGCAGGGGCTGAATTGATGGACATGGAGATGATCCAGTTCCATCCCACAGGCATGATCTACCCTGCTGGAGTCAGGGGGTTGCTCGTTACTGAAGCGGTGCGGGGAGAAGGTGGGATATTGACGAATGCGCAGGGAGAGCGCTTCATGTCCAGATACGACCAAAAAAGGATGGAGCTATCGGCCAGGGATGTCGTCGCAAGGGCGATCTACTCAGAGATTATCGCCGGGCGGGGCACGAAGAACGGCGCTGTTTATCTCGACGTCTCTCACAAAGGGGCGGAATTCATCAAGAAGAAGCTGCCAAGCATGTACGACCAGTTCATGGAGTTCGCGGGGGTAGATATTACGAAGCAAAAGATGGAAGTCGCCCCTACGGTCCACTACCAAATGGGCGGGATTCGCGTCGACCCCGAGACAGCCGAAAGCACGGTAAAGGGATTGTACGCAGCGGGGGAGGTTGCATGCGGACTTCATGGAGGGAACAGGCTAGGCGGGAACTCGCTTTCTGACATCCTCGTTTTTGGGAGACGGGCGGGAGCTGCCGCTGCCCAATTCGCTCAGAATATCGAGATGCCAGACGTCGCCTATTCTGAAGTTCAAACGGAGATTGACAGGGTCCTGTCCCCCTTCTCGAGACAATCCGGCGCAAACCCTTTTCGCCTCAAAGAGGAGATTGCGAAAAACATGTGGGAGCATGTTGGCATTGTAAGGAACGACAAGGACTTGAGGGCTGGCCTCGAAGAGGTCGGAAGAATCAAGAAAGAAGCTGCGAACGTCTGCGCAGTAGGGGTACGGGCCTACAACCAATCGTGGCTCGATTCCTTGCAAGTCTGGGAAATGCTTCTCGGGTGCGAAGCGATAATCAGGTCGGCCCTAGAGCGCAAGGAGAGCAGAGGTGCCCATAGCAGGTCCGACTACCCCGACAAAGACCCAAAGTGGCTGGTAAACATCATTACCGTTGATAAGGCAGGCGAAATGGTCCATGAGTTCGTGCCAGTTGAGAATCCGCCGCCAGAGCTGGAGGCCCTGATAAAGGAGTAAACGAGTTGAGCCAGATGACTTCGTTCCAGACGAATGCGGGCACAGTGAAACTGAAGATACAGAGAGGTCTTGGGGCAGACCCCTCTACCACGAGATACGATACCTACGAGGTCCCTCATGAAGAAGGGATGGTCGTTCTCAACGCAATCCACTACATACAGGCGAACATCGACCCATCTCTGTGCGCGCGATGGAATTGCAAAGCGGCCAGGTGCGGCTCCTGTTCCGCCGAGATAAACGGAAAGCCGCGGTTGATGTGCAAGACCCGCGTCGACACAATCGAGGGGGAAATTACGGTGGAACCAATGAAAGCATTCCCAAGGCTAAGAGACCTGGTGACTGATGTGACAGAGAACTGGAAGGTAGCGGCGATGATTCCTGCCTTCAGCCCGAAGCCAACGGCAGGGAAAGAGTGGAGGTTCTACCAAAGGGACGTGGACAGATCGAGGGAGTTCAGAAAATGCATCGAATGTTTCCTCTGTCAGGATGTATGCCATGTTATCCGGGAGCACGAATCAGATTACATCGGGCCTAGGTGGGTAGTGAAGGCCGCATCCCTGGACATGCATCCCATGGACGGGCTCAACAGGTCTAAGTTCTTGAAAGATACCGGGGGCCTAGGCTATTGCAACATTACTAAGTGTTGCCAGGAGATCTGTCCGGAACACATAGTCATAACCGATGATGCGATAATCCCAGAGAAGGAACGTGTAGTAGACAGATATTACGACCCTCTGCTGTGGATATACGGGCACTTTCCCAGGAACGAGGCTCAATTCGAGGCGCAGACGAAGAAGGTGCTGAAGGTTGCGTTCTGGGTGGCACTGTTGGCCCCCGTCGTCTTGGTCCCAATGTACTACCTGCTGAAATCGCTAGGGCTGGCGCCCTAGAAGCTCGTCCCTATTTTGGCAAGACCGAAACAATCAGGAAGAGGAAGCCGATGGAGACAATGGCCGTGATTTCAGCCTGGGGTGCCCTAATCGAATTGGCCGCGAGGCCTCCCAAAAGAATGATCAATAGGCCGAGGAGGAAGAGCGGATACCGGGCCCGTTTCGGCATCCTTTGCTTGCCGCCTATCGTGCTCAAAACCTCAACAATGTCGCGTCAATGGGCAGGCCGGCAGCCACGCCTCGGAGATAGAGGTCAGAGAAGAAGATTGTGAGTAGGCTGATCCAGGCCAGGGCCTCATGATGCGTGTTAAGCCAACTCTGCTTGTCGTACACTTCCTTTCTCAATCCCCCGGCAGCGACGCAGCTGTAGCAATCGATGTTGCCTCCAATGACGTGTCTGAAGGCGTGGCAGGACAACGTCCAGGCTGTAAGGGTGAGCGCGTTCACCAGGAGGATGGTGCTTCCGATCCTGAGGGCGAAGCCGCCCGAAAACGCCAGTGAATACAAGAAGTCATAGTAGAAGAACGGCAGGATCGCAAGTCCTGCGTAGAGGAAATACCTGTGGAGATTCTCGAGCTGGAACAGAGCATTTCTCTCTCCCGTGTATCTTCTTGCGGTTGACTCTCCCCTGTCGGCATTTGCGCAGCCAAGTGGGTGGTTGAAGATGTGCCTATGGTAGTCCTTCCTGTAGGCATAGCAGGTGAGTCTGAACGCCCCGGGCAGTGGGACAATCAGTATCGTGGGGCTATAGAACGGGTCGATGTACCTAGCAAACTCGGCGACTGGGAATGCGACAAGGGCCCAGAACCCCAGAGTCAACACTCCGAGGAAGGACCAGAGCCTCCAGTTCGGCTCAAGCAATTCGTACGGAAAGAGCAGCTTCCAGTCGGATTTCATCCGAGGTTCCCCTTGGGCACGGCGTGATCCTCAGAGGCTAAAAAGCCCTTCCCACCTGTTATCCAGTAGACCAGTGCATAGACGTATATCCGAGGTTGAGAAGATGGTTGAGACTGAGAAGATAGCAGAAGAATGTTCAACCCTCTCCATTGGGTAGGCAGCCACATTCCGAGGAGCCAAGCCCAGCTAGAATTGGAAATCATGAGCATCCTGAAGCTCGCGTTCTGGGTAGCCCTTCTGGCCCCTGTAATCCTCGTGCCTGCGTTCTACCTTGTCCTCGCGATTCTGCGCTGAACGACGATAGCTGAATCTCAGGCCATAGGGTCGGACGTTCCAGGGTCGTCGTAGTGGGCGCCAAGGTACCCATAGACACCAGTCTTCAGCACCTTCATGCCCAATAAAGCGCACTTGACCCTGGACGGCCCCAAGTCGGGGTCTCCCAGCATCTTGAAGATATCTTCCTTGGCGACCTCCTTCACCCATTCGAGTTTCTTTCCCTTTGCGAGTTCTGTGAGCAGCGAAGCTGAAGCCTGACTGATGGCGCATCCCTTCCCTATGAATTTAATCTCTTCGATGTTCTGTCCGTCTCCGACTCTGATCTGCATCTCGATCTCGTCCCCGCAGAGCGGATTCGTGTCGCGGGAATCGATGTCGAACTTTTCGAGTTTGCCGAAGTTCCTCGGATTCCTGTAATAGTCCAGGATTAGCTCGCGATAGATGTCCGCAGTGCTCATAACTTGAAAATGACACCCGCCTTTTCGAGGCCGGCTTTCAGGGCATCGACGTCGTCATAGGAATTGTAAACGTGGAAGCTCGCCCTGCTGGTGGCAGCTACATCGAGCCATCGCATTAGCGGCTGGGCACAGTGATGCCCGGAGCGGATGGCTATTCCCTCCTCGTCGAGAATGGTCGCAAGGTCGTGCGGATGCACGTCTGCGAGATTGAAGGAGATTACCCCTCCCTTCCTTCTTGGGTCGGCAGGCCCGTAATGGCGAAAGCCCTTCACCTTCGGCAGGGTCTCAAGAGCGTATTCTACCAGCCTGACCTCGTGCTCCCTGACCTTGTCCATGCCAATCATAGAAAGGTAGTCCACTGCAGCCCCCAGGCCTATGGCGTCAGCTATGTTCACGGTTCCAGCCTCGAATTTGTAGGGGACGTCGTTCCATGTCGAACGGTCGGGGAATACCTCCCTGATCATCTCGCCTCCGCCCTGGAATGGCTCCATGCTCTCCAAGAGTTCCTTCCTTCCCACAAGTGCTCCGATCCCGGTCGGGCCGAGCATCTTGTGGCCTGAAAAGGCGTAGAAATCGCAACCGATTGACTCGACGTTCACCGGCATGTGCGGGACCGACTGGGCGCCGTCGACGACGGTCGTGGCCCCTGCGCGCTTGGCCTTTGCGCATATCTGTGCGACGTCGTTTATTGTTCCAAGGACGTTTGAACAGTGGGTGACAGCCACAAGCCTCGGGGACTCTTTCAGGAGTTCTTCGAACTGACCCATGTCGAGAGTCCCGTCCTCGTTGAGGCCGACGAATTTCAAGGTAGCCTCTTTTTTCTTCGCGAGCAGCTGCCAAGGGACGATGTTGCTGTGGTGCTCCATCAGCGTGGTGACCAGAACGTCACCCTTCTTCACATTGCCTTCGCCCCACGCGAACCTGACCAGGTTCGTAGCTTCAGTGGTCCCCCTCAGGAACACAAGGCCCTTCGTCGGCCCGCCCACGAATTTCGCAGCCTTTTCTCTGGAGGCTTCGTAGGCGGCAGTGGCCTCCTCTCCAAGGGTGTGGACCGAGCGGTGGACATTGGAGTTGTACCGGGAATAGTAGTCGACCAGGACGTCTATGACAGACCTAGGCTTCTGGGTAGTTGCCGCGTTGTCAAGATAGACCAGCCTCTTGCCGTGGACCTCCCTCTTGAGGATCGGGAAGTCAGCTCGAACACTCTCTACATCCAGAGGTTCAGTCTTCAGCAACGCTATTGAAAGCCTCCACTAGACTTCGACAAAAATCGTCTCACCCTCTATTTTAACATTGAAACGCTGGAGCGGAACGGTTGCCGGCGGGTTCATGACCTGCCCCGTTTTCAGGTCGAACTGTGAGAGGTGCAAGGGACAGACGACCCTGTCCTCCAGCACGAAGCCGAGCCCCAGGTCTGTCTCTTCGTGGGTACAAGTCCCGCTCACGGCTGAAACCTCTCCTCCGACTTTGGCGAGCAGTATGTGTGTTCCCTTCAGGTCGACTGCTGAAATCGAACCTTCAGGGAGGTCTGAGACCTTCATGGCTGAAACCAATTCTCCCATCGAAAGTTCACCTGTACTTGTAGTGTCTTTCGAATATGTCCTCGTTCTGTTTGACCTCGGGGGTGATCTCGCCCGTGGCTGCGAGGAGAGTCTCTCTGTCGACGAGCCTCCTTTTTGCACCTAGCCACTTGCCTTCGATCATGAACCTCGCCCCCTCTCTCGTCTGCTCTATGGGAATGTGTGAGAGAACAGGCTCGAAGAATCCCAGGACGACCATCTTCCTGGCCTCGTCCATGGGGAGACCCCGGGCCATCATGTAGAAGAGCTGCTCTTCGTCTATCTGGGCGACCGAGGCGGAGTGGGTCGCTTTGACTTCGTTGTTATCGATCACCAAACTCGGGACCCCGTCGGACTTGGCCGTACGGTCTAGGATCATGGCATGATGGGCCAGGTAGGACCTCGAATTCCTGGCCGCGTTTGTTATCTTGATCATCCCCTTGAATATCGTATGTGACTCGCCCTTCAGCACGCCTCTCGCATGGACCGACCCCGTCGAGTCCTGGCCGACGTGGACGAGGTTCGTTTCGAAGTCATACCTCTGTTTTGCGTCGGTGAAGAATATCTCGAAACCCTCTGCATGGCACCCCCTGCCGTTCAGGAGGAAGTTCATCCTCGATCGGGAGACCGAGGAACCCAGGGCGAGCGAGCTTACGGTCGCCCTCGAGTCATTGACAGTCTCGATTGCCCTGTTCGACACGTGAGTCGTCTGGTCGTCTAGGAGCTGGATGGAGGAAAAATCAACATGGGCGCCCGAACCACTCCGTACCTCGGTCGTTGAAGCCACCAATGCCTGGCCCTCAGGATCCTTGGAATAGAGCTCTTCAAGGAAGATGAGCTTGGACTGCTCCTCGGCATAGACCAACGTCTGGTCCACGACCGCGGTCCTGGGCGAATCCAACAAAAGCATCCTGCGGAGCGGACGTTCAAGGACTACGCCTCTGGGGACTTGTACGAAGGTGCCGCTGTTGAAGAAGGCGTTTACGAAGGCGGCGTATTTGTCGGCTTCAGATTTCACCAGCCTCTGCTGCACAAGCTTCCTGAGCAGAGTCTCGTCCTCGAGGAGCGCATCGTGAAATGACAGTAGCTTAACTCCTTTTGACGCAATGTCCTGGCTCAGGTCTACGTGCACCTGCGTCTCGTTCGCTTGAAGCATGATGTCGCGCTCGTTGCCAGTGAGGAACCCCTCGAAGTAACTCCTGAAATCGACCTCGCTCTTCCCGAGGACTACTCTGAAGGGCTCGATGGGGAAGTCGAAGGTGCTTACGTACTTGGTGTAGAGGGGGTTTTTTTCAGGTGGGGAGGAAATGAATTCCCTGAACGCCTCCAGTCTTGCTTTCTCCAGCCACTCCGGCTCGTTGAAAGAGCTCGAGATAGCCCTGACCAATTCTTCGTCGAATGAGGACATTGTTGTCTGCGTCAATTCAGATCACGCCCGACCCGCCGGCTCCTAGCCGACGGCGTTAGTCATCTCGATGGACATCAGGCGGTTGAACTCGACCGCATAGGTCATCGGGAGCTCCTTCGCAAAGGGCTCCAAGAACCCATTGACAACCATGCTGAGGGCGTCCCCTTCTGAGATCCCCCTTGCCATCAGGTAGAATAACTGTTCTTCCCCTACTTTGCCGACGCTCGCCTCGTGGGTGACAGTCGCATCGTCTTCCTGAATCTCCATGTATGGATATGTGGCCGTGGTGCTCTTCGAATCGATCAGCAAAGCATCGCACCTGACCGTTGACTTTACGTTCGTGGCTCCCTTGGCAATATGGAGAAGCCCGCGGTAGGCCGTGTGCCCGCCGTCCTTTGACACGGACCGGGAAATGATCTTCGAGGTCGTGTCCTTGGCCAGGTGGATTGCCTTTCCGCCGGTGTCCTGGACCTGCCCTGCCCCGGCGTAGGCGACTGAAATTATGTCGGCCTTGGCCCTGGGCCCTAGGAGGTAGATTGAAGGGTACTTCCTTGTCAGCCTTGAACCACCGTTGAAGTCGACCCACGATACTGTCGCGTCCTCGTAGGCGTGGGCGCGCTTGGTGACCAGATTGTAGACATCTCGGGACCAGTTTTGCAGAGTGGTGTACTTGACGGTCGAGCCCTTCCTTGCCACGATCTCGACGATGGCGGAATGGAGCGACTGTGAAGAGTAGACCGGGGCGCTGCAGCCTTCGTTGTAGGAAACCTCGCTGTAAGGCTCTGCGACAATGAGTGTCCTTTCAAACTGCCCCATGTTCCTTGAGTTGATTCTGAAATATGCCTGCAGAATCATGGGGACCTTCACTCCCTCCGGAACGTAGACGAAGCTCCCTGCCGACCAGACCGCTGTCTGCAGGGCTGCGATGTAGTTGTCCTGGTAGGGGACTACAGTGCCGAAATACTTCTTCATGATGTCCGGGTAGTCCTTCAATGCGGTGACTGTGTCAGTGAAGACGACTCCTTGTTTCTCCAGGGCGCCCTGGATGCTGTGGTAGACTGCCTCGCTCTCGTAGACCGCTCCGACTCCGGCCAGAAACTTCTTCTCTGCATCCGTGATGCCAAGCTTATCGTAGGTGTTTCTGATGTATTCTGGAAGCTGGTCCCACGAATCGGCGGCTTGTTGGGTAGGCCTCGCATAATATTGGAAGCCCTGGAAATCGATGTCGGCGAGCTCCGGAGCCCAGGCAGGTGGTTTCATATCGAGGAAGTGCTTGAGGGCCTTCATCCTGACTTGCTCCATCCAAGCGGGCTCGTCGTGGAGCCGGACGATCTCTTGGACGACCCGTTCGCTTAGTCCTTTCGTCCCCTTGACGGCGTAGGACTCGACTGGATCGCTAAACCCGTACTTCTCCTTGTAATCGTCTGTTACTATTTCCGTTGTCGATGTCAAGCTCGTCTCACCTTAGAATATAACATAGGTTATAGCCCTTGATAAAAGGGTTATGCCCCCTGCTGGGCCAGTTGTTCTTCTTCCTTGTACCCCTTAATCCATGTATAGCCCTTCTCTTCCAAGAGCCTGGACAGATCCTCCCCGCCTGATTCGATAACACGGCCTTGGAACAGGACGTGGACGAACTGGGGCTTTACGTACTTCAGGATCCGCTGGTAGTGGGTGATCAGGAGGGTCCCGGTTTTAGGCCCTGAAACCTTGTTGATGCCCTCTGCCACGATTCTCAGGGCGTCTATGTCGAGCCCGGAGTCCGTCTCGTCGAGCACGGCAAATTTCGGCTGCATGAGCGCCATCTGAAGAATCTCAGCTCTCTTCTTCTCGCCTCCCGAGAATCCTTCGTTCAGGTATCTATTGAGGAATGACTCGTCCATGCTGAGCATCTTGAGCTTCTCGGCGACAACTTCCTTGAACTCGAAGATGGTCGGTGGTTCAGTACCCGGAGGCCTGGAATTGTTATACGCCGCACGCAGGAACGAGAACATGCTTACCCCCTGTACGCTGACGGGATATTGGAAGGCGAGGAAGAGGCCCTTCTTGACGCGTTTATCCGGGGTCATGCCAAGTATGCTCTCCCCGTCGATGAGCACCTGTCCCGATGTGACCTGATATTTCGGATGCCCCATCAGCGTGTACGCCAAGGTGCTCTTCCCGGACCCGTTGGGGCCCATCAGGGCGTGGGTCTCCCCCTGGGAGACGGTCAGGTCGACCCCCCTCAGAATTTCTTTTCCCTCGACGGAGGCGTGGAGGTCTTTTATCTCAAGCTTCATGATATGAAAGGGCGGTACGGGAGGCCATATTTAATTGTTATAACGTATGTTATACTCAAAAGCCGAGTGGGGGCCTAGAACCATAGGCCGCTCGTCTTCCTCGCGACAGCCTCCAGGAATTCTCTGTCCACCGAGGAAAAGGCGTCAAGCTGGTCGCTATCGATGTCAATCTCACCTACTACACGCCCTTCGTTTGAAATGGGGACGACGATCTCGGACTTTGTCGAAAGGAAGCACTGAAGATACCGGGGGTCCTTGCTTACATCCGATACGATTTCGGTCTTTCCTGCCTTCGCGGCGAATCCGCACACTCCTTTGCCAATCGGGATTCTGACATGTTCAGTCGCTGCAGGCCCGGCCCAGGCGTCGAGGACAAGGTCGTTTCCCTCGACGACGTAGATCCCAACCCATGAGTAGGTCGGGACGGTTGAGTTGAGAAGCTTGACCAGGGCGTCTCTTGCTTGTTTTCCCCTGGAGGACGCCATGGCGGAGTCCATCCTGACCAAGAACTCCTTTGCCTGCTCTCTGCTGAGCCGAGCGGAGGTGCCTTTCAAAGACCCGACGCGCTAATGTGGGAGTTATTTATCTCCAACTCTGCTCGCAGCCCCGTCTTCGAATGCGAATCTGTATGCCAACCCCGCAATCAACGCTCCTACCATGGGACCGACGGCATAGATGAACCAGTAACCTGGGTAGAAACCTCCTGCGACCATGGGGCCGAAAGCTCTGGCAGGGTTCATGGCAGCTCCCGTGAGGTTTCCCGCGACGAGTACATCGGCGAGGACGGCGAGACCGATTCCTAGGCCCCCTATGCGGGGCGCCCTCAAATCAACCGCTGTGCCGTAGACCGCAATTACCAAAACAAAGGTGAGGAGAGCCTCGATTGCGATTCCTTGCCAGACGCTCAGGATGCCATTGAGTGTGGGAGCGCCCCAATGTACAGGGCTCCCGAGAGCCGAGGGGAACGAAACGACCAGTGCGAATCCGGCCGCCGTAGCTCCAACCAGCTGGGCTACCATGTATGGAACGACATCCTTGGAAGGGAGTTTCTTCCCTGCCCAAAGCCCCAGTGTGACCGCCGGATTCAGAACCCCTCCTGATATTGCCATTGTCGCGGAAACGGCCATGGCAAGGCCGAAGCCATTCGCGAGGGCTGCGAACAGCAATTGAACACCTGGGTCATTGACAAGGCTCGCCGCGCCCAGTGCCGAGCCCGCTCCGACTACGACGAACAGGAAGGTACCGAAAACCTCGGCGAGGAGCTTCTTGGATAGACTTGAAGCTGTTGACAATAGGTCCCGGCTTTTTCCAAACGAGAAGTCCACTTAAGATTTCTCGGAGAGAGATGATGGGCTCTGGAGGTCAGGCGCTTCATCCCACGATAACTCTTATAAACCATTGGTTGTATACCCGTTTCTGATATGTCAGCAACTGGACAACCTGTCATTATTCTGAAAGAAGGTTCTGGAGAGTCGAGGGGGAGAGAGGCTCAAAGGAACAATATCGCAGCCGCGAAGTTAATCGCTGAAGTGGTCAGGACGTCCCTCGGGCCAAGGGGGATGGACAAGATGCTAGTAGATTCAATGGGTGATGTGACAATAACGAACGACGGCGCCACGATGCTGAAGGAACTGGATGTCCAGCATCCGGCCGCCAAGATGATGGTGGAGATAAGCAAGGCAACGGACAACGAAGTAGGGGATGGGACAACTTCCGCGGTCGTGTTGGCGGGGGCCCTACTTGAGAAAGCTGAGGAACTGATCGACAAAGAAGTACACCCGGTGGTTGTGGTAGACGGATATTCGAGGGCGTCGGAGAAGGCTACGAAGATTCTTGAGGAGATTGCTGAGAAGATCGACCCTGAAAACAGGACAGATATCCTCAAGGTGGCCAACACAAGCATGCTGACGAAGCTCGTGAACGAAGACTCGCCCCACCTTTCTGGCATCGTCGTCGATTCAGTCTTAGCCGTCGCCGAGAAGAGAGATGGAGGATTCAAGGTCGACATCGACAATGTGAAGGTGGAGAAGAAACCGGGAGGCGCCTTGACCGACACCAGGATGATCAAGGGCATAGTCCTTGACAAAGAGGTCGTCCATTCTGGAATGCCGAGAAAGGTCGACGAAGCGAAAATCGCGCTTGTAAACTCAGCACTCGAGATAGAGAAGACCGAGTTCTCTGCGGAGATTCGAATCAACGACCCGCTGCAGATGCAGCAATTCATGGATGAAGAGAGCAGCATACTGAAGGGAATGGTCGAGAAGGTTTCGCAGTCAGGCGCCAACGTCCTGATAACTCAAAAGGGTATAGACGACCTTGCACAGCACTTCCTTGCAAAGGCAGGAATATTGGCTGTTCGTAGGGTGAAGGAGAGCGACATGACGAAACTCGCGAAGGCCACAGGAGCAAGAATCGTCACGAATCTTGACGACTTAACTACGAAGGACCTGGGGTACGCCAAGATGGTTGAGGAGAGGAAGCTTGAGGATGACAAATGGGTATTCGTCGAAGGATGCAAGAATCCGAAGGCTGTGACAATACTCATCAGAGGAGGAACCCAGAGGATAGTAGACGAAGCCGAGCGTGCCCTCCATGACGCACTGATGGTGACGAAAGATGTGGTCGAGCTCCCGGCGGTCGTCGCGGGCGGCGGGGCTCCCGAAGAGGAGGTCTCAATCCAGATCAGGAACTGGGCGCAGAAACTGTCGGGGCGAGAACAGCTCGCGGCACTGAAGTTCGCCGATGCGATGGAAAGCGTCCCCATGACTTTAGCGGAGAACGCAGGGATGGACCCGATAGACACTCAGGTCGACATGAGGGCAAGGCACGGAAAAGGCGAGAAGTGGTTCGGGGTCGACGCGCTCAACGGAAAGGTTGCCGACATGTACTCGAAGTCGGTGTGGGAGCCACTAGCAGTGAAGCTACAGATACTGAGGGCAGCAACAGAGGCCGCGTGCATGATACTTAGGATCGATGATGTCATAGCCGCCAGCAAGACGAGGGCTCCACCGATGCCGCCCGGAGGCGGCGGCATGGGCGGGATGGGCGGAATGCCGCCGATGTGATAGGCTAAGTCAAATCACACGAGTTCGACTTCGGGGAAGCTCTTGCCCGACTTCGACGCTTTCTCGAAAAGCATGCTTGCGACGGCGACGTCCTCCAGGGCGACCCCTCCGGACTTGAAAAGAGTTCTCCCTCTAGGTCTGACCAATTTTCCCACGACATCTTTCAACTCTATGGCAGTATCCCAGGAGAACGTCCCCGCCTGTTCAGCCTGGATGAGGTCGCCGTATTCGACCTTGGCCTGGGAGAGATCGTCAACCACTACAGTCCCAAAGGACGCCACCGCCTCAGGCATGACCTCTGCATGCTCTGGGTTATTGCCTCCACAGATGTTCAGGTGCTCGATTCTTTTCAATGACTGGCCGTCAAGGAATGGCTCCGTTGAAGAGGTAATCGCGGACGCCACCTGTGCCCCGTCGGCTGCCTGCCCAGGGGATTCGAAAGCCTTGGCCCTGAAACCGAGTTTAACGAGCCCTCGGGCGAACTCTGCCCTGTTTACAATGTTGGGGCTCCAGACCCTCACTTCCTCCACCGATGTCACTTCGCTGACGGCGAGGACCTGAGTTAGCGCCTGCTTCCCAGATCCGAAGAGTGCCAGGGTCGCCGAGGGTTTGCCGTACATGTGCTTCGTCGCGACCCCGGAAACCGCGCCGGTCCGGAACCTTCCGAGGTAGTCCGCTCCCATCACCGCCAGCGGGGTGGAGTCGGCCGAATCGAACAGGACGACGATGAACTTCGTGCCTGACTTGGATGACATGTAGGCCTTGAGCCCGCCTTTGCCGAGGTATGACAGTGAGGCGTGCATGACGTTTAGGACGCAGCCCGTCCCCTTCGACCTAGTGCGCATGAAGTTCGTGGCTTCACCGAGGGCCTCCCTCCGGAAGGCTTCTTCGACGGTCTGGACCACCTCCTTCATGTCAATGAGACTTTGGACGTCTCGTTCGGACAATAACAGTGTCAATGCGGCTAGGGTTCTGCTTCCTTTGCTTCCGTTTCAGGCTTCCCCCAACGACCGACTTTCGGCACAGCCTTGGTTCTGAACAGGGCCATTCCCTGTTGGTAGCGCTGAAGTTCGACTTCCAGGAACCCGATGTCGCTCCTCAGGGCTGCAACTTCTTTCGCCTTCCCTTTATTGCCGGTCAGGTCAGCGAGCTTCGCCCTTTTCTCATCGATCATCTGGGAGAGAAGTTGTTCGTATTCGGTGGTCATCACGAACCAGTCACGTCGGACTGCCGAAACTATAAAGGCGTTATCGGCGGGTTTGTGGCATGCGGCCGCAACTCCTCGTCGGGGGGCTTTTCGTCGGGATCATGGGACTTGGCTTCTACGTGCTGGAGCTCCCATTGGTCTACTTCTGGAGCATCCCCTTCGGGATCGGAGGAGCGATAATGATAATCGCGAGCTTCTTCTTGCCGGAGACCCAGGGGCCGCTGACCCCTCCGGAAGGGTTCAGGTTTTGCCTTTACTGCTCCAGTCCTATGCCGCTGACTTCAGAGCGATGCCCTCACTGCAACGGAATCCAGCCGAAGGGGACGGCTTGATTGATTGAAGCTGGACGGAGATTGCACCAGGGCCGCGAAGTCCTTGTCGAATCTGTGAACTTTCGGGGCCATCCGTTGGTCCGTTCCCTGCATCCCACGACCATCGAAGTGACCTCAGAGGAATTCCTGACCGAAAGCGGGGATTGCATCGTTGGAGTGGGGGCGGCGAAGGGGTGCGCGGGGCTTGACTCTCGGGTCAAGGAGGCCCTCAGGCGGAGGGGGTCGATGGTCATGATTAGGCTCTTCGTGGGGACTCTCTCGTTTTCAATTAAGGCCTCGGGGGACCCTAGGCTTCAACTCTCGCACGAGCACGATATGGTGATCCGCAGGAGCGATTTCATCAGCGACAGGACCCTGGCAATTCGAGCGGACACCGCAGCGAAAGACATCCCAAGGGAGATGGTTAATCTTCTTAGGAACCCGACAACGGTCGGAAGACTCGAGATAGAGGTGGACTGAGTACGAGTGGCTACAAGGCCGTGGCATTCACGATGCAGGCTCTTGTCAAGTACCATGGGCTGAAGGACTGGCAACTCCGTCTGCCGTATCATGATAGTATTTCTGTGAATACGACATCGATGAAGACCGAGGCTGAGATAACGGACCAGAAGAAGGGTGGTGTGTTTGTCGATGGGAAGGCCAACGAATCCGCGAATGGGAGACTTCAGCAGGTAGTTGCTGCCTTGGATCCCTCCAAGAAGGTGGGGGACTTTAGGATAGACAGCCGAAACTTACCTCCTGGAAAGGCAAAGGGGATTGGGTACTCTTCTTCCGCAGGGGCTGCACTGACATTGCTCTGCGACAAGTTGCTAGTCGGAGGGGAGGCGGACCTCACCTCACTTTCGAGGACTGCAAGACTTTTTGCGGCCTCGGCTTCGAGGTCCCTGGTCGGAGGATTTTCAAGACTCTACGCAGGAAATGACGACGAGAGCACCTACTCGAAGAGGTTTGCAGACTCCAGCGACATGGACCTCAGGATGGTCATCGTACCCCTCCCTTCCCGGGTGAAGACTGAAGATGCTCACAGAGAGGTGCTGACGTCCCCCTTTTTCCGGGCGCGCGTTGAATCAGCACAGCGCAGGTGCGAAGAAATGGAGAAGGCGATTTTGGGGAACGATCTGGACGCTCTGGGAAGATTGGCCGAAAAGGACACCCTTGAGCTTCACAGCTTGACCATGACAGGTGACAGTGGGCTGATAATAATGACCGAAGATTCCCTGAGGATAATCCGGAAGGTAAGGGGACTTCGTGACGACGGAAAAAAAGCGTACTATTCCATGCAGACCGGACCTTCGGTCTTCATCAACACATCGGAGAAAGACGAGAAAGAAGTGTTCGATGCCGTTACGAAGCTCGGTTACAAAGCGTACTATTCGAGGGTGGGCGGGGAGGCGAGGATACTATGACACAGAGGAAGAACGTAGGGGATTATCTCGCTGAACTGGAGAAGACCAAGAATGGCAGGGAAGAGCAAGTCAAAGAAGGGCTGGAAATCTACATCGACCTCTGGAAAAAGACCATCGAGAATGGAGTCGTCCGAGAAACAGACCTAATCGAGGTTGCCCTCGAAAAGATCGAAGTGAAGGGCGGCCTGTACAAGGCCGCTGAAAGATAGAGCGATTGCCGCCTGCCCTAGCGCATGACTTCCCCGCCGTCAAGCACCAACACCTGGCCGGTCATGAAACTGGATTCATCACTGGCCAGGAAGATAGCCATGCCTGCGGCATCGGCCGGGGTACCGAACCGTTTCATAGGTATCGCCGCCAGGTATGACTCTTTTTGCTCCTTGCTCAGCCATTCCACCCAGGTCGTCTCCATCGACCCGAAGACCATGCAGTTGACCCGTGTCTTGGGAGCCAGCGTCTTGGCAAGCATCCTCGTCATTGAAATTACGGCCCCCTTCGCCGAGGCGTAGACCAGCCCTTCGGTATCACCGACCAGGGCGGGCGTTGAAGCGATATTGACAACCGACGACCCGTGCCTCATCAGTTTGATAGCTCCCTGAGTACAGAGGAAGGTCCCAAAGGCGTCCACGGCGAAGACTCTTTTCCACATGTCCAGTTTTGTTTCGGCGATGCCGAGGTTCCAGAGCCTTTTGTCAGACAGTCCCGCGGTGTTCACTAGAATGTCTAGACCGCCCATGCGAGCCTTGATTTCGGAGAACATCTGCGCGACGCTCGCAGGGTCCGAGACGTCGGAGTGGACCGCGAAGCCCTTCCCTCCTCCCCTCCGGATCGAGGCAATGACCGGTTCGACATGCTTTGCGGCCGGGCGATGGTTGACGACCACAACCGCACCTTCTCTGGCGAAGGCTTTGGCAATCTCGGCTCCTATACCCTGAGATGAGCCCGTGACAAGTGCCCTCTTGCCAGACAGTCTCAAACCGTCCGGCACCATTCCGCGTTTGTCTTAAGCGTTCGAGACTAAGGCCTCGGTGCCCTCTCCCTGGCGGTGGAGCCGTTCGAGTATTGCTTGAGGAACTTGATGTTGAAGAGCGAGGCTTTGGCAGAATTCCTCACAAGTTCGTCCTCGTCGGATAGCGCTCTGGCCAGAACTTCTTCCGAGTCTGAGCTCCCGACTGAGCCGAGGGCGGCCGCTGATTCGTGCCTTACTATCGGGTCCTGGTCCTTAAGGACGGCCATGGCAAGTGCCTGGTTGCCCTCCGCAAGACCGATCTGCCCCAGCGAGAAAGCCGCCTCATGCCTCACCAGAGGGTCGGGGTCGTGAAGTAAGACGTCGGAGAGCACTGGAACACACTCTTCACCCCCTACCTCAGCCAAGATACACACAGCGTGGACCCTCAGAACCAGGCTGGGCTCGGTCGTCAGGACGTGGATGAAATACAATTCGTTCTTCTTCTCCCAGGCTGTTTCCATTTCTTTCATGACCTCCATGGCATGAACCTCGTCGTCAACGACCGTGGTCGTATACATTCGCGAGGGGCTTTTACCGTAGGGCTATAAAGTGAACTAGATTTGGAAGACCAAACTTCTGGATTCGTTGGAATAAGACGCGGGCCCGGTGGGATTCGAATTCGTGGGCGCTTTTGACGCCTCCCACGACATGCTGGTCACTCCCAAGGCGAGCTAAGAGCCAGCCGCTCTAGTTGAGATTTTCCTCTCTAACCTGGCTGAGCCACGGGCCCGTCGATGACGCGCCGGGAAGAATGGATTTAAAGAGATTCTCATCAAAGGCCCCAAAGGGAAACACAGGGCGCATCCTGATTTATGCACTTTCAATTCCGATATCTTCATTGAGGAGAGTGGTATCCGAAAGTGTCGCTGAAGGCTTGCTGTCAATTTCGTGGTCGGTGGAATAGTGGGAAAGTTGGTTTTCGTAGGTTTGGGTTTGGGCTCCAGGGGGATAAGCCTCGAAGGCATTGAAGAGTTGAGGTCCGCAGACGCCTTCTATCTCGAGTACTACACGACTCCTCACGAGCCACAGCTCCTCAGGCAGCTGGAATACGCGACGGGAAAACGCCCGACCATAGTGGACAGGGATTTCGTCGAGGATGGGTCCAAAATAATTTCAGAGGCGAAGGAGAAGAAAGTGGCACTGGCCGTCCTGGGCGACCCGATGATCGCAACCACGCACGACGAGTTGCGCGCCAGGGCGATCAGACAAGGAATCGAGACAAGAGTGGTTCACGCAGCCACCATAGCATCTGCGGCCGCGAGTGCTTCAGGGCTGCACTCCTACAAGTTCTCGAGGACTGTAACAGTCACAAGGGAGTCGGTCGGACGACTTAATCAAGCCTATCATGTTTTGCACGAGAACCTGCTCGAAGGGGCGCACACGCTCCTCCTTCTCGAGTACGACCTCAAATCAGGCGAGGGCGTCACGCCCCCCGATGCGATGGCAGGCCTCCTCCTCGCCGAGGGCAACTTCAAGCGTGGAGTTGTTAGCGACCGCACCTTCGTGCTTGTCCTGTCGAGGCTTGGGCGCGGGGATGCGAGCTTCTCCGCAGGGACCATTTCCGAACTCACCAAGATCAGTTATGGCGAGCCTCCTCACTGTCTTGTAGTTCCAGGGAAGCTTCATTTCACTGAATCAGAAGCCGTGGCTGCCATCTTCTCGATTGATGAGTCTCAGACGCGCAGTAACTCCGAGTTTGTGCAGCGAACTGCTCAGACTTTGGTTCCAAAGTATGTCGCGAAGACTAAGCGGGCACTCGAATCAGTGAGAAGTAAGCTTGGCCCCCAGTATGAGCACGTGTTAGAAAACGCTGAGCTCTACATGAAAGACGCTGAAAACTTCCTGGCAAACGGAGAGGATGAGTTGGCAATGCTCAGCGTTGGATACGCGGAGGGGCTCTTGGACTCACTTTCTTTCGCAGGCGTAGTAAGGATAGACTGGTGACCGATGGATAGAAAGCGAGTTCTCGCCGCGGTGTTTTCCAGTAGTATCGAAGGGGAAGAGACCACCTCAAAGACGATAGGTCATCGTCTCGGACTTCGCCCAAACGAGGCCGAAAAGGAACTCGTCAGACTGGTCAACGAGGGGATGGCCACTTTCCAAGGTGGCAAGGTGAAGCTCACTCCAAGAGGAAGGAAATCAATCAGGGTTGTCTTCATCGGAGGTGGGTTCGAGGTGATACACTACGGGCACGCCTACACCATAGGCAAGGCGAAGAGTCTCGGAGACGTTCTTGTTGTCTCCGTAGCTAGGGACAGCACGATACGCCGGAGGAAAAAAAGAGAGCCACTTGTGAATGAAAGGGACAGAGTAAAGCTACTGTCTTCCCTGAAGATGGTGGATGCTGCTATTTTGGGCGTCCCAGGAGACATCTACGTGACATTGCAGAAGGTGGGACCTGACATAGTTGCCCTCGGGTACGACCAATACCACATGGAAAAGGAAGTATTCGATGAAGCTCGCAAAAGGGGCTTGCAGGTCAAGGTAGTGAGGCTCGATTCGCCCTATCCGAAGCTGAAGACGAGCAATCTTCTGAAAGAGCTTTAGCTTCTCTTTTTTTCGTCAAGTCTTTTTTCGAGGCGGGCCATCGAATTGCTTACCAATTCCCGCCCCATCTCCTCGGCGAGGAGCCCTCTGGTGTCTTCCACAAGCATTCTCGCGACATCGATCTTTCGTCTCGCCCCGGTCACGACGTGGTCGTAGACCGCCAGAGGCGAGCAGATCGAATAGAGGTCCTGCATGACCTCAAAATACCTCTTCGCCCTGGCGGGTTTTCTCTGAAGGATGGAGTCGAGCACCAGCCTTTTCAACTCGCCCACCGTGTCCAGTAGGCCCAGCAGGTAGGCCTCCGGAGAGGCTTCGAGATTCGCCATTGATGGTATTGGCTTCCCCTTTGCGAGAGCCAAGACCGCTGTCGCCTCAACGTACTCGGCCTCTGGGGAGATCAAGTATCGCGCCAAAGAGCCGTCCGATGATTTCTTGAGCTCGCGGAGCTGGGATTTCGCGCCGGCAAGTTCCTTCTCCGCTTCCTTCATCCTACCGGTGTGGACGTTGATTATTGACCTCGAGGACGCCGATATGATATCTCTGCTTTCCTTCAAGACTCTGTCTCTTCGCTCAAGCTGGGCGGAAAACCGGGTCTCCATGCCTTTCAGCGAGCTCTTGACTCCTTCCAAAGGTAAGCAATTATGGCCGGGATTTCGGTTTTGATAAGCTTACTCGTCTTGGTTTAGTTTCGGGCGAGGCAGGGACGAGGTCATGACCGCCGGAGCATGGTTTACATTGCCAAATGGAAGACCCACTGAGAGTGCCAAACCGCAATTGAATAGGAATTATGTGAAAGGAAGGTCCAGAGAATATTCGGCAATGAACGCCCTGAAGGAAGCTGGCTGGATGGTCTCAAGAAGCGCGGCATCGCATGGGGCGGTGGACGTATTCGCGGCTAAAGAGGGAAGGGTACTTCTCGTCCAAGTCAAGAGCGGCAGGGCGCGCGCCACCAAGGAAGAGCTCGAGGAGTTGGTAAGATGGGGAAAGAGCTCGAACGGGGATGCTGAAGTTTGGTACTACAAGGGGCGGGGCAAAGTGGTAAGAAGGAGGGTCTTCGCCGCCAAGAGAGGGTCGAGTTGAAGGCAAAGTGCTACTTCTGCGACACTGAGCTTGAGGTCGTGCTCCATACCTTCAAAGTGGGTCCGAAGGACGAGCCAGTTTGCGAGGAGTGTCACATGAAGACAGTGAACAGACGGACAGCAAAGGCCCAGGAAGAAAAGGGCGGGACGCTAGGCTGAGGCGCAGGCACGTCTTAGTTCTCTGATCAAAGAGGAGCACTCGGTGAACCTTTCCTCATCCTCGCCGCGCTTGTAGCACTCTAGGGCCATTTCGTATTCCCCGAGGGCTCTAAGGGCCTTCATGGCGGGGGTGGCGCTCGGCTCCGATAGAATAAGGCGCCCTGCGGTCTCGTACCAACCGGCGGCGTCGTTGTACTGCTCCAATTGATAGAAACACTGGGCTATGGAGTCGCAGACTTCGGCCTTCTGGGGTGAGGAGGAGAAATTTTCAAATTGCTCCTTCAATTTATAGACGGCGGCATTGCCGCTTCGCATCTTCTCGACGCTGAAGCTTTCCGCGAAATCCTTCAACAATACTCCAAAGTAGACGGTCGGACTAAGTGTGGGGTGCTCTAGTTTAGTTGAGCCGCAAATCAAAGGTCAGCAAATATCTCGGTCTTTCCTGAGGACTTAGTTCTCCGCCTCTCTGAGCTTCCTGCGCGCCAACGCCAGCTTGAATCGCCTTCGCTCTTCGGGCATGGTGACGATCAGAGGAGGAATTGGGGTGGGCCTTCCTTTTTCGTTAAGGGCGACGTAGGTGAGGTAGCAGGAGCCGGTGTGGGCCCCCCTCCGGGTCGTCGGGTCCTGTGCCTCGATTCGTACTCCGATTTCCATCGAGGTGGTCCCGACGTAGTTCACCGATGCCTTCATGATGAGGAGGTTTCCAACAAAGACCGGGGCGTAGAAGTTCATCCTATCGATGGATGCTGTGACTACGTTCTTGCCCGCGTGGCGCCAAGCGACTATCGCGGCAACCTCGTCCATGTATCTCATGATTGCACCCCCAAAGACGTTTCCGAGCACGTTGGCGTCGGTTGGCATCATCAGCCTGGCGGTGCTGATCTCAGACTCGGACGGCCTCTTCCCTCGGAGCTTTGCCAACAGGGCGCGCGGGTTCGGCAGAACCTGATAAAGTTGATACTCTGAAGGATGTGGGCGGAGCCGGCAACTGATAGTCAAACAGATTCCCGTGGGAACGATGGCGAACTTCGTCTACCTAGTCGTCGAAGAGGAGAGCAGAGAGGCCATGGTCATCGACTCCGGATGGGAAACCGAACCGATTGAAGATGCGGTTCGCCTAACGGGAGCGAGGGTGAAGTTCGTGGTCGCGAGTCACGAACACTTCGACCACGTAATGACGCTGAGGAAGCTGGCCGACCAGCTGGGCGCCAAGGTTATCGCCCATGACGACTCTCCAATCGATTGCGACCAGCGAGTCACAGATGGGGAGGAGTTGGGGCTCGGCGACAGCAAGATTCGCGTCATGCATACTCCAGGGCACACCGAGGACAGCATCTGCCTGTACGATGGACGGGAGGTCTTCACCGGGGACACCCTCTTCGTCGGGACGATCGGGAGATTCGACAGGGTTAGGGCCGGGGCCATGTACAGGAGCCTGCACGAAATCATCCTCAACCTCCCAGGGCGGACTTTGATGTACCCGGGACATGACTACGGGCCGGTCCCGTTCAGGAGCCTGACAGAGGAGAAGGTGGCAAATCCCTTCCTTATGACCAAGGACCTCAGAGATTTCCTTGCGTTCTTTTCGTAAGTATCGAAGTCAGCAGCTTTATCGATATGTTGCCCCCGCTGACGACGAGGACGATTCTGTCTCCCGGCTCGTCCTTTAGCGGACCTTTCATGGCCGCCAAGGGCGAAGCACCTGCCGGCTCGGCCAGCACTCTGCCGAGCTCGAGCAGGTCGAAAATCGCATCCTCGAGCTCAGGGTCGGTCACCAACCCGACCCTGTCAACGAATTTTTTCGTGGCTTCGAAGGTTAACTCTCCTGGGATTGATGCTTGCATGCCATCGGCAATGGTCGGCATGGGTTCGACCTTGACCCTCGCGCCGGTCCTGAGCGATTCATACATCGAAGGGATTGATACAGTCTCAGCTCCGTAGACTCGTGCACTGGGACGAGTCTTCTTGATCGCAATCGCGATTCCCGAAATTAGCCCTCCCCCACCGATGGCAACAGCGGCCGAGTCCATTTCCGGAAGCTGTCTCATTATTTCAAGACCGCAGGTCCCCTGGCCAGCTATGACATCACTGTCGTTGAAGGCGTGGACGAAGGTTAGATTTCTCTGGCCAGCTATTTCGAGGGCGCCTTCGTAGGCCTGGTCGTACCCCGACCCGCGGCGGATGACCTCGGCTCCCTGTTCCTCGATTGCCCTAACCTTCTGGGGGTTGGCGTTCTCAGGGACGCAGATTGATGCCTTGATTCCGAAGAGTTTTGAAGCATACGCAATTGCAAGGCCGTGGTTCCCCGAAGAGGCTGTTATGATCCCCTTTCTGAGGTCCGGGTCAGGCATAGACAGCAGCTTGTTCAACGCCCCACGAATCTTGAACACCCGAATCGGCTGGAAGACTTCGAGCTTTAGGTATGTCTCCCTTCCAAGCAGCCTCGAAATACCCTTAGAGTATTCGAGGGGGGTCTGGGGGATGTATTTCCGAATCCTCTCCTCGGCTCTCTCAATCTCGTGCAACCCTGGGAGCACTTGGGTTTTCACCCAAACCACTTCTCCAGGGTTTCAGACTGGACAGGCTTGGTTGAGCTGACCCTTACTATGGCTGCTTCGACTCTTTGGAGAGAGAAAGAGTGTTCGTCCACAAGAAACGAGATGAGCCTTTCCCTGTTCATTGAACCCCAGACGGGCTTGACCCCAGGAATTGACGGAGCGTTAAGGTAAAGTTCGCGAATCTGCTGATATTCAATGGTTTGCAGCTCGTCTTTCAGCTCCTTGATTTCTTCGAGGCGGCCGTATTTCTTCAGATATTTCAGCGCGGTGGCTGGGCCTACTCCTTCGAATCCGTCTGGGTTGAAGTCGGTGCCGAGAAGGATTGCGAAATCTACCAACTGCTCGCGAGTGAGCCCCGTAGTCGAGAGGACCGAAGAAAGGCTGATTCTCTCGGGTTGGACATTGATGACTATTCCCTTGCTCGGCAGCCGCCGCTTTCCCGATATGGTGACGTTCCTGACCAGGACGGGAGCTCCGAAGACCAGCGAGTCATGGTCCTGCGAGGCGACGGCATTCACAGTGCCTTCGATTGCCATCCTGGTGGCCTGCGCCTCTCCTTCCGAAGGTGCGTCTACCCAGGGGATCCCCATGGCTTCCAGAAGTTCTTTGGCGTCCGAAACCATGTCCCTTCTCAGGACTGTGGAGGCTTCGGCAAATTTCCTTGCTTGGACCAGGTCTCCAGCCTGCAGGGCCCGGAGATACTGGTCCTTCGCCTCCCGCCGCTGGGCAGCACGACGTTGGATTTCTTGGGTCTTCATCTCGGGTGGTTTTCCATCGAAGACGTAGACGAGCTTCATTCCGAGTTCGAGGAGGTTGATGTTCCTATAGAACAGGCCTGAGATGTGAGAGGTGACCCTACCTTGGGAGTCTTTCAGGTGGCCTCCGTCGACTCCCCGGATTATCGCCAAGAATTGGTACAACGTGTTATACCCGTCGACTGCGAGCGACCAGCCGGAGATATCCTCGAGTTGTATCTTTTCTCTGGGTATTGAATCCCCAAAGTCAACGCCCATGATTGGGACCGCCCAAAGCCCGTTCGATTTATCGGTTCGGTCACTCGCTTATTCGCGGCAGCCGTGCCTCTTCGGTGGGCTTCTCCTGGAATTCGATCCTTCTTTTGTCCTTGGAAACCCATCTGATTGTAATCAGGCCGAGTATCTCAAGTTGCATCAGGAGCTTGTCGAGCTCGTTGGGAGAGCATTTGCTCCCGTTCTTGTTCAGGGCTTCGAGGAGGTCGTCGTCGGTTGCACTCTTTTTCTCCTTGATCCATTCGAAAGCAGCGTATCTTAGGGGGTATCTCACTAGGTCCACATCACGGAAAAGCGGCAAATTGAGGAGTGCTTGCCGGGGTATAAAAGGTATGCCGAGTGGAGATCCGAGTCCTTCGCCATCTATGAGCCAGTCGCCGGTGCTCTATTGGGGAGGCAGCCTGCTGGACATCCTGCTGACGCCGATGAGCTCGTACTGTCCCACGAGAGGAGCCTTGGAGACGACATCTTCGATTTTGTCGATGACCCCCTCTTCTTCCGGTGCGACGATGTCGACGATGACCGCCGACAGGCCGAACGCAATCGGTTCGACCTTCTGGCCCCGAATCTGGGCAGGCTTTGGCAGGATGCCCGAGACAGAGTCGACGATTTTCTGAGGGTCCGTCGTTGTATCTTGGGGGAGCAACTTCAGCCTAATGACGTATGAGCCCAAGGAATTCCCCTAGGGCCCTTCGAAGCCGCAGCTTGTGCACCTATACACTCTCGAGAACTTCCTGCACTTCTCGCTGCGCCAAATCAGGGTATCATGGCAGTTTGGGCAATAGAAGTGGGTCGCCCTCTCTCCCGGCTTCACAGGGCGATTGCATGAATTGCAAAGCGGGAGGCTCACGGTTGTCAGGGACATTTCTCAGAAGCCCCCTCTCCACCTGCAGATATAGGTTGCTGAGAATGGTGTTGTCAAAATGACGGGAGATATTCTCTCTGTCAAAAGTCGGGTGGTGGCCTGATTGGTTAGCCGAGTTCATGGAATCGGGCATCCAGCGAATTTACAAACCACTCCTACTCCAATTCTGAGCAGGAATATCCCTAGACCGAGAGGGATGGACAATGCACTTGCAATCCATAACCTATTCGAAGTCTTTCGCCATGATTGTGCCCAATTCGCTCGCTTGGTATTTTCAAAGGCGATAGTAAGGGCCAACGCCATAACAAAAAGACCGAATACCCCCAATGTCGCGAATACGTCCCATTGCTCCAGCCAAATCATCCAAATGGGAATCGGCAAGAGCAATGGATTGCCTTGGGAAAATACGACAATCTGGGGATACACCAAGAGACTGGCAATAACGCTCAAGGCAAGAAGCGCTTTCAGTTCATCATTGTTAGACTGGCTCATGACTTATTTCTTGTTCGCAATAATGTTTGTCGGGGCCTTTCTACTTGCGTTCATCATCGTATTCAGGAATTCACATGTGCTCTCAATAGATACTCGCTTAGGATATGTCGGATTGTTTCTGGAATCGAGTCTAATGCTCGCTTTTTGCGTTCGGCTTCTAGTCTCTTCTCCATCTCTTCGGTCATCGCTACGTTGTATTTCTTCATCATGGGCATCCGCTTGCCAATCCGTCTATTTAACCATGCGCCTATGGGCGCCGATAGAGATAATGCTTATATGGGCGCCTATGTATCCCTATGGAGAGCATGACTTCAGAGCAAGCGCGGTTGGAAATGGGCGCGGATTTCGACGAAGTATCCGAAGCCTACCGGAACTTCAGGGGGCAATCAGAATGAGCGCCCCCGCTTTTGATTATCGTATGGCGCGGGGCGAGGCAATCGCCAAAGTCGAATCTAATGTGCGAAGGATTGACCAGAACGAATACCGAGTCAAGAGCCAGTCGGGGAATGGGGAATATGTCGTCCTCTCAACCGAACTTGGTTGGGATTGCTCATGCCCCGACCATTCAATCCGACAAGTCAAGTGCAAGCACATAATCGCGGTAGAACTCTCGCTTGAGATTAGACGGCGAATAGAGAACGCCAAGAGGATAGTGCCTCTCGACTATCAGTCGTGCCTATGTGGCTCAGAGGTGATAGTCAAGGACGGGCTAAGGCACAACCGGAACGGAGACATTCAGAGATTCACTTGTCGCGAGTGCGGGAGGAGATTTGCGCGGAATCTTGGTTTTGAGAGGATGGGAGCGACCTCTCAAGCGATAACTGGGGCGCTTCAACTCTACTTTAGTGGGGAATCGCTCCGAAGCACGCAAAAGTTCCTCAGACTGCAAGGGGTGAACGTATCACATCAGACCGTCCACAACTGGATTGCGAAGTATGTCGGACTGATGGAGAAATACCTCGACCAGATTACGCCGAACGTCTCCGACACTTGGAGAGCCGACGAGATGTATGTCAAGTTCAAAGGAAATATGAAGTTCCTTTTCGCCATGATGGACAACGAGACGCGGTTCTGGATTGCTCAAGAGGTCTCCGATACCAAAGAGAGAACCAATGCCAGACACCTTCTATCCGAGAGCAGGAGGCTGATGGGCAAGAAGCCAGCGACTTTCATCACGGATGGGATGGAAGCCTACCATGTCGCTTGGAGAAAGGAATACAGGAACCTCTACAATCCCAACGAAGTCAAGACCGTCCATATCAGGCACATCACACTCAAGGGAGACCACAATAACAACCGCATGGAGCGCATGAACGGAGAAGTCAGAGACAGAGAGAAGGTCATGCGTGGACTCAAGCGGACGGACTCACCGATAATCAAAGGATACCAACTCTACCATAATTATTTCCGTCCCCACATGGCCCTCAAAGGCAAGACTCCTGCCGAGGCCGCAGGAATCACGATTGAGGGAGAAAACAAATGGGAGACAGTGATTCGAAATGCGGCAGAGAAGCATCAGCCATGTTAGACTGGTTATCTTACGTCGGCGGACTTGCGACAGGGGCCCTCGCCACCGAGATAATCGAAGAAGCGGCCTATCGCCTACGTCCCCCTCCAGAGAATCGAAAGGCAAACATGAACGCGGCCACTCCGACAACCAACCATAAGTTGACCGTAAATGCAAAAGCAATCGCGCAGACAACAGCGAGAATGACGAAGGCCAGCCTTACCTTTCCTAGTCTTCATTCAGTCCATCTCCCGATTCTTGACAGCAACAACATCTCCCGTCATTTTGACAAAGCCCTGAGAATTTCGGTCGCTTCAGTTGGAAACCAGCAGAGAGCGCACTTCGGCCGACGCCACGACCTTGGCAATTCTGAGCAGACCGGAAATTCCCAGGGCGCCGAAAAGGGCCGTCGCGTGAAAATCGAAGTCGGTTTGCGAGAGCTTCAGGACGAGTTTGGGCGTGGCAGTCTCGATGACAGCCTCCAGGTCATCGTTGGAAAGTTTCTCAATCACTCCACGGAGCCTAAGCATGGCCTTCATCTCCTTCAGGAATGCAGCCTCCCATTCTGACTGATAGTTCGCCAACATACCGGGGTCCTGCATTTCGAGGCTCTTGCAGGCCCAACGAGCGGCTGTGACGGCCCCGGCGACGGAGGTCATTATTCCTCCTGCGGTCGTTGGCTTGACCTGACCCGCGGACTCGCCCACCAGGACGCGCCTTCCTTGCACGAATTTCGAGATGGGACCGCCGATATAGATGGGGGCAGAGACTTTGCGCAATATTCTGTACTGCCGGCCAGTTAGAAACTCATCGAGGGCCCTGAACGGGCTTACACCATGGCCGGCCGCGCCCACCTTCGCCCTGTTCTTGCCGCAGGGGATGACCCAGGCGAAGAACCCGGGGTATCTTTCGGCGTCGAGGAAGACCTCCACCACGGGTTCCCTGATCCAATCTGCCTCCACCTCGTATTTTGCGGCCGGAAGAATCCCCCGACGGGGGCTTGACGCAGGGCCCGTGGCGTCGATGTAATATTCCGCGTTGATTGTCTCCTCGCCTATCTTCACCGAGACGCCGTCAGCTCTCTCGGCGAACCCCCGGACTCGGGCCCCCGTCCTTACAACCGCGCCGTTCGATGTCGCGGTTGCTGCAACCTTCTTATCGTAGGCGCTCCTGTCGAGGACAACTACCTCCAAGCCAGTGGCGTTCACGACGAAGTTCCGGTCGGTAGGGGAGTGGATGACTGCCGAGGCGATCTGATTCTGCACCACATGTTCATCGGGGAGGTACCCGTATCTCCTTAAACCTCGAAGGCTAACAAGTCCGTCGCACTTCTCTGGCTCACCGATCTCGGTGTGCTCCTCGGCGACCAACACACTCGCCCCTCGCCTTGCCGCTTCTGCTGCAAATGCAAGGCCCGCGATGCTGCCCCCGCCGACCACGAAGTCGAGGGGCTTGGTCATGGCGATGAAGCTGCCTGCAAAGCCTTAATCCGTCTCGTAATAACCGTTGGCAAATTTCGGGACATGAAACAGGCAATCGTGGTGAGGTCCGACCTGAAGATGGGCAAGGGCAAGGTGGCTGCCCAGGTCGCGCACGCATCACTCTCGGCTGCGGAGTTGGCACGACAAAGGAAACTTGGATGGTACGAAGGATGGAAGGAAGGAGGTCAGGCGAAGATAGTGCTGAAGGTAGAGTCTGAAGAGCTCCTTATGGAACTTTTTCAGAAGGCAAGGACTGCAGGCCTCCCTGCGTCACTAGTCGAGGACCGGGGACTGACCCAGGTTGAGCCTGGGACTGTCACCTGCCTCGCCGTCGGTCCGGGCCCTGAGGCAGCGGTTGACGGCGTTACGGGGAAGCTCAAGTTGCTTTGATTCCGGCAGTTGACTCGGAGAGAGCAATAGGCATCGGCTTCTACGCGACCTTGGGCCCACCCTGCCACGCCAGGGCGAAGTCCTCCGACGAAGATTTCAGGGTCGAGGAGTACATCGCTTCCCAGGAGATGAGCTCAGAAGAAAGACCTGATTACTATCCCCTCTACAGAGTACAGAAACGCTCCATTGACACATTGCACATGGCGAGGGAGCTGTCGGGAATCCTCAGGAGCGGGGTGAGCTACGGAGGATTGAAAGACAAAAGGGCCGTTGCAATCCAGTATGTTACCCCCACGAGCACGAGGTCACAAAGACCTCCCGAGGTGGTCACAGCCAGGTTTTCCGCACGATTGGTCGGGTTCGTCCCGAAGCCAATTTCAAGGGGGGCCATCGTTGGCAACAGGTTCGAGGTTACGCTAAGGGACTGCTGCCAAGAGATTGGGCAGCGGGTCGACGAGGCCCTGCAATTGGCGTCGGAACGGATGATGCCCAGCTTCTACGGATTGCAAAGGTTCGGCACGTCTGGAACAGGGACGCACAGGGTCGGGAAGGCAATAGTGAGAAGAGAATTCGATGAAGCCGTGAGATTGATTCTTTCCGAAGTGCGACCAGAGGACGATAGCCAGACGCTCGCCGCGAAGGAGGCC
Source organism: Nitrososphaerales archaeon (assembly GCA_035935095.1). GTDB lineage: Archaea > Thermoproteota > Nitrososphaeria > Nitrososphaerales > Gagatemarchaeaceae > UBA183. The sequence continues at coordinate 111,160 of DASYXJ010000041.1, read as the reverse complement.
TTTCGGGCAGACAGGTACGAGGAAGGACTCAGGCTCTTGTCGAGGGCCCAGGACGTCGAATCCATGGTGGCGAGGTCGCTGAACCGAAACCCTGGAGATTGGGTGATGGCACTCAGGGCCATCCCCATCAATTTGAGGAGGCTCTACGTGGAGGCGTACCAGTCATCGATCTTCAACGAAACGATGAGCGAGGCCATTGCGAAAGGGGAGGACATATCGAAGCCGCGGCCAGGGGACAACTGGGCGAGAGTCTCCGAAGATGGGATGGTAACATCAGAGGTTCATGGAGTTAAGGAAGTGCTGGCCGCAGATGGCGTCCCGATGGTGCAGCTCGTTGGCTACGGGACTAGAGATTATGGGTCAAGGTTCGACGCGTGCATCAACTCGGTGCTTGACAGGCAGGATATCGGAGCCAAAGACTTCTACGTGAAGGAGATGCAGGAGGTGTCTGCCGAGGGTGGCTTCAGAAGGCCTCACATGGCAATCAAGGACTCCTCGTGCGATGTCAAAGACGGCACGGCTCTCCTGAAGTTCACCCTTGCCCGGGGTCAGTACGCAACAGTCCTGCTGCGTGAAATAATAAAACCGGCCGACCCAGAATCAGCAGGACTGGCTTAGATTCCAAGAACGCTTATACACCAATTGCCGATGGGCAAATCAGAAAACGAATGTCTCAAGAGGTCTTCGACCTGACCATAATTGGGGCTGGTCCGAGCGGCCTCTTCGCCTCCTTCTACGCGGGACTCAGGCAAATGAAGACCAAGATAATCGACGCTCTCGAAGAGCCAGGCGGTCAGGTAGCAGTTCTCTACCCTGAGAAGTACATCTTCGACGTCCCGGGCTATTCGAAGATCCTGGCCAAAGACCTGGTCAAGTGCCTGGTCGAACAGGCGTTCCAGTACAAACCAACCATCATTCTCGGTGAGCGTGTGGTAACACTGCGCAAGAGCGACGGTAATTTTGAGCTGGGGACTGACAAGGGGACTGTTCATTATTCGAAGGCCATACTTATCGCAGCAGGGGTGGGGGCGTTCTCGCCCAACAGGCTCGATGCTACCGGGGCTGCTGAGTATGAAGGGAAGGGGGTCTACTACTTCGTCAAGGACAAGAGCATATTCAAAGACAAGAACCTCCTTATTGTCGGTGGAGGTGACTCAGCCGTCGACTGGGCGCTCAACATCAAGGGCACGGCCAAGAAAATCACTCTCGTCCATCGACGAGACGTCTTCAGGGCGCATGAGGGGAGCGTCGCAGAGCTCATGAAATCGTCAGTGGACATCAAATTGTTTTTCGAAGTGAAGAAAGTAATCGGTGACGGGTCGAAGATCACCAAAGCCGTCATCTTCGACAACAGGTCCCAGGCTGAGACAACACTCGATGTCGATGCCATCCTTGTCAATATCGGGTTCAGAGCCGACCTTGGGCCGATCAAAGACTGGGGACTTCAGATAGACGGGAGGGAGATCCGCGTGAACGGCAAGATGGAGACGAACATACCTGGGGTGTACGTGGCCGGGGACATTGCAGGGCCCCTGGACGGGGTGAAGTTGAACCTCATCGCAACGGGATATGCCCAGGCGGCGCTTGCTGTCAACGTAGCCAAGGCCTATGTGGACCCGAACTCTAAGATCTTCCCAGGCCACAGCAGTGAAATGAAGAGATAGCTAGTCTAGAATCCCAAGCGTCCTTCGATAATTGTAGTCGCTCTTGACGGCTGGGTGCATCGGGTCTACAAGTATGCACTCGAACCATGCATGTATCCCGTCCTTCCAGACGAGGTACGAGCCAAGGAGCTGCATGTTAGGATGCCTTTCGAGGGCTCTCCTTTCAGCCACCGATTGCGACGACACAGCAGACTTGATCTTCAGGACTCCCATGTGCTTGGGCCTTCTTCCCGAGGTCGGGCGCTTCCTTCTCATCCCTCCTCGAGAAACGCGCATCCGGATGACGACAACACCTTCCTTTGCCTTGTAACCGAGCGCCCTTGCCCGGTCGAGCCTCCATGGATGGTCGACCCTCACCATGGCAGGCTGTTTTCTCAGTTCGACTGCCCTGGCCCTGATATCCCCTGCTTTCTCGTGGAAAATGTCCTGCCAAGTCTTCGCGATCTGTCTGTACATGGGCATTGGTCCGCCTCGAATTGGGTCGGCAAATAAACGTTCGTTCAGATAATCGTCAGTGTGCAAAGTAGTTCCGTATCTTCTCTCCGATTACCACCATGGCGTTGGACTGGGCCTCCTCTGTCTGGCCCCCGATGTGAGGCGTGAGGATTGTGGAAGGGGCGGAGAAAATCGCACCTGAAGGAGGCTCTTCCTCGAATACGTCCAAGGCGGCACCCGCGATGCGGCCCTCAGTCAGAGCGGCCGCAAGCTCGTCTTCGTCGACCACTCCCCCGCGCGAAGTATTGATCAGGTAAGCGGTCTTCTTCATCAATGAAAGCCTTGTTCTGTTCACAAGGCGCTTGGTTTCGGCCGTCATCGGCACGTGGAGCGTAATGTAGTCGGACATTGCGAAAAGTTGGTCGATGCCCACAACCCTTCCACCGAATACGGCTAGGACGTCCTCTGGGATGCTGATTACATCGTAGACGAAAACTGACATCCCGATGGTCTTGCTTATCTCGGCGATTCTCCGGCCAATCCTGCCAAGGCCCACTATCCCAAGAGCCTTCCCTTTCAACTCCCTGCCGACCAGGGCGTTCTTCTCCCATTTTCCAGCCTTCACTCCAATATCAGCCACGACTAAATTTCTGCTAAGGGCCAGCATTAGGAGGACGACGTGCTCTGATACGGCTTCCACGAGGGATTCGGGGCTGTTCACCACTGTCACCCCCTTCGACTTTGCGTATTCGACGTCGATGTTGTCCAAGCCGGTCCCTGGACGGGCGATGAGCTTCAGCCGAACGGCCTTGTCTATTACCTCACGATCGACCTTCGTCCTGCTTCGGACGACGAGCGCCTCGTAATCTCCGACTGACTTCAACAGCTCCGCTTTAGATATCGTCGGCCTATACTCGAAGTCGACCGACGGTCCGAGCGCGAGCTTCTCTATTTCCATCTGGTCGCAGATCAGGACCCTGACCATGCTTGCAACCCTAGCCTCGCAGTGTCCGACACCAGCGATATATCGCTTGAATCGCTCGAGACTCCGTAGGCCATAGCTTGCAGGCTGGTCGGGGGGGTAAGTGCGGTAATGAATCCAAGACGTTCATTTCCTTCCTCGACAACGAGCTCGACCCCAACCAACTTCCCGCTCGGTCGCTCGTAAGCGATCGTACATGCTGACCCCTGACTCCACCTGTGGCTGATTTCAGAGACAATCAAGCCCTGACCTCGAGCCTCACAGAGGCTGTTCCCAAACCTCGCCCACCTTAGGCCGAAGAAGGAAGCCTCGGCGAACCTCGGCGGGTGGAAGACGAGCCGGTGACCAGTGGCGTTGGCGCCGGCGACCCTCCCCGACTTCGCCGCGGCTCCTCCGAGGGTACGAGGGCGGGGCAGGCCCACGCGTGGTTCCGCGGTCCAACCCGCAGCGTAGAGCACCGGGGAACTTGACCTGAGGTGTCTGTCGACCAGGAGCCCCCCACTCAAGCCCGTCTCTGCTGAGGTCAGAGGAACGCGGGGGCCGCGCGCAGGTAAAACGGCCAAGGTATCGCATGGGACTATGGTTCCCCCGGCAATGACGGCTTCAACGTGCCCACAACCCACGGCACCGTCCAACTTCGAATCGATGATGGAGACCCCATTCCCCGCGGCCGCGTCCCTGACGACGTCGCCGACTTCCTCGCTCGCAAACCCTTCAATCCGTGACGCCGCAAGAAGCGTGACCTTCCTGCCTATCCCGCTCAATCCGTCTGCCACCTGGAGGGCATGTACCCCTTCCCCCCGGATAACGACGCGGGCCATCGAAGATCTTTCGCGCCCCAATTCGGCGTACGTTTCTAGATTATCAAGAATGACGACGCCTCTTTTCCTCCGACCTGGAAATACCACCGACATGAATTCGCCACCACTCCCTATCACGACGGAATCGAACTTGGCCCTTCTTCCATCCGCAGTGAGGAATGAGCCCGGACCGATGGAGGTGACATCGGCGCCATGGATTAATTCAACGTCGTTGGGAAGGGTTGGTGGCCTCTCTGAATGTTCTGGCGAATGTAACAGATCCGGCCATGAATGCCAAGAAGGCTCCCAAGAATCTGACCGCTCCAAGAGCACGACCTCCGCTTCGTTTCTTGATGCCTCGGCCGCTGCTTCGTAGCCCGCAGTCCCTGCCCCGATAATGGCGACTTTCGTCATCTGAAGGCTCGGTCCTTGAGATGGTTATAACGGGCCGGGAATCTGACTGGCTTGTGCAGGTGGGAGTCGTCGGCAAACCTAATGTGGGCAAGTCGACGTTTTTCGCGGCCGCTACCCTCAAAGACGTGCCGATCGCGGACTACCCCTTCACGACGATCCAACCGAATGTGGGCATTGCCCATTTGCGGACACGGTGTGTGTGTCGCGAGATGGGGGTCTCCGACAGCCCGCGGAACTCGACCTGCATCGACGGGGTTAGGCTGATTCCGGTCAAGATTGTCGACGTCGCCGGCCTCGTTGAAGGGGCGTCTCAGGGGAGGGGGCTCGGGAATAAGTTCCTAGACGAGATAAGGCAAGCGGACGCACTGATTCATGTCGTCGATGCGTCCGGGTCTACGGACTTAGAGGGAAGGAAAGTCCCCCCCGGATCTCATGACCCCGTTGGAGATGTCGCCATGGTGGAGCACGAGTTCGACCTGTGGGCGCTCGGATTGCTGAAAAAAGACTGGGAGAAGGTCTCCCGGTCGCTCGAGCAGTCGGGGGGAAAGATAGTCGACCACCTGGCAGACAGACTGTCAGGACTTTCAGTTACGCTTGCAGATGTCGAACTCGTGATCCAGCGCCTTCACCTCCGGACTGAGAAGCCATCCATGTGGACGGAAGAGCAACTCCTTCACTTCGTAGTGGAGATTCGAAAGCTCACGAAGCCATCCCTTCTCGCGGCCAACAAGGCGGACCTCCCCTCTTCGCTCCCGAACATCGAGAAGCTCAAACAGACAGGGAGAAAGGTGATACCGTGCGCATCCGAGGCGGAGCTCCTCCTTCGGAGGGCGGCGGAACACGGGCTGGTCGAGTATGTTCCGGGCGACAGCAAATTTACCGTAAAGAGCCCTGAGAAACTCAGCGAGGCTCAGTTGAACGCCCTCAAGATGGTCGACGAAAGGGTGATGCGGGCCTTCGGGGAGACGGGAGTGCAGGCGGCGATAAACCAGGCTTTCTTTGACCTCTTGGAAGCCATAGTCGTGTTTCCGGTCGAGGACGAGACCAAGCTTTCAGACAAATTGGGCCGCGTCCTTCCCGACGCCTTCGTGATGAAGGGAGGCTCGACCGCGCTCGACCTAGCCAGAACCGTCCACAGTGAACTTGCAGAAGGTTTCCTCTACGCGGTAGACGCCAGGAATGGGAAGAGGCTGGGCGCGGACCACGTCCTAGGGAACAGGGACATCGTCAAGATAGTGTCAAGCGGCAAGAGGGGGTAGCTGCTCGGCCTTCCTTTCCTCCGGCCTCGAAATCAACTTGCTCTTCCTTACGCCGACATGCCTAAGGTGCGTAACCTTCTTCGCCTCGTTGTAGACATCCGACGCCACCTTCTGAAGTACCAACTCCTGGGCAAAGCCTTCGTAATTCATGCCCGCCGCCTTTTCAGCGATCACTCTGTCCATGATTAGCCTAAGATCGTGCTTCTTTGAGCTGTTCATCTTGCCCTGGGAAAGTGCTGTGCAGTATACGCGCACCACGTACCCGTCCTTGGTCGTATAGTCGTGGATGAAGTCCGACATCGAAGAACCCCTTCTGATCAAGCTTCTGAGGAATTCTCGCGAATATTCGTGCCCTTTGAAAACTGTGTGGGCAGTCTCCCCCTCCACTCTGTCGACCTGGAAGAAGAGTTTGAAGGCGTAGTGCTGTGGATCCTGCTTGAGGATGTCATACAGAGTGGTCTCTATCACTCTCCCTGCGGGCTTCTGGATGTCTGTCAGGGGGACTCGTGCGATGGGGGCGTTGCCGAATGAAGGCGAGGCGGTAACCACGACCCATGACTTCAACTTCCACTTGTCCCTTACTTTTGCGACTTTCTTCGGCAAACGAAGGCGCCCCGCCTGATTCGGCTTATAACCTCACTGTCGGCTGAGCGTGTCCTTCCCGCCCATGTATGGTCCTAGGACCTTCGGGATGCTTATCGACCCGTCCTTCTGCTGGAAGTTCTCGACGAGAGCAACGAGAGTTCTTGTCACCACCGCGCTGGAATTCAAAGTGTGGACGAGGACGGTGGGCTCGCTCTGTTTCTCCCTGTACCTGATTCGGAGTCGTCGGGACTGGAAATCGGTGACGTTGCTGGCAGAGGCCATCTCCCTGTACTTCCTTTGCCCCGGCAACCAGGCCTCGAGGTCGAAGGTCTTCGCGGACATGAAACCCGTGTCCCCGCTGCAAAGGTCCACGACCCTGTGTGGTATCCCAAGATCTTTGTAGATTTGCTCGGCGTTCGAGATGAGCTCCTCGTGGAGCTTCCAGCTTTCTTCGGGTTTGCTGAAGACGACCTGTTCGACTTTGTAGAATTGATGGACCCGGAATATCCCCTTGGTGTCCTTTCCGTGTGCGCCAGCCTCAACCCTGAAGCAGGGACTGAAACCGCAATACCTGGTTGGGAGCTGGGACACCTCGAGGATCTCGTCCATGTGCATCGACACAAGCGGATGCTCCGACGTTGCAATCAAATGGAGGTCCTCGCCTTCGACCTTGTAGATTACGGGCCCGAAGTCGTCCAGGTTGACCACACCGTCATAGGCTGCCCTGTTGAGCATGAAGGGAGGTTCCACTGGGGTGTATCCGCGCGAGCGCAGGGAGTCGAGGGCGTACTGCATGATGGCATGCTCCAGTTTGACTGCGTCCCCTTTCAGAAAGAAGAAGCGGGCCCCGGCGACCTTGGCCCCCCTTTCGATGTCGACCATTCCTAGACCTGTGAGCAGGTCGATGTGGTCTTTGGTCTCGAATCCGAACTCGGGAAGCTCCCCCCAAGTCCGAACAGTCACGTTTTCGGTTTCGTCCTTTCCCGTCGGAACTGTTTCGTGGAGGATGTTGGGGAGGCTCAGGAGTATTTTCGTCAGCCTTGCGTTTCTCTCTTCGGCCTTCAACTCGAAGTCTTTGATCTTCTGAGGGATATCCTTGACTTCCTTGAGCTTGGCTTCGATGGGCGCTCCCTTCTTCTTCAGCTCAGCGACCTGGCCGGTAAGCTCGTTCTGTTTGTGCCTTAGTCTGTCGACCTCGGTCTTGAACTTCCTCCATGCCTCGTCCGCCTTTACAGCTTCCTCGACCAGAGGAATCTTGTCCACTGCCCCCCTTTTCTTCATGCTCTGGACTATCGCGTCAGGATTCTCCCGGACAAGCTTGACGTCCATCATTTAGACCATCATCCTAGGACCGCGGCGTCTCCATCATGCGATAAAAGCCATACCTCCTCGAACAGTCGAACATCGCGAAGGATGGAGAGGGCTGTTGAGACGGCGGTCTGAGGGGAGTCAGCCTCGACTCTGAATCTCAACGCGCTCCCCACCCCTGTAGCCAAGAGCTTCAAGGACTTCGGGCCTCCTTCATTGTCGGGAGAGAGAACGGATTGGAGCCGTCTCCTTGCTTCGGCGTCCTTGCAGGTAAAGGTGAGTTGGACCGAGACTGTCAACTGGAGACTTTTTCCGAGACCGCCTTTGAGAAATCGACCGCCCTCGATGAAGGGATTTTCGCCCCGGCCGCCATGGAATGCCCGCCCCCTACCCCGTCGACTGCTTCGGCTGCTTCCTGCATGATCAAGCCCAGGTTGACTCTCCCCTGGAAGTTGTCTCCGACCCTCGAGGAAATCTTCAGGTCAGTGCCCCGGCTTGAAGCGCTGCCTACGACAACTTTGTCCTTGAACTCCAACGAAGATGTGAGTATGGAAATCACGGGGCCGAGAAGCTTCTCGTCCACCAGTCCCTCTCCGTGCACCAACACGACGCTCCCATGGGACTCGATCCTCGACGGCTCGGATGTAAGGCCATCGAGGGCCTTGTTGATCCCGGTCCTGTATTCGTAGAGGGTCTTCATCGCTGCCTTCAGCGCTTCTGACCTGTCCCCCAGACAGACGGAGATCCCTATTCCAGCAGCACCCATCCTCCCGCACGCGTTCAGAAGCGTCCCGAACTCCCTTGCGTCCCGGAGAGGGGTGAAGGGATCTTCAAACTCGAAAGTGTAGACTTCCCCCACCAAGCTCGTGAGCGCCTCGGTCGCCCCCTCGGAAGGGCCCACGGCGCCTGCAAGCACCTCAGTCAACTTCATCTTTTCGTCTGGGGTGAGGGACGAGATGGTCCTCCATGTGCTGCCATCTTTCAGCGCGAGCCCTGACTGGTGGAGGGCCGCAAGGGCTGAGTCTTTGCTCCCGGTGAGGCCCTTGAGGAAGGGTGTCGAGGTCAGCGCGATCGCTTCGTGAATTGGCCGGGTCTCCCGGCCGGTGAACATGAGGTCGCGAGACGCCGCAAGCAGACCGCTTACTTGTGCATCTTGAACCGCCGTTTCGTTGAGCCCGGAGAGTGACCTTCCCGGTCCTGCGTCCTGCCTATCGGCCAGGGCCCCGACAACGGCAAGGGGGGAAAGGTCGAGATTGGATGGGTCCAATGTCACAGCGAAGAAATATGCCATTGAGGAAGAGCACGCCTCCCTGCCACCGTCATATCCAAAGTTCCAGGCGTTCATTACTTGGGACTTCTCTGCGTCCCTAGTTGGAATCTGATGGTGGTCGATGACCAGGAACCTCCCGCCGAAGGTCGACTCAAGCTCCCCGATTAGAGTGGATGCAAGGTCCGTGAAGATGTAGAAATCGTATCTTTCTCCCTCGAGGGCCGTGATCGTCTTCCGGTCTAGGTCCGGGACTGTCCTCAGGGTCACGTTTGCCCCCTTCCTCATGAGCGATGCGAACACGACGGACCCGCTGCAGAGTCCGTCCGCGTCGATGTGTGTGACTATGAGAATCCTTTTGCCTCTCTTAGAGGTTTTCGTGACCTCTGTCGTGATGACCCTGTACCTCGCCAGTAGACCATCGAGGTCGGCCGTGGGCCCACCTTCTCCCGACTACGCCAGCTGAGCGACCACTGCAGTGTACTTGAAGTCGCCTGGGAGGATGCCTCTCTCCTTGTAATATTTTGAAAGCCTATAGATCTTGGCCTCGACAAGCTCGAGGGAATGCACGTTTTTCCTGTCGCTCTTGTGCGACTGGAGGTGTTTCTGGACCCTGAGTGCGCGGTCAATCAGGTCCTGGAGGTCCTGAGGAAGCTTCGGGGCCGCCTTCCCTTCCGACAGGATTTCGCCTACTGATTTTCCAATCAACGTCTTCACAAGTGGGACTCCGTAGTCGTCGCGAAGAGTCTGACCAATCCTGCTCGGGGTGATGCCTTCCTTCGCTAGTTTGATGATTGTGGAACGGGCCTCGTCGGGGGTAGTGGTGACCCAGCTGGGATTGGTCTTGTTCGGGGGCCTCGTCTGATGAGACTTCCCGTGCCTATGAGAGTGAATCCTAGCCATGCCGCAACCTTTCATGCGAGTCCTATGCGTTCGGCTGATAAATGTTGCCGGCCATTCAGTCTCTACGCCACCCTTGCGTATCTCCCGCGTCTCTCGATGTTCTGAAGTTGCTTCTGGAGCTGACGGAACCGGGCCTCTCCAACGACGGCTGAATATCCTTTGTATAATCCTTCGAGGGCCGCCGATGCGACGCCAGAGTGCGCGCCCACGACTGTTTCCTTGATCAGCCTAATGTCGACTGCGTGGTCTTCTAGCCTCTCCGAACGCAATGAAAGGCCGAAGTCGATGAAGACAAGTCCTTCCCCCCTCCTCACGACATTGGCAGTTGTAAGGTCGCCGTGCATTATGCCCGCCCTATGCAGCCTAGCAACGTCTCTCCCGAACATGAAAAAGTCCTCCGCCAGTTCCTTGGACGGAATCCTCCCGATGACATCCCTTAATCGGTCACCCTTGACAAACTCCATGACCAGGGTCGCCGAAGCTGGGTCGACGTGGTAGAGCAAGGGCGATTCGACCCCAGCCTCCTTTGCCTGGTGAATCATCTCGGCCTCTCGAAGAGTCCTGTGGTGTCTGATGGTTTCATCCAGGATTGGCAGCCTGTACTTCAGGGGCTTTCTGACTTTGTAGACGACGTCCAGTCCCTGCCATTTTCCCTGCAAGATGTCGGCTTCGGCGCCGCAGTAGATGAGCTTCCCGGACGCATAATCAACGTCGCCAGGGGATTTCAACTGTGTCAAGCCTCCACGACTGTCGGACCTTCGAATCGTCGACGGGAATCTGAATACCCCGCTCGTGGGAGAGCAACCCCGTCCATGCTATTTGTGCCCCACAGTCCCCACTGTATTCCACCGGGGCAAGGTGAACTTTGGACGAATGCCTCTTCGCCATGGCCGTCATCATCGACCCCAGTCTTTTGTTGGCGGCCACACCTCCGACGACTAGGACCTCGGTCTTCGAAGTGAAAGCCAAGCCTCTCTCGGTAACCTCGGTCACCATCGCAAAAGCAGTCTCCTGGATAGAGTACGAAACATCATAGAAGGTTTCACCCCTGTCGAGGAGGGCCTTCGACGCCGTGAGGAGACCAGAGAAGGACACATCGTTGCCTTTCACTGAATAGGGGAGCCTAAGGTAGTTGACCGATTTCGACGCTGCTTCCTCGATTGCTGCCCCACAAGGGGAGGCTAGCCCATGGTGTCTCCCGAACTGGTCAAGGAGCTGGCCGAGGGTCAGGTCTAGGGACTCGCCAAGGATCCTCCACTTTCCTCCGGAGAATGCGATAATCATCGTGTGACCCCCCGAAACGAGAAGGACTACCGGGTCCTGCGCCCCCGTCAACAGACATCCCAGTTCTATGTGGCCCACAGCATGATTGACGGGCACAAGGGGAACACCGAGGGACAGTGCAAGTGTCCTTGCGGCCACAGCCCCGACTCTCAGGCAGGGCCCGAGACCCGGCCCCATGGCGTAGGCCACCGCACTGATCTCGTCTTGTGAAACACCCGAAGAATCCAGCGCATCAGCCAGAACCCTGGCGGCAGAAGCGAGATGGCTCTGCGACGCTTCGAAAGGGTGAATCCCACTCCCTTCAGCAGGTTTGTAAACTGACTTCGAGTTGGAAAGTATCTCGCCCCCTGCCGATACGACCGACGCCGAGAAAGTGTGGGCCGTGCTCTCTATGCCCAGAACGTAGCCTTTCATTGCCAGCTACATCTTTCGGGTCTGCCGGTAGAGGTCCCCCAGGAGGTTGATGTAGGGTTTGACCTCGACGAGGAAGTCGTCGAACTTTCCCCGCTCAAAGGAATCGACGTGTTTGCGCCCGTCCACCACGATCTTAGCGGCCAGGACAATTCCGCCGCTGCGTTCCGGCTTCGCCTTGAGCTTAGGGAAGTGGATCAGTGCCCCGTAGCCCACCTTTCTCTTTCCCTTGGTGAAGACGACGTTATAGTACATGCTCAGGGTCTTGGTGAATTGCGCCAACTGCTTCTTCCTGCTTTCGCTCCGCTTGACGCTGTCAAAGTCGGATGCCGCAAGCGAGTCGATCATTTCTTTCAGAAGCTTCATTTCGCCCACCCTGTTGGTGTACCCCGCGTATTCGATGGGCATCTGGTAGACGCTGTTCATCACCGAATCCCAGTCATCGATGACTGCGAAGGTATCTGTGTCGAGGTTCATCTCTCTCTTCAGTTCGTCGGAGAGAATGTCCTCGACGGTAAGCTTCCTTGGCACATTGGGGCTGTGAATGCCCCACGTAATTATTGTTAACTAATATCGCATATGTTCGAGGCCAGTGGCACGTTTGAAGGGCCCCATCCAGTCGGTCGAAATAACCTACCTGATCCATGCCACCGAGGACCAACAGAAGGTGGGAGGGGCAGTCGCCAAAGTGCTCGCGATCGATGCTCAGCCCGACGTAGAGCGGCTTGAAGGTCACTTCGGCAACGAGATATTGAGCGTAAGGCTTCATATCGTCGGGGAGCAAGCCAATTTGGCCTTCCAAGTCGTCGTAGCGCGGCTCCCGAAAGAGCTGAAGGCCGGACCGCTTGCGAACATCGGGGCGTTCATTGACGAGCACTCTTCGTTTTTTCTTAGGCTCGACAAGCAGCAACTGGTGGCTGGAACCTTGGCCCTTGGGTCTGGAGACTCGGTGAGGTTGAAGGTAAAGCCGAGGGTTTTCCTCCTAAAAGGAGGAGCGGCCGAGTTCTTTGCGCGCATAATCGGGGAGTCCTAGGATGGCAAAGAGGTATGTCCTGCTTGTGGCGGACGGGGAACTCTCGTCTGAGGAGATGAAGGAAATCGGGGGGATCTTGGAAGGGAGATACGGAAAAGTGAAGATGATCCCGCTGAGAGAGAACTCCAAGGCGGTCGTCGTCAAGACTGATAACGAAATCGCGACGATGATGAAGGAGCCCGAGTGGGCTTTGGTCATTGGAGGAAAGAGGATTAGACCTGCGTTGACATCGGGGGCCATAGTTAACCTCAAAAGGCGTGCATCAGTGGCGGCAGCCAATGGTCAAGTTCCTAAGTGATGAGTACTTCTCTCTGGTCCAGTCGGCACTATCACAGGACCCAAAGTGGTCCGAGAGCACGAAGACTTTGAAGACGAGCATCGCTTTCAATGTAACGGACATCGGACAGAATTACCTACTCGGGGTGGAGAACGGCACGACCACACTACAAAAAGTCGCCCCTGGAACCCCCGCGGAGTTCTCCCTCGACGGGAGCTACGAATCCTGGTGCAAGATAGCGCAGGGAGATGTAGACATCCAATCTGCAGTCCTCAAGGGGCAACTCAGATTCAAAGGCTCCCTGACCAAGGTCTTGATGTACAGGGACAGGTTCATCAGGGTGGCCGAAATCATGAGGGAAGTCCCGAAAGAATTCTAGACAGGCATGAAGACGTAGTAGGGGTTTCCGTCCCTGCTCGTCCTTGCCTCGACCCTGAGCTTCATTCCGGGCTTCGTATCTTTGGGATCCACTCCTTCGAGCCAGGCGAGGACCTTCAGACTTCCCGGGAACTCACCGATGGCGATGGTGTAGGGCTGGTCGCTTGCGAAACTGGCCGGCGTGACCTGGACTCGGGTGAAAGTTAAGAGATTAGCTTCGCGACCGACATCAACCCAGACGAATCTGTCGCCCATGCACTTCGGGCAGTCTGCCTGTGGCGGGAAAGAGACGTTGCCGCAATTGGAGCACTTGGTAGTGACGAACTTCCCCTCATTGAGGGCGTCCCAGAACTCATGGGTCCTCGAGATGGGTATGTCGAACCTCAACGTGAGGGGCCTCCTGGAGTGGAGTACCGGCATATCGTCCATGGTTCAGTCCCTCGAGAGTACAGTCACGTACGCATAGTGGCCGGTCCCCCCAACATTGTGCACCAGTCCCAACCCTTTCTTTATCGGAGCCTGGTGCCTCCCCGCTTCGCCCCGGAGCTGCTTCGTGATTTCCACTGCCATGGACACTCCCGTGGCCCCTATGGGGTGCCCCTTTGCCTTGAGTCCCCCGTCAAGGTTCACTGGTATCTTCCCTCCGAGCTCCGTCTGGCCTTCTCGGATCATCTTGGGACCATCCCCCTTCTTGCAGAACCCGAGGTCCTCGTAGGCCATCAGCTCCGCGATGGTGAAGCAGTCGTGGGCCGTCGCGACGTCGATATCTTGGGGAGTCACCTTCGCAGCCGAGTATGCCCGCCTTGCGGCTTGAGCGGCGGCTTCGAGCCCCACGTAGTCTCTTCTTCGGCTCAGATTGGCTGAATCTGACGAGTAACCGATCCCCTTCACCCAGACGGGAGTGTCGGTTAGTTTCTTCGCCGTTCCTTCAGATGCGAGTATGACCGCAGCGGAGCCGTCGGTCAGAGGGCAGGCATCGTAGAGCTTCAGGGGCCAGGAAACTACCGGGGAGTTCATCGCCTTTTCGAGAGTTATCTCTTTCTGGAATTGCGCGTTGGGATTCATCGCCCCGTAATGGTGGGCCTTGACCGACACCCTGGACATGTCCTCTTCCGTGGTGCCGTATTTTTTCATATGAGCCACGGCGTAGAGGGCGTAGTACGCTGGAAATGTCATCCCGTAATTCTCAAACTCCCACATGTACGAGCCGGCCCTCCCGATGAGCTCCACAGACGTCGGGGTGTCCACTTCGCTCATTTTCTCAACTCCGACTGCCATGGCCACGTCCCCCTCCCCGCTGACGATGCTGTTGTAAGCAGACTTCAGGGCAGCGCTCCCACTGGCGCACGCCGCCTCGACCCTCATAGTTCCCACGGAGTCCAGGCCAGCGTATTCGTTGACGATTACCGCGGGGAGAGACTCCTCATACCAGGTCCCGGCGCTGCCTAAGATTACATTCTTGATGTCCTTCTTGTCGACGCCGGCATCGTCGACGGCCTGTTTGATTGATTCAAACGCGAGCTCGGCGATGTTCACGTCGATCCTCCTGCCGAACTTTGAATGACCGATGCCTACGATGGCGACCCTGTTCATTTCTCGAAAGTTGAAAGGGGGGTGGGCCCTATTTCAATTTCCCTGAAGATGGAGGCGCGTTTAGCCGACAACCCCCATCTCCTTCGCCACCTCTTTCATTATGGTGAGGCGCTGAATGTCATTTGTCCCCTCGTAGGTCTTGATTATCTGAGAATCCCTCAGTATCCTCTCAACCTGCATGTCGGTCGAGACTCCGGCGGCCCCCATGATGAGCATTGCCATGTGGGCGTTCTTTTCGGCCGCCTCCGTCGCCATTATCTTAGCAATCGAGGAGGCTTTGATGAAATCCTTCCCCTTCTTGGTCAGAGTAGCCGCCCAGTATGTTAGAAGACGCGCCGTGTGGACCGCTGCTGTCATCTCGGCTATCTTGAACTGCACCTGCTGATAGCTAAGTAGAAAATTGTCGAAAGTCTGCCTCTGAGTCGAGTAGTTCAGGGCCGCTTCCAGTGCGGCCTGTGCGAGGCCGGTCCCCTGGGCGGCGACGCCGACCCTGCCGTGGTCATAGCAAGTGAGGGCAATCCGGACGCCTCTCCCTATTTCCCCTACAATGTTGGTCTCTGGCACTTCGAGGTTATCCATCACAAGCTCCACCGGCTGGTCCCCTCTGAGGCCTATGACGTCCGTGCGTTGGCCGACGGTCAGGCCTGGCATTCCCTTCTCGGCGATGAACGCAGTGACCCCCTGGTGCCTCTTGCTGCCCTCCATGGGGCTTGTCCTCGCAAAAATCAGGAAGAGGTCCGCCTTGTCGCCGTTGGTGATGAACATCTTCTTCCCGTTGATGACGTATCTGTCCCCCTTCTTCTGGGCATTTGTCTTAATGGCAGCGACGTCTGAGCCTGTGCCGGGCTCGGTCATGGCGTGGGCCGCGAGCTTCTCTCCTTTCGCTATCGGGACCAAGTAGTTTCGCTTCTGCTGCTCGTTGCCGAAGAGGAAGATAGGAGTCGATACCAGGTAGGTGGCGCCCACCACGGCTGAAAAGGCAGCCGAGAACCTCGCAATCTCCTCGGTGGCAAGCACCAGCGAGAGGTCATCGCCGCTCCCCCCTCCGTACTCCTCGGGGAACGGAATCCCGAACAGGCCGAGCTCGGCCGCCCTTTTGACCAGTCGCATGTCCATCTGGTTCTCCCTGTCAATCTTCTGGGTAACGGGAGCGACCTCCTTTTCGGCGAATTCCCTGACTGCCTTCCTGAAAGCCTCGTGCTCTTCTGAAACTACGATTTCGTAGTCGGAGGAGGTAGGTGAAAGGGTGCTCATTTCATCTCACGTCTCATAGGTCTTGATTCGGGGACGAGAGCCACCATCAAATGAAAGCGCCTTTTGAGTGTGAGATAACCTTTCGCCCCGGACACCTTTCATTCTGGCCTTTCCCCCATAAAGGGTTAAGCGACCTCTGGTCGGGGCCGATACACGAAGCAATGGGAATCAGGAAAGTTACAATAGTGGGCGCGGGAGACATGGGGCACGGTATAGCCGAGCTATTCGCCGTCAGTGGCTACGAAGTAAGCCTCACGGACAAGTTTCCTGAGATGCTCAACAGAGCCAAGAGCAGAATCGGGGCGAGCATTGACAGACTCGTCGAAAGAGGGAAGCTCACCAAAGAGAATTCACAGTCGGCGCTTTCTCGCATTGAATACTTCGGTGACATGAAAAGCGCCGTTTCCCAGGCCGACTTGGTCCTCGAGGCTGTGCCCGAGTCCCTGGAGCTGAAGAGGTCCGTATTCAAGGCGGTGTCCGACCTTGCGCCCCGAGGCGCCATACTGGCTTCGAACACTTCGAACATCAGGATCTCAGACTTGGCTGTTGCGACCGACAGGCCCGAAAGAATGGTGGGGATGCATTTCTTCAACCCGCCGATGGCAATGAAACTCGTCGAGGTGATACCCGGTGCACAGACCGACCCGGCAGTCGTGGACCAGGTCGTCGAAGTCTGCTCAAAGCTAGGAAGGACCGCGGTCAAGGTCCAGAAGGATAGCCCGGGGTTCATAGTGAACAGGATCAACGCCGCCGACACTTTGCTCTTCTGCCTCATACTCGACAAGGGAATCGCAACTCCACCGGAGGTCGATGTCTACGCGAAGAGCCAAGGACTCCCAATGGGACCCTACGAGCTTCTTGATTTCGTCGGGGTCGACATCGGGGCTGACTCCCTAGCGTACTTCGCAAAGGCGGTCTCAACGGAGTACGGGAAAGGAGTCACGTTCGCCAAGATGGTGGCGGCAGGCTTGCTCGGCAAAAAGACCGGTAAGGGCTTCTACGACTGGTCGAATGGGAAAGCACAAATCCCCGAGGCCTCACCGACGGACAAGGTCTCTCTGATGGACATCTTCGCGCTCGAGATAAATGAGACAGTCAAGCTGATTGAAGAAGGTGTTGCGGGTCCCGAAGACATTGAGAAAGGGGTGACTTTGGGTATGAACAGGCCCTTCGGTCCCATCGCGGTCGCCAAGGACCTGAGCAACGCGGAAGTCAAGGCGAAGTTGGAGGAACTTGCGGCCAAGTTTGACTGCGGGGTCTTCGCTCCTGCTCGCTCCATTGCAGAAGGGAGGATGCGCGACGTCGTGGAGGGGAGGCTCTCGCCTTCGGCTCAGGCCTCGGGCTCGCCTATCCGAGGCGAAGACCGGAATCGAGCCCAAGGAATGACTAATAGAACAGAATTCGTCCGTTTGGAGAAGCTCGCGGGGGGCGTAGCCAGGGTCACGATTAGCCGGCCGAGGCTCAACATGATCAACTCGGATGTCCTTGACGGGCTTGATCGAATTGTGACAGAACTTTGGGACGATTCAGAAGTCCGAGTCGTGGTCGTGACAGGAGAAGGTACCGTCTTTTCCGCCGGCGCGGACCTTTCTCAATTCTTCAGAGACTCAAATGCTTTCATGGAATTCGCAAGGAAGGGAGCCAGGATATTGGGCAGGCTTTCCGAATTGCCAAAGCTCACAATCGCGGTCCTCAAGGGCTACGCCCTCGGCGGGGGCCTCGAGCTTGCAATTTCTTGCGACATTAGAATTGCGACCGAGGACGTTGAAATCGGCTTTCCTGAATTGACTCGGGGCCTGGTCCCCGCATGGTCAGGGACTCAGAGGCTGCCGAAGCTACTGGGGCTATCCCGCGCCAGCTCTCTAATACTTACCTCCGAGAGAATAAAGGGAAAACGCGCCTTGGAAATCGGCCTTGTAAACCACCTCGTCTCTTCTGTCGACCCAGATGAATTCGCGGTTAGATACGCCACTGAGCTCGCGTCGGCCCAAGCCCCGGTGGCTGTGATGCTCGCCAAGAAGCTCCTGGAAAAAGGGGCGGAGACACCTACCGACGCCGGACTCGATATGGAGGCGAAGGCCGCCGGGGTGCTGTTTGGGACAGAGGACCTCAAAGAGGGAGTAGCTGCATTCCTGGGAAAGAGGAAGGCAGAATTCGAAGGAAAGTGATGAGGCTCTGACAGAACTAAGAGACGTCTACGTCGCAGACTTTCTGAGAGTCCCATTCTCGAGGTCGAGGCCCGCACAGCCGGAGAGGGATGTGTACAATTCGCTGCGGATGGACCAGGCGTTGAGCATCTTGATCAAAAGGCTTCTCGACAGGACATCGTTCAAACCCGAGGAGGTCGGGGACGTCATCACAGGGTGCGCCTTCCAGACAGGGGAGAACTGGCTGTACGGAGGGAGGCACCCAGCCCTGCTCGCTGGGCTCCCGGTCTCGGTCCCGACCATGGCCATCGACCGCGCGTGCGCCTCGTCGATGAACGCTGCATCGGAGGGGGCCATGGAGATAATGACAGGCAACTCGGACGTCGTCCTTGCAGGGGGAATGGAGCATCTGACGCATGTGCCAATGACAAACAACCCCGGCCTGGCGCCGAACACCAGGCTCCTGACAAGGCCTGAGTATGCGAGATACCAGATGAACGTCGGATACTCGATGGGGCTGACCGCGGAGAAACTCGCCGGGGAAGCAGGAATGACGAGGGAGGAGATGGACCGCTTCTCTCTTGAATCGCACCAGAAGGCCGCCCAGTCCGTAGACGAAGGGTGGTTCAAGGGAGAGTTGCAGGAGATGCGAGTCGAGGTTGACGGTCAGGAACGGGTAATCGACGTCGACCAGAGCATCAGGAAGGACACGACGATGGAGCAGCTCGCCAAGCTCCCCTCTTCATTCAAACCGGGGGGCTTGATCACGGCCGGAAACTCATCGCCTTTGAACGCGGGCGCCTCGTTGGTGGCCCTGGCATCAAAGCAGAAGGTCGAGGAACGCGGGCTCCAGCCTCTTGCAAAAATTGTGTCGATGGGTTGGGCGGGCGTAGACCCAAGCGTCATGGGCAAGGGTCCGGTCCCTGCCTCGAAGAAGGCGCTGGAGCGGGCGGGCATCAGGGCGGGCGACGTGGATCTGTGGGAAATCAACGAGGCCTTCGCGGTTGTGGTCCTTTACGCAATAAGGGAGCTCGGACTCGACCCGGCAAGGGTGAACATACACGGCGGCGCAATCTCGATCGGCCATCCGCTGGGGGCGTCGGGCGCGCGACTCGTTGGGACTCTCGCGAGGGAGCTGCACGACACCGGCAAGGAGTACGGAGTGGCTACTCTCTGCGTCGGCGGCGGGCAAGGGTTCGCGATGCTGTTGCGACGCGCGTAGCTCGTGACGAAGGGAAATTGTCTGGGTCCGAGTTTCAGAATCAATCTCGTCGGCTTATTCGATGGCGCCGCGGGCCTTCAGCGCCTCCACCTGTTTTCTGGAATAGCCGAGGGAAGCCATTACCTTCCCAGTATCCTCTCCGAGTGAGGGGGCCCTGGTGAAAGGCTTGGTCCTGGGAGGAGGCCTCGTCCTGAGTGGGCCGTTCAGTACCGTCTCTCCCTTCGACAGCTCGACGAGCATTTTGAGGTTCTTGGCCCAGCTGCTTGTCAGGGCCTCTTCGACGGTCATCACCGGAGTTGCGCACGTATTCCTATCCATCAAGAGTTCGGCCCATTCGTCCCTGGTCTTGGTGAGGAAGACCCGCTTGAGTTCCGAGGTCACCTCTCTTCTTTCCTCGGTTGTGCCGAACCTTTTGTGCTCCAGCCCCGGAACCCCCAAGACGGTCACCAGGTTCCGCCAGAACTCAGGCTCGATGGCGGCGACCGCAATTTCCCTGCCGTCGGAGGTCTCGTAGAGGTTGTAGAACGGGGTCGACCCGAATACCAGGCTGTGCCCTTCCTCTGGAGGATGCCCTGTCGCCAGGTATGCTGAAGCGGGGATGACCATCCAGGAGAGAAGTGAAGGGACTATGGGGACATCTAGGTATACCGCCCCCCTCCGGTGAACCAATGCTCCGAGAATCGCAATCGCGGCGTACATTCCAGAAGCCAGATCCCCCAGTTGCAACAACGGGACCTCCGGACCCGGGGAATAGCCGAGGGTGCCTGCCATCGCTTGGAAGTTTATGTCATGCCCAGGCATCGAGCTGAGCCCGTTCTTCTGGCCGTAGGCAGAAATGGAACAGTACACTATCCGCGGATTCACCTTCTTCACATCGGCGAAGGAAAATCCAAGGCGCGCCATCGCCCCAGGCCTGAAGCCTTCGACGAAGACATCCGCCTCCTTCAGAAGGCGGCGCATCACCGCCCGCCCGGCCGGGGCCTTCAGGTTTATTCCAATGCTCTGCTTGTTCCTGTTCACGGTGGAGTGAGTCGGGCTCCTTCCGTCTTTTGTCGGGGGCGTCGCGCGCATGTAGTCGCCGAGGCCCGGCTGCTCCACCTTGACCACCTCGGCCCCCATGTCCGAGAGGAGCATTGTGCAGAATCCTCCGGGGAGCAGTCGCGTGGCATCTACGACTTTCGTCCCTTCGAGGAAACCCACGGCGCCGGGTCAGGAAACCGCAGATAAAGCCTAAATCGAAGCCAGAAGGCGAACCATCGACGATGAGGTGAACGCCGTCCCAGTCATAGCCCGGAGTAAGCTCCCGGGCAGATGATGAACTCGCGACGAAACTGAGTCATTTCTTCTATGTCTAAATAGCGAGAGGCTCACGAGACCGTCATGGGGAAGTCGGTTAGGGTGCACGATGATACTCATCGGGCTTTGAAGAAGCTGAAGACAAAAACGAGAAGCGCAAGCTTTGACCAAGTGATCAGGCAGGCCATCAAGGCCACCACAGGAGCATCGGTCGAAGAGGGGATGTCCGATTCCAGGACGGACGAACTTACGAAATACCTGAAGGATTGAAGCGGCAAAAATAGAAATACGGACATTGAGGGGCGGAGTCGCCAATGGCAAAGTTCGATAGCATAGTCGGCAAAGCCCTGCTAACCGTCGAGGAGAAAGAAAACGAGCTCACCCTCGTCTTCGCAGACAACAGGTTCCTCTTCGTCAAACTGGAGAACGGGAAGCTGAAGTCGGACAGCGTTCCCGAGTAGTGCCTATTCCTTTTCCAGGATCTGCACGGTGCGAGCGCCTCCCACGAGCTTCTTGAACCTCTCCGCGTCTGCCCTAGATCCAACGATGGATTCGATGTGCATGGGGACGACGACCTTCGCCTTCATGGCCGTCGCGGCCCCGGCAGCTTCCTCCGCCGTCATCACATAGGTCCCGGAAACCGGAAGAAGGGCGACGTCCACGTCGATGGCCTTCATCTCTGGTGTCGCGTCGCTGTCCCCCGCGTGGTAGAACCTGACCCCGTCCAGCGTCACGATGTACCCGACCCTCCCGTCGGCCTTCGGGTGGAATACCTTGCCCGGCTCTCTGAACTTGTTCAGATTGTAGGCGGGGACTGCCTCCACGAGAACCCCCTTCACCTCGAGTTTCGAGCCCGGCTCGACGAACTTCTTTTCCAAGGAATAAGGTCTAAGCGGTCCCTCGCATACTTTGGGGGCTAAGATGATGGTCGACGGGCTGGTGAACCTTTTGATGTCGTCGTCGCTAAGGTGGTCGTAGTGTTCGTGGCTGATAAGCAGGATGTCCGCCTTGTAATCTCCTTTCGCCTTGAATGGGTCGATAACAATCGTCAGTGACCCCTGAAGAACGAATGAGTCATGCCCGAGCCAGTGGACCCCGATCCCCTTGTAAGTCCACAAACTCGACGCACCTACAGGTTTAGTCCTTCCTCTTTGATCCCTGTTTTGTCTATCGACAGGATATCGATTCCGTTGCCGCTCATCGCGTCTCTGGCCACGGCGGCTTTGATGGCAGAAACTAGAAGGTCCCTAGCTTCCTTCTGGGACATGGTAGGGCTGTACGAAGCTTCGACCACGCCGATGGCAGTCTCCTCCCCAGTTCCGACTGTTGCATACTGGTCGGAGATTACACTCCCCAGCGGGTCGAGAACGTAGACAATCGGCTTGTCTCCCACCCCTCCCAAGATTACCTGGGTCAGGAGTGGTGCGTATCTGTTCTGGAACATAAGGGTCGACATGAGCTTTGCAACAGAATTAGGTTTAAGCGCCTTCCTGGCCTCCAGTTCCTTGAGCTTCGAGTATACACCCACTTCCTTCACCAGATTCTGCATGTCGGCCACCATCCCCGCGCAAACCGCACCGACGGTTTCGGTGACCTTGAAGACTTTCTTTCCCGACTTGCTCCTCACGAAGCTGCCGAGGGTGATCCGTCTTTCAGCGCCCAAGACGACGCCGTCCCTGTAAGCGATCCCCACTGCTGTTGCCCCGGGCAAGTACTGGTCGTAAGACATTAGAAATCCATCCGACCGAAAAGACTCGCCTTTTTAGACATTGTGCCCGCCTACCGTCACTTGGTCTTTGTAGGCGTCATCGTCACGATGGAACTCTTACCATCGGGCTCGACCGAGTAGGTGCACGATGTGAACTGGCGCGCAAGTCGCAGGCCTGACTCCAGATGAGTCGTCACATCTGGGATTTTCACCCTCGAAGGTCCGGGTGCGAGCGAGAGCAGGGGGAGCAGCATGTCTGCCAAGTTCGAATCAAGGCACGCCCCCGAATTCGCGATTGCAACGAACTTGTTTCCCGCGTCGGAACCTACTGCATCAGCGCGTTTTCCTCTCGCCCCAATCGCGTCGGACCCTAGGTAGAATCCGCCCGCAGTGGAGTAGACCAAGACAGACGACCCCGGCGATTCTGTCTGCTCGACCACGACCTCGCTCTCACTGGTTCTGATCCCTGACTTCGCGAGAACCTCCGAGGCGGCCGCGAGCTGGCGTTCCGCAACATGCCCTGGAAGACCTCCGCACCTGCTGCGGATCCTTGCATCCGACAAGCTCGGCTCGGCCAATAGATCAATCGGGACCACCGATCTGCTGGGATTGATGGACGCTTTCACCTTCCCTCCTCCACGTGGATAATAGCCTCGCTTGATGGCCGAAACTTCGAATTTGATCCCAATTGCTCCGAATGCCTGGCGGACGACATCGCGGAAATAGTCGAAGGTAGGACTCCAGGGCACGTCGGTCCCCCCGACCAGCTCGATTGAAAGACTTGAGCCGGCGAGCGCTACAGCTGGCACCACGGCCTGGAGAACCAAAGTAATGCTCGCAGCTGTCCCCATGTCGAACGAGAGGGAACCGCTCCGCGGAGGCCCAGGAATGAATCTGACCTCGGAGGATCCCTCCTTTGCGCCTCTCACCTGTCCGCCGAAGACTTCCGCAAGAACCTCGACGGCGGAGATGTGCTGCCTTTTGAGTCCGGGGGTCGGTCTTCCTGCCCGGATCTTGGTGACCTTGACAGGCTTCGACTGGATTCCTGAGAAAGCTAGCGCAGTCCTCAGAATCTGACCCCCTCCCTCACCCTGCGAACCGTCGACCTCGAGGAACTCCATGGTCCGGCGGGAGTGCACGTTTTCTTAAATAGGTCTCACCGGGCCGCCGAGACGAAAAGGGAATGCGAGTCGGTCTCTTCGTGGGCCGCTTCCAGCCGTTCCACCTTGGACACCTCGCAGCCGTGAAATATGCCCTAAGGCAGGTCCAATACCTCTACGTCGTCGTGGGCTCTGCCCAAAGGAGTCACGAGAGGGACAACCCCTTCACTGCGGGGGAGAGGATAACGATGATCAAGAGCGCCTTGGACGGCAACGGGGTCGACCCCTCGAAGTGGATGGCGATTCCTATTGTCGACGCCGATTCCCACTCGTTGTGGGTCACATCGGTCGAATCAATGGTACCGAAGTTCGATATCGTTTTCACAAACGACGCCCTCACGTTTCTCCTTTTCAATGAAGGTGGGATTGAAGTCAAAGCGGTCCCATACTTGGACAGGAGCAGGTATTCTGCGACGAACGTCAGGGCCAGGATATTGGAGAGAAAGGACTGGGACAGCTTGGTACCTCCCCAGGTTGCGAAGCTCGTCAAGCGTTTTGGCGGAGTGGAAAGGGTGAGAGCCCTGATGCGTAAGGACCTCCAAGGTGCATAGGGTGGAAAGTCGGAAGAAGCTGATCATGCTCCCGGGTCCGACCAATGTGTCGGAGAGGGTGATGCATTCAATGCAGGGGCCCATCATCAATCACAGGGGGGATGCCTTCCGGGAGCTCAACAAAGGGCTCCTCGAAAAGACCAGGCACCTCTTTCAGACGGAAGGAGAGGTGGTCGTGTTTTCCTCCTCGGGGACGGGTGGAGTCGAAGCGGCTGTCCTCAACTTGATCAGGCCCGGAGATGTCACCCTGGTTCCTGTGTTCGGTGAGTTCAGCGGCAGGCTCGCCGAAGCAGTGGAGATGGCTGGGGGCGAGGCGGTCCGGGTTACCTCCGATTTTGGGAAGGTACCTGGCCTCGACCAACTGCAGGAAGCCATGGAGCAGCATAGGGGATTCAAAGCCCTATTCCTTGTGCACAACGAGACAAGCACCGGTGTGGCGGCGCCTTACCTGGAGGCAGCGACGAAGCTGACTCGGGACAACGGAGCCTTCGCTGTGGTCGACGCCATATCGAGCCTTGGGGGATACTCGATTCCAGTCGACCGATGGGGCGTCGATGTCTGCATCACTGGGAGCCAAAAGTGCATCGCAGCTCCTCCCGGCTTGGCGCTTGTTTCAGTGAGCGACCGGGTACTCGAGTTCCTCAAGAAGTCTCCGCCGAAGACAAGGTATTTCGACATACCCAGGTACTTGGAATACGGCGGAAGGGGAGAGACGCCCTTCACTCCGGCCCTCCCAGTGTACTACGCGCTCAATGAGGCCCTCAGCGAGCTGCTGGAGGAAGGCCTGGCGAAGAGGGTCGCGAGGCACGAAGAGATGTCATCCCTACTATACGATGGCTTTGCTGGCCTGGGGTTGAAACCAGTTGCGGAGAGGTCGGTGAGGTCGAGGACCGTGCTCGCTTCCTTCTATCCCGAAGGCGTTGACGACGCTGCGTTCAGGAAGTCGCTGTTCCACGACCATGGGGTGGTGATAGCCGGAGGATTCGGACCTTTCGCCGGTAAGGTCTTCAGGGTTGGATGCATGGGTAACATAAACAAGGAAATTGCCGAAACAACGTTGAAGGCCATCGGTGAAACGGTGTCTGTCTTCCACAACTGATGAAAGTCTATAAACCCAATACGAGGGCTTGTCGAATCCAATGGCTTTTGAAAAAGGGACCCTGATCTTCGCCAACTACACCTCGCGGGTGAAGGACACCGGGGAGGGGATCGAATCCACCGTCGAGGAGGAGGCGAAGAAGCTGAAGATTCACGATGATTCGAGGAAGTACGAGCCCAGGCTCGTCGCTGTCGGGGAAGGTTGGCTCATCGCTGGTCTAGACGCCGAAGTTGCAAAGATGAATGTGGGAGACAAGAAGGAGATAGAACTGCCTCCTGAGAAGGCGTTCGGGGTCAGGGACCCAACCCAGGTCCGAATGGTTCCGCTGCGCAAGTTCGGCGAGAGGGAACACGAAATCGCGGTCGGTGATTCAGTAGAAATTGACAACCGCGTGGGAATCGTCAGGTTCATCGGGTCGGGGAGAGCCCAGGTGGACTTCAACCACAGGCTGGGAGGGAAGTCCATCGTCTACGATATCGATGTCCTGAAGAAGGTCGACGGGGATGAGGACAAGGTCAGGGCGCTCATCGACAGGAGGCTGGGGGGAGAGGGGAAGAAGGCTTCCTTCGAACTCGCCAGAGGCGAACTTGCGGTGACGATCCCCGACGACCTCTACCTGCTCGAGGGACTTCAGATAATCAAAAGAGGAATCTCCAACGATATCTTCAAGTTCGTCCCCGCGGTGTCTAAGCTGACATTCATCGAGAGTTTCGTAAACGAAAAAGCGCTGGCCAAGAAGGAAGAGCCGAAGGCAGTCAAACCTTCAAAGCCCGCGGAACCGCCGAAGACCAGATTGAAGAAGGCAGCCCCGGCACAGACTGCCTAGATTACGCCCGTCGACTTCGCCAAAATCCTTGCGCTCCGGCTGTTCAGCTTCCCCCTCGAAAGGATGGTGTACCGGTCCGGGCGGATAGAAGATGCCCTAACCAACGACTCGACTATCATTGTGTCGTCAACCCCGAGCTGGGAGGCTTCGACTGGGGCCCCCACATTCTTCAGGGACGAACGGACCCGCCTCCAGTCAATCCCGTGCAGCTTGGCCATCATTATCGTCCCGATGCCGCACTTCTCCCCGTGAAGCCCCGAGTCAGGCGCGATCAGATCCAAGTAATGGCTGAACAGGTGCTCCGACCCGCTGCAGGGCCTGGAACTCCCGGCTATCCCGGCAGCGACCCCCGTGCTGATGAGCGCCTCGACAAGATCCCTAACACTCTCCATACCGAATTTTCCAATCTTCCTGGACCGGTCGAGGACCACGTGGGCGCTCATCAGCGCCAGGCTGGCCGAGTAGCCGCCGTAGTATTCCCCGGTCACCCTGTGCGCCAGATGCCAGTCCTTTACCGCGGTCAACTTCGACACGAGGTCCCCGCAACCCGATGCAAGCAGGCGCCTGGGGGCCGACGCTATCACGTCGATATCGGCGAGAATCCCGACCGGAGGCTTGGCCATTATCGAGTACGGCCGGTCGAGGCCCTTCAAGGATGCGAAGGGACTGGCAATGCCGTCGTGGGATGCGCTTGTTGGAACTGAGTAGAACGGAAGGTGCATCTTGAATGCCGCCAGCTTGCCGACGTCAACGCTCTTCCCTCCGCCCACACCTACTATGCACCCCGAATCCGCACCTGCCCGGACCACCCTTTCCACGTTCTTTGTGTCGGCGGCTCGGACCTCCACCCAGGTTCTCTCGTTCTTGAGCGCCGAATCTACGGCAACTTTTACCTTTGCTGCAACGTTTGAGCCCGCGGCGATGACTATCTTCCTGTCCCCTGCGGATTCTTCCATGAACTCTCCGAGTTTCGCGAGGACGCCTTGGCCGATTAGGACCTTCGTCGGAAGCTCCATGAGGTGGTAGCCTTGGTCCATGTTGGGCGACGCCTGTTCTACGGATTTAAGCGCACCCGTAGGCTCCCGGTCGGTCCCGGCTCATCGTAAACGAGTGTGCTCCCGCTCGAAGCCTCTTTCTCTTCTCCACAAGATTAAATAAGCGACCGGCTCACGCGGAATTTGCCGTTCTGAAGGGGTTTGTGAACATGTCAAAAGAATTCAACACATCGGGTCGGAAGACACTGGGGTCTGCCGTTTATCACGGTACTACGACGGTGGGACTCGTGTGTTCGGATGGAGTTGTCCTGGCCACCGACACGCGGGTGACTGCGGGGGGGTTCATCGCTCACAAGAGGGGGAAGAAGCTTCTCAGAATCGACAATAATTTGGCAATGACAATATCAGGCGGTGTTGCGGACGCGCAGAACGTCGTCGACACTCTGAAGTATTATACTAACCTCTACAGGATCGAAAAGAGCCGCCCCATGCCGGTAAAGGCGGCGGCCCAGGTCGTGTCCAACATGTTATTCTCGTCAAGGCTCTACCCGTTCATCGCCGATGTCCTCGTTGGGGGCGTAGACGGAGGAGGGGGCTCAATCTTCAACGTTGACTTCTTCGGGTCCATGAACAAGGAGAAGGTCGTCGCGACTGGGAGCGGTTCACCTGTGGCCTATGGTGTCCTGGAATCGGAGTTCAAGGAAGGCATGCCGGCGTCCAAGGTTTACCCTCTTGCCGCGAAAGCGATCATAGCGGCCACACGGAGGAATGTTGCAACCGGAGACCACTTCGACGTGGCCATCTTGGACAAGGAAGGCTTCAGAGAGATTTCCGAACAGGAGAAGGACAAACTCCTGGCCCAATTTACAACTAACAATTAGTCTTGGAGCAGAAAACGAACGGCGTAAGCCTAATGAGCGCCATTCTGAACAATATCCCAGCGGAAGCTCAGATAACAAGAATCGAATACGAAGGGCCGAGGATTGCGCTCTACACGAAGAACCCGGCCTTCCTCCACAAGAACAGCTACGTGATCTCTGAGATCGTGAACACCCTGAAGAAACGGGTGGTCACTAGGACTGAAAAGTCAATCAGGAAGCCGGAGAACGAAGCCAGGCAGACTTTGGAGAAGACCCTCCCCGTCGAGGCCGAAGTCTCCAATTACTTCTTCGATGACGCACTCGGGGAGATTACGGTCGAGGCGGGGAACCCGAGGATCCTCTCCCAGGAGGTGGGCTTCGACCTTGGGGCGGCGATGGAGCAGACGGGGTGGAAGGTGAAGGTGAGGAAGGCCCCGCACATCAAGTCCACGGCGATTCAGAACGTGTACTATGCCCTGAAAGCTGGGAGCGAAATCAGGGAGAAATTCTACAGGGAACTGGGGGAGGCCATATTCAGGCCGCGGATCGCTGCAACGGAGCATGTGACAATCAAGACGCTGGGCGCGTTCCAGGAGGTCGGGAGGTCGTCCTTGCTCGTAGAAACGGCCGAGAGCAAAGTCCTCCTTGACTGCGGCATCCACCCTGGCTCGAGGAACACCTGGGACGCCTACCCGCGTTTGGACTGGGCAGACGTCTCCCCCAACGATATCGATGCGATAGTCATTAGCCACGCCCACCTTGACCACATGGGCTTCCTCCCCGCCATGTACAAGTTCGGCTATGACGGGCCCGTCTACTGCACCGAGCCGACCCTTCCTCTCATGACCCTTCTACAGAATGATTTCGTGAAGATTGCACAGATAGAAGGCGGAAGGCTGGTCTACGACCAGAAGGACATCAGGGACATGATCCAGCACTCGATCACCCTCCCCTACGGGATGGTCACTGACATCTCTCCTGACATAAAGCTCGTCTTCAACAACGCCGGCCACATTCTGGGTTCGGCGACCGTCCACCTGCACATCGGCGAGGGAGCCCACAACATTGTTTACACCGGGGACTACAAGTACGGCAGGACACAGCTCTTCGATTCCGCGACCTGGAACTACCCGAGGGTTGAGACCCTAGTCACAGAGAGCACCTACGGGGCAAAGGAGGACATCATGCCCGTCCGGGAAGAAGTGGAAATGAACTTCGTCAACGCAATCAATGGAATTTTGAAGGGGGGCGGGAAAGTATTGATCCCCATTCCGGCGGTGGGGAGGGCCCAGGAGATCTTGTTGGTGATAGACCAGTACATGCGGAACAAGATCCTTGTCGAGGCGCCAGTATTCACTGAAGGGATGATATCGGAGGCAACCGCCATCCATGTTTCCTACGCTGACTACCTTTCGAGGGAGCTAAGGACAAAAATCCTCGAGGAGGGGGTCAACCCGTTCGTTTCCGAGTATTTCACGGAGGTCGAGCACCCGACGGACAGGGAGGAGGCGTACCGTGAGGGACCGGCCATCATAATGGCGACTTCGGGTATGCTCGAAGGGGGTCCTGTGCTCGATTACTTCGAGAACCTTGCTCCTTCTGACAAGAACAAGATATTGTTCGTTTCTTACCAGGTCCAGGGGACCATAGGCCGCAGAGTCCTAGACGGTGGGAGCCAAGCGAGCCTCATGGACCAGAACGGGAAGATCAAGATAGTCGACGTAAAGTGCGCGGTCCAGAAGATAGACGGGTTCAGCGGCCACAGCGACTACAACCAGATCATAAGGTTCGTGGGCAAGGTGAGACCCAAGCTCCAGCTCGTCCTGGTCAATCACGGAGACAAGCGAAAGACGGAAAACCTCGCATATGCCATCCAGAGGATTTACCGCATACCTGCCATCCATCCCGCGGTCCAAGAAGCAATCAGAGTTTACTGAAGAAACAAGAAGCGAGACGAGCCTCAGACGATACATCCCGACGGACGCATCATCATGATGGGGAGCCGGTCTGCTAGGGATCGAAAGTTGATGGCGGAACTAAGAATAGTTCGGGCTTGCATACTTTGCAGCGCTTTGCAGCGAATTCGTGGGATGCCGTCGCGACGCTGTCTACCCAGAAGTAGCTCCCCTGCTTGCGCCCGTTGATGACCACTTTGAGATTGAAGCTGTCCGCGGTGATGCATTTCGCGTTCACTCGATGGACCAGCGCGGGGCGTGCTGTGTCTGTTATCACGAAATAGCCTTCGTCTGCTAGGCGGAGCTTACGCAGTTCATCGAAATCTGATATCTCCTTTGTCTCCGCCATGCCGTCGCAATTTCGACCGGCCTCGAAATATTAACAGTGCGGAAGAAACTCGCTCCGTGAATCCTCGGATTCCTTTCTACTGGAGTCCGCGCCAGATCTTCACGCCCGGCGGCGTAATCACAACCCTTTCGTCCCCGAGCCTTGCGATGTCCCCGCCCACGGACGTCGCGAATTCATACAGTTGTTCTACCGACGATTTGAGCTCTTCCAGGCTCTTCTGGGCGAGAGGGGTGACCTTCAATATCACGATTGTCTTGTTGGTGACGTCTTCCTGAATCTTCGGAATGTCCTCGATGGTCCGGAGAGCGAGCGCCTTGAGCAGAATCTCCTTGCTCTTCCCTTCCATCTTCCTTTCCTGCATCACTCCAGACATTTGATTGTTGTAACTCCTTTTCCCGCGGCCTATTATTAAGCATAGGGCGGCTTCGCAATTCTATGATAGATGTGAATTAGTTAGACCGAGTTGTAGAGTTTTGTTCAGATATCAGAGATTTCGTTCTCAGCATATAAGGGGAGGGTGCCGTGAAACTGATGTCCGCGCTTCTCAACTAGAGGGTTTTGTGAAGGTTCCAGTATTTGTCCCCCAGATGGTGGAGGTTCTTGATACAGCTTCCCCTCGTCATCGACTTGGCCTCCGAGCTGGTCACATTCGCGGGTCCCAGAGCGATGGCCCTCCCCTTCTTCTCCTCTCGGACCACAACAATTTTCCCGGCTTCTCCCCAGTCATCGAGCTTCCTAATCCCCGGCCTCATGACGTCGGCGCCGTTGAGCAAGAACTTGATCGCCCCCTCGTCGACGAACGCCTGGGGGAAGCGGGTCAGGGTCTCCTGAGACCCGAGGAAGGGGAAGTAATTTTCCCCCGCTTGGACGAACTCGTACCCGTCGAGGACGACGAACACGACCCCGGGCTCGGGCTCGGCGCACTGGGCCTGGGCTGACTTCTGGAGGTACAAGCCAAGTCCAAGGACGGATTCAATCCTTGCTATCATATCGGCGGAGTCGCGGTGAGATAGGACCCACTTTTTCAACTGACCCGCGGCGAATTACTGCTTAAATAAATGAATTCGAGAGGCCGGAATCAGGGAAGTCTTTGTCCGTAGACATGGCCGTCAAAGAGCTCGAGACCAGCATGGGGAAGGTCGTGCTCATCAAGCTGAAGGGAGGGAAGGTGATACGAGGGACCCTCCAAGGCTTCGACCAGCACATGAACCTCTCTCTCGAGAAGGCCGAGGAAGTCGCGGAGGACGGACAGTCAAATTCCCTCGGGACACTAATCGTAAGGGGGGATAACATCATCATGATCTCCCCGCCGCCCAGCTAAGTCCAAGCCCGAGCCCGTCTGGGCGAAAGGCGATGGGCCATGTTCTGCATCGCGTGACTGCAATTCTACTTTTATACCGAGGGCGCAGTAGCACAGGCAAGGAAAAACCAGCATGGTCGATATCCTAACAGCCGTGATCGCGGGAGCGGCCGGGCTCGGCCTTGGTGGTGTCGTTTCCTACTACGTGTTTTATTCGCGGGCCAAGCCGACAAAAGTTGTCGCCGCAGCCAAAGCAGAACAGGGGACAAGGGCGATGGCTACAACCTTCGACAAGGCAGACCTGGACCGCTCGAGGAGGGAAATGAGGACGATTATGGTCGAGAGGGACCTCCTATCTTCAGCTATGATGAAGCTCTACGAAGCGGAAACGGAAGGGAGGATCACCAGGGATGAGAGGGAGATGATCTCCAAGCGCTACAGTGACCAGATCAAGGACCTGCAGACGAAGCTGAAGGACGTCGAGCTAGTGGTCGAGGTGGGGGAGCTGGAGGGCCTGAGGAACGACCTCGTCTCCCTATTTGAGGGGCGGATACAGAACATTGAGGCTAGGCTGGACGTTGCTAGGCAGAGGCTGGGCGCTACGGTCCCGGAGCAAGTAAAGAAAGAACCCGCACCGAGAGTCGACCGGGAGGTCGAGCTAGAGAAGGTCGTCGAGAAGCGGGCCAGGCCCGAGATGACGGAAGCAGAAAGGAGGCGGAAGGAAATCATGAACGACGTGATGGGGGAGCTCGCCCGCCTGGAACAGATCGACATGGAAAAGAAGCAGCAGGAAAACTGATGGAGATACCCAAGGACGCTTTGGCGGGGGTCGCCAACGAAATCGCAAAGAGCATACGCCCTGGCGCAACTCTTGGACTCGGAAGTGGGTCGACAGTTGCCGCCTTGCTCCAGGAGCTGTCCCCCCTATTGGTCGGGAAGGCAAAAGCAGTCAGAGGAGTCCCTACCTCCACCCAGATCGAACTTGTCGCATCCATGTCAGGGTTCAACATCGTCCCATTCCGCGGGTCAGTCGACATGGTCATCGACGGAGCAGACCAGGTGGACGAACAGCTCAACCTGGTGAAGGGGGGCGGTGGGGCTCTGTTGAGGGAAAAGGTGGTCATGGGGAGCGCGGACAGCATCGTGGTAGTGGCGTCGGAGAACAAGTTCGCGCGGAGGCTCTGCGAGAACGGGGTGAAGGTCCCCGTAGAAGTCTTCCCCTTGGCAAGGGAGAGCGCCAAGGCCAAGCTCTCTAACCTAGGGGGGGTCCCTGACCAGCGACTCCTCCCCAAAGGCTACCCGTTCTACACGGAGAACGGGAACATCATCCTGGACACGAAGTTCGACCCGGTGGAAAAACCCCGGGAGCTGGAAGTAAAGGTCAGGACGACCCCAGGCGTGGCCGAGGTCGGGATCTTCACCTTCAAACCAATCACCGTCTACAGGCTCAAGGGCGACGGGACATTCAAAGTTCAGAAAAGTAGCAACTAAACTTATAACCACCTGACAGGGGACGAGCTTGTTCGGCATTGACGCGTGATGTAGGCTACAAATCGGCGCCGATAGACCCGAACTTTCTGTCGAAGCCCGACCAGTTCCCGGTGACTGGCGAGCACAACGGCCACAAGGTCAGGGCCGCGGGAATGGCAAGAATGGATGGGGATGGGAAACCATACCCGACGACTCTCGGAATCCACGGGACCCCGGTTGCGGTCGATTGGGACTCGTGCGTGGCTGACGGAGTCTGCATGGACGTCTGCCCAGTATTCGTCTTCGAATGGAACCTCAACCCAGGCCAGGCAGGGACAGGGAAGGACAAGGTCATCGAGAAGGGGACACCAGACTGGGACCAATTCAGAAGCGACAAGTCGGAGCCCGTCAGGGAGGCGGACTGCATCTTCTGCATGGCCTGTGAAACTTCGTGTCCCACACTCAGTATCAAGATCACCCAACCATAATTTGCCTGATTTCCTGGAAAACCACTCAAGATAAAAATTGAGTGATTACTTGTAGCTCAGAGAGTCGTCCGAAACTGTCGGACAACTTGCGGACATTCCCCTTAAAGAGAACTCGGAAAGGGGATGAGTCTTGCCCCACGCAAGAAGTTACTTCCTTCTCGTCACGCTTTCCATCATCTGGGGACTCGCGTTCGTCGCAATCAGGCGGGCCGACTTCGAGCTCACCCCCGTGAATCTCACACTTCTGCGCTGGTTCATAGTCAGCGCTGCGTTTCTGGTACTGTACCCTTTCGTCGTAAAGCCTCGCGCGAGTTTCAATCGCAAGGACCTCCCAAGACTCGCAGTAGTCGGGCTCACCAACGTCGTCGTCTATCATATTGCGCTCAATACTGCGGAACAGTCGGTCGGCGCCTCCCTGGCCGGGCTCTTGATTTCTTTCGGTCCGATATTCCTCGTCCTGCTTTCCATGGCCGTCCTGCACGAAGCCGTCGGTGGGAGGATCTGGCTTGCTCTCGCTATCGCCGTCCTCGGAGCGGCGGTGATCTCGAGCCCCGGGTTGTCCCTGGGCACGTCGGGTTTGTTGGGGCCGGTCCTCGTTGTCGTCGCGGGGCTCTCCAATGCCGTGTACACGGTCGCATCCAAACCGCTGGTCCTGAGGTACGGGCCCATCCCGGTCACTGCCTGGGCGTCCTTTGTCGGGACCCTGATGCTGGTTCCCCTCGCTTCCCAGTCCCTAGTTTCGCAGGCCGAGGGGCTGTCGGCAGTGGGGTGGGAGTCTGTACTCTATCTGGCGTTGCTCAGCACCGTCCTTACGAACACGATCTACTTCACCCTAGTTCAAGGCCAGGCGGTCTCGAAGCTGGGGATCCAGCTCTTTCTCGTCCCTTTGGTGAGCGCGGCGGGTGGAGTTCTGATTCTGGGGGAGAGCATCGGCCCCGTAACCGTTGTCGGGGGTGCGCTCCTTCTTCTGGCAGTGGGGCTAGCGACCAGCAGCCGCCGTTAGTCAGCAATCTTTTTGTGGCGAGATGGACGGGTGCCCCAAAGACATGGAAGAAGACTCCGACCTGAAGCTTATAGAGCACAGGAAGCTGGAGGAAATGAGGAAGAGGCTCAAGGCCGCGGTCCCTCACCCTGCAAAGGCCGAGAAAACAGACCGGGAGGTCGTCGAAGGCATTCTGTATGACCGGGGGGACGAGGTGTTGGAGGCGGCGTATTCGTTCTATCCTCGCGAAACGGAAAGACTCGTAAGGGAGGTCGCCAATATGGTGAAGGACGGGAGGCTCAAGGAGAAGGTGGCTGGCGGGGAATTGTTGTCGATTTTCAGGCAGCTGGGGCTCAGGTTCAGGCTCAAGACTTCGATCAGGGTAATGGACCAGGGGAAGCTCGTCGAGCTGGGGGAGAAGCTGAGGAGGAAGGAAGAGTGAGGGGCCCTGCGATGGAAAAGGCCCCTCTAATCAGTGAACGCGTTTTCAGGACGCCAAAGGCCTCGGGCCCGGTCCTCGTCTGCGGCCTACCCGGGAGCGGATACGTGGGGAAGCTAGCGGCCGACCATCTGGTTAGCTCCTTCAAGCTCAAGAAGGTGGCCGAATACACGAGCGAGGCATTCCCTCCCCAGGTGAATGTCAAGGAGGACGGGACCGTCGAACAGCCGAGGGGGGAAGTCTACTTCGCCCCGACGAGGAAAGGGAAGAGCCTATACGTGTTCACCGCCGATGCACAGCCGAGCACATCGGAGGGAGAGTATGCCCTAGCAGAAGCTGTGGTGAATTTCGCCAAGAAATGTGGCGTGAAGAGGGTGTACACTCTGGCGGCGTACATCACAGGCTCGTTCTCAAACGCGCCGAAGGTTTTCGGAGCCGGGACGTCGAAAGGGATGATAGAGTCGCTGGCCGAGAAAGGAACGACGCTTATGAAAGATGGTGGAATCAGCGGGATGAACGGACTTCTAATCGGCGTCGCCGCCCTAAGGGGACTTGAAGGCGCGTGCCTACTTGGAGAGACGTCGGGGTACGTCGTGGACGCAGCCGCCTCAAAGGCCGTACTCGAGATGCTTTCGAAGGTGGTCGGCATCACAATCGACACTTCCAAGCTCGAGGAGAAGGCGGAGGAGACGCAGAAGGTAATCAGCCAGTTGCAGGCAATGGCGGAGCAGGCCCGGGAGGCTGCGCCTCAGCAGGGGCGAGAGTCTAGGCCCGGATACATCGGCTAGCCTTTGATGTTCCCTATTGGCCTGAGGGCGACTACTTTTTTCGAGATTCCGGCCCGGTCCATGGTCTCGACGACTTCAGAGATGTCCTTGTATGCCATCCCTGCTTCTTCGGCTAGGCCGTCCATTGTAGCTGCCTTAACGTAGATCCCTCTTTCTTGCATCTTCCGTTGGAGCTCTGCCCCCCTGACCTCCCGCTTCGCTGCGGTCCGGGACATTGTGCGTCCGGAGCCGTGGGCTGTGGACCCGAAGGTGTCCTCCATGGCCTTCTGAGTCCCAAGCAGGAGGTATGAACCCGTCTCCATGGAGCCACCGATGATGACGGGCTGTCCGACGTCCCTGTAGGGAGCCGGGATGTCGGGGTGGCCGGGGCCGAAACTTCGGGTTGCACCCTTTCTGTGGACCAGGAGGTCGGCGCTCTTCCCATCGTAGGAGTGCCTCTCCACCTTGGCGACATTGTGGCAGACGTCGTAGATCAAGTGCATGTCCAGGGCCTCGGCATCCCGCTGGAAGACCTTTGAGAACGCGTCCCTCACCTGTTGCACAATAATCTGCCTGTTCGCGAAGGCCATGTTGGCGGCGCAAACCATGGCCCCGTAGTAGTCCTTCCCTTCCTTGGAGGAGAAGGGGGCGCAGGCGAGCTCCCTGTCTCGGACAGAGAGCCCGTACCTCCGCATGGCCCCGTCGAATATCCTCAGGTAGTCGCTTCCAATCTGGTGGCCGAAGCCCCTGCTCCCGCAGTGGACCATGACGACCACCTGTTCGGGGTCGGTGATACCGAAATGTTTAGCGAGATCTTTGTCGAAGAACCTTGATTGGTCAACCACTTGGATTTCCAGGTAATGGTTCCCCGAGCCTAGGGTTCCGAGCTGCTCGATTCCACGGCTCCTTGCCTGGCGGCTGACCTTGGAGGGGTCTGCTCCCTTGATGAAGCCCCCCTCTTCAACGTGGGAAGGGTCGTCTTCCCAGGCTTGGCCGTTCTCGGCGCACCATTTGACCCCGAACTTCATTATTTCGT
Organism: Nitrososphaerales archaeon; assembly: GCA_035935095.1. GTDB lineage: Archaea > Thermoproteota > Nitrososphaeria > Nitrososphaerales > Gagatemarchaeaceae > UBA183. The sequence continues at coordinate 74,663 of DASYXJ010000041.1, read as the reverse complement.
CGAATTGCGACTCGTTGACTCTCAGAAACCCTTTCACACCCACCCCTGCGGGAACGAGCCTGAAAATGAGGTCTACAAGCTCTTTCACTTTTGGTTTCACCTCAGAAAAGTGCAAGTTAGTTCTTATTAGACGCATCCCGCAATTGATGTCGAATCCAATCCCTCCGGGAGAAATAACACCTTTTTCGAGGTCGAAGGCTGCGACTCCACCGATGGGGAAGCCGTATCCCCAGTGGGCGTCGGCCATGGCGTACGACTGACGGACAATACCCGGGAGGCATGCGACGTTGGTTACCTGTTCGATGACCCCCGAATCCATCGCGTCGAGGAGCTTCTTGGTCGCGTAAATCTTGGCAGGGACGAGCATCCCTTGTTTGTATGACATGGGGATCTCCCATGATACGTCTGAAACTTGTTTTATCGAATCGATGTGTGCCACGCCCGGACCGGACCTCTTGTTCGGCAGCCTTAGACTTGATTCTTTAAGCGTTTGGCGACCGGCTAGATGTCCAGGACAACGGTCGCCTTCCATCTCTGTCCTTCATGCCGGATTCCGAACATGTGCATAGTTACTGCCTTGACGTCGTTGCGGAGTGTGTGGCGGACTCTGTCGATGGGTTCGCCTCTTAGCATGGCTTCGAGCTCTGTCCCGGAGCCCTTCACGTCGACATGGACTTCTGAGAACAGGAGAGACTCAACATCTTTCATCACGATGAGCTCGGTCAAAAAGTCGTAAAGAAGCCTGTCAAGGTCGTCTGACTTCAGAGGGATCTCTTTGGTGACCTTTCCGCGGAGTGTCTTCGGGTCGACCATTATGTCCGTCAGAGCCATCGCGCATGATTCGAAAAGACCGTTCACCGTGTCGGATTCGGCCTCGAAGGCGATGTCGGCGAGGGCGACGTCGGGGAGGAACTTGTAAGTCATGCCAGGGGGACCTGTTGGCCCAATGCCCAAAGCTCTTAACCTATCCGCAGGTCTAAGGGTTTGTTGAAAGGAAGGCTGCTCGAACTCGTTCTCCAGGACCCCTACTCCAACCTGGCTCTCGAGGAAGGTCTCTTCATCGAGGCCGAAGTTACCACCCTCAGGGTTTGGGAGAACCAGAAGTCAGTTGTGATTGGGAGAGCCCAGCTAGCGAATTACGAGACCGACTTGGAATACTGCAGGAACAGGTCGATTCCTATTGTGAGGCGCATGAGCGCAGGAGGAGCGGTGTTCAATGGACCAGGGAACCTGAATTGGTCATTCTTCGTGCCTCGAAACGGACCTTCACCAGGGCCCATGGGCGATGCAAAATCAGTTTTCAACTCGTTTGCAGCAATCGTTAATGAAGCTCTGAGGAAGTGCGGAGTCAGGAGTGAGTTCGTCCCCCCGAACACATTGGTCGATGATTCGGGCAAGATCTGTGGAATGGCAGCCTACTTGTCCAAGGAGACAGTGCTGTGCCACGGGACTCTGCTGATCGACGCCGACCTCCAAGAGGTTCAGATGTTGACAAGACCCTCTGCAACGAATATTGCCAGACGCTACCCGAGGAGCAGGTTCGCACATGTATCGAATTGCGGAGTCAAGCGGTCAGATTTCGTTTCCGAATTAGCCGGGTCCTGGATCGGGTTCGAGACGGAGGAGTGGACGCCGGGTGAGAGGAAGACCTGGTCTCGGCTGGTCGAGAAGTACAGAAGCGCCGAATGGAATCTAGGCGATCCTTTCGGCGGGAAGAATTTCTAGTTCCCTGCCCGCCTTTTCGAAGGCGCCGATGGCGAAGTCGAGGTCCTCCCTTGTTAGTGCCGCGTTCATGATCGTCCGTATCCTCGCCTTCCCCTGTGCCACCATGGGGAAGACGATAGGGAGGGCGAAGACTCCGATTTCGAAGAGCCGTGAGCTCAGCCTCTTGGCCTTCCCGCTGTCCCCGACCATGACCGGTGTGATGGGGGTCTCGCTCTTGCCGATGTCGAATCCCACGTCGCCCATGGCCTTCTTGAAGTAACGAGTGTTCTCCCAGAGCTTCTGAACATGCTCAGGCTCATTCTCGAGGACTCCGACGGCGGCGAGGCAGGCGGCTACGACAGCCGGGGGGTGCGAGCCGCTCAGAAGCCAGGTCCGGGACTTGTTGTATGCGAAGTTGACTAGGTCGCGGGAGCCGGAGACGTGGCCCCCGACTACCCCGAAAGCCTTGGAGAACGTCCCCATCTCGACGTGGACCCTATCCCTCGGGAGTTTGAAATGAGATACAATGCCCCTTCCCCCGACACCGAGGACTCCCTCGCCGTGGGCGTCGTCAACATAGACCATGGCCCCGTGTTCCGCCCCGATGGCGGCAACCTTGTCGAGGGGTGCGATGTCTCCGTCCATGGAGAAGACGCCGTCCGTTATCACCAGAATCCGTCGAAATGAGGGGGAGGCCTTCTCAGATTCGTCGAGGACTTTGCCAAGGTCCTCGGGGTCCGCATGCTTGTAGACCTTCCTTTCAGCTTGGGAAAGCCTGACACCGTCGATGATGCTGCCGTGATTCAATTCGTCGCTTACTATCAGGTCCCCCTTCCCCGCCAACTGGGGGATCAGCCCAGCATTGGCAGCAAACCCGGTCTGGTATACTAGGGAAGCCTCTGCGTCCTTGAACTTTGCCAAACGTCTTTCGAGCTCCATATGCAGGTCCATGGTCCCTGCTATGGGCCTCACGGAACCGGACCCGGCACCATGGGTCTCCACCGCCCTTATGGCAGCCTCTTTCAATTTGGGGTGGTTGCTGAGCCCCAGGTAATTGTTCGAACAGAGCATGAGGACTCTCTTCCCGTCGACAATGCACCACGGTGTGCTGGGCCCTCCGAGGACCCTCAGCCTCCAGTCAAGATCCTGTCTTACCAGGTCGTCATATTCCTGCCGAAGGAAAGATGTTGGGTCTCTCATGATCTAGCTACCCGAAGCTGCGGCAAGGTGTTAAACGCCTTTCCCTTCTGCGGTTAGTCGGGGACGGAGTTTAGCGAGCATGTCTGCGACCATCCTCTGCAGGTCGTAGTCATGTTTCCACCCCCAGTCGCGCCGCGCCTCGGAGTCGTCGATGGAGACTGGCCAGGAATCGGCGATTTTTTGTCTTTGGTCGGGGGAATAGGTGACCTTGAAGCCGGGGATGTGCTTTCGTATTTCAGCGGCCAGCTCCTCGGCCGAGAAGCTCATCGCAGCAAGGTTGTACCCCAAATGACGGGGGACATTCTTTGGTTCCGCTTCCATTATCATCGCTGTCGCCTTCAGGGCGTCGGGCATGTACATCATCGGGAGGACGGTGTCCTTTCCGAGGAAGCAGACATAGGAGCCTTTCTGTAAGGCGGCGTAGAATATCTCGACGGCGTAATCGGTCGTCCCTCCTCCGGGGGGCGCGACGTTGCTGATCAGGCCGGGGTACCGTAGAATCCTGACGTCGAGGCCGTACTTCACGTAATAGTAGTTGCAGAGGAGCTCTCCCGCGACCTTGGTCACACCGTAGATCGTGGTGGGGTTTAGAGGCGAGTTCTGCGGGGCGTTGGTCCGTGGGGCGTCACGCCCGAAGGCCCCGATGGAACTTGGCCAGAAGAGCTTTCCAACCCCATTCGCCTTCGCTGCCTCAAGGACGTGCCTGAGACCATCCATGTTCACTCGCCAGGCGAGCGTTGGGTCTTTTTCCCCGGTCGCTGAAAGCACGGCGGCCAAGTGGTAGACTGTATCTACTTTGAACTCCCTAATTGCGTCGGCGACGGCTTCGGCATCATTCGTGTCGAGATTCATACAAGGTCCGTCCCTGAGCGTGGGGTCTCCCGGGGTCTTGTGGATTGCTGCGATCACGTTGTTCTTGCCATATAGGGAACGTAGATGGGGGACGAGTTCGGCCCCAATCTGCCCTGCGGACCCGGTCACGAGGACCCTAGGCAACGAGTCGGCCCCCGGTGTACGATGTTTAAGGATTCGGTGAATACTACGAAATTATCTTCATGGTGATGGTGGAGACCACGCCAGGCTTCGACCTCAGGTTCTCCGCGATTATCGACTTGACAGTCTGGTCGTCTGCTCCCTCGACCATCACAAGCAGGTCGTAGAGGCCGTAAAGCTGGTACACCGAAGTGATACCTGGCATGCCCTTGAGGGCGGAGATGCTCTCCTCCTCAGACCCTGGACTGAGGTTCACGAGGACTATCGCCTTCTCCATGCTGGTGCGAGGTAAATCGTTGGGCCTTTGATTAAAGATTGCGCCGACTCGGTCAGGTGTGCGTCATCCGCCGAATTGCATCGTCCAATGGAAGGAGCTCCTCATCACCGCTCCTCATGTCTCTGAGTGTCACGCCGCCGGCCTTCAATTCCTTCTCGCCTAGAATGACGGCCCAGGTGGCCCCCAGGCGGCTGGCGTCCTCGAGCTGCTTTGAAAGGGACCTCCGTTGCATCGGAGACTCGCAGGGTATCCCGCTGTTCCTGATCTGCCTCACGGTGCGTTGGGCTTCGGCGGAGACTTCTTTTCCAGCGACTGCCACGTAGGCCAGGTTGCGCGCTGGACCAGGCTGGGTGGAGAGTGCCATGGCCATACGCTCGGCCCCTCCCGCGGCTCCAGTTGCGGAAAGGTCCTCTCTCCCGAAGAGTTTGGGCAGTGCATCGTACCTCCCGCCCCCGAAAAGTGAGCCGAGTCTCGGGTTCTTGTTGTCCGAAGCCTCGAAGACTATTCCAGTGTAATAATCGATTCCCCGAACGATGCTCATGTTGTACTCCACATTCTTCAGGCCCCGAGAATCGAGTATGTCCGCCAAAGCCCGGAGCTCGCCTACGGACTCGAGTTTCAGCTCAGAAGCACGGGCAAGGACCTCGTCGGGAGAACCCCGCAACCCTCCGAACTCCAGCAAAGCATCGACCTCTTTCTGCTTGAATCCCTTGGCGACGTATTCGGAACTGAGCTCCTTCGAAGACTTCTTGTCCACTTTGTCAAGGGCACGCATGAGCTCGACGAGCCTAGGCTGTTCTGAGATTCCGATGCTTTTTCTTATGAAATCCTCGACGACCCTCCTGTCCCCTACCTTGATTGTGATGTCGGGGATTCCTGCCCGCTGGAGGATTGAGGAGCTCGCGTCAATGACTTCTGCGTCTGATTCAGTCGAAGGAGGTCCGAAGATTTCGAGATCCCATTGGTGGGACCACCTGTATCTGCCGTACTGAGGCTCGTCGTATCGCCAGATCCCCCCAAAGGCCGCTAGTTTGGCGGGGAGACGCAGGTCCTTCCGGGAACAGACGTAGCGTGTGATCCCAACGGTCAGGTCGAAGCGGAGGCCTATGTCCCGTCCCCCTTTGTCTTTGAACGAATAGATTTCTTTGTCGATGTCCTCGCCACTCTTGGCTCTGAGAGTGTTTAGGTGCTCGAGGGAGGCTGGCTCCATTACCTGGAAGTTGTAAAGGCGACAGACCTCCTCGAAGGCGGCTCTTACTTTGGATTGGAGCGCGTAGCGCTCGGGCTCCACGTCGTCGACGCCCCTCGGGAGGGAGAGGTCCAAGCTAGTCGGCCTTCTTGCCAATTACGGAGAGCTGCGCGAGCATGGCGGTGAGCTGCAGTTCGGGCTGGGAGCCCTGGACGAGCCTGTAGTCATATTCAGCAAGGATTGAGACTGCCTTCGCCATGTCGGGGATTTTCAACGAACTCAGGGCCTCGTTGGCGAACCTCAGGAAGTCCCGCTCAGGGATCCCGTATACACGGGTGAGCTCTACCATTTTTGTCCTCGCCGCGTCAAAGTCCCCCTCGATCGCGAGGCCGATGATTTCGGCCACCCTCGCCTTGATGCTGGCGCCAGAGGCAGACTTCACCGAGTCCGTCGTTATTCCTCCCTCGGCTGAAGCAGTCTGCATGAGGTTGATCGCCTGCCTGAGGTCCCCCTGGGTTGCCTCGTAAATGGCCCCGAAGACAGCGTCACCAGAGTGCTTGAGCTTCTCTTTCTTCGCTATGGACTTCAGATGCTCCGCTACAGACGCTTCATCGAGGCGCTGGAACCTAAAGATGGCGCACCTGCTCTGTAGGGGTTCGATTATCCCCGAAGAGTAGTTGCAGATTAGGATGAACCTCGTGTGCTCAGAGTTTTCCTCCATTATTCGCCTAAGGGCAGTCTGCCCGTCATTGGTCATCTCGTCACACTCATCCAGTATGGCCATCCTGAAGGGGATGCCTTCTCTCCTGTCGGCAAACCGAGCGAATGTCTTGATCCTCTCGCGGACAACGTCGATTCCCCGTTCATCTGACGCGTTCAACGACAGGGTGTAGTCACGCCAGTGCTCTCCCAGTATCTGTTTGGCGAGGATCATGGCGGTCGTCGTCTTTCCCGATCCCGGCGGGCCGGCGAAGAGCAGATGAGGAAGCTGCTCCTTCTTATCGATCAGAATCTTGAGCCTCTGTCTAATGGTTACTTGGTCGACTAACTCTGAGAGTTCCGAAGGCCTGTACTTCTCGACCCACATTAGGTCCTCGATGGGCAACTACATTTCCCACGAGAGAGTCGGACGACTCGACAATTTCGGGCCGGTATCGACTGTCCTTATTATTTATTCGTTGGTAGGTTGAAGCGTTATCATAGGCCGGCAACTTTCACTCCTAGGTAGAGTTTGGCGAGTTCCTGGTGGGAGAGCAGCTCCTTCGCCGTCCCCTTGAAGGCGTTTCTTCCCCCAACGAGCAGATAGGCATTGTCGCCCACTTCAAGAGCCCGTTTCGCATTCTGCTCCACCAAGACTATGGACAATCCTCTGTCCTTGGCGAGCGCCTGAATCGTCTTCAGGACCTGGGTAGAGTACTTCGGAGACAGGTTTGCCGTCGGTTCGTCGAACAATATGACCCGAGGCTTTCGCAGGAGAGCCATAGTCATGGCTACCATTTGCCTCTCTCCTCCACTAAGGTTGTTGACTTTGGACCGGATGTAGTTTTCTAGCTGCGGGAATATGCTGAACGCGTCTTTGATCCTGGCATCGTAGTCAGACTTCGACACAGTGTAGGCCGCCATTTTGAAGTTCTCAGTCACAGTCAACTGCGCGAAGGTGCTGTCTGTCTGTGGCAAGTAAGCCACGCCTGACCTAGCTATCACGTGCGCTGGTAGGCCTGACAGTGTCTTGCCGTCGAGAGTGATGATACCGTTGAACATGTTTGCAAGTCCGGCAATTGTCTTCAACAGTGTGCTCTTTCCGGATCCGTTCGGGCCGACCACGATTGTCAGCTGACCCGGGGTCGCTGCCAGTGTAATATCTGATAAGATCTGGAGCTTTCCGTACCCCGATGATACGCCCTCGACACTTAGTGACATTAGACCCCCAGGTACGCCTCGATGACCTTCTGGTCGCTCATGACAAGCTCCGGCTTCCCGGTCGCGACCACCTTGCCGAAGGCCATGGCGGTTACTGAATCGACGTAGCTCAAGGCTATGTCCAACCTGTGCTCGACGATCATGAAGGTGACTCCCAGTTCGTCACGGAGCTTGAGAATCCTCGAGAAAATCTCGTGGGCAAGAGTAGGATTTACCCCAGATATCGGTTCATCAAGTAGAATGAGCCTCGCGCCGCTCATCAGCACTCTTCCCAATTCGAGAAGTTTCATCTGCCCCCCGCTTAGCTTTATGGCAGTATTGTCCCAGACCCTGCTGAGACCAAGGAGATCCAAGAGTCTAAGGGCTCTTTCGGTCGCTTCCGTTTCTCTTTTGATCCAAGCTCCCTTTATGAGGGAGCGGAAAAATGATTCCCCAGGGTTCCCCTTCTCAGCAACGAGAACATTCTCTAGGACTGTGAGCTTCCAGAAGAGGTTTGGAATCTGAAAGGTGCGAGCGACGCCGAGTCCGTAAACCTTGTAGGGTGGTAGCCCCGTGATGTCCTTACCATCGAAAGCAACGGTTCCAGAGTCGGCCTTGTAGAACCCGCTCATCGTGTTGATCAGAGTTGTCTTGCCAGAGCCGTTAGGGCCGATTAGGATGTTTACCTTTCTTGCTTCCACGTCGAGCGTGACTCCATCAAGCGCTCTTAGGCTCCCGAACGACTTGGTCAGTTCCCTTACTTCTAGGAACGACGGCATCGAAAATCACAAAAAAGAAGATGGGGGATCTCTTAGTTTAAGGTGGACTTGTCCAGGTGACGGTATCGGTGCTGTAGTCCCAGGTTCCTGCTAGAACCCACGCGAACGTGCCGCCACTGGGAACAACCTTCCAAATCTGGTATGAACCAGGTATCCTGTCATTTCCAGAGAGCCCTTCCCAGCCTGTTAGGCCGAAGAAGCTGTTCGCAACAGTCGGGAATGCGGCGTGGATAGCTGTGCCATCGTTGGCCCCTGCTGATAGGATTGATAACACTGCAAGCCAGACATCGTCATAGCCTTCCATTGTATAGAAGACTCCGCCGCCGGTGATGGCTGCTAGCTGTGATGTGCCTGCATACTTCTGGTAGAAGGCAAATGTCCGGCTGTTGTTGACAACATTGAAGAGTGTAGAAGGAAGTACAACATGTGAGCTGAATTGACCTACGGTGGAGTTACTCAGAAGCGAATTCTGGGCTTCACCATCGCTGCCATACCACGGCACGTCGTTGTAGATTGTCGCGCTTTGAGTCGAAGCTTGCTTGAGAAGTGTACCAAGTTCCTGGAATGATACAGCCACTACCCTCACATGACCAGTGTTCGCTCCTGTGTTGAGGTTGTTGTATGCGGTAGTCATTTGAGAGATAAGAGCTGAGAAGTCAGTGGTCGTTGGGTCGTACTTGAATGGACCCGCAATGTTGGCCGCTGCCATGCCGTCCTGCTTGAGGAAACTCACAGTTGCATTTGCTAGTCCACCGCCATATGTGTCGTCCCGGTTGACGACGATGACTGCTTTAGTGCCCTGCGACAACAGTTCCCTGGCGATTCCTTGTCCCTGCGCGGCGTCGTTTGGCGCTGTTCTGAACAAGTAGTTGCTAGTCGTGTCGGTAACGTGCAACGCTGGAGATGTTGAAGATGGACTGATCATTAGGATGTGGTTGGAGTTTGCGTATGCGAGCCCTGCGCGTGCCCCTCCACTCCAAAGCGGTCCGACGACGACCCGAACTCCAGAAGAGTACATGGCCGTCAGTTCGGACAGCACCAGCGATCCATCAAGTTTGGTGTCTTGGTTGTTCAAGGCGAAGGTCAAGCTGCAGCCATTGCTCTTCACATAGGCGTTGACTTCGGTGATTGCTATTTGTTCCGCTGCCAAGTCGCCTTTTCCTTGAGTCGAAAGGTCGGAGCTCAGGTCATTCAGCGCTCCGATGGTGATGGTCTGCCCGTTGCAAAGGCCGGCAGCCTGTGCCGCACTTGTGGTTACGGTTGTTGTTATTGTCCTACCGCCAGCTCCCTGAATTGTTGTGGTTGAGACTCCCAGTCCGAGCGATGGGGCCGCCACGTAGACGACCCCTGCGCCTATGAGAAGCCCCACGATAAGAGATCCGATTACTACTGAGGTAGATGCCCCTCTCTTTTTCAACGTGAAGCATCCACCCCTTAACAAAGTATTTTAAGCCTTTTCAGGCCTTGTGTAAGTCTAAATCGCTTGGTTCCTGGTTACCTCATCTCCGCAGTGGTCTACGGAACCCTGTTCGCTTTGATGGCAATGGGTCTGACACTGACCTATCTTACTACAAAGGTCCCAAATTTCGCCTATGGCTCGTTCGTCACAATAGGGCTCTATACAGCGTACCAACTCGCGACCCTGAATCACATTTCACCCTATGTGGCTAGCTTGTTCGCCTTCGTGGTTTCTGGTGGGGCTTCCGTGCTGATGTATGTCGGGATTCTTCGGCCTCTAGCGAACAGGGGTACTCCGCTCGTAGCCCTCATGATCGCAACCTTCGGGATTGACATCGGCTTCATCGGGATCTTTGGAATTTACACTGACTATCTCCAGGCAACTTACAAGCTTGTTGATGCGAAGCAGTTCTTCTCAATTCCCGGCGATTTCGAGCTGCTCGGAGTGCAAGGGGTCGTCTTTGTGGGACCATTGGTCTTGGTTTTGCTGACACTTATGCTATTCCTCTTATTCACGCGGACGAAGTTTGGTGTTGCCATGAGAGCTTCCATTGAGAACCCCCCCTTGGCTAGGGTCTTGGGAATCAACGTCGAACGAGTCTATGTGGTCTCCTGGCTGCTAGCGGGTGGATTCGCAGGCCTCTCAGGTTCGCTTTACACACTGTGGCTCCCGGGGGGGACGAGCACTGGATCGAACCTTATCGTTGAGATATTCGCCTCCAGCATCCTCGGTGGCCTAACCAGCATTTTCGGGGCGGTCATCGGGGGGCTTGTCATCGGAGGAAGTGAAGACCTTGTGACGACCGGATTGGGGCTTGGATTTGGCTACATCGGGGCAGGGCTTATTGCAATTCTGGCTATCTTCACGGGCGTCTTTCTCCTCCGGAAGAAGACGAGGGGGCGGCGGGTCGCGGGAATCATCTTGGGCGCACTTGGAGCATATGTGTTTGTAGAGATGGCGACAGGTTTTTCGACGGACTTTTTCGTTCAGGGCCTGGTCAATGGATTCGGCCCGGACGTGACGCCCTTCCAAAAGGGCATTCCGCTCTTAATCATGGTCATCGCATTGATGGTCCTCCCACAGGGCCTAATCTCGATCAGATTGAAGAGAGCGAAGAAGTAAGATGGCGCTACCTCAGCTGGTTTTTTTCGGCATCGATCTTGTGAGTTTTGGGCTGGGCTTTCTGAACTTCTATGCCCTCTACCTTGCGATAAGCCTCTCCCTTAACCTAGAGTTCGGCTTTGCTGGGATACCCAACTTCGGCAAGGTGATGTTCATCGCTGGGGGCGCGTCGTTTGCTGGTTCGATATCTGGAAGAGTGGCCGCATATGTATTTGGGGTAGGTGTCAATCAAGACTTCATAATCTTCAACACACAGATTATCAGCGCAGTGGATGCAAAGCTGGTGGCGAACCCAGTCTTTACAGTTGAGCTCGTTCTGTTGGCAATCCTGGTAGCTGCGGGAATCGGCGCACTCCTCGGTTACCTGTCATCGTATCCGGCCATACGTTTGAGAGAAGACTATCTCGGAATGTTGTTGTTGGGTAGCGGCGCGTTCTTCCAAGTCTTCCTGAGAACTTATTCTCCCCTGATTGGGGGCGCCCAAAACATCGCAGTGCCAGACCCATACGCCTACTGGTCATCTCTGGGGACAGGGTACCGTGACTTAGTCGCAGCGCTGGTGGTCAGTGCGTTTGCGATCCTTGTCTTCATTTATTCCGAGCGGGTGGCGAGGTCTCCTCTGGGCAGGGTGATGAAGGCGGTGAGGGACAATGAGGATGCGTCTAGAGCCCTTGGGAAGGATGACGCTGTAGTCCGACGGAACATCCTGATAATTTCATCTGCAATCGCGGGGATGGCGGGGGCGATCTTTACGTTCTACATCGCATCGGCTGAATACGATATCTGGACGAGATTCGCGTGGACATTCTGGCCCTTTCTGATTGTAATCGTAGGAGGCGCTGGGAATAACGTCGGCGTTGCACTTGGAACCTTCTTCTTCACTCTAATTCTGAAAGGCCTTCAGCAGGTTCAGCCGTATTTCCAGCCATATGTCTTCTTCGACGTCAACTGGCTCCAAGACATCCTGTTCGCGACTTTGCTCATAGCCATCCTGCTGCTTCGTCCTGACGGCATCCTGAAAGAGAGGCCCACGCCCACCCTTTCCAGGTCGAAGGTATCCGCGATGGTCAACGCGGTGATAAACCAACGGGGAGGACGACAGACAGAACCTAAAAAAGTCTCACCGATTGGACAGGTCAGAAATAAGCTGAAGAGACTTAGCGGACGAAGGGAAAAGTCAGAGACCGCCGGCCCACCCTAAGTCAAAGACAGCAATCGACGTGAGGCCGTTCAAACGTTTATTATCGAGACGGGGTCGTCGCGCATTAATTTGTCGGAAGAGCAAATTGCCCTAAGGCAGATGCTCGAACGGAGAGAGAGGGAGTACATGCTCGGAAAGGCGATGGTCAAGATGCGCTCAGCCGTCGAGAATCTTGATGTCGGCGATTTCAGGATCGAACCATTGTCCGAGGGGGAATCCATCGAGCTCCCAAGATGGGTCGCTGACGAATTGATTGGGCAGGGAATGGCAGAAGCGGTCGAAGGGCCGTTCGAGAACGAGGTATTCAGGACCCTGAGCAAAGAGAAGATGATGGGTCCGTTGCAGCTTTCGCCGCTTCCAGGGGACTTCTACGTCAAGATGAGGAGGAGGCTTGGACAACTCGGCGGAGGAGTGACCGAAGGAAAGGTGAAGAAGGAGGAGCTTGACAGGCTTAAGGTCGTTTGTTACGACCTGGTGGGCATGAGGCTGAGCAAGCTTCTTTCACTTTCAAGCTCGTCGATTTCACCATCGTCGTTGACGGACAAGCTCACCCCCGAGGAGTTGGCGTTCTTTGAAGTCTCCCAGTCTCTCTCCAAGGAATGGAGGGGGAGCCTTTTGGGTGGGATTGGGTAGATGGCGACACTCGCCAGCGGCAAGCTATCTGAAATGTTCGAGGATTTCCTAAAGTCGGTGACTGACAGGTCAGGGACTCACGTTTACAGAGATAAGATATCGCAACTCGTCTCAGACGAGGGCAAGTCGCTCGTAATCGACTTCGGAGACCTTCTGAAGTACAACAACGACCTTGCCAACAGGATCCTCCTCGAACCGGACCCTTCGCTTGCTTCCTTCAGGATTGCCGCCTTCGAGACTATGAGGAGCGAGAACGCGCTTTACGCGGACAGGGTCAAGAGGGAACTAGTAGTCAGGATAAGGGGCATAACTGACCTTGTGCCTCTGAGGCAAGTGGACACATCCTTCATCGACAAGATGATAGCGGTGTCAGGGATGGTGGTAAGGACTTCTGAGCTAAGGCCGCTGATGACCGAGGCGGCCTGGGTATGTCCCAGCGGACACCTCACCTACGAAAAGCAAGACGACCTTGCTCTGAAGAAGCCTGCAAAGTGTGAACTCTGCGGGGAGTCGAGGAACTTCGAGCTCGACAAAAGGCACAGCAGGTTCATCGACTTCCAGGTGTTCAGAATCCAGGAGCTCCCGGAGGAGCTGCCACCAGGGCAGCTTCCGCAATTCTTCGACGTCAACGTGGAAGGGGACATTGTCAACACTGCAAGGCCCGGGGACAGAGTCATTCTGACAGGCGTCGTAAGGGCGGTCCCTGATTATGCCCTGAGTCAGGTGAAGACCAGGCTCTTCAGGTCTCAGATTGACTGCAACCAGGTTGAAGTGAAGGGGAAGGAGCCAGAGACGGTTCTCGTTACTAAAGAGGACGAGGAGCTGATCAAGAAGGTGGCGGATGCCCCAGATGCCTACGACAGGCTAGTGAGCTCGATAGCCCCGGTCATACTCGGACATCAATCGGAGAAGGAGGCGATACTTCTGCTGCTCGCTGGGGGGAACGCCACGGTGCTTCCCGACGGGACGAAGCTCAGAGGGGACATCAATGCTCTTTTCGTGGGTGATCCCGGAACGGGGAAGTCGGAGATGCTGAAGTTCGCCTCGCAGGTCGCGCCTCGCGGGCTCTATGCGAGCGGGAGGGGGACGACGGCGGCGGGACTCTCAGCTGCCGTTATCAGGGAAAAGAACGTGCTCATGTTGGAGGCAGGAGTCGTCGTGCTGGCCGACCAAGGGATCGCCTGCATCGATGAATTCGAGAAGATGAAGCCCGAGGACAGGACGGCTTTGCACGAGATGATGGAACAACACACGGTGACCATCGCCAAGGGAGGAATCTACGCGACCCTCAACGCCAGGACGGCCATACTGGCGGCGTGCAACCCGGTACTTGGAAGGTACAACCCATTTCAGAATTTGATTGAGAACATCGGGACTTTGCCGATTCCTCTATTGACAAGGTTCGATTTGATATTCGTGTTCAGAGACCAGCCGACCCCTGCGGAAGACGAAAGGCTCGCGACCCACATATTGGCCGTCCACGCGAGGAAGTCCTACGCATCCCCGCCCCCGATTGAATTCGCTCTGCTCAAGAAGTACCTGGCCTACGCCAAACGGATAGCCCCAGACCTGACCAAGGAGGCGATGGGTAGGCTGAAGGACTACTACCTGCAGCTCAGAAGAGAGGGAGGGACTGACGAGTCCATTCCGCCAACCCCGAGGACCCTCGAAGCTCTGATCAGAATCGCGACGGCCAGGGCGAGGGTGATGCTCAGAAACGAGGTAACGGAGGAGGACGCGCTGGCTGCCATCGCTCTGATGAACAGAATGGTTGAAGAGGTCCTGACTGACACCACCACAAAGAAGACTGATTTCGGGATACAGCTCGGGAAGCCGGTAGGTGAGACGAAGAACCTCAGGGCGGCAATGGAGGTTTTCAAGTCACTCGAAGGGAGCGAGAAGAAACCGGTCGAGCGGAAGGTGTTCAAGGAGGAGCTGGTGAAGGCGAGATTCTCAGACGAGGACGCGGAGAAGATGATAAGGACTATGTTCAGGGAAGGCATGGTCTACGAGTCCAAGCCTGGTTTCATCCGACGGCTTGGCGGCTAGACTGAAGGAGGCATACCGTTGAGGCTCGAGGAGGTCAAGGTTCCAGAGGAGTTGCTGGATTACTTCAGGAGCAAAGGGATTGCCTCTCTCTATCCCCCACAGGAGCAGGCAATCTTGGCCGGGCTGCTCGAGGGGAAGAGCCTCGTTGTGTCGTCACCCACGGCCAGTGGAAAAACGCTCTTGGCACTCGTCGCGGCCTACCTCAAAGTCAAGGAGAAACACAAGAAGGTAGTGTACCTCGCCCCTCTAAGGGCCCTGGCCTCCGAAAAGTACGCCGAGTTCTCTGAGTTCGCCAGGTTTGGGATAAGAACGAGCATCTCCACCGGGGACTACGATTCCACGGGCGAAGGATTGGGGAGGTCGGACATCATAGTACTCACAAACGAAAGGTTCGATTCGGTGATGAGGCACAAGGCGAGCTGGATCAATTCCGTGGGTTTGTTCATAGCCGATGAAGTCCACCTAGCTGGGAACGATAGCAGGGGTCCCACTCTGGAGATGATACTGACGAAGGTCATGCACCTGGGACTGGATGCGCAGCTGCTGGCCCTCTCTGCCACCATCAGCAATGTCAAGACGATTGCAGAATGGCTTCGAGCGGGCTCGGTGGAGCTGGACTGGAGACCCGTCCCCCTTAGGCAAGGGGTCTACGACTACGGAAGGATCCTCTTCACTGACGGCGAGGAGAGGAGTGTCCCGAGGTCGACCTATGGGCCGCCCATTGACGTTGCGATGGACACGCTGAAGGGGGGCGGACAGGCCTTAGTGTTCGCCAGCACCAGGCGCAGGGCCGTGAGCTTGGCTACACGAGCGGCTGAGTTGACCCAGAGGCAGCTCAGCCCTGAAGAAGGGAAGGCAGTGTCAGAAGCTTCCCGGAGAATTCTGAGCTCCGGGGAGGAGACGAGCCTCAGCAGGCTACTGGCGGAAGTCGTGGCAAAGGGGTCGGCCTTCCATCATGCAGGGCTTGAAGGAGAGCATAGGAAAATAGTCGAGGAATACTACAGGGCGCGCGCAATCAAGCTCTTGGCGGCCACTCCAACCCTGGCACTTGGGGTGAACCTACCCGCGAGGCGCGTTGTCGTCGCCGACATGACCAGATACGATGCTGAACGCGGGGGGAATGCGGAGATCTCCGTCCAGGAGTACAGGCAGATGGCCGGAAGGGCAGGGAGGCCACAGTACGACGACCACGGAGAGACCGTGATGATACCGCCACCCTCTCAGACATCGGCGGACTTCCTGGAGCACTACGCGAAGGGTCCGCCCGAACCCATCGAATCCAGGCTTGTGGACGAGTCGGCGATGCGCTCCCACACCTTGGCCACCATAGCCACTGCCGCCGGGTTGTCGAAGAAGGACCTGGACAGCCTGTTCGGGTCGACGCTGCTTGCGAAGCAGGTGGGGGCGGAGAGGGTCGGGAGGCACACGGAGAAGGCCCTTGGCTATCTGCTGAGCGAGAGGCTGGCGGAGTCCCACGGCGATTTGTTCTACGCGACTGACTTTGGCAGGCGCGTGTCGATGCTGTACATCGACCCTGTTACCGGGGTGATGTTCAGGGACGCGATCCGACGAGTAGAGCCTGGGAGGAATTACACCGCGGGCATTCTGCAAGCGGTCGCTTCTACCCCGGATTTCGAGCCCAAGTTTCCCCTGAGAAGCAAGGACTACGACCAAGCCATGGCTTTCATGGAAGAGCACGCGCCTGAGATGTTGGAGAGACACAGTACCAAGGCCTTCTCGGACTACGATAGGGTGCTTCAGGACATGAGGAGTGTGATGGCGTTGCACGGATGGATCGACGAGTGGAGGGAGGAGCAGCTGCTGACCAGGCTGGGGGTCGAGCCCGGAGACATGCACAGGGCGGTGGACAACGCGGACTGGCTCCTTCATGCGCTGGAAGAGCTCGCGAAGCTCTACAAGATTCCAGAGATGGTCAGGCAAGCTAATGTTTTGAGGAGGAGGGTGGTGAGCGGCGTGAGTGAGGAGTTGGTGGAGCTCACCGTCCTTCAGGGGGTCGGGAGGGTCAGGGCAAGGGCCCTCTACACCGCCGGGTTCAAGACGCTCGAGGACATCAAAGAGGCTCCAGCTGACAGCCTGGCAATGGTCGAGAAGGTAGGGACGGCGGTCGCGAGGAAGATTAAGGAGCAAGTGACTAAGTACTGAGTGAACCTCAGTTGGGGTTCGAGGAGGCGGCACAGAAGCTCGCGGTGCTTGTTAAGCGTTCAGTCAAGGCGGATGTCGCCGGAGAGGAAAAGGTCGCGGTCGCATTCTCTGGGGGACTCGACAGCTCAATCGTTGCGGCCTGTGCGAAAAGGTCCGTCACCACTGTCGGTTGCGCTGCGTTTTCCAAAGGCTCGTTGGACATGACTAGAGCCAGGGAGGCAGCTGTCGCTCTCGGCATTGAGCTTGTAACTACGGAAATCACAAACGAGAATGTCTCGAAGGAGCTAGCCGGGATTGAACTGTCATTTGCACCGACGCTGATGGACAGGAGCCTATGGTGCCTTTATTCACTCGTTTCGAAAAGCGCGCGAAATGCTGGAACGAAGGTCATCTTGCTTGGACAACTCGCAGACGAACTGTTCGGCGGGTATGCAAAATACGAAGAGGCTGTGCGCCTACGAGGAGAGGACGTAGCGAGGTCGATGATGGAGGCGGACGTCGAAGAATACGCTCAGACGGGGAGGTTGCGTGATTTTGGTGCCTGTGCCCCGTGGGTGCAGCCAAGGCTTCCTTTCGAACAGAGGGAGGTGGTCGATTTTGGACTCTCCCTGCCCGTTTCGTTCAAGATCAGGGAAGGAGTGCGAAAGGCGATCCTGAGGAGGGCGGCGCTCATAGTCGGGGTCCCCGAAAGCATTGCGGCGACGGCGAAGAAGGCGGCTCAGTACAGTTCGGGCGTCCAGAAGATGGTCGCCAACTCACCCTTTTAACGCCCTCGAAAGATGGCTGGCTATGATACCTTCGCCGCAACCCAAGGGTAAACTGGTAGGGTTCAAGCCGTTGCGAGAGACGTTCAGCTACTATGCGTTGGACGACGGGACGGTCATCGGGATAAAGCCTGCGGTGGTAAAGGTGTACAGGCTGCAGAACCCGGACAACAGCTCGGCCTTCTCTCCCGACGGGACGCCCGCGTACTTCTATCAGACCCAGAACATCACGCAGGTGCTGACCCCCGACGAGTACAAGTCGTTCAAGGACGACGA
The DNA here is from genome assembly GCA_035935095.1 of Nitrososphaerales archaeon. Classification (GTDB taxonomy): domain Archaea; phylum Thermoproteota; class Nitrososphaeria; order Nitrososphaerales; family Gagatemarchaeaceae; genus UBA183. Next base: position 56,955 of record DASYXJ010000041.1, on the reverse strand, counting down.
CTTGCCTCGATGAGTCAGAAACCCTACATCGCCTCCGAGGACTCTGCCCTGCTAAGGAGGGTCGTCTCGGAGTATTCTGGTCGAACATTCCTCGAAATAGGTGCAGGGAACGCCGGGACCCTCATCGAACTCTCCGCGAGGTTCGCCGACGTGGTTGGAACCGACATCGTCAGGCCAGCAATGATGGATTGGAAGAAGACCGGAGTAGATTTCGTATTGGCGGATGGCGCCACGTGTCTCCGCTCGTCCACATTTGACCTCGTCGCATTCAATCCTCCGTACATCGCAGCTGCGATCGTAGCGGATAAAGCGGTCGAAGGAGGAGAGGAGCTTCAAGTTCCACTGAAATTCCTCAGGGAGGCACTCCGCGTGGTCAGGCCTGACGGAGCGGTAATTATGCTACTTAACGACGGGGCCGAGTTGTCCAAATTCAAAGAGGTCTGCGCAAGTGCTGGTTTTCGACTCAGGCGGGTTGCGTCGCGGCGAGTCTTCTTCGAGGAGCTGTACGTATTCGTGGCGTCCGCGGAGAACAAATCTTAGGCCTCGGCGCCTCCGCTTGGCATGGCTTTTCTTCACTATCTAGCCTTATTAGCTGGATGGATTATCCAGCCACCATGGGGGCCAGCTCGAAGGTAGCGCTTGTTGCGACGTTCACGGCCCTCATTGTGGGCTCTGACTTCGCGCTTGCAGGGATACCCAACGTCAAACTCCTGGACACCATGGTATTCTTGGCAGCCTATCTCTTCGGCTTCCGCATCGGCGCCTCCGTAGGAATCTTATCCGAACTAATTTGGTCCTACGTCTCTCCATGGGGGACGGCCGGATACATCGCTCCATTCTTGTTTCTGGGGGAGGTTATTTTCGCTGTGGCGGGGTACTCCGCGGCAAGGTTCTGGCCTGGCGAATCGGTTTTTCGATCGGGGAAAAACTTCGTTTTCGGTGGGATTCTCGCGCTTTGCGCCTTCCTATGGGATCTAGAGACCGATTTTGGGACTGCGTTGATCGTCTCATGGCCTTCTGTAACCGCGGCCAAAGTGGGAGTCACCCTCGCTTTTGGGGTGCCATTCATGCTTTCGCACGAGATCAGCGATTTCCTGTTCGGAATGCTCTTCGTCCCGATAATCATCGTATTGGTTCCGAGGCTGGCCCCAAATCATCGCATTGGACTTCGACCACTTCTAAGGAGGAACGAGGATTGACCAGCAGGAACAGCCTATACGGATTGGTCGTTGTTGCGACTGCCTTGATCATAATTTCAGCCACGTTCGGCGGCTACTACTATCTGCAGGCCTCCACAGCCGCGTCAAACAACTCAAAGCTCATCGCGGAACTGAACAGCGCTAATTCGAATTACACGAAACTTGCTTCGAGTTTCAACTCTCTCATTTCAAGTTACAACGAATCGATATTCCTCCTTTCGAGTACCATCGCGGTCATCAACACGAGCCTGCCGATTTACAAACAATCCAGCCTCGAGCTGGGCGCCCTATGGCAGACATACCAGAGCCTGACCCCGGTTTCCACATCACTGTTCCGCAACAGTGTTTTGTTCGATTTCGGCAACGGCACTCATAGATGGTTTAACGACTCGGCCATAGACGCAGGGTGGAATCTCTATATCGAAACTGTTGTGCTCAACAACGGTCACGTCGATGCCCAGTGGTATCCCCAGTATGGAGAGCATTTGGTGAATGGGATTGGCGGGATTTCCAACACCGCCACAAAGTTCTGGTTTCTTTGGAGCTACAACAATACAGCAGGATGGCAGCCCAGCCGCGTGGGGGCCGACGGCATCCTGGTCACTTCCGGGTCGGTTTACGGGTGGACGTTTTGCACTGCAGACCCCAACTTCAACCCTGTATGTCGCCCCTGACGCAAGAGTCCCGCCGCAAAACTCATCGACGAAGAGTCATTATTAGGATGTAACTATCGGAAACGGGAGCGACAGCATGAAGGAATCCACTCCGGCGCATGAATCCAGCCTGACCAGGTCCGAAATTGAGAGATACAGCAGGCAGATTGTCATGCCTGAAATTGGCCCGGCGGGGCAGGAGAAGTTGAAGGCGTCAAGCGTCCTAATCGTTGGACTGGGTGGCCTTGGAACGCCCGCCGCTATCTTTCTAGCAGCCGCGGGGGTGGGCAGAATCGGACTTGTTGACTACGATACTGTTCAGGCAAGCAACCTTCACCGGCAAGTCCTATATTCGGAGCAAGACCAGGGAAAGAAGAAGGTCGAGGTAGCGAGATCTCGGCTCCAAATGACGAATCCGCACGTCAAAATCGAAACCTACGACACCAAGCTCGACTCGACAAACGCTCTCGAGATCCTCAACCGTTACGACATCATTATCGACGGCACCGATAACTTCCCGGCAAGATACCTCATCGGCGACGCCTGCGTCCTATTGGGGAAACCCGACATCTATGCCAGTGTGTTTAGGCTCGACGGGCAGATGACTGTATTCGCCAATTCGGGTCCCTGCTACAGATGCATCTATCCTGAACCACCTCCTCCGGACGCTGTGCCATCATGCGCAGAGGCTGGCGTCCTTGGAGTCCTTCCAGGGATAATGGGCAGCCTTCAGGCAGCCGAAGCCCTCAAGCTGATTCTTCGCATCGGGAATTCCCTGATTGGTCGACTTCTTCTCCTGGAGGCTACCGAGATGAAGTTCACGGAAATCAAGGTGGGCAAGAACCCTGACTGCCCGATTTGTGGGCCTAGCCCATCCGTTCAGGAATTGCAGGATTACGAGGCCTTCTGTGGCGCAGCCGGATTGGCCGTCGCCTCAGTCCCTGAAGTGACGCCGATTCTGCTCAAGAGGATGCTTGACGAAGGCAGGGACGTTGAACTTGTCGATGTCAGAGAACCGTTTGAGTATGAGATTTGCCATCTTGAGGGAAGCAAGCTTGTTCCATTGGGCCAGCTCCAGTCAAGGGCTGGTGACCTATCGAAGTCAAAGACCCTTGTTGTATATTGCCATCATGGACAACGGAGCGCAAATGCGGTAAGCTACCTCACGTCGGCGGGATTCAGGGACGTCAGAAACCTCAGAGGCGGGATTGCTGCATGGCGAACTGAGGTGGACCCGATGATACCGGAATATTAGGCCCTTGAACGAATAACTCGTCGCTAGGTTGGCGGGCCCGGTGGGATTCGAACCCATGGTCTCTGAGGCACGCCTCTTCAGCTCCGAAGGCTGACGCCTTAATCCGTGTTTGGGGCATCCATGCTTATCCCTAAGCAAGGGTTTCCCCTCACCGAATGAGGTGGAGTCTAGGCTACGGGCCCACCTCCCCGCCCCGACCCCAATTCTATAACCTTTCAATTGTAATTCCAAAATCAACTAAAGCAGAATTTCTATTTAGGTCTAACCCACGAAAATCGAATCTTATCGTATGAGAGAGGCATAGTCGTCCTGATGTCCAATGAAATCTGATTTTGTCAGAGTAGGTTTATTGGTAATTTCTGCTTAATTGTTCTTCCAAAGTTGGGAAAGGATACCTCGATAGCCTGGACGGATGCGACCCTGAACTTCGGTTGGGGCTGTCGAAAGGTAGACGCCGCCTGCCAAAATTGCTACATGTTTAGGCTGAGCAAGGGATGGGGAATAGACCCTACCAAGATTCGATTGTTCGACCCGGCTAAGCGGGAGAAGGAGCTCAATTCATGGCCTCCTGAGAAGAGGATGGTCTTCGTGAACGACATGACCGACACGTTCGGCGAGTTCTATTCCTTCGAGTTAATCGAGGATTGGCATAGGTTCATCGAGAGACAACCCGAAAGGATGTTCCAGTTACTGACGAAGAGAATCGGAAGGGCGATGGTCTTTTATCGTTCTAGGCCAGTTCCGAAGAACGTGTGGCTGGGCTGTTCTATCGGCGAGAAGAAGAGACTAGGAAGGCTTGAACAACTGAAAGCGATAAACGCCCCTGTCAGGTTTGTCTCTTTTGAACCACTCATCGAGGGCTTGGGTGAGTTCTCGCTAGACGGAATTCATTGGGCAATAGTGGGCGGAGAGTCAGACCGTAGCCACCCAAGGGCTATGGAAGCTAGTTGGGCCGAGAACATCAGGCGAATATGTGCGCGGGACAAGGTTGCTTTCTTCTTTAAGCAGATGGGAGGCAAAGGCGGAGATAGGGCTGGTGGAGACCTGTTGAATGGGGCGCGATACCAAGCGTTCCCAAGAGTGGAGAATGATGGCCAGGAAACTACCTAGCTTCGAATATGGCGGGAAGCTTTGGACGGTAGACCCACGTCTGAAAGAGTTCAGGTTCATCGTTCATGGAGAGATGCCAGAATTCGTCCCGTTTGACAGCGATAAGGGAATGAAGCTACTCGAAGAGTGGTCAAGAAATACGGTTTGAATCATCAGTGTGCATGGAAAGCCTAAACTATCATCTTGGACTCGTTGAAGCCGTGAGCTTCGAGCCGAACAGGATTTACTGCGGCGACTGTGCCGAAGTCCTGAGCCGCTTCCCCGAGGGATGCATCGACCTGATTTACGCCGACCCTCCTTTCTTCTCGAATCAGCAATACGAGGTTCTGTGGGGCGATGGTTACGAGATGAGAGCGTTTGAAGATAGATGGAAGGGCGGGATTCAGAACTACATCGCTTGGATGGAACCGAAGATTAGACAGTGCCACAAGGTTCTGAAGGACACTGGCGCGATGTATCTCCATTGCGACTGGCACGCGGGTGCATATCTGAGGGTCTTGATGGACAAGATATTCGGCGAGAATCGACTCGTCAACGAGATAATCTGGAAGCGCACTTCTGCTCACACAGGGGAAGGAAAGATAAAGCGGTTCGGCACGGTTCACGATACAATACTCTTCTATTCTAAGAGTGATTCGAACAGCTTCACACCTCAATACGTTCCGTTGAACGAGGATTACGTCTCGAAGTTCTATCGATACACCGACGAGCATGGCCGAAGATACAGACACGACAACCTAACGGCTTCTGGTGTTCGTCACGGAGATTCGGGCAAACCTTGGCACGGCATAGACCCCTCTAAGAAGGGCATCCATTGGAAGTTCACCGTTCAACGACTGGATGAGCTTGAGAAGGAAGGGAGAATCTACATCCCAGCCAAGCGGGGTGGAGTTCCCGCTTACAAGCGATACCTCGACGACTCGAAGGGACAACTACTCCAAGATATCTGGGATGACATACCGCCAATTCAGGCGCAATCGGCGGAACGGTTGGGCTATCCGACTCAGAAGCCAGAAGCGCTATTGGAGCGCATTGTCGGTGCGTCGTCAAACCCAACCGACTTGGTTCTCGACCCGTTCTGCGGTTGCGGGACAGCTATCGCCGTCGCCCACAAACTCGGGAGACGTTGGGTTGGAATCGATATCTCGCCTACCGCCTGCAAGTTGATGGCGAAACGTCTCAGGTCGCTCAGGGCGAAGGTCGGCGAGCCGATAGGACTCCCTCGAAGTGTCGAACAACTCAGGGCTCTCGAACCTTTCGAGTTTCAGAATTGGGTTTTCGAGAAGCTACATGGGAGGGTCAACCCCCGCAAGACGGGAGACTTTGGGATAGACGGGTGGGTGGAACTTGATGTCCCTTGCCAAGTCAAGCAATCCGACGATATCGGGAGGAACGTCGTTGACAACTTCGAGACGGCGATTCAGAGGCAAGACAAGGACAGAGGGGTAATCGTGGCATTCAGCTTCGGCAGCGGGGCATACGAGGAGGTCGCCAGAGCCAAGAACAACATGAATCTGGACATCAAGCTCAAGACCGTCGAGGAGATTCTGAAGGAGACGTGAGATTTGGGTGCTTGATGAATGCCCCCAACTGTCATAGCCAAGGCACCATTGCTATTGAGAGGATGAAAGGACGTGACATGGCTCGCGATATCTGCAATAAGTGCGGATGGAAGGGGAAGCCTCGCTCGACCAGAAGCGCATGACGACGGCCAAATCCGCATCATCTTTGGAAGGCCGCAATCCGAGTTGGCATCTCAGATGGGCAGCCTCAGCTTAGTCTCCCGCTGGCCATGCTTCGGGCTTTCTTACTGGTGGTAGCAGTGGGAGAAAGCTCGACAAGACTCACATCTGCCTCGATGTCTTGTAATCTACTGAGCGCGACTCTGCAGGCTTCAACAGAATCGTCCACACCTAACCACCTCCGACCGAGTCTCTCTGCGGCCACCAGAGTGGACCCGGACCCACAAGTCGGGTCAATTACTAGGTCGCCTGGGTCGGTTGAGACGAGGACTATCCGCTCCAGTAGTCTCAGGGGCTTCTGCGTCGGATAGCCTGCACTCTCCTTTCCGCGGACAAGTTTGATGTCGTCCCAAATGTCCTGAGCCGGCTTCCCGTGCATTTCGTCCAGGTATCGTTTCATAAGAGGAACATTGCCTGGTTTGGTCTGAACTATTCTCCCGGCTTCGTGCAGGTCACACATCCTTTTCTTCGAGTATCTCCAATACCTGGAAACTCCAAGGAATTCATACCAGGCATTCCCTTTACTAAGACCTCCCGGGCCTGTCAGGTCTCCCAATGCGTATCTTCTGTTGGTCTGCTTCTCCACGAATCTGTATTTCCGCCGGAGATAACCTTCGTCATACGGGAGGAAAGGTTGATTCCACGTGTAGTTCTCTGTCTTTGTGTAGAATAGGATTACATCGTGGATTCGACCGTATGACCTCGCTCCCTGGTATGGGTCGTTATGAGAACTCTGGCGCTTCCAGATTATTTCGTTTCTGAAGTTGCGAAGGCCGAATATCTGGTCCAGCATCACCTTGACGTAGTGCGACACTCTATCGTCTAAGTGAACATAGAGCGAGCCACGAGCGCCCAGAATCCGATGGACTTCCATCAAGAGTGGCTTTATCCATTCGCTGTATTGACGAATTCCTCCTTCCCATATGTCATCAAACGCTGCGGAGGTCTCGGACCCGGATTCAACTAAAAAGCGTCTCTGGGTCAGAAAAGGGGGGTCAAGATAGAAGAGCCTTGCAGAAGAGTCGTCTATAGTCTCGAGAATTTCGACGGCGTCGCCCAGGATAATGGTGTTGCAAGTCTCCGACTGCCTTCGCATGTTGTCCGCGGTCTAGGTAGGACCAAACCTGGATGTGGAGGCAAAGGAAAAAGTGCTGACAGACAAATCAATTGTTCTAGAGCATCAGACGTCGCCTAGTCGAAGTCGCCGCGCCCGGCCGGGTAGGCTTAAATCAACTCTCCCAGGCATCATCGTTGCGGAATCCGCCGTGTCTGCTAAGCGAAGTCAAGAAAAGGAGGCGGTCTTCGGGAAAGGTGCTCAGCCCTTTAGAGCACGAGCGCGAATAATGCTGCTTCTTGGAGAGCAACTCATCAGAGACGAAGTTTCGGCCGTTTTTGAACTTATCAAGAATTCCTACGACGCGGATGCAAGTCATGTCACAGTGACTCTTGAGAATGTGAGCGTGAAGGATGGCGCGAGAATAACCGTCCTCGATAACGGCCATGGCATGACCCGAGAGAAACTTCTTTCTTCGTGGCTTGAGATTGGGACTCTGGCAAAATCAGAAGGAGGAATTAGGAAGAGTCCTAAAGGAAGACGCTATCTTGGAGAGAAGGGAATCGGAAGACTTGCAGTTCACAAATTGGGATGGCGAACTGAACTCACTACGCGTGCAGAGGGCTCCCGTAGTGAAACAGACCTGGCAATCGACTGGACAGAGTTCGAAAAACGGAGGCAGGACTTCCTGGAAAACCTTTCCGTTGAGTGGAACGAGCACTCGCCAAAAGTCTTTCCTGGAGAGACAAAATACGAGCAGGGAACTCGAATCATCATTACCAAACTGCAGCAGAGATGGACTTCGCGCATGATTGAGAAGCTCTCCTTAAACGTGGAATCCCTTACGTCACCGTTTGTCGAACTCAGAAGTTTCTCAGTCGACCTCAAAGTAAACGACCCCGTTCAACCCACGCCCTCAAAAGGAAAGGTCCAATCTGCTTTGTCAACTGCACCATACGTTTTCGACGCCGAAGTGGATGAATTCGGCAGAGTCAAAGGATTGTATCAGTTCAAGCGGCCCGACCTTCCCAAGAACTTGCTGAGGACCTGGCCGATTGACTATTCCATCCTCGACCCAAATGAGTTTCCCCTCGACCCCCAAACGGGCAAACAGAAACCGCCAGTCTGCGGCCCGTTCAAATTCAGACTGTTCGCGTGGGACTTGACGAGGGAAGACAAGGAAGCGATTTTTGGAGGCGCAAGGACTTACGAGGACATTATCAGACCCAACGCAGGGGTCAGAGTTTTTCGGGACGGATTCAGAGTCCTTCCATACGGGAACCCAGATGATGACTGGTTAGGACTTGATTCCAGAAGAATTACAGGAACGTTTGAAACCAAGATTTCACGCAATCAGATTATCGGAATAGTTGACATCAGCTCTAATGAGAACAGCCTGCTCCGGGACAAGTCCGACCGGGAGGGTCTAATAGACAACGAGGCCTTCAAGGACTTCCGGTCGAGGATACTAACCGCAATCAATCTGTTCGAAACACAGAGAGGCCATGATAGAGCTGTGATGAAGAAACAGCTCGGGAGGACGAGGAAGGACAAACTCGCAAAGATTCAGGCAACACTCTCACAGATTGAAGAAATCCTCGTATCATCAAAGGGAATGAGTGCGGGTGAGTCCCTGCATCAAGTTCAGGGACTCCTTGCCAAGCTGAAAACTGACGTTGTCGAAGTCGTCGAAGAGTCTGAGGAACCTCTCCTCGTCGCAGCAGCCATGGGCATCGCATACATGATACCCACACACGAAGCTGTTCGCGACCTGCAGCGGATAAAGCGGATTCTACAAACCACAACCTCGGGAATGCCAGACTCGAAGACAAAGAGCGAGCTACAGAAAGCCTGGCGGTTTGCCTTCCGCGCGGATGAGATAGTTTCGGGCACAGCAAAGATATTCAAGAGAGGCAAATACAAAGACATAGAGCTGGATTCGATTGCGCGACAAGCGTATGACTTGATGAGAGATAGGCTCGAAGAGGACAGTGTCAAGACCCAGGTTCTGACAAAACGTATCTCGATACATGGCTCTGAGAAATTCCTTCTCGTCGTTCTGCTGAACCTGTTAGACAACGCCGATTACTGGCTTGCAACAATTGATGCCAACAAGAGAAGAATCAACATCATCGTGGACAAGCTTGCAGACGGACTGCCTGTGTTGATTGTGAGCGACAGTGGCCCTGGTCTTCCTGATGACATCGAGTACCTCGCTGAGCCTTTCGTTACAAACAAGCCAGATGGAATGGGGCTTGGACTATACATTGCAAACGAAATTGCTATTGCTCACCACGGAAGGCTCAGGTCCTTTTCTCAAGGCGAGGTCGCCGGACTCCTTTCAGGTGCAAGCGTTGGAATTGTCTTTCCCGAGAGAGGCGTGGAAAATGGTTCCAACTAAGGCTGGTTGGCCTTACCCAGGGAAGGTTTTGATAGTTGATGACATATATGACGAATACATTGCCGAGGCCGTTTCCCAGCTCCTAGGCAAAGGCGTCCCCGTTGAATACTGGAACCCAAGGAAGGAGAAGAGAAGAGAGTTTGCAAATGTCAGAGTAGTGCTTCTGGACATTATTCTTGATGAGGCAGACCTCTATCTGACCGGAGCGAATAGGTTCGCAAACGCAATCTCAGCACTACTGACTGTCAAAGGTTCCCCAGTGGTAATCATTCTTAGCAATACAACTGACGAGCCTTCTTCTCTAGTTGAGGCGATTAAAGCCAAGGGGATAAGGTATGCGGGTGTTATTGCTAGTGAAAGAATGTCGAAGGAGGATTTGGATGACAGCAAGAAGCTGATGACTCTAGTGGCGAAATGCCTCCGAGATTCCCCCCTAATGGACCTCATTCTGTCCTGGGAGGGCCTAATTGACTTGGGGAAAGACAAAGCCCTCCAATCGATTTCTGGAGAAGGAGCCGAAGTCGTCTCAGCTTTTCTCAAGATTCTTGAGAACCAATTCGGCAGCGAAGGGCTCAAGCGAGAGTTTGTTGATACAGCAATCAGGATATTGTCCAGATACTCGCACGAGGGTCCACTATTCGACGCATTGGGAAAGTCATTAACACGCGTTGTGAACACAAGGGGTGATGTTTCTGACGAGGCTGGGGAAGGAGTCCTTTCGATGCTCATGTATTACAACCCAGGTAGCGAGAAGATGTGGACAGGGGACATCTACCTGAATCCGCGAGGGTCCAGCCTGCGCTATGCCATAGTTCTGACCCCCGCGTGTGATTTCGCCCAGAGGCAACCCACATCTGTCGTCGTTGCGTTCGGATTTGAAGTTACGGAAGAAGTAATCAACAAACACTCCAGCATTCTCTATAGAAGGGACCCGACCCTAAGCGAACTCGTTCTTCTACTCGAAAGCAAGGAACGAACGGTGAGGCAAGAAGCGAAAGGCAGGCTCGAAAACAAGAAGAAAAGGCTCCTGGATGGTTCTGGATTCCAAGAGCATCTATTCCCCCTTCGGCACATTCAATCCAATGGCAAATTCATCGATGTCTGCTTCGACCTGGAGGACATAGTATCGAAACCACTCAAGGAGATAAAAGAGGAGAAGTGGGCGCGAATCACTCGGCTCGATACTCCGTATGTCGAAGGGCTGCTACAACACTTTGGAAAGCATGTATCGCGAATTGGAGTTCCTGAGGCCAATTGGCCCATGGAACGGATTGGGGTCATGGCTGCACGAAAGCGATAGGAGCAAATCCCATCGTGGCCGACCATGTGATGGGAGGCGGCCGAATGAATGACGACGTTTTAGGACTGGCCCGCAAGTCTAGGGTCGCTGACAATGTGCTCCTGTCGTGGGGCTTGACCGAGATGTTCGTCGACCGCATGGTCCTCATGGCATTCGGCATTGACGCATTAGACGAGACGAGTAGAGAATTTCTAACGAGGCGGAGCTTCGAGACCAAGCTGAACTTCCTTTCGAAAAGAGGGATTCTGACTCCTGACGAGTCCAAGCGAGTCAAGGCATTCGTAAAGGAACGCAATTCGCTGTTTCATTCCCCAGAGGGAGGACTACTACCGCTTATGAAAGTCAAGGAGAGGAAATCCCTGAAGCTCTTGGGTGTTAACTCTGCAAGAGCGAGTGCCTACGCGTTTGCAAGGCTTCTAGGAACGAGGGCTGACAAGGAGACACAAGAATGGGTGAAGCACGAATCGTTCGAAGGTGATTGAAGATTTGCGGCTCAGTCATCGCAGTTCGTGCACCTAACCAGTGGCAACTCACCTTTCCGCTTCCTCATGACGTGAGAGACCCCTATGCTATCGTGGACGATGTAATACTCGAATCCATCGTCTTCTTCGTCCTCGGTCGTTTGGTGGCTCATTCCAACTGCTCCTGTTCGATAATCGCGTGGAGCTCTTTCACGTCTCGCCCGACAGTTTCCTCTTTCACGCCAGCTATCTTCGCCAAGCAAGATACAGTGATAAGGCGGTCGTTTCCGATGGTTCAAACAGAAGGCTAGCTTCTGTATAAGGAGACAGGGCTTCTAACTGGCCTTTGGGGAGGGGGTTCGCCGAAGGTGAGGATAACTGAGAAACTTTCGGCTAGTAATCCTAATCAACGTCTGACGTTCTCGAGAAAGCTCGGAAACGTAACTTGAGCTCTGAACAAACCACGTTCAAGGTCTTCATTAGCCATGCTCATCAACAAAAGGAACTTGCGGGGGACATCAAGAGGGAGCTCTCTGACTTGGGCTTGGCGGCATTCGTTGCCCATGAAGACATCAGTCCGACTGAGGAGTGGCAGGCCACTATCATTGAAGTATTGAGGGAATGTGATACCTTCATTGCCATTCTTACCCAGGATTTCAAAGACTCGAACTGGACTGACCAGGAAACAGGCATGGCCGTAGCATTGGGGAAGACAATCATTCCCGTGAAGGTTGACGTTGACCCATACGGGTTCATCGCGAAGTTTCAAGCTCTAAAGTGGAGGTTGGAAGCCTACAGAGATTCGATGGATGAGTTAATTGGCCTGCTAGTTGCACGCGGAATCATCGCAAAAGAGAAACTCATCGAAGCGCTTGCACATGCTAGTTCCTTCTACGATGCCAAGCTAAAGTCTGGACTTCTCCTCAAGGGTGAACCATTTACGGAAGAACAAATGAACATAATCGTTCAGGCCGCTATCCAAAACAGGCAGATTTACCAGTCGTGGGATGCAGTGGGCACCGTTCGCTTCCTAATTGAGAAGCATCAAGGTCAGATTGACAAGAAGAGTATAGACAAGTTAGACCGTTTGATTAGTGGTAAAGACCAATTCTAGAAGATATGTGGTGGCGTTAGTCGTCGCAGTTCGTGCTCCTGAATAGGTAAAACAGGTGGCCCTGGCTTCGAAGATAACATCAAGGAAGAAACAAGTTCGTAAGACTGGAAAGCCTCAATTGAGACTAGCTCTGGCCTCATACTGGTATGAAGGGGTAGCATTGGTGGCTATTCCAAGTTCAGAAGACAAGTGGTATCTCCGAACTTTGTTCGTTAGATACGACCTTCGGGACGGGGGAATCTCGACCCTCCTCGGCTCAGCGCTTGAGGTGGCCTTGACTCATGCAGAGTGGAGGGATGGCACGCTTGTTGGATTCATGCAGACGTCGGGCGAGGTGGTAGTCGTTAACGTGCTCTTGCGGCCCACCAGACGGAATGACAAGAGCTTCCTCTACTCTGCCATTGCGAATCGCCATGACACCCGGACAAGATTCAGTGACAGAGAAGCCATCCAATACCTGCTAGTAAGTTCGACGGTGTTGAGGGACATTGGCATTCACGCAGGAATAATCCCATTCTTCGAGGCGATGAACTACGTTACCTTTGGTGTCTTCAGCTACGGGCCCGGCCGTATCGTCTACTATCCGCTTAAGCCCGATGCCACAATGTTCAGCACCGACCCGAGCATCCAGAGCACCCATGATTACGAAACTCCGAAGTATCTCACAAATCTGCTTGCGGAACGTGCGTTGATTTCAATAGGAAAAGTCGATTATGTCTAGCCAAAAGAAGCCACACCAACAATTCATGTCAGATACCAAGTCCATCCTGCTCTCTAGACTAGCATACGCTAGGAGCTTCCCGGTTGGTTCATGGGTAAACCGCTTCACACGGCCTGACATTGTAATCGTCCAAGAACCTGCGTCTGGCCGACCAGATATTCAGGGCGTGAAGTCACATCAAGGATTCTATGACCAGGTCTACTTGGTCGAATGCAAGATTAATCCGCGAGACTTGGAGAATGCTCCATATCAGCTTCTGTTGGCTATGGGCTCTTTCAGGGGGCAAGGGATGCTTGACCTGGCCCATGGTGGCGTCAGGCCAACCCTTGCGGTGCCGCGAAGCTTAGAGGAATCGATGAATGCGGAAGGAGCATTTAATCAAGTGATAGAGATATTCAGGGAGTTGCATTTTGGACTGATAATCGTAGACCAAGAGCGGCGCGATTACACGAGTTTGCTTTGGTCAGAATCGTTCATGGGTGGCTAGGCTGTCTTCAGTAGATTCGAGGAAGGGAAAGGGGGCCACGAATATGATATGGTATCAGCTGCTTGACAAAGCTTCGAGATTTCGTGAACAGAATCAGGGCGGCTTGTCGCTAAATGTAGCCAAATGTCGAACTGATTTGTGGGTTTACCCCTGACCATATTAGGCGATTCTCGGATTCGTAACGCCGAGATGATAGGCAGGGTAACTCTTGCAATCACATTGACCGCAACAGTGGGTCCACCTGCTATCAGTATGATTACGCCAAACAGCAATGTGAAGATGAAGGCAGCCCGAAGGTCGTTCTTCTTTATGCCAGGGGCCTTCTTCCTACTCAACCTAATGGGACTCTTATTTCACACTGGATAATGAATCCGTGCCTCTCAATGAAAGAGTTGCGACCACTGGGAGATGATTGGGTTCACGAAGTATGGGATGACGTAGGGAGACAAAGCGAAAAGAATGGGAACCACTACTCCTAGAAAGCCCAATATTGTCCCCTTGTTCTTGGCCATTGAGGAGAAGAAGCTCTCTTTCTCGATTATTTCGGCAATGGGTTTTCGGGCGATACTCGAAAGGTCGGTTATGAAACCCAAGTAGTCTGGGTCTTCGCGACTATCGAATCTGCCGAGGAGCATCGTGATGCGCAAAGACCTCGTTGTCGAGCCGAAAAGAAGGACGTCAGGGCTAAGGCTCCGTGAAAGCGTAAGGCCTATGCTCTTCGTGCTTAACCGATTGAAGTAGAGGATTGAATCGTCTAACCACGTAACCCCTGTGTCCTTCTCTGGGTCGGAATCAGACCTGAGGCTTGCCCGCAAGGCGTCGAAGGATGCTGGAGTCCAAAAGAAGTTCAATTGAAGAAGAAGGAATACCAATTCGATTGGCCATAGTTCTAGCAGTGCAAGATACAACAGAGCACCTGAGAAGAGCGCAGCAAGGTTGTAGCGACCAAACACGAGAACTGCGCTCACCAAGATGACGGCTGCCTCTATGAAGTAACCAGTGCGCTTGAGGCTCCTCACCTTCTTGAGAAACAGGAAAGGATGGGCCTGTGCAACTTGTGCGGTCTCCCTATCCCAACCCTTGAGAATTCGGTCTCCCAAGTAGAGCGGAATGACCAGGGCGCCACCTAGGCCGACTAGGACGCTCAGGACACCTGGAAGTCCGAACAGGACGGGTACAATCACGATGACTTCGACGATGAGCGCGGCGACGAGACTCCAAACTAGCAGCAGAAGGACTTCAGAATACTTGGAAGTCCAGAACCTTTCGCTCAATCATTCCCTCAAAGGGATGGCGTTACTTAGGCTTGTCATGAGATTGTTCAGACGGCGAACCTCGAAGAGCTGACTCGATTTCAATTCGTCGCCTTCCATTATAAGCTCGAAGGGTCATATGGGCCGCGTGGTAGACAGAGGGAACCTATTCTTCAGCTTGACTGTCCTGATTGTTCTCTTTGCGACAGCGTGGTTTGAGTTGCCGAGCAAGGGCCAGGCTTTCACAGTTCCGATAACGCCTGATTTGTTTGCAACCCTGTTTATTGGTCAATCGGGTTTCTCGTTCTGATTGCCCGGGGGCTAGTGACTGCAGAAGCCAAAGGACGGCTTCGTGATACACGAAGGGAGTTTAACAGGTTTCTTCGCATCACCCTAGTGACCTTCGGCGCGACAATGGGAGGATTGATTTTCTCCGCCGTAGGCGTCAGTAATCCAGTTTTGTTTTGGTTCCTTATGGCCTCGATTTTGTCGACGTTTGCTCAGCTCCTGATGAGCCTTGATTTGATTTTTGGTTAGCAAGCGTGGGAGCCGCTATTTCAAGGATGTAACGGTCAGGAATGCCAGGTTCCTAGTCCGAGCAGTTCGTGCGCCTTATCATCGGAAGCTCTCCTTTCATCTTCCTGAGGACATGTGAAACTCCAATGCTATCTGAACGATATAGTAGTCGAACTCGTCGTCTTCTCCTGCCTCGTGAATCAAGAACTCAACTTCAAAGGCCAGTCCTCGTCAATCAGCGACCGAAGGAGTTTGACATCCTTCCAGACTATCTGTGTGCTGGCCCCCGCTAGCTTGGCGAGATAAGTTACCGTGATTCCTTTTTCATCCATGTCGGCATAGAATCAGTCCTTTGCCTATAAGCCAGGGACGATTTCGGAACAATCGGAGAAGGGAGAGGGAACCGCGAATCTGAAGCGATGTTAGTTCTCGGATTTCCCCAGTTCTATCAGCTTTTGCCTAGAAGCTTCCACTATGAACTCCGCTCTGCTTCGATAACCGAGCTTCCTGACTTTCAGAATCTTGTCTATCTCGTCGGCCAGTTCTTCGGGAACCTTAGTGTTGACGCAACGGTGTGAGCCCGCTATTTCTGCTCCCTGGGGCCCAGAACGGCATTGAGCAGGCGACCGAGATGCTCGACTGCTTCACGGCCCTTGGGAGTCAGGCTGTAGAAGCTCTGCACTGGGCGCGTGTCCATGAGCGTCCTTTTCACGAGCCCGCGAGTGTTGAGTTCGCGCAGGGCGTAATCCAAGGTGGCCCTACTCTCAAACAAGACCTTCAGCTTGGAATACCTCGCCTCTTTTTGCTTTTCCAGAAACAGCAAGATTCTACACTCCGAAGATTCGGCGAGGCGCTCCCAGATTCCCACTTAAGTTCGAAGGGTTGCGCCAGCCATGGCTGATAATGGGATACCATAGTGGAGTTATGGTGAGCAGAAGTGTATTATAACATCCAGCGCACACCAGCGCCGTTGACCCGACAGAGCGTCGTCATAGGGCTCTTGGTCGTCTGCCTTCTGGCTGGAGCGGCTGTTGGTTTCTTTGCTGGCGAGCGGGTTCAAAGCAATTCGAATTCGAGCAACTTGCAATTGTCGGTGTTGAGCGCCTATGCCCGGACACCATCCGGGCAGACGGATTGCAGCATTCTCAACCAGAATCTCCCGCCAGAAGTCCTTTGTGGGGTCTACATTAACGCCGGGGATGCCGGAACCATCACTCTAGTTGTATCTAATCCATCCAGCATGGCAACCGAAGTCGGGTGGTCTACGGCTTCCACCGAAGGCCCCTATGTCTATTTTACTTCCACCCCTTCATGTGGCACCGCCGGTTTCTGCACCATCAATCCAAACTCCTCTCAGTCCTTCCAATTCGGATTCTCCGCATCTATCAGTCATTCATCCTCCATTCAGGCCAGCCTCACCATATCAATCGCAAGGGTGTCGAGCTAGTCTGGACGCTTCCTCACAGTTACCCTACCCAATCGAACTCCGTAAGCCGAGGAGACTTGCCAAACGGCATCGTTCCTCATTGGGAGAGGTGTAATAATGCAATACGCCTATTTTCAATGATTCCCATTGCTATCTCAATGGATGAAGCTACGGTTGGACATTATTGTAGAACCGTAGGCAAAGAGGATTTGGCTGGAGAGGTTTAGCTTACTTCCTTGAAACCAATGGCCAATCGTAATCATCTGAGGTTCAGCCGTCGTAAAATGGAGAGCATCACGAACCTGAAAGTGGTTGTTGTAGTTTCGGCTTCAGGCCACTGTCGCCATATCTCTTACGCCTAGTCTCCCAAGCACGAAGCTTGATACTATGCGGGTCTTTGGGTGGTTCCGGAGTGAGTTTCGGGGTATGGTGATGACAGATGCTACAGAAATTGTTCCTTCGATTCAAAACAGGCTGCCCTCCCGTGCTGGTTCTCGTTCCTGCCCGTTCACACTCAGGACAAAGCATCCGTGGCTGGGTGTTCACTCACTAGGCCTCCCTCAGATGTATCTCGACTCTCTTCGTCGCTTTGGGCATGAGCTTCTTGCCGAGCTCTTTCCCTGCGATGGCTCCTGCGCCTATGCCTAATGGGCCAGCAAGGGAACCAGCCTCGGCACCAAGTGCTATCCCTGAAAGTCCAGATGCAGCTGCTAGAGCTACAGGAGTGGCAACCGCTCCGACCTCAGTCTCTAGACCAGAACCAGATAGGCTTCGCACGAGGCGCTCGACCTCCTCCTTTGAGAAGAGTTGCTTTTCTACCATGGTATCACCTCCGGTGGCTCTTCCTTCTGATGTGGAATGAACTTGTGTCTGTTGGGCTTGGTCGGGGCTATTCTTGGTGTTGGTGGAGGAAGCAACCAGATACCCGCCAAAGTCTTCCTCACAACGTATTTTCCATCAACCGTTATCATTGTGGACGGGTCGTAGCTCACAGGCCCTCCGGTAGACCAGTCAGTTTCTATTACGCAGGGCCCCGCTGCGGGGGTCAGAGCCGTTGGCAAAGAAATAGGCTCCTTTGAAGAAACCGGAGTCTGCGGCTCTGACTTTGGGGCAGTATGTTCCTCAAACTTGGTTAAGACCTGATTGACATTTGCTCCACCTAAATTGGTAATCGCAAAGGAAGAAATCTCGACCCTTTGGATTAGACCTTCGTCAAGTAGCTCCCGAAGTAGCTCACCAGCAAGTAACGGGTCTTTCAGTCCGTTCAATTGACATACTTCAACGAAGGTCAAGCTGTCGTGTCCGCTGAGCGTGACCAAGACCTGAGCTGACGTTTCGTTCATGCTTTGGCCCCCTCCCGCCTAGCCTCAATCGTCATCTGCTTCCCTACTGGAGTAATCCTGTATCTTCCATGCCCAATGTCGTCCAATGCTTTGGTTCTCCGTAGGATGCTAATTGCCCCGGTGCATGGCAACCTCTCAAGCCCACAGGCGTAACAAATCTCATCGCCTGTCCTTGGTTCTCCATCCGACATCACCTTTAGCACCTTGAGATAGCTATCTTTGAGCCGCAGCCCAATGCTAGTCCGACGCGATATCTCCACGACCATTTTCTTTTCTCAATCAACTACATGTTAGTAGGATTTCAAAATCCTTTTCGGCCCTCATTACTCATTCAACAGATAGGCCTGATGTCTAGGCAAGTATTCAACGAAAAACCCTGTATGAATGATAGGTGCTGTGCTTAGAGCAACAATCCTACTACAAGGTCATTCAAGCAGATGCAACAATAGTAGAAGTAGGCGTGCTCAATCAATTAATGCCACATAGGAGCAATTTCAGGACTTTACCACCCAAATTCGATTTTAGATGTAGTAGTATCCGGATTAACTTCTACAACACCCCCACAAGAACCGTGGCGGAGAATTAGCCTCGACCCATTTGTGACTGGTTATTCGTCCGTATGTGACGAACCGATTATTCCGTTGTCTAAACATTTCCACGGAACGAAAATCCTTAATTTGGCTTTAAGACATTTAGCCAATAGATTCAGATTCTACGAATGCTGGTCTTCTATGTTCGTCCCTTTTTCATCTTACTGTTCCACTACACCACCGGTGCTTTGATTCCGCTCGTCCTTATGCCCCTTAACTTTTCTATGTCCAACACTTCCTTAGACTCTTCCTCTGGAACCAGACCAAGAACCTGATTCCTAAGGCGCCAAAGGTAGCCTTTGAGTTGGCCTCTTGTAACTTCCACTTCCCCATCGGAAAATGTTCTCTTGGGCCACGAGTCAATCTCCCGTATTATCGAGTCTATCGCCTCACCAATCAACTTCACTCTTATCCTTAGATTGGGGTTGGGTTCGTCTCTATCCTTTGGTGAAGTTGGAAGAGCTAAGGTAGGTGGTAATGTATAGCCTAATTTCCTTGCCTCCGTCCTAATTCCTTCTAGCTGTCTTTCTGTTCTTTGCATTCGTTGGGGGAAAGAGTTTGTGTAGGCCTTTGAACCAAGAGCCGCAGGCAAAGGGATGCCCGAAGCCACTTTCGTAATGATGTCATGGATTGCTAATTCAGATGGCAATCTCGACCATAAGCCAGATGTTTGCTCCCTCTCTCGTTCAAGCATCTCTTTTCCTGCATCAATTTCGACAAGTCCCCTTTCGTTCCGTGGCTTGCCATCGTCCTTCCCTTCCCTCGGCCTGACCCATTGTTTCTGTCCCCATATCTTGCAAAGGTCAAGTGTCCGATTAAGCCCGATTTCCTCGATGACTGGGTCGTCTATTGTCTCCTCTAGCGTGTCGACTATCCTTAGGTAGATTGAAATCGTTCGCTGGTCTTTGCCAAGTTCTTTCCCTATCCTCTCCTGCGTCCATCCAAACTTGTCGCGCAACAGCTTTGCAGACTTCGCGGCTCCCCTCCAGCCCAATGGTTTCTGTAGGTCATTCTCATGGATGACCTTCAACAGGAGCTTCTCTTCACTATCAATTGCGTAATCAATAACCACATCTACTCCCACGACTAGTTCCCTTACTCCAAGCACCTTCAGAACACGCAGTCGTGCATTGCCGCTATACAGCGCGTATTTCCCGGGGCGTGCCTTTAATGGAAAGACACGAATAAGTTTCGTAAGATAGAATGGCCTTCCATGCTCCATCCCTTCCTGTCGAATGTTTTCAGTTAGCCTTGCATAATCTTCCTCCTCATAAGGGTCTCTGACTTGGTATTGTTTGAGGATAGGGTGGTCATCCTGAGTCAGTATGTCCTCAATCAGGATGGTTTCTGGTTCCTCAGGCTGGTTGTTGCTCAACTACGATTACCTTGTTTTTCTCGGCGAAGTCCTGTAGGGCCTCGCGATATAGGAACGTCAGTTTCTTGCCTGTCTGCGTGGAGATTTTCTTGAACTCCTTATGCAGCTCTTCGGAGACTTCCGTTGCAACCCATATCATCATTTTTTTCTCCACCCATTTATTACACGGTTTTGGCTTTAATTGTTTTGATAATGTATTCGTGAAATCGTGGCTACCAATTGTTGGTAAACCATTGGCCAACGAACCACGCAAGACCAATCTCCTTCGCGACGATGGGAAAACCTGCCAACATCACCCAAAACACGGATGCTGGCAAAAGCTCATAGCATGAAACGCCAAGCAAATTACTCCCACGGATTGCTGTAATAGCCTAATCTTTCTCGCGTGAACGACCAAGCCGATACCCCACGGGTGGCTGTCAAACACAGCTTACAACCCACGCCCAAGACTCTCGACAAGAAACAGGGAACATCAGTCGGCAAAATCCCGACCTAGGCCTCAGGGATTCCGACTCCTTCCACACCTTGTATGTCTTGGGACCAAGTCCCTGGCAAGTGAGAATCACAAGCTTGTCGATGATTGATATATTCGCCATTAGTGACCTTCGATGTGACAAAACCAACTGCCTGGCAGTCTCTGGCAGAAAGGGGAATTCCCGAGCAGGGGTATCAATGGGAACATCATGTGGGCACTGACACCGTTCACTATGACGGTGCTGCGTGCTACATCATCGGGATACGAAAGAAAGGCGACCATAAGATTAGGACGGTGTATGTCGGGGAGACGGAGAATCTTCTGAAACGGATGTATGAACACGGCTCAGGACACTCGAACATAGATGATTACATAGAGACTTGCACCCAACGTGGGTATCGGGTATGGTTCCGATACTTCAAGACAACTACCAAAGGCAAGGCCAAGCGGATGCAAGACCACTTCCTTGAGAAATGGTGGCATTACCCATGGAACGTCATAGGAATGCCATACTGAACCTCGCTTACGCAAATAACTCGTTCTTTTGCGGAGTGTTCCTTCGAGTCTCGTTAGCGTTCCTAGCCCTCTCTGATAGAGCCTCGTGCTTGTCCTCGGGTTTCAACATGAAGTGACAGACCATGCAGTATCGGTTGTTCCTGAGCACGATGGTTCCCCCCGTTGAGGTCTTCCTCCCTTCAAACATGCACTTGGGACAAGGAATGTTCCTCAAGTTCTCGGGTGCCATTTGGGTCTTGGGACAACCCTGGACGCGGATTCTTCCCAAGGTTCTCTCCTAACTGGCCTTACGCAAGGATTTCCCCAACGGAGTTGATTACGAGGGGGCCTGCTCACATCAACTCTTTCAAGCATGCTCAAGGATAAGTAACAGAGGCGAGTTACCACCTTCCCTTGGCGAAGAGCGGAGCCCTGGCCGCTGTTCTGAATTTCTTCATCTGGGGGTTGGGCTATCTCTACCTCGGAAAGAAGACCACGTTCGGCTTAATCCTTGTAATCGGCTCGATAGTGACCATTGCCGCCATCGGGCTCCCTATCGGGTCGCCAGGGCCCCAAATCTATGTGGCTGACTTCGGCTACCTGGTCGTCGCCATCGCCTTCGCCTATGATGCGAATGAACTTGCGAAGTCAGAGAAAATGTCTATGATGCAGCCTGCACAAGCTCCTGTGGCCCCTCAACAGCCTCAACAGGCAACAACGGCGAGATACTGTCGCAATTGTGGTGCTCCGGCACGAATGGACTCTAAGTTCTGCGACAAGTGCGGGACTCAGCTCTAACTAAAAGAAAGAAAGGATGAGGAGCGTGGTTAGCTCCCCACCTAGATGTATCTGAGTTGCCCTTTGGACGTTATGTAGGCTTCGATGTAGTGGGCGAGGACAGACTCAGGTGTGGTATCCAGTTGCAGAGTTAGTTGGCGGAAGACCTCCAGTTTGTCGATTGGTAATGGGATGTTGAATACGCTTGGGTTTGGTGGCGCGGGAATTGCTTTGCGCTTTGTTAATTTGCCATCAGGCGTGTTGGAGCCTCTATCGGTGTGCTCCTGCGACTCTTCCACCATTGCGACCCGCAGCTCTGTAGTGACTCTTGCTCCTGATAGGAAGCCCACCACCTCGTTCCAGAGAAGGTCTTTGCCCAAAACTTGGACTTTGGAGTTTCCATTGCCGTTGGCATCTCCACGTGTGACCTTGAACTCCTTCTGGGCGAATGTATTCCAGCTGGGGAACTTTGATGCGAATCTGTAGCAATTGTTGAGGGTAGTCCTGCCGTAGTCAAGGTCACTTTCGAGTCGCTTGGTCAGATTGCCTAGTTCCCCGTTCCATCCGTCCTCGGCGGTTAAGGGCCGTATCTTCGCCAACTCCTCACGCGCTCGGGCTATTCGCACTCCAATTGCATGTTTGTAAGGGAGGCTGGAAACTGACTCTTGGTCAACGAGAACCCTTACGTCCGCAAGGATTCTAAGGTAGAACTCCTCATAAGCCTCTAGTCCTGGTGTGTTGAATATCTCATCTGGCTTCAATTCACTTTCCATGTTTCTTCATTCACCCCCTCTGAACGCATTGACGTTCATGGGCCTGTGGAATAGCCAAGCCGTAAATAGAAAAGAATGCGCAGACGCAATCTGTGAAGGGTCGGGTAAAACGAGCGTCTGAGAAAGAGCAAAGTTTCCGAGGCCCACACCTCAAGAGGCCTTATGGAATACATGTCGGTCTCAGTGAAGACCAGCGTAGACTAGCGGAGAAGCTGTCTGCGAAAGGCGTGAACATATCCGAGCTTGTTAGCCGAACGGCATTTCTCAGAGACGAACTGATTGAATACGGCCTTGAAGACTACGCCGCTCAACTGGACGCAGTGGTAAACGAACTCCAAGAGATTCTTGAGATTGCCAAGAAGATACAGCCTCCGCGCTACTCTGCCAATTCTTGACTACTTTCTAACGACAATCTTCCCGCTCGGCAAGCTAGCCACGAACACCCATCCGTGCAAGAGATACTCGTCCAATTCACGCTCGCCTATGACCTTCTGACTTTCAGCCTTGGGGACGAGTCGTTCAGTCCCTGCCTCCATCAGGTCAACTTCCTGCTTCCTCAGCTCGTGATGCTCGGCTTCCAAGGCCGCCAGCTTGTCGTCCGTAGTCAGAGGTCTTCCACGCCTAAGCTCTTCGGCCTTCAACAGCTCTTCCGCCGACAATTTCTTCAAAGGGGAGTCGTCGATGCCGAGCCAGTAATACTGCAACTTGGCCGCCTCCTCCACGTCCTCCTGGGTGAGGGTGCCTCTGGAAACTCCGACAAGCTTTCTTTCGACCTTTTCGGAGAATGCCTCCCTCATCTTTTCGACCTGTTCTTCAGTGAGTCGTTTCCTCACACTGTATTCTTCCTCGATAGGCCCGTTATGGCCCATTAGGAACTGTTCCCACACGTGGTTCAGGCCTGCGTCCTGCAGAGCCCAATCGTAATAGCTTCTGAGGACATATGGCCTGAACGTCGAAACGGAGGTGCCACTTGACCTGATTGCTCGCCTCATCAGGGCGCTTATCGCCTTGCTTCTCATCGGCCCCCCTTTCATCTTGAACATGTTTGTTTCCATGAACCCGTTCTTGATGCTCAGGTTCCTGAACACCGCGATGACCGGGCTCTCGGGAGTCAGTTCCTCTCCTTCGGCTATCCTCTCGCGCAGGTAGGCCGCGATGACGTCAACCCCACGCTCGACCAAGAACGTGAAGTAAGGTCGCTTGTTCTTTGACAGCTCGGCTCTGACTTTCACCAGCGTGGGAGTCCTTCTGGCACGAATCTGGCCGCTGATGTCCAGCTCAGGGAAGTCTTTCAGCCGAAGACGGCTGATTGCCTCGGGCCTGATTCCCGCATAGGCAATCATTACGATGGCTGCCCTTGTCCTCTGATTGGCGTGGTCGAGTATCGTGCTAAGTTCCTCGGTGGATGGGGAGTGTTCGTCCTCGATGGTCGGCGTGCTCTTCACGTTCCTGACTTTGATTTCCCGCGTGACCTCCAGTTCGTTGAACCTCAGCCAGCTCTTCACTGCACACAAGGCGCTGTTGATGGTCTTGGGTTTCAGAGGCTTACCGTCATACGGGCTGATTCTTGCCTTGAGCGAGCGTATGTAGTCCTCCAGGCGGTCTTGGGCAGCCTTCTTGTCCAGGGTGAATTCCGAGATTACCTCGACGGGCTCCTTTTCCACCTTGGAGCAATAGTCTCGAAGCCACCAGAGATAGGCCTCTGCGGTCTTCGGGCTCCCTTCGGCCAGATTGTCATGCCACCTTTTCACGTCCTCGGCGGCTAGGAGACTCCGCTCGCTCATGGCAGCCCCCTAACGAGTATCAGGGAGTAGATAGAATAAAATGCGCATAAGTTAGGGGAATGCCAGCTTATCCTTAATCCGTGCTAGGCTACGGGCCCGGGAACGTTGCGACAGGACTGGGTAATTAAGAGATAAGGCGTTGAATGGAATCTGGGATCGGAGGTTGGAGCAATCCCCTGTCCGAGATGATTCCCGTCACCAGGTCAGGAGGAGTCATGTCGAAGGCCGGATTCGCGACCTGTATACCCTTTGGCGCAATGCGTTTCCCTCGGATTCGAACGACCTCGTCCGCGGATCTCTCCTCTATGGTCACCGACTCGTGGTTTCTCGATAGATCGAATGTAGAGTGTGGAGCCGCTGGGAAGAAGGGAACTCCGTGCCTGCTCGCCAAAACCGCCTCCTGGTATGTCCCTATCTTGTTGAAGACATAACCATCCTTGGTTATCCTGTCAGCCCCGACGACGACCTTGTCCACACGCCCGATGCTGATCATGTGCCCGACGGCGGTGTCCGAAATCAAAGTGCAATCGATCCCGTCTTGAGCCAGCTCAAATGCTGTCAGGCGTGCACCCTGAAGGGCAGGTCGAGTCTCCGGAACGAGGACCTTCACCAGTTTCCCCTGCTCCACCGCGGCCCTTACGACCCCCAGAGCAGTCCCGTAGCCTACAGTCGCCAGAGCTCCGGCGTTGCACTGCGTAAGCACTGTGTCTCCATCATCGATTAGCTCAGCCCCTACTTTCCCTAGCCTTCGGTTTGTTTGAACATCCTCTTCCTCCATTGCCATGACTTCGGCCTCCACGAGCTCCTTGGCCTCGCGGACACTTTTCGCCTCGCGGGCTTTGTTGATGACACGGTCAATCCCCCAAAAGAGATTGACCGCGGTGGGTCTAGTGGAACGAAGCAAAACAGCGCTCGACTCCATTCCGCGCAGGAACTCTGAGATTTGGTTGGCCTTCGAACGACGGGCGGAAAGCGCCAAACCCATGGCGGCAGCGACACCGATGGCCGGAGCTCCACGGACGACCATTGTTCTGATGGCATTGGCCACCTCCTCTGGTTTCGTGTAGGAGACAATGGATAATTTCAATGGGAGCGCTGTCTGGTCGATCATCTTCACTCTGCCATTCTTCCAGGAGACGGTTCGCATTGTGAAGAAATCGACCACGGGCCGCACGAACCCGACGAGCCCTAAAGCGTTTACGCTCCAAAGAAATCACCTTCAACTTCAAATACGGTAAGGCCGGCGTCCGAAAACTGAGTGAGTTTGCAAGAGGTCCCTGTTTCCGATGAACAAATCACCCCATTCACAGCCGTGCTGGCAGGGGACTCAGTCAGAGTTTCGGACAAGGACCGATTCGGAGAGCTCGAAGGGTCGGGGTACGGGAGCAGGGAAGGGAATGAGCTCGTCCTGCGGGACTACGAGGCGCTCTATCTCCTTTACGTGAAGAAGCTCGAACTCTTAGACAAATCTGAAAAAAGGGTCAGCTTCGAGAAGCTCGCGGAGCTGGCCCAAACGAGGGCCTCGGACTCGTGGACGAGGTTCGTGATTTACAGAGACCTGAGAAGCAGGGGGTACGTGGTAAGAGAGGGGTTCGGGTTTGGCACCGACCTCAGGGTCTACGAGCGGGGAGATTATCCCAAGAAGCCGGCTAAGTATGTCGTCTTTGCCCTCGATGAAGGAATAGAGAAGGGAATGGGGGACCTGCAGAAGTCGGTTAAGGAAATGGCGAAGATGGGGAAGGAGGCCATCATAGCCGTGATCGAACGGAGAGGGGAGGTGATCTACTACAAAGTCAGCAAGGCTAGGTTCTAGGACCTTTGAATGCCAGAGCCGCCCTGGAGCTAATTCGCCCTGTCAATTGCGCGATGATTGGATTCGCCGTGATCGTAGGGGCCTTCGTGTCGAAGCCCGCCTCGGTTCTGATTCCCCAACTATTCCTTGGATTCTTGACCGGGTTCTTCATTTGCGCCTACTCGATGGTGGTGAACGACATCTACGACGTGGAGGTAGACAAGGTCAACAGGCCCGAAAGGCCCATCCCGAGCGGGAGGGTCTCCGCCCAGTCTGCGGCCAGGATCTCACTGGTGGTTCTAACGGCCGGGATAGCGTCCTCGGTGCTCACTTTGAATCCTCTCGCGGTCGTCATAGCTTTGGCCTACGCGCTTTTTTCTTGGCTTTACAACGTGAGAGCCAAGAAAACTGGATTGGCGGGGAATCTAATCGTCGCCTCTTCCCTGGCGATTCCTTTTATCTACGGCGGCGCGATTTCCGGGGGGTCGATCGCAGGCTCTCTTCTACTGATGATGGCCCTGACTGCTTTCTTCTCCGGGGTCGGGAGGGAGGTTGTGAAAGCGATGGCTGACGTTGAGGGGGACGCGAAGAGAGACGTCAACTCGGTGGCGAGGAGCAGGGGTCTCCGGACAGCGTCGGTCATAGGTGCCCTGTTCTTTCTTCTCGCCGTAGTTACGAGTTGGGTGCCCCTGATCACGGGGCTCGCCAACAATCTCTACATGTTCGGTGTGCTTATCCCCGACGCGTTGTTCGCGTACCTTGCGGTGGCGATCTTATTGAGGCACGACGCGTCCAGTGCCTACAGGGTGAAGAAGGTCGCCCTGGCCGGGATGACCGTGGGCCTTCTGGTGTTCATCGGGGGAGCGTTCTAGTTGTGGACTGACAAGTACAGGCCTGACAGCCTGGAGGAGATGGTCGGCAACGAAGAAGGAAGGACCAAGCTTCTCTTCTGGCTCAAAAAGTGGAAACCTGGAGGCAGGGCGGCCCTGCTAGTGGGGCCCCCGGGGACCGGGAAGACCACGACGGTGCACTTGGCGGCAGAGAGGCTGGGGCTCCAACTGGTGGAGCTCAATGCGAGCGACTCAAGGACGAAGGAGAAGCTCAACAAGAAGGTGGGGGAAGCCATTGCCAGCACGAGCCTCTTCGGAGGGCGCACTCTAATTTTCCTGGACGAAGTGGACGGGCTCGCCGGCCGGGCTGACTACGGAGCGATAGACTTCATCAAGTCAGCTGTCCGCAGCAGCGAGAGCCCGGTCGTCATGGCCGCTAACGACCCGGATTCAGACGAGGTAAGGAAACTGGGGAGTGTTTCTAACAGGATAGAGTTCAGGAGGGCTGAGCCTGAAATCGTCGAAGTCAGGTTGCAGAAGATCGCCGAGATGGAAGGTATTCGCATGGGAAAGGAGGAGCTGTCGAAGATCGTAATCGCGGCCAATGGTGACATCAGGTCGGCAATCAATTTCCTCCAGTCCGGCCTTCCAACGCAGAAGGATGAAGAGATAACGACTTCGCAGGCGGTGAATGCGTTTTTCGAAGCGAGCGATGAGAAAACAGCGCTCAGGGCTTTGAGGGCATATCCGGGACAGCCCAGGGACAAGATCAGGGACATCTTCACTGCCGTGGTGAAATCCAGGGTCCACGAGGAGAGGAAGGCTGCGTCGCTCGAAGTCCTTTCGAACGCCGACGTCCTGATGGGGAGGATAACGAGAGGCAGGGACTGGAGGCTCCTCAGGTACTTGGACCCGACGCTCGCCTCAGGGCTGTGGAACGCACTCGGAGACGGGGGCCCAAGGTACACTCAGGACTCTGTCCCGTGGCCCCTGCAGCTCAGGATCTGGAATGATTCAAAGAAACTCAAGGACATAGCCCTGCTCGCGGGGAGGCGGCTGGGGATCAGCCAGAAGGGCGCGCTGGTCGAGGACCTGCCGTACATACTATTGCTCTGTGGGGACAGGCGGTTCAGGGATGAGCTAGTCAGGAGCCTCGACCTGGAGGAGAGCTACGCGCTCTTTGTCACCAAAGAAGCTGGCAGGACGGCCAGGCGTCAGTTGTAGGAGCGCCTGGGGAAGGCATCTTCCGTCTCCTTCCAGTCCGTGTAGAACCTCGTCAGGACTCCGGCCAGTGGGCTTCCGTTGTCAATTCGGAATATCCTTATTCTGTTGAAGCGCTTCTCTGTTAGTATTCCCGACCCCTTCAGGTATTCGAGGTGGCGTGCCGTCGCGCTGTGGGACAGGCCTGACCTCCGCATTATCTCTGATATGTTGAGCTCTCCTGTCTCGAGCATTATTGTCAATATCTTTGTCCTCCCGTAGGAGGACAACAGCCTCTCAAGTTCTAAGGTCGGCCACCATGCCCTTCTCGAGCTCTCCCATCAGCTCCTTCGCCGAGACGAGGGACAGCCCAATCAGCGTCGTCCTCCCCCTCACCCCCTTGCCCGAGAGCTGCGTTTCTATGATCCCTTTCCTGGAGAGCTCGTTGACGTCGCTCCACACCTGAGTGTGATGGTAGGCGGTTACGTTCAGTCTTTCGCAGAGGGCAGAGTAGCTCTTCTCCACTTCGCCGATGGTGACGTAGGTCGAGTCCCCCTTCTTCAGGAGGGCTGAAATCGCCATAAGCAACAGCCTCTGATGGGTCGTGAGGTAGACCAGCTCCTCTTTCCTGAACTGCGGAGGGAGTGAAGCCTTGGCAGACCTGATGTGCTCGGGGAGCACCCGCGGAGATTCGGAGTCGTCCGCCAGCTTCCCCGCCCTGTAGACCAGGTCAAGGGCGTAGCGGGCATCGCCGAACTGGCCTGCTACGTCGGCGGCGAACTGTATGCTGTCCTCGTCCAGACATCCATCGTTGAACGCCTCGCTCCTGGAGGTTATGATGTCGGCCAGCTGCTCCGAAGGGTAGTGGTCGAGCGAGATCTCGTTCCACTGCAGCGAACTCAGGGTGCTGAGGTCCACCTTCTTCAGGTAGTCGGTCGTCTTCGAAATCAAGATGGAGGAGAGGACCTGGCTTCCTGGCGACATTTCCCTGAGGCGTGTTATCGTGTACAGCGACGAAGGGTCAGAGAGTATCAGGGAATCGACTTCGTCGAAGGCTATGACGAGGTGCGTCCGGTTGCTCCTCAGGTCCTCGACCAGCGCGGTCAGGAGCTCCTCGAAACTGTACCCGCGTGTGGGATAGTTCTGCCCCAGGGATTTCAGCGCCTTCACCATGATGGCCTGGAGGGTCCTGTCTATCCTGCAGTTGACGTGCAGCACTTTGACGAGGTTCCCGTAGAGCGACGCCTTCCTCGGGAGAGACTCGAAGAGCAGCTTCTTCGCAAGCATGGTTTTACCGCTACCTACTGGGCCGGTGATCATCACGTTCTGGCTCGCCTTGGAAGCGTTCTGCGCCACGCTCTGGAAGTAGAGCTCGAGCTTCTTCAGCTGGGCCTCGCGATGAGGGATCTGGTGCGGCAGATACTCCTGAAGAAGTAAAGTCTCGTCGCGGAAGACCGAGCGCGCCATAAGAGAGCCAAGCGATTCTTCTTTTTCGTCTTATAACCTTGATTATGCATTCGATTGAACGATGGGTAGAGGGTTCTCTGAAAGTGTTCGAAGAAAGTAAAAGAAGAACAAATGGGCCGGCTGGGCCATGAAGGCGGTCCGATTCCACAGGCATGGAGGACCAGGGGTCCTGCAGTACGAGGAAGCCCCCAACCCGGCGCCGAACGCCGACGAAGCTTTGGTCAGGGTAAAGGCGTGTGCCCTAAATCATCTGGACATCTGGGCGAGGGATGGGCTCCCCAACGTGGAGATTACGATGCCGCACATCTCCGGGAGCGACATAACCGGGGTCGTGGAATGGGTCCCCTCGGAAGAGAAGGAGTTGAGGGAGGGGGACGAAGTGATAGTCAACCCGGGGATGGGGTGCGGGAGGTGCGACAAGTGCCTATCGGGCAAGGACAATCAGTGCCGCTACTACACGATAATCGGTTATGGGGTCGACGGCGGCTATGCCGAATTGGTGAAGATCAGAAGGACTCATCTCCTCAAAAAGCCCCAGGGGATGACATTCGAGGAAGCGGCTTCATTCCCTCTCGTCTTCGAGACGGCCTACCACATGCTCGTGACGAAGGCGCGCGTTGCCCCGGGGGACGTAGTTCTGGTATTGGCCGCGAATTCGGGGGTGGGGTCCGCGGCCATACAGGTGGCGAAGTTGTACGGGGCAGCTGTGATCGCGACGGCCGGGGACGAAGATAAGCTGAAACGGGCGAGGGAGCTCGGGGCCGACTACACCATCGACCATTACAAGCAGGACGTCCTGGCGGAGGTCAAGAGAATCACGAACAAGCGGGGGGTCGACATCGTAGTGGAGCATGTAGGGAAGGCCACCTGGGAAAGGAGCGTGAAGGCTCTGGCGAAGGGGGGGAGGCTCGTCCTTTGCGGAGCGACGACCGGGTCCGAAGTCCCGACGGACCTTCGCTACGTGTTCAACAGAGAGCTCACGATCTACGGGAGCTACATGGCCGGGATGGGGGAGCTACTCGAAGTCGTCAAGCTCTTCAAGGCTGGAAGGCTGAAGTCAGTGGTCGATTCTGTCTTTCCATTGGCAGAAGCAGCTGAGGCCCAAAGGAAGATGGAGAGCAGCAAACACTTCGGGAAGATAGTCCTTAGGGTCTAAGACTCAATTTCTACCAGTAGGGGTTTCGACTTCGAGCTTACCTCTCCTTTCTCTATGAAGCTCCTGCGCCCCCACCGCGCCGTGGCTTCGGCGACGAGCCTGTGTTTGCCGGGGCCCAGCGCCGAGGCGGGAATGCTGAACTGTTTTTCCACGTCCAACATCTTGGACTGCGCGTCCTCTACGTTGTGCGGAATCTTCGGCGGCCCGCCGTCCTCGGGAATAATCATGGCCCAGATCCTGTAGGGGAGGTCGGGGTCGCGGCTCCAGTAGAAGCTCGCCCTCCTCACCTCCTTCTTGATTTCAGCTATCTTCCGCTGGCGAAGTCCTCTCTGCAAACCGAGAGAGACCTTCATGGTGAGCCTGACAATCTTGTCGAAGTCCTCCCATGCGACCGTCCACACATCTGGGTGGAAAGCTTCCCTCAAACCCCCGACTACCCTGAACACAACGTTGACCTTCAAGTTGTCCTTAAGAGAATAAGACTTCATGTCGGCGTCCAACCTTACCTTGTCGATTCTTGTCTGGGGCCATGAGTAATCCTTCCTCCTGTCTTTGAGGGACAACTTGACTGCACTCCCCGCCTGTCTGCCGCATAAAAGCGTGAGAGGGAGACCTCAGCCAATTCGGACTCCCGATGACTGATGTGAGCACCTGAGTGGAGGAAAGTGGAGGAAACATCGATGAATTCTAGGATTGTGCACAGAAAACGGCAAAAAGGCTTATTACGAAATCTCAAGTCCGGATACCCGTAGACTGAAGTTGAACACCTCGTCTCGCAAAAATGGATTATCAGGGCCTGTATCATGGATTCAGAATCAACATGGCTTAAATGCGAACTTTGTATGTGTTGACGTGGTGTTCGAAGGGGCCTCTCTATGACCCTAGTTCAGCGAGAGCAAGGAGACGTTAACACTAGAACCGTACAGCTTGTGAGGCTTCTCACCGAGCTGGGTCCTGACGTTCCTGAAATAGCACGCAGGCTGGGGCAGTTCAAGGAGTCGGTCAGGTACCGGTACAAGGAGAAGATCCTGAACAAGGGTTTCGCCGTCCAAGCAGCGGTGGACCACGAACGGCTCGGGCTAAAAAGGGTCATGCTCGTAGCCGACTTCTCGGAGACGTACAGGAACTACGCCGCTGCGATTCTGACTGCGATGAGCGAAGTTAGTTACGTGGTGAGCTTTTCGAAGTCCCTCATCGGCGGAGAATACGTTGTCAACCTTAGCGTTCCCTCTGAACTTGTTGGAGATGTCAGGGAATTCCTCCTGGCGCTGAAGGAGAGGGGGATGTTCGCGAAGTTGGAAATCTTGGAGTTCGATTGGGCTCGCGTTGTTCCGATGAAGCCTGATTACTACGACTTCGATACAGGCCGTTGGGATTTCGAATGGCAGAATCCAGCGCCCCAGGATTATGAGGCCGCAGCCTATGTGCCTTCGAAGAAGGGCAAGTTCGACTACATCGACCTGTTGATCATCAAGGAGCTTCAGATGGACGCAAACAAATCCATGAAGGAGATTTCGGAGAAACTGAACATCAATTACAAGAAGCTCGCCTGGCACCATACCGCACACGTGTGCGGAAGGAAACTCTTGAGCGGATACACAGTTAACTGGATGGGCACCAGATACGACTACAATCTCGAGAAGGCCCTGCACAGGAAGCACAGATACTTCGCCATCGATTTCATGGTCAGGGACACGAATGAATTCGAATCAATGACCCTACGGCATGAGATGGATAGGCTCCCATTCTTGTGGTTCGAAGGGTCAGGTCGAAACTACTTCGCAGAGCTCGCGGTGCCTGTGGATTATGTCGTGGAAGGTTTGCAATATCTCGGAAACACCGCGCGAGGGGTGAAGGAGAAAATGAGCATCCATGCCATCGACCAGACAGAGGCAGCGAGATTTACTATCCCTTACAGCTTGTACGATCCAGCAACGAAGAGGTGGATGTTTGACAGAGAAGAGCTGGTCAAGAAATTCGAGAAGCTCATCATGCAGATAAAAATAGGAGGAGCCAGCTAGCCGTCTAGCTGGATCCGAAGCCGCCGATTATCTCGAGCGGTCCTAATTTAAGCCCCAACGTTGCGAAAACAAGGCTCGCGCCGCTGATGGCCATCATTCCGATCCGAATCTTTTCGTCTAGGGTCATGGCATAGGGGTTAGTATAACTCATTCTTAAGGAGTGAGCCTATGCATAGCACAGACTGATTGCATGGCTAGGCGAAATCTAAAAACGCCGAAATCTGGGAGATTGGGCATGAATAACACACGGGTGCGTTCTGGTTCCAGCTAAGTCCTAAATATTAAGCCGAAATCTGGATTTCGAATCATGGAGAGCCCTGTTCAGCAGGAAAAGCATCCGCACATCCCTGCCCGTCGTCTTCTGGACAGAATCGTCCTCGGCGGGAGCGACGGAGCGATAGAGGGACTGGCTATGACTGCGGCACTCAACGGGGCAGGACTAGGCTTCGGCACAATCCTCCTCGCCGGGTTTGCTTTTGCAGTTGCTGGCTCGGTGTCAATGTTCTTCAGCAGTTACCTTTCGAACAAATCAGAACTCGACCTGCTCAGGGCCGACGTTAAGAGAGAAAAAATGGAGATCGAGACTGAGCCGGAGGAGGAGAAAGCCGAAATGGAACAATTGCTAATGAAGGATGGTTACGACCCCAAGGAAGTGAAGACGATAATGGCGAGACTCCTGAAAGACAAAGAGCTCTGGTTGAAAGAACAACTGCGTCGAGAGCTTCGAATAAACATAGAGGACCTCGAGGCAGACCCGTTCGTCAGACCGGCTTCTGCCGGACTTGCGTTCCTTTTACTTGCCCTGATGGCACTGGCCCCCTACGCATTTTCCGTCGAGCGGATTGTAGCGCTGGGGTCGTCAGTTGTCCTTTCTCTTGCCGCTCTCTTCGCCTTGAGTTCGCGTATCTTCATCCCGGCGCACTTCAAACCACTCGCTGGGATCGAGTCGGCTTTGATCGGCGGCGCCGCAGGAGGGCTCCTGTACATAGTCGGCACCCTGATTTCAAGGGTCTGATCTCATTCAGGTTCATTAGTGAGCGGTGGAAGGACAACCTGTCCATGTCAGAATCGCCCCCAGTGCTCGAAGCGCCAGCGATGCCTCGCAGCCTCGCTTCCGAGCTCCTCGATCGGCAGCGCCTCTTGCTCGTGCTGGGGGTATTCGTCGTTGAGCTTGTGATCTTCGTCAGCGGACTTGTAACCCCTCTTTCTAGCGGCGAACAGCAGATAATAGCAAATCAAACGAGCAGTCAATTCGCGCCAATCCAATCCGCGAGCCTTCAGGAGCAGGTTGCATTCATTTTCTCCCATAACCTGCTCATTGCCCTGGCGGAAATGGTCCCAGTTTTCGGAGCCTTCCTTTTTGTCTACTCCGTCCACTTTACTGGCCTTGCCACCCAGGCAATAGTTGCAGAGAAGAACCTCCCGGGCCTGGCGGGGCTGATTCTATTCATCTTTCCGTACACTTTTGTCGAACTCTTTGCCTACGCGATTGCGGTGGCCTCAGGCGTGATGTTGATTTGGTCAACGATAACGAAGCGTTTGATGCGCGAACTCAAAGTGTTCGCCATTGAGGTCGTCGTGATTGTGGGGGTGCTCTTTACAGCGGCGGCGATGGAGGCTGCCACCGGCAGCTCCTGGATCATCGGGATTGCCCTGTGGATCCCAACCGGACTTGCCATAGTAGGGTTGAAAATCCTGTCATCGAGGAAGCCCCGATGAAGTACCGTTACTTGACGTTGGACTGCTACGGCACGCTGGTCGACTGGAGAGCAGGCATCGAGGCATCGCTCTTGGCGGCAGTCGGGGACCTTCGCATCCGGGGCCAAGCCCTGCTTGACGCTTACGTTAGGGCTGAGAAGAAGCAGGAATCGTCATACAAGAAGTACTGGGAGGTGCTCCGAAGTACCGTGCTGTCTATGTCGGGCCAGCTAGGGGTGGATGTGACGGAACAGGCCGCCCGAAGGTTTGCCAGTTCGGTCCCGACTTGGCCCGCCTACGCCGACACCTCGAAGTTCCTAAAAGAAATGGGAAGAAAAGGGTACGAGAGATACATCCTCTCCAACGTGGACACCGACCTCCTAAGAAATACCATCAGCAATCAGGGCTTGGAGGTCGATGGGTTCGTGACAGCTGAGGAAGTAGGGAGCTACAAACCGAACCCGGGGCATTGGTTGAGGTTCATGGAGAAAACTGGCGCAAGGAAGGACGAGGTCTTACATGTCGCCCAGAGCGTCTACCATGACATAATCCCCACCAATGAAATGGGAATTGACTCGGCGTGGGTCAACAGGTACAACGAACCAATGCCTCAGGGCCCGCATCCATTGTTCGTCAGCGACAGTCTGGCTCACCTCGCTGAGTCATTGGACAAGGATTTGCCATAAAGGATAACTGATGCATACAAGGCGGACGCGGAGGAAATGAAATCACGGACTCTGGCGAGCGCGGCAATCTTCACCGCATTCGTGGCAGCCGCGACGTCAGTCTTCACAATATACATCCCGGCCACCACAGGCTACTTCAACGTCGGGGAGATAATGGTGTACACATGCGCACTGCTCATGGGCCCTTATGTCGGTGCCTTCGCAGGAGGAGTTGGCTCTATGATCTCCGACCTTACCCTCGGTGCCCCCTTCTTCGCGCCCGGAACTCTCGTGATCAAAGGCATAGAGGGATTCATCGTAGGTTATCTGGGGACGAAGACATTCCCCAAAATCACAAGGACGGGATGGCGGGGCGTCACTCTTGGTTTCGGCCTGGTGTTCTGCTTGGCCCTCGCGTACATAGGGTATGAGTTCTTGTCGGGTGACTTTTCGATTACGCTTGGTGGCGCGTGGAATATACCAGCGTATACCTTTGACCTGCAAGTGCCGCTGCTCTTTTGGCCGGTCGTCGGGACCTTGGCCTTTGTTATCATCGCCTTTGCCGCGACACGAATAGAGGCAAAATCCGGCCAGAGCGTCTTGTCGGTCCTGATAGGTGGGTCTGAGATGGTCGCGGGATACTACCTTTACGAGTCATTGGTGCTTACTCTGATAGCCCCGGCATCGGTGGTAGCCACGCTAGCTCCGGCGGCTGAGGTCCCGTTCAACGTGGCTCAGGCTCTCATCGGGCTCCTCGTCGCTGTCCCTCTGACTAGAACCATCAAGCGCATCACCCGCGGACGAGGATTGTCGACTGCTGCGACAGGCGCTTCCTCTGGTAGTCCTAAACAATGAAACGGCTTTCGCCTGGAAAGATTCCCATCGACATCCTGAGTTCTGCTGTCCTCAGGTTGACCGGGGCGCCCTCAGACAAGGTCGCTACTCCTCCCAGAGCAGGACTCGACTTCGCAGCCATCAAGGTCGATGGGAGGTTCATGATTATTTCGGCAGACCCAGTGACCGGGGTCGTCGAGAACATAGGTAGGTATGCTGTGAATGTGAGTGCCAATGATGTAGCCACAAGCGGGAACAGACCTCAGTTTGCCGAGTCTGTAGTCCTCTTGCCAGAGAGGGCGAATGCAAATGATGTGAAGAAACTCGCCCTCGAAATCCACACTGAAGCAAAGAGCCTCGGAATCAACATCGTAGGAGGTCATACGGAGGTGACGCAGGGCCTTCACCGCCCGATCGTAGCCGTGACGGCGTTCAGTTTCGTGGACGACTATGTCTCCTCCCAAGACGCAAGGGAGGACGACACCATCATGCTGACGAAGACGGCCGGGCTTGAGGGGACAGCAGTACTGGGAGGTGGAAAGTTTCTCGACAGCATAAGTGTGGTTGAAGAAGCGGTCGCCGCACACAGCACAGGGCATGTTCATTCGATGCACGATTGCACAGAGGGAGGAGTCCTCGGAGCCGTCTTCGAGATGTCTCTGGCCTCCGGCCTAGGTTTCGAGCTGCTCGAGAAGCTTGTCCCAGTGGCTCCCGAGACGAAGGCTCTATGTAGGAGACTCTCAATTGACCCATTGAGGCTCATAGGGTCGGGGGCCCTTCTACTGTCGGTGGAGCGGGGAAAGGAGGCAGACCTTCAAAGAATCCTGACTCCAATCTGTAAAGTGACGGCCGTCGGGAGATTCAACAATAAGGGAGTGCGTGTCTTGATTCGCAAGAATGGACGCAGGCAAATTGTCCGCTCCGCGCCCGAGGACGAACTATGGCGAGTGCTCGCCGACTCGTCGCGTCGCAGCAAGAGGCCTTAGCACCGCAGGCGTCTCGGGCTCCCACTTCTGCGCAGACTGCGCCGCCCAGGAGAACTTCTTCTGCAATGATTTGCTGTACACTTTAGCCCAGTCAAGGCCGACGTAGTCGCACCAAGACTTGATGACACGAGGGTCGATGTAATTCTTCATTGAGGTGTTCAAGTTATAGTTCTTCGTTCGTACGTAGAAGTCAAACTCGCGCTGGAGCTTAGCGACCCGCTTGGCGTCCTTCTTGGATTTCGCCTCGTCCAACTTCAGGCGCTTCCTCGTCAACGACTCATCCCAGGTCTTCGGCGGAGTCCTTTGATGGTTGCAGAAGATCGCAGCCTGAAGGTTCGCTTCCTTTGCATGGTAGAGTTTGTCGAGGTCGTCTGCCGTCTTCACGTCCTTTGACGAGAGAACCTCTTTCGCTTTGGCGGTGGCGTGGTAGGTCCGGAAGACCTTGGCGGTTGCGCCGGGGACAATCGAAGAGAGGAATTGGTTGACGAGCCCAGAGCTGACGTTGTGGAAAATTTCATTCTCTGGCCCTTTGCCCGCCGTGAACTCCCTGAGATTCCTCGCCACCGATGGTGGTAGAGTTTCAGCCTTGCGCCAAGCAACACTGTCCTTGCCCAGGAAGTTGAATTCGGCGACGTTCTCTTTGAGGTTGACGTGTTCGACTCTCAGTGTGCTCGCGCCTACCGTATCGGCCTCGTCTTCGTCCTTCTCGTCACCGACCCTCATTCCCAGCGTATCAATCAGGTAACAGACAGTGGCGACCTGGCGAGCGGTTTCGTCCTTCGAATCCAAGTCCTTGAATATCTTCGAACGGATCCGCTGCAAGTTCGATCCGACCCTTCGGGCATTGTCATACTTCGCCCGGCTCCTGGACTGTTGGATAGGTGAGCTTTCGTGCAGCCAGACGTACTTCTCCTTGTCTGTGAGCTTGTCAATCCATTTGGCCATCCACATCGAATGGTGATCGTGGACGACTTCCTTCCAATTCCCAGGCGGTGACGGCGCAGATTCGCCGAGGTTTAGAACGACGTCAGCAGGCTGGACCCTGGGCTTCCACCTCCCCCTTAACGGGTGTTGACCTCTCCCCATGAAGAGGCCCGGAGGCTCGACCAGCCAGTTCGCTATGTCTACCTCTTTCCCGTCGAGGATGGCTTTTCCATACTTCGCCTTTAGCGCCTCCCTTTTTTCTTTCCGGACATGAGCAACTTTCTTCTTATCCTCCTTTGACATCCCTTCCTTGGCCGCCTTCTCGCGGTCGACTTTCCTGAACAGCTGCAAGAAATCGACTTCAGAGAACTTTGCGCCGCGACACGATGGCGGGAGTTGCTTGACGAAGTCGCCCATGAAATTCGATGTGAACTCCGGGTCCCGAATGTAGGGAGTGTCCTTCTTCTTGGCCAATTGGTAGGCCATCTCCTCAGCAAGGGGAGTGAGGGCTACTTGCGTACCCCTCACTATGATTGAGAACCCCTCGGGCTGATAGGGGTCGGGAAAGTTTACTCCATTGTGAGAAAGGCTGTTCCAGTAGGCTTTCATGAACCGGTGTTTTGCTTTCCTAATTCCGCGTATTTAAAATCCATTCGTCCTTTCTCGAGAATTCTCGGGGAGGGTTAAATACGCGCAGGTGCTCGTCGCGCCAGGTTCCTCGGCATGTGGCTCGATTTCCAAGAGTTGAACGGTAAGCATGTCAAGCGTTCCACCATGGTAGTGGCTGTTTCAACGTCAATGCCCCAGTACAAGGCGCTGTATTCGCAGGCCAGAGAGCTCGCGGACTACATGCTGAAGAAAATGAAATTCGAAAAGACCGGGATTGTCCGTACGTCGGCGTTTCCACCTGAGGTCCTGGTCAGGGACGACGGTGTATCGACGCTCCCGGAATGCAGCTTTTACGTGAGCAAAGGAAAGGGTGACTTGGTCCTGTTCGCAGGCGACACAAGCCCCATGGACGACCAGCATGAGTTCGCCCGATTCCTTCTCACGCGGGCGAAGCAGATGGCCGTGAATGAGCTTTTCTCAGTAGGAGCGCGATGGGCCGAGAATCCCCTGCCACCAGAGGTAGACCCGGTCGTTAGCGGGTTCGCTACCGACGCGGTCGGAGTGGCCAAGCTCAAGAAACATGGAGTGAAGATCCTCAGCGAGGAGCCCGCTCCTTTCTTCTCGTCGATGGTTGTCGCCATGGCGAAGGACTACGGAATGAGGGGATACAAACTGTCGGTGGACCATGGTGAGCCGAGCCCACATACGAGGTCCGTCACCAAACTGCTCGACGCGCTGACAGCGACGGCCGGATTCGAAATCGACCTGGCCGAATTGCGGGCGAAAGCACTCCTGATATCCCCACCAAGACAGACAGGCAATACTACGATATACCAGTGAGCCATCGCTTCACTCGTTGACTGTCTCGGCCTCCCTGTCAAGGGCGTCAAGTTCCGCTCCGAAACCCCACTCCCGGGCGAGACGGTCGGCTTCGAGCTCCCTGTTCCGTGATTCCTCGGGCCTCACGTGTTCGTTCAGCCATGCGTGCGCGAGTTCGTGTGCGATTACTGCCAGGGCGGCCATGTCTGACAGAGCGTCGAATAGGCTGGAGTAGAACGTTATCGTTTGTCTCGGGCGGGAGAAGACAAGGAGGAACTTCAGGTCGGAGTACCGGGTCAGACCAACGGTAGTCTTCATGGGCCGATTCGAGAGCGAGACGGACCGGACTGAGGTTATCTTCGGGATGGATTCAGGCGGACGGCGGACGGCCTCTCTGAACAACTTTCGAAACCTGTTGCTCTTCGTGGACAGGGTGTAGCCTCCTGCCATAATGCCGGGGCGCGACGGTTCACCATTGCTTCGAGCGCGTGGTCGGCGGACTGCGGAATCCGAATCAGACACCTTTGGCGAGTCTCCTTCCGAGAACCGCCGAAGCCAATCCGACCCAGTAGGGCAGGTAAGAAAGAGCCGGGCCAAGTCCCCCCAGCTTGTAGGTCGAATATCCGAAGGAAATCAAAAGACCGAGGAATCCCGCTCCTCCTCCGAGAAAAATCAGGATTCTTCCCGTCGTGGAGTGACGAACCAAGATGATGATGCCCCCGAGGGCGACAGTAACACCTCCAAGGGCGATGATGAGTTCCAGTGCGGCGATGGCAAAGACGGCTCCTTCGGCGACCTTTCCGCTAAGGAAATCGACTATGCGAGGTTCGGTGTAACCAAGAGCGAAATACAGAAAGCTCCTCGACGAGTAGCCACTCCCAATCATCAGAATCCCTCCTCCGATTGCGAGAATCCCTGCGGTCCACCTCCTGAACAACATGATCCGTTTCTACCCTGTCCGCTAAAATAGTATTGCGATGTTTGTTCTTGCGAGGCGGGCTGACCTAGATGTTTATGGCCGATTGATATGGCTTGGCTTTTTCCCCGCCCAAAGTCAGTCGAAGCTTAGGTATTCCGTCCCATCAGCTCTTTCCTATCTCGAATGAACCCAAGATCACAGGTTTGGACCTGGTGGGCCCCGCCCCCAAATGGGTCCGGAAATTGGATCCCATCTTCCTTGGTTCGAATCTGGCTGTAATCCGAACAGGTCTGACATCTACCCAGTCTGCGATTACCAAGCGGCGTGTATGCGGCTAGAGCTCTTCTCTCGTCAGACACAACCTACAAGAGTGCGCGTTTCAGGAAGGCGTCTTCGGCGCATTCTCTTTCCTTTGACGCGCATATTCCGACCAAGTACGGTAGAAGGATATCATGCTATAGCCTAGCAACAAGGAGGCGACTAACACTACAAGATCCCGAATCCCATTTCCTAGTGGGGAAACGAATCCGAACTCATCCTCTATCAAGTGGTCGATGGCCATGGCGAATAGAAGCAGAGTGGAGAGAGAGACCGGCAACCAAAGATTTCTGATTTTCCCCATTTCGGGATTCCGTATCAGAATCAGTGCTGTTCTGAAGCCGTAGGCAGCCACGACGCCAAGGACAACCAGGGAAACCAGGTCTATGTATTCAAAGAACAACCCGCTTCAGATTCTGTAGAGAACTATCTGGTTTTATATTGATTTGCCAGTAACCGGACTCGAACTCCTCTTCGAGTGGGGTGGGAGCTTTGCAATAGGACGTCCTCTCCCTGAGATTCTCATCGGTTGGAATGTTCCCGCCGGCTACATGTGGCCTTTCATCCTGCTGGCCTACACGTTTTCAAACCTGATTGTAGGAATCGTCATACATCCAGGTGGGGTAGGCAGTCCTACGGCTGGGCATCCTTAACCTAGATGTCGATGGCATAATCTGCGAAGCTCCTGCCAGCGCCCCACCGATTACCCCAAACCAATGCTAAGGTAATCAGTCAAATCCGAATTCGACCTTCTTGCATTCCAAGGCCAGCTATAAACAACGATTAATATTCGTCGGATATGTTTATCCGTGTGCACAGGCACGAGGCCGGAGAAAGATGCACGCGGCGAGCACCGACAAGTCGCTACAAAACACCCTCGAATGGGCAATGGAGAGAATGAAGGAAAAAGGATACGCGGTGCAGTCCAAGGTGACGCTCAATGTCGAGCCGAACCTCGCAATAATGGGATATGCGCAGAAGGAGGGGCAGGTGCACAAGATAATGATTTCAGAGTGGGCGCTGGATTCAGAGATGCTTGGCGGGCTGGTATTGCACGAGTTGTCTCACGTTTACTTTACAGAGAAGGGAGCTTGCTCTCACGACGGAGAGGTCTTGGACGAGGTCCTAGATGGTCTGAAAGAGCAGGACGGGCTGCGTGCCAAGGAAACGGAGTACTTGGTGGACGCATTCAACCACCTGCAGAACATCTTGGTGGACGACATCGTTTTTGCAGTAATGGGAGAGAAGGAGCGGGAGATGGCCAAGAGGTTCTTCTCAGAATGGGTCTCCGACAGGCCCTCGGGGGACCCGGTGTTGGACGCAGGACTGCTGAACAGGAACGCATTCGCGATCGCCTCGCTGAAGAGGAGGAGCATCTTCGAAAAGGGAAGCGAGATGTACTATAGGAATGAATCTTTCCTGTCGGCTCTCGGAGAGAAATCCGAACACGAGTTCGCCTGGATTGAGGAGTTCCTGGAGAACGCAAAGCCGGAGTGGGATAGCGCCAAATTCAGGGAGGCCCTCGCAACATATTTCGACAGGATACTTTCACTCATGCGTTCCTCCACGAAGCTTGACGACCTCAGATAACAGAGGCTCGAAGCTGGAGAGGGGCCGCTCAAGGTCGCGGGCCCTGGTGGTCGCTGCCGTAGTCGGCGCCGTCTTTTTTGGGTTGTACGTCGGGTACCTTGCTTTGACCAACGACAGCTTTCCTGCGCAGCAAAGACCGTTCGACCAATACGCGAAGGTGGTCTCTTCGTCTTTCAACGGCACAGAGTTCGCATTTCAGGTGAGATGGCTCAACGGCAGCTACCTCCCCCTTTACGCACAGCTTACTTCGCCTGCCTCAGATTCAGCCAACACTCCGGTATGCGAAACGCGGCTCACCACGGTAGCAAGCAACCAGACCCTGTTCATGCCGTTCACAATCAGTCCGCCTTCTGCAACTCTGGCAAACGTTGACCTTTCCATTGCTGTGCAGTCACCCGCCAACGGGGGCCAGTTCACCATAGTTTACAACATCGCAAGCACATCGGCTACGAACCTGGCAATTTCTCCGTCCAATTACTCCTGCCACCAGCCAACCGGGATACAATAACGAAAGACTCCGGCACGCTTTTAGCGGGACAGAAAGCGCTTCGAGTGGGAACTCAAGGGCTTGAATCGTTGGGATCTCTTGCTGCTGAGTGTCATTGTCCTCCTCACCCTTTCGCCCATTACCGTCGCCGCCGGGGGTGATTCTTTGACCTTGCGCGTCTACTCCGACGG
This sequence comes from Nitrososphaerales archaeon, assembly GCA_035935095.1. GTDB lineage: Archaea > Thermoproteota > Nitrososphaeria > Nitrososphaerales > Gagatemarchaeaceae > UBA183. The sequence goes on along the minus strand of DASYXJ010000041.1, from coordinate 14,145 downwards.
ATACGTGAACGTGACACAGGTTGTCGCCTCGAGCTCGAAGGCCACCACAATTGTATTGCCTCTGCTTTCGTCTATTGTTTCCAATCTAGTCGCTACGGACCAGAACGGGTCCCCTCTATCGTATGGATTCCCGTCGGGAGGCTCCAACTTGACAGTCTATACTCTCGGCGCCACGATGGTGACCTTGCGATATGACACGAACGGCCTGACATCCAAGAACGGCACAGTTTGGACCCTCGCCTTCACTACTCCGTACAATTCGACTGTGATACTACCGCAACTATCTTCATTGAGTTCTGTTTCGGGGACGCCCAACTCGATCAACGAGACGAACCAGTCGCCGCTTTTGATTCTTGCGCGAGGGACGTGGAAGATCGGCTATGGCGTTTCACTCGGGAGTGCCACGTCGACCTCGACGGGTGGCGGAACGCAGGGAGGGCCCGCAGGTTCGTACCTAGTCTTGCTTGGAGAGATAGGGGCGGTTCTGTTGGCCGTTGCTGTCGGGGGCCTGTTATTCAGATGGTGGAGAAGGCGGGGCCTGGGCCCCGTCAGCGGCGAGCTCAGGCCGGACGACGTGCAGGTGCTAAACTTCATTCAAGATAAGGGAGGCAAGGTCCTCGAGCCAGAAATAAGGATCAGATTCGCCCTGCCCAAGACTTCGGCGTGGAGGCAGATCAAACGACTAGAGAGGCTCGGCTATGTGAAAGTTACGAAAATAGGATCCCAGAATCAGATAGAGATGCTCAGACAAAGGGATGCGGGGGCCTAGAAATCAGGCGCTGACTGAAGATGCCGTCTGGAACTGGAGGTATGCCTGGGCCATTGCAACGGAACCTGCAGGGACGTCAAGTCGCGAAAAGAGTTGCATTGCTTGGGAGAGGTCTGACTGTCCGAATGCGGCTTCTGCGATTCGCAGGTTTGTACTGCTCGACATGTATGCGACCGCCTTTGTCGTGACCGACAGGGAGCCCTGAGTCTGCGTGCTGAGGGAGACTCCTGAAGAGGAAAGTGAGGTGGTGCTTGTGGTGTAGGCGGATACCGTTGTTTTCAAACAGGCTTGCGCAGATGCGATGAATGACTGTGCGGCCTGGGCTGTTGCCTGGACACTGGTGGCGACCTGTGCGAGGGCAGCTGAGGCTGATGTATTCAGGTAAGACGCTCCTTGGTATGAAACCGAGGCTGCGGTATTGAGGAGGGTACTACTAGGGGGTATTGCCGACTCGCTGGAAGAAACTACTGAGTTCAATGAAGAATACTCGGTTTGGACTGTGGCCATGGCGGCCGTCTCTTGTTGTAAAGATGTGTTAGCGTCGTTTACGGTTTGGGTTACTTGGAGGCCTACCAGGTTATTGTAGATGGCCATGACTCCGGGGACGAGTAGGAAGGCCTGGAGGTCAGTCACGACCGTCGAACAGGCTGAGACGTAGGCGGTTCCGGCGGATTGCACCGAGACCTCGTCCGCGTTCCCCATGCTAAGGTAATTGGCGAAGCCAGATAGTTGAGTTTGCGAATAGGCACCACTCCATGAATTAGCTGTGGATAGTGCGTTCCAGTAGGTGGCCCCCGTCGAAGCGCAGGCTTTGATATCAGTGATAAGGCTGGTCTGTGAGAGCAGGCCGCTCAATCCTAGCAGCGCTGTCATATCAGCGCTTGCCTGTCCCTCCGTTGTCTGGGCGGCAGAGATGCTCGTTGACACTGTGCTGGTGTCCACGTGCGAGATCCCAGTTGCGAGGGTTGAAGCAGAGGAGGTAACGCTGGCCATCGCCGTCCCCTGTGCCGCGGTGTACATGGTGTAGTCTGTCTGGAATGATTTCAGGCTAGCAAGTGTGGACTGCTCGGCCTTGATGGTGGCGTTGGCCTGGGCTGATAGTGGGACGATGACGGATGCAACATAAGCTCGGGCGCGGGCTGAGTAAGAATATGAAGCAATCGTAACGAGCAATGGCTGGCAGGACATTACGTCTCCTCTGGCGGATGCGATGAGTGATAAGACGGGTGAGAGATCCAAGGTGGCGTTGGCATTACCGTTGGCCCGGACCAGGAGCGACGCAGCCTGGCTGAGATTTGCTTTGGCGCTCGCGACCTTGGTGTCTACTTTCGAGCATGCGTCAGCGAACGCTGCTGTGTTCTGTGCAGCCGCGCCTGCATTGGCGCAAGCCTGAGCTGCGACAGAAAGGGTAGCTGATGCAGTCGCGTTTATCTCGACAATGGCATCTTCAGCCGCATAGTAGTCGACCGACGCGGTTAACCCGGCATTGCCGAGGGCGATGGATGCCTCCGTCGACGCCTCGGTGTAAGCAGACATCGCTGCCTCCGCAGCTTGGATGCCCGCGGCCAGATTGCTCCCTGCCTGGGCATCGGCTTTCGCCGTTGCTAGGAGCGAATCCGCCTGGCTGAGTTGGGCCTGCGCTCCCGATACTGCCAGCCTGTGAGAGACTGCGTAATCGACGGTGGCATGAGAATACAACTTTGAGGACTCGGCGGCCCCGATAAGCACAGAAAGCTGGCTTGGCCCTGTTTGCGCTCCCTGACCCTGAAGGACAATGGGGGTAAAGACCCCTGCGAGGACCAGAAAACCTACCGCCGCCGGAAGCAGCCTCCGCCCACCTAGCGCGTTCATCGCTGAGGCTTACCTCCCTCACTGGTTAAGGAACCCTTTGGAACGGGCGTTCCAGGTATTGAAGGGGGCGACATCTCAGGCTCTCTCCTGTAGATTTCCTCCAGGACCCAGATCCTGTAGTCGAGCGCGACCAGCCTTGAAACGACGTCCTCTCGCTCCTTCATGAGAAGCCTGAGCTCCACCGACTTGAACGACTTCGAGGCTGCGGCGTGGGTCTCATCGGGGGCGACTTCCCGCGGCGGGGAGTTCATTCGCGCGGCTTTCAAATCAAAACACTACCTCGAAAACAAATTCGGGGTGGCCTAGGAGGCCACCACAATAGTACTGGCGTACGTGTTGGCTCCGATGACGGTGACTATGTACTGTTGCCCGGTCAGGATCCCCGTTACATGGACCCCTGCGATGATGGCGTTCAGGTTGATGTTTCCGTTGAAGGTGATGGTGCTCGATGAACCTGCATTGACCGATGCCCCGCTGTTGAGCAGAGCTGAGGCCTGAAGCGCGGTGGATTGCTGGACTGAGCCGGACCCGTTCACTGTGAAGACAGCGGAGCTGTTGAACGAGGCGGGGAGCGTGGCGGTCGCGAAGGCGGACGCCGAGACCGGCGTCACGATTACCTCCTGGACTTGGGCGTTGGCGCTCCCTGTGTTGTGGACGTTGAGGACCATTGTGTTGCTCGAGAGGGTCGCAACCACGCCTAGGTGGGTGCTCGACTGGGCAACAAAGGTGCTCCACCATGCATCTCCTGAAAGGTCCACGATGGCCCCTGCAGAGAGATTGAGGGTGGCTGAGGTCTGCGGTGGGACCGAGGTCGCCACTGCAGTTGCGCTGAAGACGAACTGAGGCCTTGAGGTGTCCGCAGTGTTCTGTATGAAAGTCCTCATGTCAACGACAGCAGCCGCTGAAGCGCTGGAATTGACGTGGACTGCGCTCTGGGACTCTGCGGTGAGGGTTGTTGAAGCCACCGTTGCTGCATAAGTCTGTCCTTGGTAGACGACTTTGCAGGAATCGACGTTGAACTTGAACGCGTCGTAGGTGGCCGCGCTGACTTGGGATGTTGCCATGGCCTGGGCGCTGCTCTGGGAGGTCATCAGATCCATAGTCCCCGACCCGCTGACTTGGGTCCATCCGCTAGCCATGTCCGACCCTGCTTGGTGGGCCATTACTGAGCTGTAAGTGACTTGGGCATCGGTGACGCCGGAGGCAGCTACCGCCGGGTCTGTGCCCATGATTGTGAGCTTGCCTGAGCCTGTGTGACTTGGATTTTGTATGAGTGCGGCTGCGGCCGCCAGTACCAGTATGAGGGCCGCTATCGCCGCGATTGCTGCGATACTTGTTTTCTTCATCGGCCTGCCTATGGGGGCTGGGGATGATTAGGAACCCCAAGGAACGAGCGTTCCCGCATGGTTTGGAACGCCATGAGACAAGAATTGGCTTATGGCGACTGACCCTAGGTCAGTACTTGAGGTCAGCAACCCAAATTAGGTAAGACGAAAGCTCGCTCTCGCATGCAGGAGAATTCCGTGGGGAGGGCCTTCGTGCCGATTTATCTCCTTGGGCCAATGCTGCGTGAGACTCTCCATATCCTCTACGGAAAAAGTAGAGAAGCAATGGTCCTCAGTGCTCTCCTCGCTTCAGGACCCCTAACACTCTCAGCCTTGGCTCGAGCGTGCTTGGCTGGCGAGCGGGCTATCGGGAACGCAGGAAAAGCCGGCTGGATAAGGGCGATTCTGCAGAGATATCGCGATGCGGGCATCCTCATTGAGCGAAATAGAGGCAACAGAATTACCTACGAGCTGGTTGAGTCGGCTCCAACAGTCGCGCTTCTGAGAGAGCTGCAACGGGTCGTCGTGCCATAGCATTCTCTTCATGCCGCTGCTGATGAGTTAGTGGCGCCTGATTGACGAAACCTTCAATGGGACCGTAAAGTCGCGGGCACCAAAGTTTTGCTTGTCACAAAAGGGGTCAAATTGGAGGCCGGAACTTGAACTCGGTCTAAGTCTCAGAGGCCTCAACTGGTTCTTATCGCCCTGCAAATTGAGGATATTGGGATTCTTACATGTGTAATAGACCCTTTGAGCAGATTTCAATCCATTTCAAAATGGGCGGGGTTGGAACGATTTATTAGGCGATATTGGTTTCAGAATTATTAGACAGAAATGGTAAGATGGCGGAACCACATCGTTGGAGTCGTATTGCTTCTAGCATCCGCTGTAATATTCCTCTTTGGGCAGTACGCCAACCTAAGTTCTAGCGCTTGTGCCGCTAACTCGATGAACTGTACAGAAAGCGTCATACCCTACATTTTTTCCATATCGTTGTTAGTCCTAGGGTTGTTTTCGTTCGTTTTGCCTCAACGCGCGGCAGATAATCAGCAGTTGACAATTCCGCCCGAGAAATAACCAAGAATCCTTCGTCGTTGTGCCTGCTTTTGTTGCTACTTTCACCACAGTTGGGTGTTGTCTGGGACCATGTAAGCGCCGGCGTAAATCCATGTTAGGTTAGTACAGGAACTGGAGGTGAGAACTGTCCAATATGTTCCATCTGCCCATGGATGGTTTGCAATCCACAGACCGATCTGGATTCCGCCTTGGCCAGCAGAATCCGCAGAACTCTGGATCCCCGCGTAATTCGAAACGGTCACACAGATTGTCCTGTAAGATGAACTAGCAGTGAATGATTGAGTGTTCACCTGAGAAGCTTGGAGAGAATCGATTGGTGTACTTTCTACCGTAGTCATAGCAAGGGAAGCCGGGTTTTCCGGAGGTTGGTTTTGATAGCTCCCCCATGCCCAGTTGTCATGCCACCAAGTGTCTGGTAGGTATGAGCAAATCGCGCCATCCGGGCAACCTGCCAGTTCCTGCTGCGCCCCAATTGTTGCTGCATGTCCGGGTGAATAGACCGTTCCGGATACGCTGTAGCTGGGATTTGTCAAGGACACGAGCAAAGAGGCACTTTGCGGTCTAATGTTGGAAGAGACCCCCATTTGGTATGCGTAGGAGCTGGAATATGGAGGATTACAGCTTACTCCTGATGCAGGACACGAAATGTCGACCCCATATGAGAATTGATTCAAGGCATAAGACGGCACACTCGGGGAGGCTATAGTCCAAGCGTAAGGGCTGAGATTCGGATCCTTCACGTCGAAAATGTAAAGCGGATTACCTCCATTCGCATACCAATACAAAGTCAAAATGAATGAATCCGTGGCATAGTTAGCTGGGATCCCATTGATGGGGTTGACTGCTGAATTGAACGCAATCACCTGGTCAGTGCCGTAAGATCCGCAGAGCGGGGGAAACTCGCAAGTAGCGACGACATACCAGGCTACTCCCATGTTACCGCTGCTATCCAAGTATGCGTAGAACGAAAAGCCGATGTCCCATGGACAATTGCAATGCGTTCCCGACTGGGTGGAAATTCCTCCTGAAATCCAGTTCCCTGCACCCAGGGAGGAAGGGTTGCTGCCCACGAAACTAACAGTAATCGAGACCCTGTCCACGCTCGTTTCCCACCTTTGGTTAAGGGGTGGTTGAGTATGCCCGTAAGCCGACAAAAAGTATTTGCCGCATTGGCCATAGTTCAAAGAGTCCCTCCCCATTGTGCAAGGCACCTGCGGGTCTTGTCCCGCGGTCGATATTGCAGGAACGTATGGGATTTCAATCAGGTTGTTGAAGGGAAGAGTTTGGTTCGCGGAGAACGTACCGTTAGAATTCGGCGATCCTATTTGGAACGAAGGAGTTGACGGGTTAACTCTGACACTTGCAGCCGATGAAAGAGTAGGAACGGCCATGACACTTAGGCCCATTGACGCAAATGATAGAGTAATTATCAAAACAATCGTCTTGTTTCTTTTGGAATTGGGAAATGTCGGCAATCAATCAACACAAGATGATGCGCATTTACGCCTAAGCAAACTATCCTGCAGTAAAGTGTTCTATGAAAAACAAGAACCGCCTAATCAGTGTTCAGCGAAATCTGATTCGTGACATTAATAGAGTACTTCCATTTCTCCTTTCGGTTGCGCTCTTTTTAGGATGTACCGCCCTGGATTGCTCCGCGCACCCGCTTATAGAGTCCATACCACAAGTAAGTGTTGGATTGAGCACACCCTCGCCCAGGGCCGTTCTACTTGCGTTCCTACGCACCACGGAAGATAACGCGTTCGTCCGCTTTGAGATGGACTACTCCTCAGCTATTGCCGAGGGTGTCACTGAAGGATACAGGCAGAAATTGCGTGAGGACAAGATTGTCTACACGATGGTCGCTTCATCGAGAAACTTAGGCAGCGTCTCTGCCGCCGATTTTCAGATAACCACACGCTCCAACTTCATTCATGGTCGGCGATCATGGGTAACATTCCCTAGCAACGGAGGTAGGACACGGAAAGAGCTCGGAGACGCTGTATTCATCATATCGATTGTTCACAATGGACGCGTCTACTTTCGTCGAATGACCATAATCAGGTCAAGAAGAGTCGTGACTCGGAAACTTGGAGGGTGGACCCCGAACAGCTGCTCCTTTTATCTGGATTTCCCAGGTTTCGAGGAGAGCCAGGCTCATGGATATGCGGAAATGACCATAGTGTAGATAATCTCTCTGAATGTCTTGGATCGTACGGAATGATTTACCCCAACGATTTCATTTTCATTAGTGCCCTCGACCTAGCAAGTTACCTGGGAACGAGGCAATCTATCAAGCGTCGGCAACTCACGAGTCTTGGGAATCTTCTCAATTTCACAAGCCGAACAGCCACTCCTGTCGGATTCACGGACCCTCTTTTTACGAACTACAAATTCGCATTGAGTTCATACGACTTCTCGGACAAATTCTTGAGGTTAGGAATTGGAGAGTTTCTTTACGTGCCTCCAGGATGGGGAGACAATCCTCAAGCTCGAGAAATCATAGACGATATCCGTAGGAATATGAAGCGAAAGCTCGAATCACGACTCGCGGCCACCCCCCAAAGCGACCACGAAACCGACTACGATTTGAATGCTTGGCACTTCTTGTCTCTTCCCTACGTTAGACAATCTCCACCTAACGACGAGCCATCTCCTCCTGACAGCGATTTCGAGGAAGAAGGCGGCACAGGAATTTTCCACGTCGTAGTTGACATCAGAGAGCCTTGGCCGTTGAATTCTCCGTGATGGGCTCTGATTGGATAGGCGAGCAGCGACCGCCAGTTAATCTACGATCAATCGAGCACACCAACGGGCGAACAGGGACGGGGAAGTTCCGTTGAACGACAGCGGATCCTGTGGGGAGAGTTCTGACAGCGCGTTTCATTGCTGAATTCTCTGAGCCGTCCAGCAGATAGCAGAGGACTGCGTCGATATCTCGTTCATTGATGAGGACGTGAGAAATTACCGTGCTACTGTTGGAAAGTATGTTTGGCGAGATTAGAGAGGGTCGGGTCGCGATCGTTACTAACGAGAAACCGTATTTCCTTAGCTCGATGGCGCATCGCTCGGGGATGCTGAAGTAGTCCTGGTTGGGAGCCAAGTGTTGTGCTTCGTCCAGAATCACAACTAGGTTCACTTCATCAGTTATGTCACGCGTCCGCATTAGTTGATAGAGCCGTTTCAACACCATTTGTGAAAGCAGGTTCTTCGCGCCATCCTCCTCCATTGCTGACATATCGAAGATCGAAATCGACCCTTCGAAGAGAGAGCCCAACTCCAATGAGGTGTACGGAAGGTTGAATGTCCGGCCGACAAGGTCGACGGTAAGAGGGACAAGCCTAGAGATTAGTGCTTCAATGCTTTCTTCCCAACCGCTTCTTCGCCTGAACCTGTCTTCGTAAGCCTCGAGCTTGGCGATCAATTTCGAGACGGTGAGGACTTCATGTGTGCCCGTGTAGTATTTCGTTAGAACCTCCCTAAGCACCCTAGACTGAAGCGGTGAAATCTGAGAGCCAAACGTTACGGTCGTGTAGTGATTGAGCATCCCTAGCCATCCCTCCACCTGGACGCCTAGGGAAGCATCGGCGTCAAAATGTAACAGAGCCATGACCAAGTTGTTCCCTGGCTGGTAGACCCTAGTATTCTCCAAGGGCTCTTTGAGTCTCACGTACTCGCCCGTCCTGTCCAAGATAACGGTCGATATGCCGTTCGATGCCAGGCCTCTGGCGATTATGCTTGCGGTGGTCGACTTTCCCGACCCGGTTGCGCCCAGAATGCAGATATGCCTGGTAAGGGCAGAAATTGGTATCTCAACTGGTCCTCCTGCCCTCAATGACTCGGCTCTCGACCATCCCATGAAGATGGACCCAGACATGGCCTAGTGAGTAGTGGCGGACGCAAATCAAGTTGTACCGACGTTTTGTCGGATTGAGCTAATTTGATACCGACGACCTAACGTCATGGTGTCTCCTCGGAGCGCAAGAATGAGCGTCTGAATCGCATTCGGACGTGATGTAGGTCTGTGTGGAAGCGGTCGCCCCAAAGCGCATTGAAGATGAGATGACGAACGAAACGATCCACCCAGAGAGGACGGGCGGAGGAAGACAACTGCACTGCGAAGAAAATTGGGTCTTATCAGCAATGACCACATTCAATGACGCCTGAGAAGCAATTCGATAGGGGAGGAAGAGTCCGATGGCAGTATTTCAATCTGCAGGAACGAGCGATGCTGGAAAGGAAATTCCATGGGGACTGGGAGAGTCTTGACTTTCTCGAGAACTTCTGGAATCCAATCTACGATCAAAGGGATCTGTTCCAGTATCGACGGACTGCTGAAGTGTGGAGGATCAGGCTATCAGGAAAAGCATTCAAGGAAATCTCAAGAGAACTGCAAATCGACCAAAGGAAGGCATGTGCGTTAGTTTCGGGCAAGAATCTACACCCAAATCTGGTTCAGATGTACCTGAATAGTCAGATGCTCTCTAAGCCAAGAATTGGATGGAAGTGGATCCTTGAATGCACACCAAAGCCAACTAACCCCTTCCCGCGAGCCAATTCAGTCCCAGCCACGATTCAAACCTACCAAGACATCCTTGACTTCTTGAAGCAGTTCTCACCAGTTCCACCAGACCATCCAGCCATCAAGTTCTTTGGACTTTCCAATGAATGGGTCGAACGACACAAACCAGAACTGTTCGGATTTCTGCTAGGATTTCTTCTCGGAGACGCAGGAAAGAACTACCCTGAATACGAGCACAGGAGCAGACGACCCTTCAAGACGACTCTGTCGACCAATATGGCAATCAGCAAGAGCAATATTCGAGTACTCCGATTCTTTCAATTATGCCTCGCCTCAATCGGAATCGATTCACACCAGCAGAAAACACGCCAGCCAACAATTCGATGGGTCTCACCTGGGAGTGCAACTCTCACTTGGATACTTCGCGTATGCTTAGGTCTTGGCATCGGCCAGCGAACCAGTCGCAATCCAGCGAACATGAATTGGCTCTTTGAAAGCCCGCGCGAATTCATCGTTGCATTCCTTCAGGGACTTGCTGAATCAGATGGTCATGTTGACAAAAACGGACGCTATGCAGACATCGCAAGTAAAGTCAATTCAATCTTCCTTGTCAGACTTCTGAACATCCTCGAAGTGAAAGCACACGCCTACCCCAAATCCAGACCAAAAGAAACACGAATGACCTTGCGAGAATCCCTCAAATTGCCCCTCTTCAGCCCCCTTATCAAATCCTACAGATTCAAGTCAATGTTTCGCCACGCCTTCAAGAAAGGATTACTTCCTCCCTCCCCCTCTTTTTTTCGTGTCAACAATGGACTAGTGAATACTTTCGACATAGTCTCCAAAATGGGGAGTCGCATTGCTGTGATGGTTAAATCTGACCTGGGACATTGCGTGAGGTAATTTGAACCAAGTGTCAATCACTTCGAACGCGTTAGATCTCTACTCACCAAAGTTTGGGCTCGATGGCTTGGGCAAAGGCGGAGAAAAAATCATCATAAGAGTAGTTGTATCAATGAATGACAAGTCTATTCGTCTATTCGGGAGCTACGAAATCGGATCGAGACACGCCCAGATTTCTGCCGATGTTCTCGGCATTTTGGGGGATATGGTTACGATTTCGTCTGTCTCTCGTTATGCTTTCCAAGACGCTGTCTCTGAAATAAACGCGTTCTTTGAGAAACAGTTCCAAACTTGGGGGCTAACCCTTTTCCTAGCCGGAAACAATCTCATCGTCAGGCTGCAGTCAAGGAAATTTCCCGCGATTGTAAAGCGAGTGTATACTTCGGGAGGAAGACTGAACGTGGTGCTTCAACTACTAGGCAAACTAATCAAGATCGTGCTGACCAATGAGGAAATCAAGATCTTTGACTCTTCGAGGCGCGAAATTGTGGGACTAGTGGCAGTTGGCAAAAGGCTTGCGCTCAAGAGAAAATTTCAACATCCTGAGCTAGACGCCGAGTTTTCGGCTCAGACGTGAGATGGATAGCCCTTAGGTCCCTGTGATTGGTTGAATCGGGAGTGGCTCTCCGTGCTCACCAGCCGCGCAACCGCAACCTTGCACGTGTCCTCCGCGTCGAAGAGTTCCTCTATATAGACCGTCCTCAAGTTTCCTGCCAGTCTTTGCTTCCCATGCTTCAATGGGCATTCCGTACTTCTGCTGTATCCTGTCTCTGTACCATTCAGGAATCACGTTAAATGAACAAAATGGAATAATTCTAAGGTCAGGAGTCAAGTAGTGAATGTCGCAGCGTTGAAGTCTCTCCTCATCCTGGTTATATTTATCCTGAAAATGCATCATTCCAAGGAACATGCTCTTCAGGTGGAACTGCCCGATGGCGGTGTAATCATGCTTGATCAGCGCATCTGTCAGCAACTTCGCGAAACTCAGGCTCTTTGGTTGCTTCTCCCTGTTGACGAAAGACGAAATCCTGGTCAGAACCTTTGCAGCTACTATGTAGCGGTTCGTCCCTGAGTAGATTTCCTCGCTCTTCTCGTCCAAGTACTCTATCATTCCTGCGATGTCGACGAACTCTGGAAGCGGAACTAGCCTCTTCTTGTCCGGGTCGTTGAAGACGTAGGTCCCTGCGCCGCATGCGAAGTGTATCGAAAGCTCGTACTGTTCCTTCTTGGTGAAGGCCTCGATGAAGCCAGTCACCGGTGAGCACGAGGGGACCGGGAACCAGCCGTCCTTTGAAATCTCGCCGTTGGTCTGTTCCTCTATCCTCTCGATGCAGTCCGGAATCGTAATCCTGTACTTCGCTCTTTCGGTCTTGGTCAATCTTCCCGTGAGCGAGACAGGCTGGAAGTTCACGGCGTGGACAGTGTCGATGTTCCTCTGTCCGAAGCGTATGATATCTCCTAGTTCGTGGTCGTTGATTGACTTTATGACGGTCGGAACGAGGACGACCCCGACCCCTACCTTGCGGCAGGCCTCAATGGCGTACGGTGCCTCCCAGTGGTTCTTCGGGTTGGTCCTTGGAGTTGTTCCGTCGAAGCTCATGTAGAGGTTTGAAACCCCTGCTTCCTTCAGCCGTTTGGCAAGCCCTGGGTTCAGGGCGAGGTTGATGCCGTTGGTGTTAAGCTGGATGTGGTCGACTCCTTCTTCCTTCAGTATCCTGATGATGGTCGGCAGGTCCTCCCTGATGGTGGGTTCGCCGCCCGTAATTTGGACTGAGTTGCCTGCGACCGGTCTTTCCGACTTTAGGGTGCGGCCCATCTCTCTGATCTGGTCCAGGGTCGGCTCGTAGACGTAGGCTCCCTCGAGCCCCTTCTTGACGTAGAAGAAGCAGTACCAGCAGGTCAGGTCGCATCTGTTCGTGACAATGATGTTGGATAGACCAGTATGCGAGAGGTGGTTCGAGCAGAGGCCGCAGTTCGCGGGACAGGAACATACATCGAGTGGTACGTTCGCTGCGTGCGTCCCCTTGCCGTCCTTCCAATAGCGTGAAAACTTGCTGTACATCGCATAGGATCCGAAATACAGTTCTTCGGTCTCTCCGTGCTCGGGGCAGGTCTTCGTCATCCAGACCTTGTTGTCCCGCTCGAAGACGATCGCAGGAAGTATCCTGTTGCAGTCTGGACATATTGATTGGGTCTGGCGGATGAAATTCCCCTTCGAAGCTTGCTTCTTGAGTTCTAGACTCACGTCTGCGATTTGTGCCATTAAGATTCGCTCGGACTAGTGCCTGTTCCAGTTGAAGATATAAGCATTTTAACTTTACAGAGGGTGAAAGGTTAAGACCTGGTGTTCTCTTTCCTGGTGCTAGATTGCCCTTCCAGGCCAGGAATCCCAATCACCTTACGTGCAGGAGTAACCACCAGGAGGGTCCCGCAGGCATTGCATTTGTAGAAGGAGTTGACGCCTTCGTCGGTCTTCTGGTCACCGACATATTCCAGCGTTTCGTGTTTGCAAGGAGCCATCGAGGAGCCTCAGAAGGTGTGCGAATTTACGCCTTTGGCTCGGGGAGCAAATTCCGAGGAGTTCGAATTTGAGCCTTAGCGAGAGGGCTTCGGCTTCCTTGGAAGCCTTGGGGTTGACCGGGAGCGAAGTCAAAGCGTACGTAGCTCTCCTAAAGGGAGGGACCATGACGGCCAGCGAAGTTAGCAGGGAAGCGAGGATTCCCTACTCGAAGGTCTACGACGCGCTCGAGTCACTCCACAGGCGGGGCTGGGTGGAGGAGCAAAAGAGCAGGCCGATTGTGTACACTGCGAAGCCGCCCGACACAGCCTTGGAGGAACTGAAGTCGAGGCAGGAGACAGAGCGGAAGGAGAAGGAGCAGGTCGCGCTGGAGGAACTGATGGGCGTCTACGTGAGCAGGGGTGAACAGGAGAAGCCCGACATCTGGATCATGCGAGGCACAAACGAGATTCTTTCGAGGGTCAAGAACCTGCTCCTCAATTGCAGGGCGGAGCTCTTGATAGCGCTGCCTCCGCAGCTTCTGCCTTTCACGGACAGGATCGACCCGCTGATGGCTGCGCTGAAGGAGAAGGGAGTAAGGAGCCTGATACTCACGTCACCTGAATTGCCTTCGAGTGCTGCGGACAAGTTTGCAAGGTATGCGGAGATCAGAACCAGGAAGACAATGTACGGCGGGGGTTTGATCTCGGACTCGCGTGAAGTAGTCCTGCTTCTCGGAGGAGGGGAGCAGGGGACACTCCCTCTCGCCATCTGGGCGTCCCATCATGGGCTGGCGAGCTTTGCCAAGGACTACTTCGAGTTCCTATGGGACTCCCCGGGGACTTCAAAGCTTTGAAACCCACTCGTGGGCCCGAAGTCAAGAACGAGGCTGCTGTAGTCGAAAGCCTAGGGGCCGAGGCCGGGCTTTCTCAGGAAGAGGCGACGCTTTACATCAAGATGTTGCGAGAAGGGCACATTCCCGTGGCAGGGACAGGGCCTACTTCGAAACTGTTGGACAAAGGGATGGCGATAATCTCGGGAGACGGGAAACGGGTGATTCCGGTCCACCCGCGGCTCGGAATTGCAAATCACTACAGGGTTTGGAGGGAAGCCACGGTCAGGGAGATTAACGAGAGGAGGATGCGAACAGACAAGCTGATCCTCGAACTGATTCCTGTCTACGAGGCCGCAATGGAGAAAA
>DASYXJ010000040.1:0-5447 GCA_035935095.1 Nitrososphaerales archaeon | reverse complement strand
TATAGGTGTTCGACGGGCCGACCCGATTTTGTTCTCTTGGCTAATGAGTTTATGAGAGGCCGAGAGGTTGGCATTTGACATGCCGGAGGCGGATCGTAGGCTCTCGTCAATCATGTTCACTGACATGGTCGGCTACACCTCAATGTCAGAAACAAACGAGGCCCTAGCCCTCGTCCTGCTGGAGGAACACAGGCAGCTCGTCCGCCCCTTGTTCGTGAGGCATGGCGGCAAAGAAGTGAAGACCCTCGGAGATGGCTTTCTCATAGAGTTCTCCAGCGTCCTCGAAACCGTAAGAAGCGCAATCGAAGTCCAGGAGGTCCTTCGCAGCCGCAATCTGTCTGCGCCGAAGGACAGGAGGATACAGCTCAGGGTCGCCGTCCATCTTGGCGATGTCGAGCACAGAGAAGGGGATGTCTATGGCGACGCAGTCAACCTCGCTTCACGATTGCACGAACTTGCAGAACCCGGAGGGATCTGCATAAGCGGCCAAGTCTTCGACCTCATCAGAAACAACAGGGAGTTCCGGACGGTCCCGCTGGGCAAGCGCCAGCTGAAGAATGTGAACATGCCCGTAGAAGCATACAGGGTCCTCCTCCCCGGAGAAAGAGCCGTCCCCTCCGGGTCTGCGCTCGAGCCCAACAGGGTCGCAGTCCTTCCCTTGTCCATGCTAAGCTCCGACTCGCAGGACGAGTATCTCGCCGACGGCCTGACAGAGGAGCTCATCAATACACTCTCGTCAATCCCTGGTCTGAAGGTGATAGCGAGGACTTCGACCATGAAGTACAAGGGGGTGACCAAGGGCGCAGGAGAAATCGCCAGGGAACTGAACGTCGGGACCGTGCTTGAGGGGAGCGTTAGGAAAGCAGGGAGCAAAGTCAGAGTGGCCGTGCAGATGGTGGACGCCAGGACCGAGGAGCCGGTCTGGGCCCAGAAGTACGACAGGGAGTTGGAGGACGTCTTCGCAATCCAATCCGACATTGCAGGGAAGGTGGCTGAGGCCCTGAAGGTGCAGCTATTCAAGGAGCAGAGGACTCTCATCGAGCGGAAGGCTCCCGAGAACATCGAAGCCTATGTCCTCTATCTCAGAGGGCGGCACCAGTTGGAGCAGAGGAAGAAGGACGACCTCAAGAGGGGGATAGGCTACTTCGAGGAGGCGGTGCTGAAAGACCCGAGCTACGCCCTCCCCTACACGGGCCTCGCAGACAGCTACACGCAGATGGGGCGGCACAATTGGTTCATACGACCCAGAGAGTCCTTCGAAAAGGCGAAGACATATGCGAAGAAAGCATCGGAGATTGATGATTCCCTCGCCGAGGCCCATGCATCCCTTGGAGCGATTCAGATCATCTATGACTGGGACTGGAAGAAGGCCGAAGAGCAGGTCAGGCGGGCCATCCAGCTAAATCCAAACTATGCCACCGCCCACTACTGGTACTCCCATCTCCTCTTTGCGACCGGACGGTTGGACGAGGGAGTCGAAGAGGCGGAGGTCGCGCATGTACTTGACCCCCTCTCACCCGCGGTCACCATGGGGCTCGTTCAGGCCTATCTCTTTGCGGGTCGGTTCGACGCGTCGATCGAAGAATGCAGGAGGCACCTTGACATCGACCCAAGCTATCCTGTAGCACATGACTTTCTCGTCCATCTTTACGTTCAGAAAGGGATGTTCGAAGATGCATCCAGAGAGGCCCAGACTCTCGCAAAGGTGAGCGACAGGAAGGAGGAATCTCTGGCCCACGTTGCCTATGTGGCCGTGGTCATGGGAAGAAAGGAGGAAGCCAGGAAGGTCATGGATGGTTTGGCTGCCAGCGCCGGCAATGAATATTCCAATCCGACGATTTTCATCATCGTCTGGTCGATGCTTGGAGACAACGATCGGGCCTACAAGCTATTGGAACGGGCCTTCGAGGACGGTAAGGTGGCCTTCCCCTCTCTTAGGTTCAGCCCTGACTTGAAGGACTTCAGAGCCGACCCTAGGCACGTGCAATTCCTAAAGCGCGCAGGGCTGCAGTGAACGGTCAGATATGGACTAAAGCGACGGCGGAGGTATTGACGGCTGCCTCCTCTCGCCCATACTGGCACATGCGGAATCAGTAAGCGTGAATACATTCAGTCGCTCCCCTTGCAATCGCCTGCCTGAGGACAACATTGGGCTTTTTCAGAGCCTCGCTAAGGAACGCGGTGTGGAAAGCCTCGCACACAAGTTCCGGATATTTCTTGGACAGTTTGAGGATGGGACAGTTCCTGCTTATGACGAGCTCTATCTTACCTTCCTTCCGCATCTGGGGCTCAAAACCGAATTCATCAAGGGCGACACGCAGAGTCTCGGGGCCCTTCGGTTGCCCGACAGTGCCAGCGAGGATTTGACCCGCCGATTCGTACAGCTCTCTTGACTTGGGTTTGCCTTCGTCGTTTTCAATCGCCATGGTCAGGAACTCGGCGACCAAGTCGTACCTTGATGAAATCTTTCCACGACCCTCAACAGAAATGGAATAGTGTTTGCTGGGCCTGCCTCTTCCAGCTCTCTTGAATGTCGATTCAACAAGATCCTGGGATGCCAGGTCATCCAGATGTCTTCTGATAACGCTCATGTTCAGGGCCAGTTTGGAAGCGAGGTTCTGCGCGGTGGATGGCCCTTCTAGTAACTGCAGGAGTATTCTATGCTTCGTCTCTCCTAGACTGGTCTGGGTAACCATGAACGGCCTCCGTTCGCCCCGCACGTTAAAGCCCTTTAGATGTTTCTATGCCATAGAAAGCATTATATTGGCATGCCTTCTGGCTTGATTTATGAGCCAATCGATGGCGCCTCAACCAATACCGTCCTTTGAGGCTGGCATGAGAAAACTTTGGACAGACCACATCGTATGGACACGCCAATACATCACCTCAGCGGTAGCAGACATGCCCGACGCCACCGCGGCGGCGGGGCGTCTACTCAAGAATCAAGAGCACATCGGAAACGCAATAGTCCCGTTCTATGGGAAGGCAGCCGGAGACGGACTGACGAACCTTCTCAAACAGCACATCATGATCGCAGTCGACCTGGTCGCCGCTGCGAAGGCAGGCGACAAAGCGAAATTCGGCCAAGAAGACCTGAAGTGGACCAAGAACGCTGAGGAAATCGCGACATTCCTGAGCGGCGCAAATCCAAACTGGACAAAAGCTGACCTTGTGGACCTTCTCGGGCAGCACCTTTCTCTGACAAAAGCAGAAACGGTGGCGAGACTCACCAAGAACTGGGAAGACGACGTGAAGGCATTCGACGACATATTCACGGAGATCTTGACAGTTGCCGACACCCTGTCCAGGGGAATAGTCAAGCAGTTCCCTCAGAAGTTCAAAGCTCAGTGACAGCTCATGTTAGCCTCGGAGCCAGGCCCAAGCGAGAAATTGCTGGGTTTCGAGAATCTGTTCGGCGTCGACGGGAAGGCGTATTCGCTCTCCTCCTTCGATGACAAGCAGATTCTCGCCCTAGTTTTTCTTGGAAACGGATGCCCAACATGCAAGGCCACCGAGGAGCGTTTGATTTCGATTCAGAATGACTATGGAACGAAGGGTGTCCAGGTAATCGCGATAAACCCCAACAATTCGTCAATCTCCCCGCCGGACACGCTCGAAGAGATGAAGAAGAGGTCTCTACAATACGGGTACAATTTCCCGTATCTGAAAGACGCTGACAGGCAACTTGCCCTGTCACTTGGAGCCCGCACGACTCCGCACGCGTTCGTTCTAGACAGAGAACGCGTCTTACGTTACATTGGAAGGGTCGATAACGCGCGTCAAAAGGCGCTAGTCACAGTGAACGACCTGAGGAATGCGCTTGACGATTTGCTCTCTGGAAGAGAAGTCAAGCAGAAGGAGACTGAATCTTTCGGGTGCGGAATCGTTTGGTAGGAATGTCTTGGTGGCGATTCGAGTAAAATGTTGCGCTCAATGTTCCCAAAGGGCGACCTCACGAGCGCGTCGATCCTAGCTACGGTTGCGGCATCATGGGGGATTCTGCTCGCTTGGACGAGCTCTCCATACTCGGCTTATCTTGGGCATAGCGAACTTGCAGAGGTCTCTTCTGTCGTTCAACTACTCCCGCTGTCGCTCGGGTTCTTCGCCGGCTGGATTGTCATGTTGTTTGCGATGATGATTCCGGCCGCAGCACCTTTCGTGACGCAATTCCGTCTGAGGAAGAGCGGGGAGGGCTTGCTCCTTCCTCTGCTTGGCGGATACTTGGCTACTTGGGCACTGTTCGGGCTTATGGCGTACTTCTCTGACCTTGGGCTCCACCGGCTTTCCGAAACGTCGCTTCTCCAAGGTCACGCGTGGGTGTTCGGGCCTTCGGCCCTGGTCCTCGCTGCAGGCTATCAGTTCACTTCCACAAAGAATCAATTCTTGAAAGACTGCTGCTATCCGAGTGACTTCATCCAGTCACATTGGACTGGCCAAGGGGGTGGCTTCAGTGCCCTCCGGCTAGGGTTCGCCTATGGCAAATCGAGCTTGGGCTCCGGATGGGCTGTCATGCTCTTGATGTTCGCCCTGGGACTTGGGAGTGTCCTATGGATGCTGGCGTTTGCGTTGGTTATGATGGCCGAAGGATTAACAGAATGGGGTCCGAGGATTAGGCTTCCACTCGGAGTTGTCCTTGCAGGTATCGCTTTCTACTCGGTCGTAGTCGCGATTGGTTTGTAGACGTTGCTGAAAGCAGGCGGTTGGAGGTCCTGCTATAGCGACCGAGTCAATCCGAGGTAAGGCAAATTCCTAAAACGCGCAAGACTGGAGTCAACGGTTGTATGAGAATCAAGGTCCTCTCTGTGGGTATAGCCGGGTTTCTCTTAGTTCTAATCGTAGTGGGGGCATTCGCACTGGTCTCATTTTACAGACCGCAGCCGTCTAATCAGGGAACGACGTCTTTGTCAAGCGAGTCGGGGTCGACCACTTTGGGAGCGATAATTGCCGGAACCTATCCCACTGCAACCGACAAGAATGGGACAGGGGGCGTGACCGTGACAGTCAAGAACCTCCAAGTACTTTACGTCCGCCCAGAAGCTGACGGGGACTGGCACGTCGCAGTGACTGATAGGACTTTCCCCGTGTTCATAACTGAAATCACTCCGCTCTACCAAGCTAGCGACGGAATGCCTCCTGTGGGTTCCACCATCGATGAAACGGGGATTGTGTATTGCGACACCTTCCATCAGGCAGAGGCTTGGCATGGTAGCACTTGCTGGGAAATCCATCCGGTTCTTTCATGGCACCTTTCAGGGACATAGGTCGCAACGACGGCCGCTATGACAGCAGGCCAGGCATCTCATGTGTGGGGCAAGGCAGTATAAATTCTTCGCAGCGCTTCGTCCAATGCAGTCCTGCTAAAAGTGCTCGCAGTGGCCGCGAAGGCCTCCTCAAACTTCGAAGTGTCCTTCATTTCCGCCGACCTCTGAAACCCTTCGAGTTGGGAG
>DASYXJ010000039.1:0-1928 GCA_035935095.1 Nitrososphaerales archaeon | reverse complement strand
GATAGAAAGAATGAAGCTAGTGAATACGTTATCAATGACCCGGAGGGAGCTCAGGTTCTTCGCCAAGGAACTCGAATCGGGAAAGCTCGGCGTGAAGTACAGCTATCACAATTTCTATACGAAGCTCATCCGCAAACTCCTCGATATGGGGTTCTTGGAGAAGGACGTGGTGGTATGGGATGCAAAGAGGCAAAAGACGGCGACGGTCTATCAGCTCAAGCTCCAATCCATACCTGAGCGGCCGCCACAAGCCGGTTTCGTCAAGCAGACCTGGCAGGTCGCGAAAGGATGGAACGACCTCGTGCAAAAGAACTGACGTTGTTCAGGCTGGTCTGGGTTGGCGGGTCCTCCGAACCTGAATCGCAACGAATGAAGCCGCCAAAGCTAGCGCCAAGACTGCCCCGACGACAGCAGCGGTCGCGACCTGATAAAGCGGCGCGGTTGGGTTGTCAACCACAGTGACCAGCTGCGTCGAAGTCTGAATCGACGTTGATATCGATGTCGTTATGTTGGTCAGCCTGACTGTATAGACGGTCGTAACCGAATTCGTCGTGGTCGAGGCCGGTGCTGCGACCAGAATCCCGCATGCGGCCATGCCGATGCCCCCAACGTAAGGTGTCTTTTGGCTCGAGTTGTCCCCTCCGAAATACCAGAGGAGGAGACTCTGTCCGTCCAGAAGCATAGAAGGATTACTGACGAACCCGTTGTGCCATCCACTTAGATTCAACAGGGGAGCGGACTGGTTGCTGAACTTCCAGCTTATGCCATCATTCGATGTCGCGAGGCCTATGTTCGCATAACTGTCGCTGAACGCCATAACGTAGGATCCATTCACTTTGATCACAGATGGCCACCATGCCTCAGTTACATTTCCAGTGAACCTGTAGCCGGTAAATACGGGGTTATTTTGATACTTTGTCCAGTGAACGCCGTCTGAGGAAGTCGCGTAGTCTACGGTTGTGAACAGCGGCGAATTGAATGCGGCTGTCCCGGCGTACCACATCTTGTAGGTTCCGTTATCAAAAATGACGGAAGGCCCTCGGGTGTATCGAGCGTCGTAGGGACCGGGGCCGTGGGTAATAACGGGGTTGCCCGCGTATTTGGACCAATGGATTCCATCCGGCGAGAAAGCCACCCCAATCTGCCGGAAATTAGCGGGGAAAGCAGCGTTTGTTACCCCGTCCCCAACGTAATACATCATGTATCCCGTACCGTTCCAAATGACGTCCGGAGAAAACACGGTGAGTTCGTCCCAACTTCCTTTTGGCCCCGATGGCAGAACTGGGGCGTTTGAGAGCTTCCAGCTCTTCCCGTCCGTCGAAGTTCCCCTAAAGATACCTGTACGTGAGTTGTTGATATCCACTCTTACGTAGATGATGAAAGAACTCCCCGACTTGATTACTGAGCCGCCGAGATATTTTGTCGCGAAGTTCGAATAATTAGCGTTGTAAACACGCCAGCCCGTGTGTTGAAGCACAGGGGTTCCCTGGACTTCGACGCACCCTTGACTTGACGCTCGGGCAAAGGGGACTGTGGAATAGCCTGACCCAAATACAACAAGAAGTAGTACGACAGTGAGAGGAGCGTACTTCTTCAAAGGCTTAGTCTTGAGGAAAAGATGCCCGAGCGAATGTTAAGTATTTCGTAGCGAAAGCAACGAAGTCCTGATACCGGCCGCTCGCGGGCCGATATGCCAACAGTAACCGGTGAAATGTGAAGAGCAGCCCGGGACCGGCAGCATCCCTGATCCGTAGATGGTAGCATAGACAAGGAAGAATTGCGCCTCAGGGTCGCGCGATATCAGATTCTCTCCAAACACGCAGAGACAGACCACTTCTCCCTTGATGTACCTGTGCGCGTAGGAATCTACAGGAAGCAATGGCATCTTGAAATTCGAGTCGCCACTTGCGTAGACAACATAGAATCGG
>DASYXJ010000038.1:0-1746 GCA_035935095.1 Nitrososphaerales archaeon | reverse complement strand
GACCTTTTTGTTGATTATCTCGTCTTCGTTGGCGTGGATGTCTAGAATCGGAACTGTAATCTTGACCACATCCTCTGTGATTGGGGGCTCGCCGTAGAAACTGATTGCGGACCTCAGGTGCGGGCTTCTGACGGCGCATTTAAGGGAAAGGCCTCCTCCCATGCAGAACCCAAGCGTGGCCACCGCGTCGAACTTGGAGCGGGCCCGCTCGACCGCAGCCAGTGCATCCTCAAGCAGTTTGTCCCTGAATGCAGGGTCATAGAGGGTCTGTGCCACCTCCTTGATTTCCTGACTGACGCCTTTCTTGTTGAGCGCTTCCGCTACCTTCGCCTTGTCCCGCCTCTCCTCTAATGAAAGCTCCCAGATACCTTCCATGGCCTTCGTTATGTTTCCAGGCGTCAGACTCCTTTCGTGGCCCCTGAACAGGTTGGGCGCTACAGCTGCAAACCCCAGTTTACCGACACGTTTGCAGACGTCCTCTGTGTGCTCGACGAGGCCCCACACTTCATGAAATACGACGACGCACCCTTTGGCTCCCTTCGGAATGACAGAGAACTCGGTCTCGAGTTGTTTTGCCACAAGGCTCCGGTTTCCAGAGCCCACGTTTAAATCGAATGCGGGCTCGGGTTCTCTAGACAGGATGAAGGTCTCTCTGATCTGGACGAGCCCTAAACCAGAACGGACCATCGCGGTCGCGATGAGAAGGTGCTACAGCACCAAGCCCATCGAGGAAATCGAATCGGAACTAGAACAGAAGGGAGCCGAGTATTGGAAATACCTCCTGGGCAAGGCTATGCAGGACAAGTCGTTGGACGTCCTCGAGCACTTCACCATGACCCTGCTTGTCGAGGGAGCGGGAGAGGCAGAAGTGGGCAATATTGTGCGCGCTTTTCCCTATCTCCGCGCGACCAGGTTGAAGGATTCCGACTGGCTGCTTTCACTTAACTCGAGGACCTTGGTCGAACTCTGGAGGAACCCTCGCGGCAAGGGATTCGCCCAGCTCGTTGTATCAGAACTCGACAGCGGGAACGTTTGCCCTATCTTCAATGAATTGGCTTTCGGAGAGAGGGTTCGTGCGAGTTAAGCTCCTTTACAACACGAACTTGGACTCTCTCAAGCAAGTCTTGGTTCAGAAAGGGGTCGCGTTCGACCCCGAGGCCCTGATGGACCACGTGGTCTACATGTTCGAAATCGAAGATTGTAGTAGAGTTACGACTCACCAGCTTGTCCGCCACCGGGCGGTTTCGTATGATCAAGAGTCACAGCGTTTCTCCGCTGCAACGAGGGAAGGGGTCGTGACCCCCGCCAGTATTCAAACCAACGAGGCTGCCTACAAGGCCTACGACGAAGCGCTCAAGACAGTCTACTCTGCCTACGAGAAAATGGTGGCCGCGGGGATCCCCAAGGAGGACGCCAGGTACATCCTGCCCAGCGCCATCAAGACGAAGCTGGTCATGACCCTCAACGCGCGGAACCTGATGCATTTGGTCTGGCAGAGGACTGCCCTCCAGGCGCAGTGGGAGATCAGGGAGCTCGCCTCGACGCTCCACGGTCTTGCTCGCGAAGCAACTCCTGAGCTCTGGGCCAAGATAATTGAGCGATAGTGCTTGGTAAAGGCCTTCGGCACGGCCGGCGTCAGAGGGATCTTCAACCGGACCCAGACCCCGGAACAGGTCTACAGGCTCGCCGAAACGATTGCCTTCGCCTCCGGGAAAGGAAAGTATGGGATCGGATGGGATGGGAGGA
>DASYXJ010000037.1:0-20799 GCA_035935095.1 Nitrososphaerales archaeon | reverse complement strand
GTTCGCGCAGGTCTGTCCCGCGTATACCGTCCACGCCTGAGGTCTTTGCGCCAGCGTTGTCTAGGACTGCGTCAAGAGCCTGATTGAGCCACTCTCTTCTCCAGAGTAGCGAGTATAGGTTGTGGAATTGCTTGTCTTTCCTTCGTGTTGCTGCGGTTGCGAGTCCACTCTGGATGTTGAGAATGACCCTGCCTTCGTCCTTGCGGACTACTGGGTTGGGTGATTGCTCACCCAACAGATTGTTTGAGTCCATTCTCTCACCTCCTATGTGTTTCGTTTCGTGGACTGAATCCATCTGTTGCACAGTTCGGACTTCGGATTTCGGGCTGGAGTCCTTCCCCACAGTCCAGTTACTAGCTGGCTTTCAGGGTACTATGACTCCTCGGAACCAATTCCATCATCTAGGACGAAGTTGTCCGAGCACCAAGGCGAAGCCTGACAGCCTTTATTGGGTAGTTCGTCATTCCGTCAGCTTGATTAGACGAACTTGAAAAGTGCTGCTGTTTGAAACGCAGCTCTTGGTTGGCACTGGTAGTTACTGGTTTCATTCTTGCGATCACCTTCCTGATGGTCCGCGTGTATCCTGGAGTGCCTGAAGTGTTCTGGTTCTTCTACTACGGTGTGTTGGTTCTAGTGGTTCTCGCATGGCTCTACATCAGAAGACTTGGAGAGCCACGAACTGTAGCAAGTCCGACGGCATCTTAGTGCTTCCCTTCTTGGGCTTCACCTTACGGCTGATGGGATTGGGTCTCATGTTCCGTAAGGAGCACTTCTGCGGGTGGATTTAGGCACCCACCAGTTTTCGAGGGGCTTCCGGCGCGTCGGCCGGTTCTCATCTTCCTAGAGGAAGGTGATTTTCCACCTGCTGTTACCCATCGCGGTGGTAATCCCCTATGTCGCGCGCGTCCCTCGTGGGGCACTATCCTAGTGTCTTCGCGCGGCCCTGAAGCTGCCTGTTGTGGGTTCCTTACCGTTGCCATGTCCGTCCTAAGGATGCCGGCTCGGGAACCTAGGCTGTTCCCTTATCGGCTGTCTATGTCTGGGGCTGGCCCCATGCTGAGCCTCGCTCAAGGCCCAACACGCCAGACGACTTTCACCTTCGGGGGTCTGACCCTTACGGATGCAGACGCCCAGCCCTACCAACCACTTGCGTGGTCATTCGGGCATTGCTCCTTACAGCAGGCCTAGTGGGATTGGGCCAACTAGGCTTTCATGACGCGCGGTACCGCTTTAGGAACTTGTCCCGAAGACGATACTTGTAGCCGCCGACGACCAGGTCTTCGCCGCTTTTGAGCCGCTCCAGGAAATCCCTGGCGGGCTCCAGCTCCGCCACGGGGGAGCCATCCTGGTTGACGACGAAGGTCCACTCCCCATCCCCGCTGGCGTAGGCTTTCCAGGGGCGGCCTTCGAGGATTGTGGGGTCCGGGGTTGGGGTGTCGTCCATGATGTTGACTGGCTCTGCCTTCGGTTGTGCCGCGCTTCCGTTTCCGTTGGCCTTCAGCTTCCCGAGGACGTAGACGATGCTGCTGGCCTGCCTGCCGAGGGGGTCGGTCTCCCGCTTCTCGACAGCCTTGATCAGGACAAAGCCGTTGCTGAGGCATTCGTTCGCCTCGGAGCTTGCTCCAGCCTCTCTGATCTCGGTGATGCGGGCATATGGCGTCTCCATTTTCCTTCGCCCCCTCTTCCCTGTCATGCCCTCCTAGCGGCTGCCTCCATTTAACGGACCGAGGCCGAACTCGCGGCTGACAGTAGCCACGAACTCGCGGATCGTATACTCCGCGACGCCGAGGGTCTCTGCGACGTCCTTCTGTGTGACGGCCCTGAAACCCGCCTCTTTGGAGGCGATGTATACGGAGCCTGCGGCCAGGGTCCTGGGGCTGCGGCCTTCCACCGAGATACGGACCGCGCAGACGATGGTCTGGGAGGCCTGGAGGACCCTGCGGAAGTACTGCGCCGGCTCAACTCCTTTGCTGGCCAATTTTTCTGCGACTGTCCTGTTCGCTTCGAGGCCGCTCACCACAGTCCGGAGGAGAGCTGACGGGTCCGCGGGCCTGAAGGGAACACAGGATTCCGTGCCGAGTCGCAGGAGCTTGGATTTGGTGACCCTGTGGCCCATGTTGGTGTACGCCTGTAGGACGGCCTTGGCGCTGATGTGGTCCATGTTTGCTTCTCTGCAGGCCGAGAGGAGAGCGTAGGCAGAGACAGCGGGGACCGAGGTCCGGTGCCTGATCGGTTCTTCGTTTGACCTGCTCTCGGCCAGCATCTTCTCAGACAGGGCAATGGCGTTGTCCCTGACGAAAGTGGGGAGGGAGAGCTTGTCGGCCGCCCTCCTGATCATGGCTGCGCAGTTCCACGCGGTCTGGTCCTGGCCCAAGTTGTCCGAGATGCGCTTGGCATAGCCGACGGTGGAGGCGCCGTTGAAGTCGGCGGTCGAGTCGATGTCCCTCCTGTCGCCCATGTAGGAGCCGAGCCGACGGCTTGCCGGTTGGTTCGGTACCTTCTGGTGGACCTCGAGATGGAACTTCTCTTGCTCCTCCCTCCTGGCCACCACGCCGCAGTTGCTGCACGCGACCTCGTCGCCCGCCTTGACGAGCTCGCCTCGACACTCGCGGCACTTTTCGAAGTTGCGCTTTCCGTCAGTTCCTAGAAGTTGTGGTCTCTCCATTTGCATCATCTCCTTTTGTGGTTGCCCTGAGCCGGCCCCGAGAGCTGGGGCTGGCCGTGATTCCCTGGTGCGTCGGGAACGGTGGACTTGGAAAGCGGCCGGTGGAGTCTTTCTCCGCACCTGCCAGAAGGTCAATGCTCGACGCTAGGGTAGCGAAAATGCACGAGCAGCGAGACTTTGGTTTATCCCGGGTTGTCTACTGGATCATGGTTCGAATCCTGAAGACCCGAGAGCAGAGCGGAGCGACCGCCGCCTCCTTTCTTTCCGCCGCCGTTCGGCCGGCGCCAGGGAGCAGTTTTGCGTCCCTTTGATGGGCAGATCGACGAGACGGCTAAACGATGGACAAACTCCGGTTGGATGATTTTGAGACGACAAAAAGAGACAAGGATGGAGTAGCATTGTGAAATGATTCAGGCAGGAGCACCGCTGATGGTGCTTTGACGGCGCATTCCTATTGGAACGGGCCTCTGTGACTCGGTGTGGGGTTTGCTAATGTTTAGCAACGCCAAAGTCGTTAGGAGTACTTAACGCGAGAACAGTTTCTGGAGGTTTCAGCAGATGCAGGGAGGGGGGTGACATGCCGTAGGTGGGGGTGACATTGCAAAACACGAGGGGTGACATGGCTGTGTCAGGGGTGACATCCTTTGGACGGGGGGGTGACATGGTCAAATAGCGCTTTGACCAAGAGCGACGAGTTTCGCACGATTGCGACCCTCTTCGGTGAGCCGGTAGCTATTGACGTTCCTATCCAGAAGCCCCATCGAGACTAGGTGGACAAGGTATCTGGTTACCTGCCTATCGGTTACGCCCAATTCCGAGGCGAGAGCTGCTTTGTTCGTGTATCCCGAGGAGAGAAGTATGGACAACAGCCGTAGTTCGTTTCTCTGAAGGCTTGGCGTCTGTACTGGTTCAGCCTCTGGCTTTTGCGGAATAGACTGTGACCTGGCCACGAGTTGAGGCGTTTCCTCCGGGGCAATCAACTTCTCCAATTCGTTCTCCTGGAGCCCCACAGGCTCGTAAACGACCTCGAAGGTGATTCTGTCCTTGTCCTGGAGGATTCTGATAATGTCCGGGACCTGCTGGCGGGAGGCGACCACAAAGCGCACCTTGCCGTACCTGTCAACGTTCTTCTCGTAATTCCTCCTGAGCTGGTCGGGATTCTTCGATGGGGTGGTCTCCACCTCGACCGGAATCCTGCTCCCCTCGTCCCAATCGTCGGTGCTAACGCGAGCGGCCCGTTTCCCTTCCTTGCTCTTAGCGTAAACGATCAAGGGCTGGGTAACTAGTATGTCGGGGAACTCTCCGACGCGATTCCCCCTGTCGAAGGAGCACCAATATCCCTGCTTCCAGTACTTCTCGAGAAGCGACTTCATGACCCTGATGTGCAGAGGGCCCCCGACTCTGTCTGACTTGACCGGGGCGTTGTAGAACTCGAAGAACTCCTTTTCAGCTGAAGGCGTGATCGAGTAGAAGACCTCCCTTGCCTGCATCTTCTCGTCGTTCGTCTCCGGCTCTTTCCACATCGGCTGACTGGTCGCCGGGTCCATCCCCATGTAGAGCTGCTTCGTGCCCATCTTCTCGTCGACCCTGCCGCTGTCTGCGAGCGAGCTGAGCCCCATCTGGAGGGCGTTCCTCTCCCAACCGCACCTGTCCTCGAAGATCCTGCTCATGTGGGAGAAAGCGGTTTCGACACCGGTGGAGTGGAGGTAGGCCAGCGGGAGCCAGGAGAGGGGACCGCCGAGGTAGCATTCCCCCCTTTCCTTCTTTGCTTCCTCGGCGTCCCTGACGTAGACCAGGTCCCTGTCTCCTACGGCGCCTCCGTACCTCCTCTCCATCTCGGTCTTCATGTAGGCAATAGCCTCGCCGAATGCGTGGACCGGGTCGCGGAGCTTGGGGAACGTGACCCTGAACGGCGGTTCAACAGGCTTCCCTCCCACAGGCCTTTTCCTGACCAAAGCGGCGTAGTCCTCCAGGCCCGGGATCAGGGTGTCGACGGAGTCGGCACTCGAAGGGTGAAGAAGTTTAGAGAGCTTCCTGGAGTCGTCCGGGCTCCCCCTGAAAGCAAGGATGGGCCCGACGTTCGCCTGAATCGGGCCTGCCAGGTCCTCGGGAACTTCGGAGAGGGTCTGGACGACCATCCAGAGGTACAGGCCGAACTTCCTCGATTGGGACAGGATAGTCCTCAGTATCCGCATCTGGCTGACGTCCCTGAACTCGTCGGCGGCCAGGACCACAGGGGTCCGCGCCGTGGGGGGCAGGCCTGCCCTCTCAAGTCTCCTCGCCCTCTTCAGGCTCGCGAAGTACAGCTTCATCACCAGGGCGCTGGCGAAGACCCTCCTGAACTCGCTGGGAAGGGTGCTCGGAATCCTGAAGATCGTGAGGTTGCCGGGCTCCATGAGCTTCTCGAGGTCGATTGTCGATTTGCGGGAGCAGAAGGTCCTGAACGTTATCGAGCTCGGAGGAAGGACGAAGTTCGATATCCTGTTGACGACCGGCAGGTAGGCGTCCTGGTTCAGCTTGGATATCGCTTCCATCGTCCCTCGTATGATTTCGTTTTCCACTCCCCTCCTTCTTAGCAGCTCCTCGATCTCCCTGGTGCTCCTCTTGGTGAAGAGAAGCATGATGTTGTAGAGGTCCCAGAAGGTGGGGTCGGGTGTGAAGGTGTAGAGGTAGTAGAGGGCGCCCTTGAAGATCCACATGAGGCGCGGCGCGTTCGCCGCGTCGGTGTTGAAGACGTCGGAGAGGAGGGCCGAGAACTCCTCCACCTGGGTCTGGAGAACCTCGGGCTTCTCTTCTGAATCGAGACCTTCGGGGAGGGAGAGGAGGTTGAAGCCGAATGTGACGTATTGAGGGTCGAGGACGACAACTCGGTTCCACTCTGGGCGGGGAAGAGAGCATAACAGGTCAATCGAGGCGTCGCCTGCTGGGTCGAAGAGGAAGAGACTGGGCGGCGTCATTTCCCTTTTGCGAAACAGGAGGTCCAGCATGTAGAGAATCGCGTTGGTCTTGCCGCTGCCCGTCCCTCCCACGACGAGCATGTGAAACAGGATGTCAGTGCTGTCGAGAGTTTGGACCAAACGGACTTCAGTCGCGAAACATTCGGAAAGAATGGCTTTAACAGGTTCAACTCCTGCCGACATATGAGG
This sequence comes from Nitrososphaerales archaeon, assembly GCA_035935095.1. Taxonomy (GTDB): domain Archaea; phylum Thermoproteota; class Nitrososphaeria; order Nitrososphaerales; family Gagatemarchaeaceae; genus UBA183. The sequence continues at coordinate 14,988 of DASYXJ010000037.1, read as the reverse complement.
AAACCATGACGAGTTCGGCATCACTCTACTTCTTCGACGTGTTTCACTCATTGCAGACTCCCGCAGACCAAATTCTGAGGATGTCGGCAAAGGAACTTACGACCTTGTTCGAAATGGAGATTCGTCCCGTCGTGGAGCACAATATGGGCAAGGTTAGGGAACTCAAGAGGGTCTACAGGATAGGCAACAAGCGGTGGACCATGATTGGCTTTCCGGTGGTCGCTGACAGGGGAGAGGTAGAACCGAGGGTTTTCGTCTGCAATGACGGCGTGACGGCAGCGATTGCACTGATGGAGTCCTACACCCTCGAGAAGAAGGTCTGGAAATAGCACTACATCTATCAAATCAAGTTTCAGTACCCGTGTGGATACCGGGATTTCCTTAAGTGGAGAGTCTGAACTGTATTAGAATGCTAGGCCCACAATCCGTGGAACTTCCCTCAGGAAGTCTGGTATGACTGGAGTAGTAGAGATATCGAGTTCGCCGTAGACTGACTCCAGGATCCCAACGTACTCTCGGACATCCCGCTCTGATTCGGAAGACAGGAAGATTTCGGTCCTCCCTCTCGTGAAGAGCAGCTCGAAGCCTCTGACTCGAGTAGACGGCAGAAGTGACAGCCTTTCGGTGTCCTTCTCCTTCAGTGGTTCCCCTATCAAGGGCACTTTCGCCAGCTTGACTAAGTTAGAGTGTGGGAGGTTTGCCTTGGATGAAACTCCCTCTACCGTCCCTTCCCTTACCTCGGCCGAGTGCTGCTTCCAACTGACAGACTTCAGGGAGTCTGTCTGTTTCGCTATGGGGAGGTGGAGGTAGTACGGAACCTCTTCTTGCGTGATCATGAACGACGGGGGCTCCAGGCGTGACGACACGTAACTCATGAAGTATGAGGAAACGTCCTCGACCATCCTCCTTTTGACGAGTTCGACGAGCATCCAGGGGTTACGATAGACGAAGACACCCAGTCTGTCGTGCTCGTCGTAGCAGTCATTGAAAGGGAGGGCTGAAAGCAATCTTGGGTCACCGACCCACATTCCCTGTATCGCAAGCAGGACGTGCGACATGTTGGTGACGGTGTCGATTCTCTTCATTCTTTCACCGGACCTTCCGTACCAGTCGAGATGGAGTTCCCTCCGGTCGTGTTCAATGCCGCTAATCCAGCTCGTCTTAGGAGTCTTGATCGTTGCCGCGGCAGATTGAATCGAATTCTTTAGGCCGATGAGAGTAGGGGTTAGGTTCGTACGCCTGAAGAGGAATTGAGTCCAGGCGAAAGTCGGTGAAGCAGCTTCGAGTGAATGGATTAGTTCGCCGACAAGCCGCTGCGGCTGCGGGAACCGCGGCTTCGACATCACGTTGGCGTTCAACAAGGAGACGTTGAAGAACCGCACTACGCTCGCGTGCTCCGGCTCCCTTTTCATGGCCAGGTACCAGGTGGATTCTTCAATTCCTTGAGATGTCTTACTCTGGTGCCAAGGCGCGGAAAGGGAAGCACATCCCTATACGGTCTGTAGGGGACAGGTCCCGTGATTCTGCCCAGCAGCAAGAGCAAAGGCAGCGCGGCCACTATCTGTGAGAAACACAAGAGATACCAAGAAAGATGCACGGGAATCACAGTCCAGGAGAGGCTGATCAGGGAAGTGACGAGGGCGGCAGCGAATATGGGAGCGCTCCACGGCCTTCGCCCTGGCTTCCTGACATTGTCACCAATCAGGCCCAAGTATTTGCACACCAACCACCAGTCCATTCTCCCCGTACGATCCCGGACTGGTCTTGAAATCCTACCCAGGTCATGTCGGTATGCCGCGAGGTACATCGCGGCCAGGAACGGAATCGGCGTGTAGAGGAAGAGCCAACTCAGGTCGGCCATTGAAGTCTAGCCTCCTGGTTTTCAAATTCGAATCTCGCCCTCCTGATTTCTTCCGCAAAGTTCAGGTCGCCATTGCGTGAGTACTTCGCTCCTATGCTTCGGTAGAACCGAGTGAGGATCTTGGTCTCAATCAATAGCGCCCCCATCGGCTGGAACATATCGACAATCGCATCGTCGAACTGTTGGGGGTTCCTGCGGCAGTCAGCTATGTTGAGGCCCGAGCCTTTGGCCCAGCTACCATTCATACTGAATACCTCTGAAAGCACAGACTCACATGCGCGGTCCAAGCAAGAATCGAAATCTTGCATCGATAACGCAAGTGACCAAGTAGCTAAAACGCCGCTCTATTCTTCGACAAAAAGGGAATGGAAAGTTAGGGCCCTGGTTTGGCGCTAACTTTCCTCCAGCAATTCCACCAGCGAAGGCGCGAGCCTGATTCCGGCTATCACAGCGACAATCACGGCGAGCACCACCAGGATTGAATTGAGCGCGTTGATGACAACGATTGGGAGGTCGGGACCCTGCAGTGAGCCGGTCGTGGGAGGGTTGCAGATTGGAGGTGTCCCGCTCACGGTCCCTGCTGTGAGCCACAGATAGGCCACCGTGCCGCTTGCGGTTGTGCAGACCGGGTTCAGGCCGTAACCGACTGCCGGGAGTGGCGTTGCCCCGAAAGAGTTCGCGACCAGGAAGATCATGAACGAGATGATGAGGGGGGCAATGAGGGCCAAGACCATTATCAACACGAGCTCTTGGATCCGCTTGATGGTGTTGCCTCTTCTTGCTGCTATGGTTGTTCACCTCTCAACAATGTGGTTGAATCTGTCTGATGACGCGACATCGTGATGTAGGTTGGAACAGACACTTAACGGAGGAACGGGGAGGAAGCTTGAAACGAATCATTGGGGCTTAAATGGCACTAACGGTCAATTTGGGTGTCAATGCCGTTTCCCGGTATCATCTTCAAGGTAAATGCGAAAGAATTGACGATGGGTCCCGGCACAATCACTATCCTGGAGAATAGCTTTCTCTTTGAGGCGAAAGGTCACAAAAACTTCGGTTTTGATTTCAGCGCTCTTAGGCTAGTTCGAGTCATAGACATGAACAGCTTTGACGTGGCATACTCATTGCAAGGGTCAATACAGAAGGCCTCGTTTTCGTCAAATCCAAGATACGTCAAGAAGAATGAAGGAATCGAGAAGGACGTCATGACTAGTCCCCTTGAGTGGACAATGGCGTTTTGGAAACTACACACAATCGCCGGCGCAGTCGTAGCACGGATATTGGTTGACCGTGGCGGTTCTCAGAGCGAAGGACTCGCTCCGATTGCCGACATTGAATTCGGGTCGCTTTACAGTTGCATGAGTGACGTCATAGACAGACTACCCTCTCAAGAGGAAATGGAGACCGCTAAGGTGGATGACAAGGAACTTTACGCACTCGAAAGACAACTGAACGACATCTTGCTAAAACTTACCGATGCTTGGCTGATGGGGAATCTGTCACTGCAGCAAAGAGAGAAGTTTGCTGCTTTGAATTATCTAGATCACTTAAGGCGATTCGAATTGGGATGGTACCATTCCACCCCGTCTGAGTTGTATTCAGAAATGACAAACCAGGACTACAAAGAAAACGCGGAAGATTGGCTCATCGAGGAGATGAAATGGGGTTCGAATTTACGCGAAATTGTTATCCCTCAAAATACATCACCCTAGGTTGGAACTGCACCCTTCTGTTTTGCCTTTGCGATCGTGCGAGCTGCCAAGTCCCTCCCAATGATTTTCGTCATATCTTGGTGAGAAGTCACAGGCAATACTCTGCCGACTTCCCTCTCTGCCATCCTAGCGCCTACCGCCCCTAACGTTCCCGTCGTTCCTACCACAAATGCGTTCCCGAGCCCGCGCGTCAGGGCCATGCCAACGTGTCTCCACGTCACTCCACCTGATGCCGCAGACATAGCGTGAGCTTGCATGGAGCTCGCCAGGGCGCTTCCTGCTGAAGCAGCTCCGTGGCCCATGGCTCCTCCTATTCCGGAGATTGACCCAAGTCCCATGGCACTGGCACCCAATCCCGTGACGGGGGCCGCTGCTGAAGCCATGGTGCTGGCGGCCACTCCCCCAGCTGTGATTGCCGCATTCGATGTCGCCATGTAGACAAAGGAGGTCAAGGGAGCGAACACGGTCGGAATCAGCAGTGCCGCGAAAAGCGCCGAAGCCGCGACCCACTTCTCCTCAATTCCCCCCGAGGCGAAGATGTTCGTCGGGTTGTTCCAGTTGGAGAAGAGGTAGGCGGCGACACCCAGAATCACGGCACTCATCAGGGACGCCAGGATCATCCCGAAGAGCGTCTCCTGTACATACTCGCTGAGTTTCTTTGTGAACGGAATCATCCTCAGTCCCATGGAGACAGGAAACGCCACGATCACGACCGCGAAGATGAAGAGTCTCACCGTGCCCACGATTCGGAGCATTATCCAGAGTATCAGGCTGATCACCCACCCGGCGAGTGTGTTCGCAGCATCCCAGAGCACGTTCCACCAGCTGGAGGAGTCGAGGGAGGTCACCTGGTTCCAGACGTTCTGGATCGCGATCGGGTAGGAAGTGTAGGGGTTCGGGTACGCTATGATAGATTGGTCCAGGTAGTTGATCACTGTAGCCACGTTGTTGTAGATCAGCGGAAAGAGGAAGATTGCGACGACCCCGACTACGGCGTCCATCAAGATGCTATTCCTGTCCTGCTTGCCTGCGGCCACCTTTCCAAGATAGGAAAGCAGCGCGCCTATCGATAGCACGACAAGCGAGATGGCCATGATGAAGTTGTAGAAGGTCCCCGCGGGGAGCTGGTACTTGTACAGGGGCGAGGGGTTGGGGTCGCTTGGTCCACAGAGTCCCTGGACTGTCTGGCAAGTGGCCCCGAGAATGGTATCGTTGAAGAGAGGAACAGCGACGGCCAGAACATACACATCAGACTGGCCGGAACTGACGGTCGTCCCACTCCCTATCAGGTTGGTCAGGCCCGAGTCGCTGTAGGCGTAAATTGTGATTGACCACTGCTGAGTGTTCCAGCCCCAGCCAGGCATGCAGCAGTAGCCGTTGCTGAAGTAGGCTCTATTCTCACTTGGGTAGTTCATCGGAGGGTTGTGCCCTCCTTTGACAGGAATCTCAAAGGAACTAGTGAAGGTCCAGTTCGTGATATGATCGCCGAGAAGGACGCTGTGCAACCAGACAACGGCCAGCCCCTTGAAATATACTGGTCCGGAGTAACTGCCGGATATGGAAAGATTCCCACTAACGGTCACTGGTGAGCAGGACCCGTAGAAGCAGAACCCGAAGGAGGTGCCCGCGTTCGAATTTGGGATGTTCACTGTCACGGATGGCGTGGTGGCCGCCGTGACTGGCAGGACAGCCGCGAGAACTAACGCCACAAGGAACAGGACCCTCGATGAGCTTCTATAGAACGAAGTTATCCTTACGAAGGTGGCCTTCGCTGCGCTCCAGAAACCCATCTAGGCCTGAGGTCGGCGACCGCTAATAACAGTCGGACAGCCTATGCCACCACCTCGTCGGGCCTAGTGGTGAAGAGTTTCCCTTCCATTTCGCTCAGCATATTGTAGAAGAACAGTTTGCCCTCTTGCGTCGCAAGAATGCCCTTTCCGATGTCCGCGTTGAGGATGAACTTCTCCTCCTCGCTGCTCAGGTTGAGAGCCTCGGTAAGTATCGGGGCGGCCGCGTGATCCTGCTTCAGGACTATCTTGGTTGCGCAGGACTCCACCATCGGCCTTCCAGGTCCGTATTCTCCTTCCCTCCCCATGAAATCAGAAACGAGTTGCGTGGCTATGAGGAAGCAGGTGTTGTAATGTCTCCCCGTCCTGGCGATTTCCGGGACATACTCGACAGCCAGCGGGAAGTAGGGCTTGCCAGTCCTCGGGTTCTTCTCGACCAGTGACCAACCCTCGTCGACCACTATCGCCTTCCTCATTGAGACGGGCATCTTGTCCTTTACGATGCGCCAGATAGCCGAGAAGGTGAGAAACGCCGCCGCGTCCCTGATCTCGGGATTCTGAATGTCGTTCAGGACGAACACCATCTTGTTGTAGACCTTCATGTCTCCTTCAAAGAGAAACTTGTAGGGTGGCAGGTTCGCCTCTAGTCTCTTGAGAAGTGGCTCCTCGGCACCGTTGACCAGTTCCATTACGCTGCCTGACTTCTGTGCGGCCAGGTAGAGGTCTGCCAACAGGTCAGGCTCGTCCTCGACACCGATGATGCTAGCGATGAACTTGGCAGCCCTCCTCGCATCCCCGAATACATAGAACGGGTCGAGTCCTGCACCTTCGTCTTCCTTGAACCGGTGCACCACGCACTTAGTAACGCCTGCAAAAGAGTTCTCGTAGGTGCCGTCTGGGCCGACGGCGTACTCCGGCCTCACGATGCTGTCAAAGACGAACATCGCCATGCCCTCGTTCTGCGAAAGTGTCCTCGACATCAGTGTCTTGATCAGGGTCGACTTTCCGAACCCAGATTCACCCATGAGTGCCACGTTGTAGTTCTCCTTCTCGAAGACATCGTAGAGTATCGCGTTTCCCGTCTGCAGGTTCTGCCCGACGAAGACACCGTCGTTGTCAACAATGTCTAGGCCCGCGAATGGGAATAGTGTCGCCGCGCTCGAGGTCGGCAGGAAGAAGTTCCTGCCTCTGGTCCATCCGGGCCCTTTGTCTTGGTAGAGCGATAGTTGGAGCCACCGGGGAGAGTCGATTTCTCCGACTATGCCGCGCAGAGTCTGCCTCAGCCGGATCTCTTTCTCCTTGACGTCGGCCTTCGTCTTTCCTCTGAGCACGATGACGACCTTCATTTTCACAAGTCTCTCCTTCCCAGCCGCGACAAGCTCTGCGCTCTGTTGGGCCCGTTGGAACTCGACCTGGTCCTCAGGGTCGACGTACCTCCCTTCATTTTGCCTCAAAGCCACTCTAGACCCAACCGAGAGTGTGTGCGCCCTTGCCTCCTTCCTTGCTTTCTCAATGTCTAGAGGATTGATTTCCACTCGAACTTCGTGAGCTATCGGATACACGCTGGTGAGGAAGCCCGGATGTGCGTTTCCTCCTAGCTTCGTCACGTTGTAGACCCGTGACACGCTTCCGCCCGAGTCGTGCAAGTACCGGCCCGTCGCGCTCAAAAGTTTCAGTTGTGTGATTGAATCTGTCTCCGAAAACCGAGTGCCCAAGAATGGAAGAACTGCGTCGATTTCTGAGCGTGAGGATACGAAATACCTCTTGTAGGGGATGATGTATTCTTCTCCGCCTGCATGGAGCCTTCTCTCGTCCTCGATTATTCGGAACACGATTCTATCGTTCAGCGACTTCATGAAGCGAATAAAGTGGTCGAGAACGCTGGCCGCCTGCCTCTCGGTGAGGTTGAAAAGGTTGACGGGCCGGAGTTCGTAAGAGCGCACTTGACCCGGTTCTCTCGTCTCGGCTCGCGATATCTTCAACAACGAACTCAGTCTCAATTCTAGCTCGCCCTCACGATGTCCAGAATTCCCCGTACCGTCAGGAAGACGCTAGCGACTTCCGGGATGAGGATTAGTGGCGAAGAGTGTAGCGCGATGAAGTAAAACACCACGGACAGGACGGATCCCGAGAACAGCTTGTCCATCCCGTTCGCTCTCTCGGTGCGGCCAACTCGCCTCAACCTCCTGTCCATTCCGAAGGAAAGAGCGCCAGCAACGGCAATGAATACAAGCAGCCCCTCCCCAGTGGTTTTCAGCGTAATAGTGGTTGCTAGCGTTGAAAGGGAAGATGTTGCCAGCACACAACCAGCCACTGCCCCAAAGAGGAGGGGCCTGAGATCGATGCTTGGCTTTGCTTCGGGAATCATCCGCGGAGGAATGGTTTTCCGAGCCCCCGCGACGTTTCTAAGGATACCCTGCTTCCGCACAAACCTGTAGTACAGCTGCAGTTCCACCGGTGCCATCTTCACGCGCTTTGTGGCGAAGATGAACCCAATCGAAAGGAAGAACGCGAACACCCCGATTCTGCCGAACCGCTCAGGCCTGAAGAATGTGGATGAGAGCACAAAACCTAGGAGACCTGTGAAACTCAGAATGAAGAGTTGCCTGGGTGCCAGGTTGAACCCAAGAAGCGGGAGTGACCTCCTTTCCCACCAAGATTCCTCCCGCCACCATAACAAATCCGACAATGCTTAGCCACTGGAGAGCTTTGCTCGACATAAAACGCGAGCAGAAAATGTCTGGAGTCCTACTGAACCTGGTTGCGCCTGATTTTTCGGTTAAGTTCGCCCAGAAAGAGGAAGCCTACCACAAGCAAAGAGGCAACGGTCAGAATCGGCTCCAAGCCTCCACCTGTCAGGGTGGTCGACTGCGGCGGGCTCACAGGTATCCCGTCGAGCTCGGCTATTCCTCCCCACGAATTCCGCACAAACACCGAGATTGAAGACGAACTGCTTGGCAGATTGAATTCTAGTGAGTGGAGTCCGATGAAGCCCGAAGGTGCGAACGAACCCACCAAGGGATAGGTGGTGGGAAGAGACACGTTGACAAGAACAGTCCCCGAGCTGCTCTTGACCCATACCTGCGTAGCCCCGGCCGTCATCGGCCCAAGGATTGGAGTCAGCTCGTAGGCTGCCGTACCGAGGCTTTGGGGTGGCGACGTCAGTCCGTAGATGCACCCGCCGATGCATATCGGGACCGTCGTGTTCTGCCCCCAAGGCATTGCGTATTCCCTGCTAATCTGACCCGGAACAGTGGTCGTAATGTGGAACGGCGTCGACTTGTTGTAACTCCAGAGCAGGTACGACATCGTTCCGCCGTAGGTGAAGTTCGCGGGATAAGTGAAGTTCATGGGGAGGGCAACGAGGGAGCCTCTCGGGTCGGCGAGGTATCCGGTGAAGTTTCGGAAAGGAGACGGAGTGAAGGACTTGTTGACAATAATTGTCGAGAACGACCCGACTGTCCTATAGGTGAAGTTGTATGTGGAGACCGACCCGGATTGTCCGGAGAACCTGATGTATGGGAAGTCAGGGATGAATGAATACGTCGCTGTTCCCGTAGTGCTACCGACTACCGATATGGTGTATACAGGCGGCGACGCGCCGGCTGTCACTGCCAGGTTCGTCTGGTTCAAGAGGAAATACCAGGCACCTTGATTCACCTGGTAAGGCCTCAACGTCATGCTAGAGTTCGCGGCGTAGAGGTCGGGTCCGAAGGCCCTCTCCACGGAAGTGTCGTCGCCAAAGCGAGCTCTGAGCTGTGACATCAGGTTCGGATCAAGCGGGTCGGGGTTGAAGACCTTGATTGCCACGTTGGAGACGGATGAATCTGGCTTGCCCAGCCCGTTGTAGGCGCGGAGGATCACTAGACCATTGTAGTATCCCGGCTCGTGCAGGTAGGACGTATTGAAGAGGTGCTGGCCGTTCCCCACGTATGGGAAATTCCTTGACCAAGCGGTCAGTGTGGTGTTGAAGTAGATGATCCCCTTCGACGTGTTGTTCAGGATCGTCCTCCAATCAGCTGCGAAGTAGTATTTCTGAACTCGGTTCGACCATACGAACTCTTGTTCGCATAAGGATGATGTCTTGTTCAGAACAGCCGTATGCAGGTTCAGTCCTGTGCTGGGCCTGTAAACGATGTCTTGGGTGACGTTTTGAGATATGAAACTGGCATGGACGCCCCACCCTACGGTCGAGAAGGTGAAGTTGTCTATCAGGGCCCTTTCTCCTGTTGAGTTCGCGGCGGCGAAGGCGTTCCAGTTCTGGCCTCCAGGCGAGGTGTAGCCCGGCCTGTTTCCTCCGTACCTGATGAGTGTCACGAAGGGCCTGCGGTACGCGGAAGAGTTCAGGTTGTTGTAGTCCATGTAGGTCATGTAGGTGAACATCGGCTTGTATGCAACAACGGCGACGTGGATGATTGAAACGTTGGACACTGTCCTTTCACCGTGTGAGTTTGTTGCAGTGGCGTTCAGGATGAAATCGTAGGTCCCCGGTGAAGCCGCTTTCGCCACGTCGAAGAGAAACCCGGTAGCGTTTCTTCCGTACTCGTAGAATGCGGTCGTATTGTACTGTATCGCGGAGACGACGCTGATGTCTGTCCTTTGTTTTTGCCACGTGAAAGTCGCGTTGTAGGAGATGCCGAACCTGTCGCCCGTGTAGAATGTGCCGTCAGAGTTGCGCGCCAAGCAGCCGTCTCTGTCTGTCATGTTCACGAGCCCTAGACTGAGTTTGAGCACGAATCTGATTATCGTCACGGTCTGGGATGTGGAGGAGGTTACTGTGAAGTACTGGGCGGTGCCGTTGACATAATATACGAATGTCGCTGCTGCTGAGATCGTTATGGTATAGGTTCCGGAGGCAGCTCTGGGGATGATGGCAAACACCTTGTTTGTAGGGCTGCCTGACGCCGAAAATAGAACTGAACTGTAGAACCACGAGTAAGTGATTCCCACGAGAGAGTCACCCCCCTGACAGCATGACTCGAGGGTAGGCGGTTACTTGGAAGCTGTCACCAGGGTAGTAGCTTCCGTCAGGGTTGTCTCTAATCGAGCTAAGCTGTGACGTGAGATAAAATGTGCTGGATTGGGCGAAGGCCGCCACTATCGTGATTGCAATTAGGGGAGAGACCGCAGCCAGGAGTACAACCCATTTCAAAGCGCCTCATGAGAAATCTCTGAAATAAAACAGGGCCAATTGCGCCCAATTAGCGGGTCGCGCATGTTCGACCCTCGAACATGGAGATAATCGATTGTCAAACATCCAGATAATCGACAGTCGGGCGCAAAACGAATTCGAAACGTGACCGACCCTCGAACATGTCCATGTTCGACCCTCAATCACGCAGATATTCGACGTTCGATTATGCGCGAGCTCTCCCAGTGCTGCTTCAGTCGCTTCATGAAGTGCTCCAAGTCGCGCTCTGTCCAGCTTTCAATCCCGCAAATGTCGAAGACCGACGTCGAAGGGAATTGCATCAACCCGCTTCTGGGCGCCTTTCCTAGCACCTCCTGCTTCAAGGCTAAAGCGAACCTGTCTGTGAAGAGGTATTTCCTAGCGTTCACCCTTTCGAGAACGTCTGACTGTCGCAGGGATCTGAGGACTTTGGTGACCAGAGTCGAACTGTAGTGAAGCTTCCTGAGGTCGTGCGAGTCGAAGGCGACCCCCTCAATCATGACTTCAAGGCCTATCAGGACTGCGAGCTCCTCCCTCCCGCTGCTCTTGGGCACCCTAACCCGTCCTCACTTCTTCTTGCTCCCTCGTAGAATCAATGACCCGACTACCTTGTCCCCTGCGATCTTCTGCCACGAGTTCTTCTCGAAGTCGAAGCGGAGGTCCAGCGCTTCCACCTTCTCGCGCGGCTCCCTGAACTTCATTGAAGTTGAGGATTCGATGAGGTAGGCCCTACCGGCCAGCTGCTTCACCAGCAGGTAGAACCGGGCGTCGCAGTTGGTGCACGTGCAGGTCACCCTGCTGACGCTCTCGGCGACCTCTGTTCTTCTCTCCCCTTCTGGGTCGGGCGGGATGTGTGTGGCGTCGATCTCCCCCTGCATCTCCAGCAGATGAATGCTCCTGCATTTCGGGCATGGGGCCGCAATCACGTCTTTTTCGTGGACCTCAAGGCCTTTGGCGTCCTTTGTGGACTCGGGTTTGGCTTTCACGACATCGGCTACCTGAGAGTTTTCGATTGCCCCGTTCTGAGAATTGTTAGGGAGCGAAACACGTGTCGCAGAAGGCTGGTCGGGGAATAAACTCCTGAACCAGTCGAGCGAGGAGGCGGCCTTCCTGTCTTCCCAGGCCCTATCCATTTCGTCTCCTCTGTAGCCAAAGCCCGCAGCCGTCGCCGCCGTCAAGAAGAAGTCCTCGTCGTTTCCAACCCCGCAAAGGTACTCTAGGTGCGGAAGTCTGAACCTGAACCTGGATGCGACCTCGAACTCGTAGAGCTTTCGGAACCTCTCCTCGGGAAGCTTGTCGGCGATGTCGACGAGGCGCTTCAGCCACCTGTCAAGCCCGTCGTGGGGGATGGCGTCCCTGATCCTGGTGATGCCGAAGAGTTCCTCGAGGACCGAGAGCCCCTGCCTCTCCCCTCTTTCTTCGTCGTTCTCCCTCTTCGCCTTGACGAACATCTGAAGTTCAGACATCCCGATGTCGATGTACGCGGTGTAGGAGCCGAACCTCTCGTCCTTGGTCGTCTCGTAGAGCAACTTCAGTGCTTTGTATCTCCTGACTCCGATGTAGACGTAGTACCCGTCACCGTCGGGCCTCAGCACCACCCTACCGGGATTCAACTGGCCGTTGGGCGTGTTCTCGTCGGCTGCAGATCTTATCGACTCTGCTAGACCTGCGACGTCATACGTGAACCTCAGGGCGAGCTTTGGGTGGGGCTGGACCAGGTTGAGTGGTATCGTGGTCAGCTGTGCTGGCATGGACTCATCCCCGCCATTGGGTCAGCTCTGACGTAACAATCAGAGATTTCATTCCGGACTGTTTGAGGTGATACTTCCATGAGACGGAGTTGCTAAGGCATGTTGGGATAACCATCGTGCAAGCTTCGACCAGGGCTTCCTCGGCCAACTTTCTTGGAGACCTTCCTCGACCGTTCCCAACTTGTAGGGTAAACAGCCTCACATATTCTCCAGTCACCTGTCGCAACAGGCCTGTCTCCCTCAGGAGCTTTTGCGTAAGAGGCAGCTTGGAGACCGAGTATTTCCTGAGTAGAGCAACGAAGTCTGTACCGACTGGAGCGTTCTTTCCCGAGAGCCTTGCCTCCTCCAAGATTTTGAAGAGTTCGAAAGTTCTCTCGTCCGCCCTCACCCGGAATCCCGATGGCCCTAGCAGCCCGACTCGCTTGGCATCGAATCCCCTTTGGGTGAGCCGGGCGTTCTTCAGCTCAAGGAGCGCATCGCCGTCGGAAGTGAAAAGCGGGATCCTTAGCTTCCTATAGATTCCTCTGGAATATGACCTGAATGGCCTTTCCCTGCCGTCGACTAGGACCCGTATCTCGCCGGACGGTGCCGGATAGACCTCTACAATCAAATCCCTCAACCTGTCCATGGCCGGATGCACCTTGGAGATGCAACGGCTGACCTCAATGAAATTCCGTCCCTGCCCGATGAAGACCTGGGCGACCGAGGCGATGGCAGCTCTGGTCGGGCCCAGTTCACCCATGACTTTGGCGGCCAGTCTCTCTGCGGTTAGTCTCGCGGACTGCTTCACCTCGGCAGAAGCGTTGAACCGCTCCACCAGCGACTCGATCTCCCTTCTCATCGGGGCCATTCCTTCCGCCTGCTGAATCGAAAGAGCATAGGAACCGTGCGCCCTCACTCCCACGCTCCGCCCTAGGACCCTAGAGAGCTCCCTCCTGTCCAATGGTGCTGCGCCGACGGGACTTGCCCCCTCCCTGGACCCACCACCGCAGTTTCTGCATGAATCGCCCTCGGTAGGCGAGCCGCATCCCTCGCACAGTTCGAGAGGTTCCCCGCCTGACATGGAGGAAAAGTCGGGCCTCTCTTTTAACGGCCGGGAGACTAGCACCCCAGCACTCCCAGATTCCGAAGGAATTCTACCAATAATCCATGGAATATGGATTCTGAGTATATATTCCTTACTCAGAAGATTGTACCTGCCCTAGGGAGGGGGATGACGCATCATTGCCAAGCCCTGAGGAGAACTACCTCCCCTTGATCGTCAGAACGAGTTTCTTGAACCTGGCCAGCGTGTCATCTGCGTTGTTGGCCCAAGCGGCCGCCTCCTTGTCATACAATTTCACCGGGACCGTAAATGACATGGCATTCGCCTGGTCTCCGATGGCGAACTCGGCCCTGGCTCTCGAACCCTGAACGGCTTCTGAAAGGTACTGAAGTGCCTCCGAATAGTACTCCAGAGGGATGACGCATTCCGAAAGGAAGACTCCATCGCCCCCGCCGTTGGCCCAGTTGAAAGGTAGCTTCACTATCCTGTTCATGAGCTCATGGGACTCATGCTCGTTGGAATTCCTCACGAGTACCTGGAGGGCCATGTGGGCGTGGTGCTGCTGCCATGCTTTCAGTTCCTCCTTCTTGCCCTTCGGACCTGTCGCCGGCCACAGAATCCTGTAGAGGGAGATCTGTCCCCTCTCCGTGATGTGGCCGAAGTGATTGTACGCCTCCTGGTAGGGCATCTTCAGTTCCCGGGAAATTTCTCCCAGGGATCTTGTCGCATCCCGCTGAAGCTTCTCAAGTACGCGCATGTCTTCGTAATCGTACTTGATTGGACCATTCGAACTGATGGCGGGAATCTTCCCCTTCTGGTTGACCACAGCCGACCAATCGAAATCCCACCTCCCCTTGCTGAAATCGAAATACCTCGCCTTCATCGGGGTGACACGGATCCAGTCAAGGTGGTCGGCCTCGAGGAGCCGGAACATGCCGGTGTCTTCCAATTCCCTCAGCAGCCTGGCGTACCTGCGCTCGTGCCCAGCCGGCAAGGTCAGAAGTATCGAGTAGAATCCGCTTGGAAAGAGCCGGTAGTAGTGGGTGAGGTAAGAGAGTTCGTTCATCGAAGCGAGAATGTCCCTCGCATGAAGGAGGTACTCGTCGGCGAAGTCTATGATGGCCCTGATCCTGCTGAACCCGAGCCCCTGGTGGTTGGGGACCGCTTGGTACGCGATGCCCTGGTGAGCGAGAATGTTGTTCTTGAACCAGTACCTGACCGTTTCAGGGCTTTCGCCGAGCTCCCTGGCGATCTCCGTGACCCTCGGGCCCCGTTCCTGGAGCAGCATGGCAAGTTCGGCCTGCTTGTCCCTCAGGTCAGGCTTCAATCGAGCGGAACACCGTAAGTTTCCATGGAATTTAGCTTTATTGCCCTATGGAATATTTAAAGTCCCCAGTTCGGGGAAGGCGGCAGCGCTCAGAGGGGCGCACAGCAGGTGTCCCCGGTATGCACCGGTTTGCATCTTCCAAGGTTGCGGTTCAGGGTTCTGCGAACTGCCTGTCTCCCATAAGGAAGATAGAGTCGTAGGAGTCGCATTGCATCTGTGGTTGAACAAGGGTTTCGTATTTCTTACAGTACCCGTCTGAGTAGCGAGTGCATGACCGGCATTCGGGTCCGTGGGCCGCGGGTTGCTTTCGGTAGTGGGGAGGGTTCATCTCTAAT
>DASYXJ010000036.1:0-37462 GCA_035935095.1 Nitrososphaerales archaeon | reverse complement strand
GCATTCGGATACTCGGTGAACTCGCCGTTACCTTGGTCCACCCCGACAGATTTCAGACCCCCGGAGGTGTCGACGGAGAATCCGACTACAAAACCGACATACCTGCCGTAGGTGTCCTTTACTGGCTTGTTGACCAGTTTCTCAAGTGCTTCGGCGCGCATGATGCATGATGCAGGGAATTCCGATTATAGTGGAAGGGGTGAATTTGCGCAAGCCAAAGGGTGAAGTTCTGGTGAACTATCGACCCGTTGTACGCCAAGGCCCTGCTTAGCGCCTGCGGAAGGTCTCGACAGCTTCGAATTCGCAGTAATCGTCTCCCTTGGCCACGCATTTCTTTTCGATGCATTCGACCTCTTTGTCGAAAAAGGCCTTCCCTAGCCCCGCAAGATGGCCCCGGATGAAGTTGCTCGCGGGGATCATGCTGTTCCTAGGTTTGCACTCAAAGCAGTCGTCGAGGCGGATGGTGGCTTTCAGGGGCGCAATTGAAAGGTCGATGAGTTGAGGAATACCCCACCCCTGTGCGATGTACAGGTTTACAAGTTCAGGGAGATTCTCGAGGATTCTCTCTTCACCGATTTCATTTATCAAATCCAAACCGTCCTTTTCGCCTGAAGCTTTGCCCAGCTGATACGCTAGGGCCTTACCCCCTGTGCCAAAAGTCTCGACCACGAACTTCAGCATGTCTGCGAACACCTCTTTCCTGATTAGAATCGCTGGTGCGCCGATGCTGAGCATCAATGGATAGTGCAGGGTATCGACGACGACCCTCCCTTCTGCACCTTTGACCCTGCAGTCTAGGACGTCCCGAGTGTCCTTGAGGGCCTTTTCGACCCAGTCTGCGGAGATGTGCCCATCGACAGCGTCGGCGAAGAAACCCCATTCTGCAATCCCAGTAGAATCCACGGAGCTATTAGATTCGATTAGGTTAAGTCCCATTTCGGCGACGACTGCAGAAGCGTTGGCAAGTGCTCCAGGGACATCTTTGAGCTTGACCGACCCCAGGAACACGTGTTTGTTCGGTGAATAGTGGTACGCGCGTATCTCCTTCGGCGAAAGCCCGACTAAACGAGGCTCCTCGGTCAAGTCGGGTTGGAAAACAGGCGGCGGAGTTAATTCTGTTTTGGGCGTAATCCCAAACCAGAGGCTCCCCTTGTTCCCGGGGCGCCCAACCCGGGTGGAGCACATGAACCAGAATTATGAAGCCTGGATAGAACATTGTAAACAAAAGAAATCGCCGGAAAACCGAACGGAATGGAATGCGCGACCCTCTGGATGACCTCCTCCCCAGTAAGAAGCCCGATAAGCGCAGGCAGGGCCTCTGCGCCGCTCAAAGGTCTTTGATCAGGAAGAATCAAATGAAACGATTTGTACCTGAGTGCTCGAGGCAATGCGTCAAGAAGGCCGAGTTCATCCGCATCAGCTAACGGGGCGAAGGAAAGCCTCCTTCTTGGGTCGAGAAAACTCACCACGTTCTTGAAGTCCGTGCAAGGTCCGCAATCGGAATCGTAGACCAGAACACTAGGGGTCAAGTCGAAAAGAAAGATCGCTGACGCCTGTATTAAGATGCCGGATTCATCATCTTAGGGCAGAAAGCAACTCCCGTGCTCGAGATCAGGCAGGCGTGATAGAAGTGATACGGAAAGTCACATTGTAGCTTGTCGATCCCGATGGGGTTGCTACGGTACCGTTAATCGACATGTAAGTCACAAGCGTCTGAGACTTGCCCGAGACAATTCCCGTCTGGAAGATAAAGGTCGAGAGAGTTGAAGAACCGTTGCAAGAAGGGATCGTCAACGGAAGGTTGTTGGCGGCATAGGTTGTTGTGCTGACCGTCGCGGGTCCTATCATGACCGTTGCCGTATTGGTAACATGAACGAATTGAGAATTCGTGAACTGACCCAATAGTTGAGGGGACGAGAAAAGCTGGAGGATTAGGTACGGGGACATGGCCGCAAAGAATTGTGAATGGGCTTGAGTGCCTGTGTAATTATTGCCATAGCCCCCCACGGAGAAATAGACGGAGAGGGCAGTTCCGTTCTTCCAGACGTGGATTGTGTAGTCAATGTGCGTTCCGCTCGAAGTGAGGTTGACGACGATCTTAATCACGCTGGCGCCCACTGAAACGACCCTGTAGTCCGACGTCATATCATATCCTTGACCGTTCGACGTCCCGTTGAAGTGGGTGGCAATTTCATGGTAATTCAGGAACAGAGTCGTGAAGTTGAAGTAGGCTTGGGAAAACCCCGTCGAAGTTCCGGTAGTGGACGTGCTGGCGCAAGAAGTCGTGCTCTGAGTCGACGCAGAAGAACTTGAAGAGCTGGAAGTTGAGGTGGTTGATGAAGAGGAACTTGTTGAAGTGGTACTATGAGTACTTGTAGAGCTCGAGGAAGATGAAGACGTTGAGGTTTGCGTGGAAGAAGCGGTTCCCGTGGAAGACGGGGTGGTAAACCTTGAACTAGAACTTCCGCTGCCTGAATTCGATGAAAGGAAGACATAGGCTCCCCCCGCGGCAACAACTAGAATCACCACCACGACGACAGCAAATGCGGTGCTAATCGCGCTGCGGTTGTAAAACACACTAATCATCCAAAATTAGTGTATTTGAATATGCTCACGGACGTTTGGTCTAGCCTGGAGAGCCCTTCAGAAGCCTTCCTATCCTTCCAATAATTGACTGGCTTCCAGGGGTCGCGAAGTAAAGGTCGAGGTTGGTTAGTCCACGAGGGGAGTTCGGCCCCGTCCCCAACCTTACGAAGGGTGTATTGTCGCATTGGGCTGCGACAGTCGCGAGGAACCTGGCGCCATCATCGGCGGAAGCGTCGGGGGAGCCCTGGAATGTCATGATATCTCCTGAATCCACGTCCCTGGCCAGCCACAGATGGTATGTGTTGCCTCCGACTACCACGTCAGACCCATCAATGGCTACTGTTCTTCTAGACTTTCTCTCCTCCTTCGGGAGGCTGGTCGACAGGGAGAAGTAGGCGTCTCGGGCTGCGACATATGAAATGCCCCCTACCATCCGAGCCACGTCTCGATACGAGTAGCCCGAGTTGCAGAGGGCGGCGGCAACGACTTTTTTCGTTACTGGGACCCTGTTTCTCTTGAATGCACGCATGGAGAGGGCCCATTGAGCTAAGATAGATAACGGAGAGGTCTGAGGACGAAGAATCTGTTGGAACCTACTTGCAGCCATTTAGCGTGTTAAGATTGGAAGGGGTAAAGGCTTAGCGAGCCGGCTCGAATTATCTTAACACTCCGCTATTCACCGTTAGACACGGATCGGGCTGAACGTATGCGCCTATCTGAAGTACACGAAATATAGCACGACGGCCAGCGGGGCGAAAACTGCAATCCATAACGGGAGGTTCCACCTGAAGACCTTGGACCCGTCAAGCGGCCCGAGGGGGAGCATATTGAAAGCTGCCAGAAACACGTTGATCCGCACCCCGATAACACCGACAAGGCCTAGGACCCCGTTCCCTCCAAAAAGATAGAATGGAAGGAAAAGTGCGGCGATGGCGACGTTGGTCAGTGGGCCAGCGAGAGAGATCCGGCCGTTCTGAGACATCGAGATATTGTTGCCGGAAATGTAGGTTGCTCCCGGAGCCGCAAAAATGACACCTAGCATGGAAGTGATCAGAGCAAGGACCAGACCGAAGGGCCACATTCTGAATTCAGCCCAGTACCCGTATCTCTGGGCCACGAACTTATGACTGAGCTCGTGGAAGACAAAACCGGTGCCTACAGTAATCAGTGAAATTCCTATCAGGTAGAGAGTAACAATCAGGTTGAAACCCTGTCCCCCGAGAAGGGAAAGGCCTCCACCACCCAAGGCGAATGAAAATGCTACCCCCAGGGCGACCCAGGCGACGATGATGTCCCTTATTTCAATTCGAGAAAACACCTTTCCCTGAACCCTAACAGGCGCTTGTTCTGGGACAGACGCAGACTGCCAGCTAAAAGTGGTCTGCGGTGGGGCCGTCACCATTCGCCTCTGAGACAGGTCTCCTTTGCACTGGTGGGTTTCGGGAAGACGGTGGTCAGGGCAGAAGGCACCACCGCAGTAGTTGCAAACAAAGGGCAGGGCCTCCTCTCTTCCGCAGAATTCACACTTCATGGGTCAAGTACACCTGAAAGAATCGTAACTCGACCGCCTTCCATTCTATTATAAACTTGAGGTCTGGTATCTTGTCGACTTGAGCCCCTAGATTCGCTCATTTCTCGGCACTTTCGGAAACCTCTCCCCATCCGTTCTTGGTCTCAACCACGCTTGAGTTTTAGGCGAGTGAATTCTTCTAAAGGAATGTGCTCAAGGTACAGTCCGAGTCGCCTTCAAGGGGTACCATCAAGGCAGTCAAATCCACTTCATTCCCATATGTTTCCTCGCACCAATTATCTTCGCTCTTCGAGCACTTCCGACTGATGTGCAATGATGCCATCAGAATCGCCGACAAAGAAAAGCCGAGGAATAGGATCAAATTGGTCGAACTCGCTTATGGGCGTCTCAAACAATATGGATTGCACACCCACTACATACTCTCGGCATGTGAGGTCGCCTATTCAGTTTACAAGAACAAAATGAGGAAGTGCGTCCCTTACATTAAGAGAGCCTTTCTAAAGCTCGACAACCAATCATATCAGCTCAATCACTTGCTGCTGAGGATTCCCACTAATCCGAGGAACTTCGTCTTCCTTACCCTCCAAGGTTCTAACTACCATACGTCGTTCGTCGACGACCCTAACTTGAAGAGGGGTTCCGTGACGATAACGGAGCGCTCGGTCTGCATCTCATTCACCAAGGTGGTCCCCGCACTGAGGCCATTTGGGTATGTTGGAACTGATCTCAACGAACGGAACATAACAGTCTCAGCTACCAACGGGTATGAACACCAATTCACAGAGCTCGGGGAAGTGGCGGAGATTAAGGAGAGATACAGAGAGATCAGGGCCAAGATCTCAACGAATACGAGGCGCGATAGGAGGATTTGCAAGAAGCTCCTAGCCAGGTACGGCAGGCGTGAAGAGAGGCGAACAACCCAGAGGATACACAAACTCACGAATGAGATAGTAAGCTACGCCAAAGCGAATCGTTTCGGCATCAAGATGGAGCGGCTGAAAGGAATTAGGAAGCTCTACCGGAAGGGGAACGGCCAGGGGAAGTCATTCAGAGGTCGAATGAACACCTGGGTCTTCGGAGAGACCCAGAGGCAGATCGACTACAAGGCAAGGTGGGAAGGGGTTCCTGACTTGTTCGTAAACCCTCGAGGCACGTCCTCAAACTGCCCAGATTGTGGCTCCCACGTTGTACGTTTGGCAGACAGGAAGTTGTACTGCTCGGCGTGCGAAATAATATGGGATAGGGACGTCCTCGCATCAAGGAACATAATGGCCTGCGCGGTTCCGCAGGTGCGGCCCCTCAAAGGAAGCAATGAAGTGGAACGAGGCGACGACGGCTCTAATCCTCTGAGCAGATGGGGGGAAGGAACGCCTCGCGGTTGACAACAACCGACAAGGCACCAGAACCTAAACTTGCCCCGGGCCCAAAAAGAGTAGAAGAGCAGGACTTGGAGACCCTATTCCTCATGACTTCCGGGCTTGCGAATTTTCGCTCTTGCTACTTTGCCAGCTTGGCGACGATTATCCACAGGAAAGCAGTTATGCCTGCCCAGACCGCACTTAGCTCAGCAAGTTGTGTTCCAGGGAATGGTCCAGCTCTGGTCAGCAAAGCCGTAGCGCCCGCACCTGCGAGGGCGCTCCATCCAGACATCGCCCCAATCCTGATTCGCGTCTTGCCTCCAAAGTGCAACCCCCCTAACGCCGATTTACTCTCCAAAGAGTGGTGCTTTGGTCGGTAGATCCCGTGGGTACGTGCGCTTGTCGAATCTTTTGATGGCGAATCTTCCTGCGCTGTTGCATCCTGGTCGGTGCTTTCTATCCCCAGCATCGATGAGGAGTCATCGGCGACCTCGGGCTCTTCGCCGAAATATCCCTCTGGGCTCCCTAGCTCAATTTCTCCATTTGGACTGTCCGATTTCTGCGAGGGTTGATACCATGAATACGTGTACCTTTCCTGCTTGGAGACCCGCTTCGGACGTTCTGACATAGGGGATGGATTCCCCGAGCGGATTAATAGGGCTATTTGGCCAAAACCTGAGAGGTACACTGAGCTTCTATTGATTCGGTTTACGAGAAGGGAGTTTTCCAGAGGAAGCAGGGTGGATGTTCCCGTCCGCGAATCGGGCCTCATATGGGTTTAGACACTTCTTAGCAAAGAAAGGAGCCTGTAACGAACTGGGAGCGATGATCCCAGGACTCTAAGAAGTGACAGCTGGGCTATAGCTCTCTTATCAGGTTCTCGCAGACTGTGCACAGTGGAACCGCCTTCGAGAACCCACCTAACCTTGTGGAACCTACCCCGAATGCTGGTTTCTTCGAGGCTTCCTCAACCTTCGCAGCTTCCAGCAGACTTTGCTGGATAGAATAGTAGAGCATTCCAGCGTCCCTAAGATATCTTATTCCCTCTCCGAGTCTCAGTCCTTCGAACCCCGCAGGCATCGGACGGTCTGCCGCTGATCCGCGCTTTCCCCCATTCTGAACCCCAAGCATCCGTCCCGACCTCTTCTCGAATTCCTCCACGCCCTTCAACAGGATCTCTCTCCGCTTCGCGTCTTTTGGATCGACAGTCAATTCCCCGATGCCAGCTTCCTCTCCTTTCCTGGCCCTGGTAACTGCCTCTCCGAGACCGTCGACGTAGGACTTGCCGGCGGACTCGACATCACCGATGAACGCGATGGTTCTGAACTGGTCCGCATTCTTCATTACGAAACGGAAGTCCATACTCTTGAACTGTTCAGGGACCCCGATGGTCCAATCTCCCGACATCTTCGCGAAATTTGCTTTCATAGCAACGACCTTTGCCATACTCCGATCGACCTCGGTCTCCACTGGAACGGGCTTTCCTACTGCGTCCCTGACTTCTTCAGGTGTCCTTCCGCAGACCCAGCACTTCATCGATTCTCTACTGTTTGCCGTCGCCTTCACCCAAGTCCTTTACAACTTCTTCCCAGTCTTCCTTCAATCGGTGCTCGTGAAGGAACCTTCCTCTGTTGGTGTTCTCCTTGGTAGCTGTGGCAGGACCGATCTTCTTGACTAGCTCTACGAATTGAGGCGAGCCTTCGACGACCTCTGGCTCTGTGGCTGTTGCGACCGGCGCGGCCTCGACCGCCATCGCGGGTACCGCCTTGGCGGTTTCGGGCTCCTTTTCTGGTTCAGGCGTCGGTGCGCGTTCCTTAGCAGAAGCCGCTGCGGGCGCTCGTTCAGGTGTCCTCCCGCCTTCGCGGGCAGGGACCCGAAGCTCTTTGATCAGACTCTCGCAGACATTGCACAGGGCGACCCTAGGATTGCCCGGAACGCTGACGAGACCCACAGTCCACTTTGGTTTGGAACTAGCGGCCTTCACTTTCGCAATGTCGAGAAGTTGGGTCTGGAAATCGTAGTAGAACATCCCTCCTGCCGCAATGTACTCGAGCCCATCGGCCAGCTTGAGCCCTTCGAATCCGACGGGTAGGACCGCAGCACCCGGCCTGGCCTTCTCCTCCTTCGAAAGGTATCTGTGCCACTTGCCTTCGAACAGCTCGAGGGCCCTGGTCAGAGATTCGTTCTCATTCTTGTTCAGTGTTGCAACTGAAACGTTCCCAAGAGCCCCGTCCCCCTTTCTGAGGCTGTTTGAGGCTTCTCCAAGCCAATCGAGCATGAGCTTCTTCGCGTCGATTAACTCACCGAGTACGTCGATTACCCTGAACTGGTCAGCGTTGTTGGTCACGAACGTGAAGTCCATGTCCTTGAACTCCCTCGGTACTGATCTCCTCCAGACGGCTACCGATTCGAGGAACTTCGACCTGAACCAGGTAATTTGGCTAATCTGCTTCTTAATCTCAGCTTCCTCCGGCGTCTCGGCGTCCAAGGAAGACTGGATCTCCTCGGCGGACCTACCACATACCCAGCACCTCGACGCTTCTGGCATCGTTCCTCAGGACGAGTGTGAGTTAATTAAAGTCTATTTTCCGTTTTGGGAGTATCTAGGGGGGGTTTTCTTCCATATCCTCCTAGACCAGATAACTGGACTAGACAACTGGATTAGTAGATTATCTTAAGAACGAATCCTGCCATATAAACCCGTGTGCGCCCACTGATTTGGGAGTCTACCTGCTCGCATTCGCTGTCACGACGAACTCGCAGGAGGAGGCGCCTCTTAGAGTGCATTTGATTTCCTTCGCATCCACGCTCCCACCCATGGAGGCTTCCATACTTCCAGCGAAGTAGCCCCGCATGAAATTACACCCCTTTCTGTAGGTCACCTGGGCAGAACATTCGAAGCAATCATTTAGCTTCACAACGAGATTCCCGGCACCGAGGCTTCCTTCAATCTGAGGGGAACCCCCCCTTGGGCGGTGAGAAAGGGGCTAAGTTCAGCCGATTTGGTCCTTACCCTTTGCAGTCCCACGAGCCTTATCATATTCTCCGCGTTCAGCAGGCTTAGTGACCGTCCTTCCTCGTACAGCAGCGCCTCGCCCCCGCTCCCCAGCAGCTTCGCCACGTGGTCGAACATGAGTGAGGCTCCAAACCGTCGCACCAGCATGAAGTCGTTCCCCCCTACCTCGATCCCTGTGTGGAAGGTGTCGATCAGGAGTCCGTCGATGCCTTCGGTAACGCTGACATCGATGGCAGCTTTCGATGACATGATAAGTCCCTTGAGCGATTTGGGTGTCTCTTTGGGGGATAGCGACTCCGAAAACCCGCTAAAAATGGCCGTGCCATCGCTTAGAGAGTAGGTCGTGGTGCCGATAAGATTGACTTTCGGTCCCAGGAGGTTCAGGATGGCGCCGAAGGAACCTGGCGCGTCGGAGAGCTTGACGACTATTTGGAAGAGCTTCTTGCCTGGGTCGTAATGGATCGGGAAGATCCTCCTTTTTGTCGGGATTAGGCCAGTCATCTTACGTGTGAACCTCTTTAGCACCTTTTTGGTGGGTCACGGTGAATACGGGGTGAGCTGGACCTTCAAAGAATGGGGACGACTCCTTGGAAGCAAGCTAGGCGCCCACCATGGCTTTCTCGACGGCCTCCGAGGCCATTCCGATTAGTTTCCTCGGGACCTCGTCTTCAAGCACGGTTATTCCGTATTCCTTTGCAAGAGCACGAGCCCTTTCGCTGAGCTTGGGGCTAACGCAAAGGATCGCCTTTTCGGGGGAGACGTCGAAGACTTTGACGTAAAACTTCAGCACCTTCATCTCGTCGACTTCCTTTACCGACAGTTCCGTGTCTACGACTATCTTTGCCTTGTTGGAAGAGGGAATAATCGCAAAAGCAAACTCGTGCTTGACCCCGGACTTTCCCATTATGAAGGCAGGCGCCTGGGCCCCCTGTTTGGAAAACCCAGCGGCCACCGCTTCAAAATCCCGATGAGACTCCAAGAAAAGCACTGAGGACATTAGAGACAGACTCAGCAGAGATACCTGCCCTGGAAGGCCCGATGCCAAAAGGGCGAGAATTAGGCACAGGGCCAAAATAAGCGGCCTCATTTTCATGCTGGACTGACGCTCGACAATCGGAGATTGGGGTTATAGACGTTTGGCCTGTCTCAAGGCAGATTCTTGCCCGTGGATGCGCCTGGGAATCCATAGTGATGATTGGGGCAAGTTCATTGTGAGGTCCGGACGTATCTTTTGTCAATAATCCGAGCCAAGACTTGGATTTCTAATCTACAAGGCTTAGAAGCCTGGGGTTCTCACTTCTTCCCTAGTCTGCGATGAACAGGGACAAACTGGTTCGGATGGAACAGAACTTCCACGCCTCCATCATGCCCCTCATGGACGAGAACGGAAAGGACGACTACGACCTAGTTTGGGAGTTCGAGAAGTACTTGGATTCCAAGAAGGATGAGGTCGCGTCTATTGAGAAACAAGCCGTGAGAAAATGGCAAGCGCCGTTGTTAGGGAAGTAAGGTACGGCAAGTCCTGCGTAAGATGCAGGGCCTATTTTGTCACCACTGAGGCCCAAGTCAGAATCTGCCCTTGGTGTCAGCGTATCGAGGTCGGAGGTGGTGCAGAGGAATCTTACGAAGCGCCAGAACACGCATCTCTCTGATTCTTGCTGATTTCTTGTGTGACCTGATTGGGCGCTAGCGCGGACAATTCCTCCAGAAGTTCATCAAATCGCCAATAATGTCTATCTCGCACACGATTGACAGTGATGAATAACCGCAATGATGAAACGAATCACAATAACCCTTGACGAGGACATGTACATCAGACTCCTAGACTATTCTGTAGACAGGAGCAAGGCTGAGTTTCGAAACGTCAGCACGAGCGAGGCGATCAGAGAATTGTTGGCCATGCAGCTGAGGAGGATGGGAAAGGTCCACGGTAAGTCTAGTCGGGATTATGGCCCGAAAGTCGGCAATTTCGACGCGCCCCAATGAACACGACCGACTTCGTCATCCCAAGGTATAGTACGGCGCACGCAAGTTCGGACTAGCCGTATCGAAAAACCTTAGAGCGTACTAATTTTCGAGTTTCTTCAACTGGAGCATCAACTGTAGGACCGGACTACGGGAGCTGATACAATTCTCTTCCTCAAGAGAAGCATGAATGGGATCGCAAGAAGCAGAATCGGGAAAATGCCGAGTGGGAATTCTGGAACTCCAGATGTCGGAGGGCAACCAGAAGGAGGACACACCGAAGCTGGCGAGCAACCTGTCCCAGCTTCAAGCTGTATGATCGAGACTCCCTTGTTGCTGTCTACCTTCAGCGGTGCCGTTGTGCAAGCTATGCCTGCCTGAACCCCTGCGTTTAACGTGAACGAGAAAGGCAAAGTGTACGGCGATGAACCTACGTTCCCAGGTCCCCAGCCTCCAATCCAAATTTGTGAAGGTGGGCAGGTCGCTCCGCTGCAGCTCACGAGGGTGACTGTGTATGGGTTTTGGGCACCACCTGTCCCAAGATTGACATGAGCTCTTCCTGGTGATGCACCCGAATTATCGTATGAAACTGGCGTCACGCATGAACCATCCGCTCCCGTGATCCGAACTACGTAGTGGGCACCTGCGCTGTTGTTAGTAACAAAAGTCGGACAAAGGACGGCGTAAACAGGGGCAACTCCCGCCAAGCCCATAGAAGTCACGCCAACGAAAGTTCCCAGTAGCAGAATTGTGGAGACGCTGACGCTGAAAACACGCTCTCTAGCTTGCAACATGAAACGATTTCGATATTCCGTATATAAGCCGCGTGAATTCGTGCTTCAATAGTGTGAATCCCAGATTCTGTAGGATTGACGTCATTGCTCAACTTTCTGCCTTTTGCCGCAAACATTTTCTTGCATGTTTGAATCGTGAAGGTCAGTTCCGGGGTTCCTGAGCAGTCGGTCCTGTCCCGATAGTTGCGATGAGAACTCCTTTATTCCTGAAGGGACGCTGCTTCAAAACCCTTCGACCGTCAACAATAACTGGACGAGCCATCAGTGTCCTAACCTGATGAGGGCGAAGACCCCGATACTGGGGCCACCCGGTCGCAACGAAACAGCAGTACGAATCTTTCAAGCAGGCTTCAACGGTTTCGGAATAGCTAACTGCGCCGCCCAGAACCAAGCGTGCGTTCTCCATCGCTATCGGGTCATGAACGAATACTCTTGCGCCCGATTCGACCAGAATTCTTGTAAGAGAAAGGGAAACCGATTCCCTGACATCATCAGTGCCTGACTTGAATGCCAACCCGAGAACTGAAACCTTCTTTCCTGCGAGTGGTCCCCCGAGTCCTTCAGCCATCATTACCGCCTGACGAGCCCGCCGCTCATTGAAAATGAGAGCTGCTGAAATCAAGCTGTCATCAACGCTGCAAGACTTCGCAAAGGCAGCAAGGGCCCTGGCGTCTTTCGGTAGGCAACTGCCGCCGAATCCTAACCCGGCACTCAGGTATCGTTCGTCAAGCTTTGCGACGAGGGATAGTCCCTTTCTGACCTCGTCCATGTCACTCCCTGGAACCCTGGAACAAATGTCCGCCACCATGTTCACGAAGCTGACCTGAGTGGCCCTGACGCCGTTTATCGCATACTTCATCATCTCTGCATTGGACGGAGTCGTCGTGACGGTGGGTGGCAATCGCTTGTAGAAAGAGCGATACATCCTCGTAAGGAGTTCAGAGGCTTTCTTATCGTGTCCTCCGATGACGAGCGCGTCGGGATCATAGGTCTCCTTGATTGCGAGACCTTCATGCAGAAATTCAGGGTTCGCAGCCAGCCCCAATAGATTGCCAACTTTCTTCCCGGATTGTCGCTCTAGAATAGGTCGGACCAGGGTCTCGGTAGTGCCAGGGACAACAGTGCTCTTGACCACGACGAGTCGATACTTTGACACTGAAGACAGTCGCCTACCTATCTCCCCGGAAGCCGCCTCAACGAACTTCGTGTCGATGCTTCCATCTGAGTTGCTCGGGGTTCCAACTGTTATGAACACGATTTCAGATTCAGCAACTCTGTCGTAGGTGGAGCTAAGGTTCAGTGATCCATTTCTCAATGAAGACTGAAGAAGACTCTCCAGGCCATTTTCGTGGAATGGCAATTCGCCCCGCTGAATTCTTTCGACCTTTTCTTTGTCGACGTCGACTGCATGCACCACGAATCCCCGTTTCGCGAAACAGGCTGCAGTGGAGAGGCCGACGTATCCGAGCCCAACGAAAGCGACCCTAGGTTTTGCACTGGTCTGTTTCAAATCGCCTAGGAACGAACTTTGCCTCGACTTTAAGAGCTTGTTGTGCGTTTTCAAGGCGCAAAAGTCAGACGTCGCTCTTGGGCGACTACCTCTTGTCCAGTCAAATTCTAGGAAACAGGCGATCGGAGCCAGAGCAAAAATTGATTCATCGAGTCCATCATCCATTGACATTTTTATATGCCAAGCAGGACGAATTATCCAAGCTACATGATTCAACTTGACAGACCGAAAATCTTCGCACTGACTGTTGCAGCCGGATTCTTGCTCCCCGGATTCATCCCAAATGTGGGTCTCGACTACGCCTATTTCTTCATCATAGTCGTCGTGCTCTTCGCATGGTTTCTGATTAAGTGGGACAGCGTCAAAGCAATCTCGCGAAGAAGCAACAAGTTGGAAATGGCGCTCGGACTCGGAGCGATCGGTGCGATTTACACTTACAAGATCTACAAAGCGTCAAGCGTTGGAATCCTCGACCTTATCATCATATTCCTGGGGGCGGCAGTCTTTACGTTCGGCCTTCGGTCCCTGAAGAAGTTCTGGGTGCCCGCGGCATATGGGATCGTATTATTGGCTGGCTATCAAATAGAGGCCTATACGCCAAATTACGTAGCTCTCCAGGACTGGCTCGCCGGAGTGATGGCGGCATCAATGAGGGCCCTCGGAATTAGCGCCAGTCTCCAAGGACACCTAGTTATAATGAACATTGTCAACGGCTCTCCCATCATCCTGGATGTCTCGAGCGAATGCACGGGGTTACAAGGGATACTTGCCTTCGGGTTGCTGTCAACGATGACTCTTCTCGACTTCAAGCCCAAACTGTCGAGGATTGTCCCAATTTTCGCTGCTGGTTTCCTGGGGGCCTTTCTCATCAATGTCGTAAGGCTGATAGTGGTTTTCCTCACCTTTGAATATCTTGGAATCGACGCGGGAAACACAATGCATGTCTATTTTGGCTACTTGATTTTCATCGCTTGGGTTCTCGCCTTCTGGACGATAGCTTTCAAGTACCTGGTCCCTGCTCGGCCTTTGCCCAAGGCGCCTGGGATTACTCCCATCGTCAAACTGTAGCTTAGGAGCCTCTGCGCTGAGGTCCCCTTCCGACACCTCTGAAAGCGAATCCCGCATTCACCGCTGCTTCTGGAGCCACGACGTTCCTCGTGTCCACGAAAGCGGCCTGGTTCCGAACGACCTTGGCGAGTTTCTCCAAGTCGAGTCCTTTGAACTCGTCATGTGCCGTTCCCACAACTATGCAGTCTGCTTCCTCCACAGCTGCTGTCAAGCTTCTTTCAACTCGTATCCCGAATACCTCCTCCCCCTTGAACATGGGGTCGTAAAGCTCGACCTCGGAACCCATCTCCCTCAGTCTTGAAACAACCCGTTCGACGGGCGTCAACTGCACATCCTTGACGTTCGGTTTGTAGGCTACCCCCAATACGGCGACCTTGGACCCTTTGATTGTCTTACCGGCTTCGTTCAATGCTTCCCCTACGAGTTCAACCACATGTTCGGGCATTCTGTCGTTGATTTCGCGCGCCATCCGAATGAGGTACGGGATGTTTCCCGCCCTCATGCCCTCTGATATTAGATAGTACGAATTGGAAGGAAGGCAGGGTCCACCAACTCCTCCCCCGGGATAGTGGGGCATGAAATTGTACTTGGAAGCGCATGCGTTTATGACTTCTATGGTGTCCACCCCAATCTTCTCAAACAGAAGCGCGAACTCGTTTGCCAAGGCGATGTTGACATCGCGGAAGAGATTCTCGGTGAGCTTCACTGCATTTGCCGTTTTGGGGTCACTCACCCTAATGGCCTTGACCCCCAGGGCCGCCTCATAAAGCGCAACCACTTGGTCCGTTGTCTTCTTGTCGAGACCACCAATGATTCTCGGAAGCGACTTCATGTTTGTCATTATGTTCCCAGGGTCTGAGCGTTCAGGGCAGCTTGCAAGGCCGAAATCCACACCAGCCTTCAATCCTGACAAGGACTCCAAGATCGGCTTGACACTCTCTTCTGCTACTCCAGGACCGATTGTGCTCTCTATCACTACGATGCTTCCCTTTCGAAGATGCCTGCCGATGGTTGTTGATGCCTCCCGTACGGCGGAGTAGTCTGGTGTCTTGGTCTGGTCGACGGGCGTCGGAACGCAGATTATTATAAAATCCGCGGTTCGCAAAGCCTCCTCGGGCTGGGTAGTCGCCACGAGCCGTCCATTCTTCACCGTTGACATTATCGCCTCGGGGAGACCTGGTTCGTCCACGAACCTACACTTTCCCTCGTTGACACCTCGAACGATGTCCTCCCTGATGTCAATCCCTGTGACGATGGCCCCAGCCTGAGCGAACACTCCCGCTGTAGGGAGGCCGACTCTGCCTAGACCCATTACTGCAATCCTGGTCTTTCCTTCCCTAAGTGGGCTGGTATCGTTACCCTGCTTTAGCTTCAATCGCTGGGCCGTTCTCATGTCACCGACACTCGTCTTCTTCTCATCATGTGTCCGGCCGTGAATGCGAGAATAGTGGAGATTGCTATCAATGGAAAACTATAGGCATTTACCTCGTAATACGAGAATGAAAACGGGGAGAATGGCGGGATGAGACCAGTTTCCAGCCCGAGGTGCCCAGAGAATGCTGACATTACGATGAGTCCAAAGTCCACGCGCCTTAAGATTGTTGTTGTTATCGCTACATCAACTACAAGAAAGATTAGGGAAGCGGCAGGCCTGATTGGCTGTGCTATCCCCAGAAACGATGGCAGATGGTCCAAATCAAGGAGAACGACCAAGGCCGGCAGCAAAAGCGCCACTGCAATGCCTCCCCTCCCGTAGATTCCCAGCGCCAAAACGCCCAGCAAAGTGCCTGCCACCCCGAGCTCGAGTTCGCGTATGGGGATATCGCCTAGACCTCGCGCGACTCCCACTTGGTCATCGGGCGAAGAGACAACAAGTGATAATGCGGTGAAAACGAGGACCAGGACAACGAAGGTGACAGCTGTGAGAATCACTGGCCCAATTTCTCTAATCCTCTTCATTTGGCTATACTCATCCTTGAGCCAGCGGAGCATTCTGGTTCCTTAGCGAGCCTTGTCTGCGCAGATTCCCAAAGAACTTGTAGAGAAGGAACACGTCGATACCAATAACCATAGCCCAGATAGCATATCCGAATGTTAAGAGCCCAAATAGGCTCCCCAGTACCACTGCTAGCCCGTAACCCACAATCCATGCGTCGAAACTCATGCACATCCTTCTGAACACTTCAGCCCCGATCCTTCTGACGATCACGAAACCTAGCGGAATGCCAAGGAGTATGGGGGGTGCAACGTAGGTGAAGAGCTGAAACGTTGTAGCGGTGAAAAGTCCCAGCGAAAAATAGGCCAGTATTGTTGCATACGACTCGACGATTCTTATTTGGGCAAGGGCGGCCTTGAATTCGCCCTTCACGAGGCCCTGGTTGTTGAAAAAGAGTGCTATGGGCGGCCCGGAAATTGTCGTGATCGAATACAGCAAGCCAATCCCTGCTCCGAGAGGGATCCCGGCTGAGCGTTCCGATTTGATGGGCCGCCTTAGTCCCGCGGCTTGGAGCAAGACCAATGGCAAGATGGTGACGTAAACAAGGAGTCTAACCCACGCAGGGGCGATTATGATCAGCGCTACGCTGCCGACGACGACCGCGGGCACAAGGGCCGCAATTATTGGGAGGACTCTCCTGAATGTCATCTTGATGTTGTCCCTCCCTGAGAGGCCCAGCATGACAGTATTCATGACGCCTTCGACGAGGACGTATACTGGATTGATCACTCTGTTGATCACTACTAGAATCGCAAGCGGAGTTGAAATGCTCGAGTACCCATATCCCAGTCCACCGTTCACCGACGACGCGGCGAGAGAAAGCAAAGCCAGCAGAAGGAGGACTGTTATCTGGTCAATCATTGGCGGGTCCTGGGGCGGCAGTCAGCCGTTTGGCAAGAATAGACAACAGCGTATCTGTACTTCTTTCAGGCGTCGTCGACTCAGTATCGATGACGATTTCCGGAGAAACCGGTTCCTCGTAAGGGTCCTGTATTCCAGTCATATTATTGATTTCTCCCCGCCTGGCCTTGGCGTAGAGTCCCTTCGGGTCCCGTTTCTCACACGTAGCCAATGAAGCTTTGACAAAGACCTCAACGAAGTCATCTTCTCCAATCAGCTCTCTAGCCCTCTGGCGGGAGGTCCTGTAGGGAGAAATCAGGGCGACGATTGAGATAACTCCGTTCCTGGCGAGGACCTTGGCCAGGTAAGACACCCTCCTCGCGTGCTCTTCTCTGTCCTCCCTGGAGAGTCCCAAGTCACTTGACAGCCCTTTCCTAACCTCGTCCCCGTCCAAGAGCTCCACATGCCTTCCGTAATCCGCCTCCAGCCTCTGCTTGGCAAGGAGGGCGATGGTGGACTTGCCCGAGGCTGGAAGGCCCGTCATCCAAAGAACGAAGCCTCGCGGACTTCTCTCCGCGCTTGCAGATACTTCTCCCGATTTCAATGGCTCGCCCCTTCAAAGACTTCTGGCAGGACTCTGCCGTCCAAGTCCCCAAGACTACGTTCTCCTAGACCGTAAAGTCGTAGCACCGTTGGGGCGATGTCCGCTATTCTCGCCCCTTTGATTGACGTGCCGCCTAAGTCCTTCCTAGGATTGAACATCAAGAAGACCCCCTCCATGGAGTGAACGGAGTCGTCCGGGCCTGTGTCGTTTTCAGACAGATAGAGGGCTCTGTGGCCAACGGTCCCTGCCGATCGCCAATTCAGGTCATCAAAATACACCATCAGGTCGGGGGAGTCACCGACGGCCTCCCCATACAATTCCAAGGGTTCGAAGACGACATTTTTCATCTGTTTACCTTTGTCGTCTTTTATGAGGAGGATTTTTTCCTTCAGTTCTCTTTTTTCCCGGGGGAAATCAGACGGATCGACCAGCCCGTTAGGTTCCCTTCCCCTCAAATTGAAGAAGATCCTGGCATAGTATCCTCCCCACCCCCAAGCTTTGGTCCTACTCCAGTCGACTTGGGCCTTTTCCACTTCTAGCACGCTTCCTGGCGGTTCTTTGTACACCAAGTAACCCTCTTTGGCAAGCCATTCGTTGACACAGAAGGCGCCGTGCATGCCTTTGGAGCCGTGGTCAGAGAGCACGAAAGTAAGGCAGTCCTCTCCAAATATTTCCAACAGTCTCCCTATTCTTCTATCGGCCATCGAGTAGTAGTCAGTAAGTACGCTCTCGTACTCGTTCCCTTTGACGTACTTCGGGTGAGCTGGGTCAAAGAACTTCCAGAACGCATGGTGAAGCCTGTCGAATCCAATTTCGTGAAGAGCAAAGAAGTCCCACTTCTGTGTTTTCGCAAGGTGCTCGGCGACATCGAATCTCCTTTCAGTCATCTCGAAAAGGTCCTTGCGCAGCTTCTCTCTGTCTTCTGTCCTGAAGACAACGTCGAATTCGTAGCGCCCTCCGTTAAGCTCAAGGATTTCGTCTTTCAATTCAGGAGGATAGGTGAACTGCTTCTCCTGACTGGGGGTCAGAAAACAGGAAACCATCACGCCGTCTTTCATTTTGACGGCAGGATAACCGGGAGGCATTCCGATTACCACAGATCGTAGCCCCTTCTCCCCTAGGGTTTCCCAGATGGTTGGTTCCCTCACATGCGTGGAGTTTACGATGTACCCGTCTGAATAGGATCCCGCCCTTCTGTGCCTAAAGCCGTAGATTCCCAGCTTACCAGGATTCTTCCCGGTGAACATCACCATCCAAGCAGGGACCGTTATCGGCGGGTCACAGCTCCGAAGGTTCCCGTGCATCCCCTTCGACAGCATGTTCTTGATCGTGGGGAGTTTGTCCGCCAATTTTCCGAAGAGAAGCTCTGGAGGGACAGAGTCAAGACCCAATATGGCGACCTTCAACTTTCTCACTCTACGAAGGGTTGAGGGAGGCTCAGGATCGTATCGGCCACCTCCGGGCGCATGAACTCCCTTGGAGGAGCCTCTCCGGATTGAAACATGGCCCTCAGCTTTGTTCCGCTGAAAGTCAGCCGGTTGGATTCAGGATGCGGACAGATTTTCTCGTTCGCAATACCTTGACACTTGTTGCAGTAGAAGAATTCCCGGAAGAACAGGGGTGTAATTCCGAGGTCTGGAAACTCTTCAAAGATCTCCTGCGCCTCGTACGGCCCGTAGAACTTTCCGACTCCCGCGTGGTCCCTTCCTATCGCGATGTGAGAACACCCGAAATTCTTCCTCATGATGGCGTGCAGAATGGCCTCTCTCGGTCCGGCGTACTGCATCTCATAGTTCAAAACGCTCATCACGGCTGTGCCGGCAGGATAGTATCCCCTCATCAGGGTCTTGTAAGACTCCACAATCGCTTCATCCGTGAAATCACCCGGCTTCTTCTTTCCCAGGACAGGATTGATGAATATCCCATCTGCGAAGGCGAGGGCAGTCTTCTGGACGTACTCGTGGCCGATGTGCGGGGCATTCCTGGTCTGAAAGGCGACCACATCCTTCCACCCCTTTTCTTTGAAAAGGAATCGCGTCTCTATTGGAGAAAGCGTGACTGAGGTGAATGGGTTTTCTTCAGCCTTGGGGGCCCTTAGGATCTTCCCCCCGATCGCCCAGGGAGACTGGGAATACACATTGGCGACTCCCGGGTGCGATTGGTCCTCTGTCTTGAACACCTTCATTGCGAACTCTTTGCGGTCGATTTTGTACGACTCTTCGAAGGAGAGGACGCCGAGTGTTGTGCCGGAATCGCTGACCAAGTCGACAACGTCTCCGTTGCCTGCGGAGAAACCCTCGGGACCATGAAGGAGAATTGGAATGGTCCATGGAACATCGTTTTCCAGCCGCATTCCATTGAGGACGCTCTGGTAGTCGTTCCTTCCCATGAAACCTTCAATCGGACTCAGTATGCCTTGGGCGATGTTTTGTATCGTGATACCGGTCTCGGCGGACACATTAAGGGAGAGTTCCTTCCCTTTTGGTCCGGCCAGTTTTTCCTGGCTGACTTGAACAAGTTTTCCTCCGTGCGGCCTTGAAGTCATTCGGCGATGCTCCCTAGAGATACCCTAGCGCCTTGAGCCGCAATCTGATTGCCTCGACGTCTTCGCTTGTGAAGGCTTCGGGCACTTCGTCAGACTCGTGCATTACGACGACCTCGCGAAGCACGTAGGTGACGTAATCAGAGACCGACTTGAAGCTCCCCTTCTTCTGAACGAGTCGTTCCAACCTCTCGTGAAGTGGGATGGGAATTGAAACCGTCGTGTATTTTGAAGTCATTGGTTGGGACTTGTAATTACTAATAATTAAACATCCTGAAGTGGAGATTCAGGATCATGAAGCCGGAATTCTACACTTGGAGTCATCTTAACGGTGTGAACAAGGCGGCATTGGCAAGGAGGGTGGCAATTAGATCCCCTTGAGAGGCGACGACGGTTCGGGTTACTTCTCTGGCTCTGATTTCGGGGCGCTGGCATCAGCCTTTGGTTGCGTCATGTCGGGGATGTCAGTTATGGGCTCCGGAGGAGGAGTCGTTGCCATCGTGTAACCAATCCACGCGAGAATGACCAATAGAATCCCTACTCCTAAGAATGCGGTGATTCTGATGGTCCACTCCCATGTCCAAGGAAGATAAAGTAGACCACCATAGACGATTACTCCGGCGATGCTGGCTGCGAGTATGGCCCCACCGATTGCTCTGTCGTTAGCCAAACCGAATTGAATTGCCGAGCATTCTTTGGAAATATAAACACTCGCTCGGCTCATGAAATGGCATTAGGTGTTCAACCCTTGGGCAAGGGCCTACGGACTGTTAGTAACCGATCCCGATGTCGATCCGGTTTAGGAGAGGCTCGTTTTTCGAGTACCTCGCCAAGTTATCTCTGAATATCCCAAAAGCTTTGGCGAAATGAAGGTCTGACCGTCCCGCACAGTGAGGAGAGATTATTACATTCTTCATCTTCCAAAGTGGGGAGTCTTCAGGGAGAGGCTCCTTGGAGAATACATCCAGGGCGGCGCTACCAACCTTACCTTCTCGCAGAGCATCGACCAGATCTGCCTCGACTACGGTACCTCCCCGTCCGATACTTAGGAACAGGGCCCCTTCCTTGAATCTTGAGAAATTCGACCTGTTAAACAAGCCCTTGGTTTTGATGGTAAGGGGCAGGGCATTGACGACGAAGTCAGATCTCGACAAGACCGTAGCAAGCTCTTCAGTCGAGAAGATTTCGTCCAGATACGAGCTGAGGTTCGGTTTTCTGAATTCCTTGGAAGGGTCCCTCCTCACCCCCAATACGCCAAGACCAAAGGCCTTTGCAGTCCTCGCAACTTCCAGACCAACGTGGCCTAAGCCCACAATTCCAATGGTCTTCCCCCGGATTTCCGACAACTCTGCGGGCCCGTCGACGTGTTGAGGTACTTCCCACCTCCTCTTTTCCTGATTCAACACTATTGCTTTGATGCCTCTGGTGAATGCGAAAATCAATGCAAAAACGTGTTCGGAGATTTGTGTCCCATAAGACCCGGCGGAATTCGTCAAGGCTGGCGCGTTTGCACTTCTGAACCTTTCAACGGACAGATAATCATCTACTCCTGCGCTCCAAGAGTGCACCCACCTGCACGCCGAAGCCTTGGAGATCACATCCTCGTTGGACGAAATTAGAACGAGCACTTCGGCAGTCGAGATTAGTCGAGCGTCGAAATGCCGTGGGTTGAACTTCTGAAATTCGTAGGTGCCATCAAACTGGTCCCTTAGTTCCCCCAGAAATTGCTCGGGGATATCTAGACCGAGGAGAACTAGTTTCATTCCTGAGAGCGGGCTTGGCCCATATTATGACCTTTGGCATTTTCTCGTTTTAGATCAAACAGTGGACAATGATTGGGTTGCTGGGGCGTGATTCATCGATTTTCTGGCTCCCAAAGACCGTTGGTCGGAGCAGGAAGGGATACCAAAGCCGCCATCAGGCAGATACTCCGGGAATCTTGTCGCTGGAAGCGGATTCCCTGAACCACTGAACAACCTGTTTCAGCCCAGATTCGATGGTGTAAGCGGGCTTGTATCCCAAAGCCTCTGAGATTTTTGAGATATCGGCGTAGCTGTGCGCGACATCCCCCGTCCGAGTAGGCTGGTAAATTGGTTCCAAATCACTCCTATCTGCAAGACTGCAGATCAGGTTCGCGAGCTGATTCAAAGTGATTTGCCTGTGCGATCCGACGTTGAACACTTCCCCTGCCTCTACGGTCTTCTCTAGGGAAAGGACATTGGCCTGGACCGCATCTTTCACGAACGTGAAGTCCCTGGTCTGAGTGCCATCCCCGAATATGACAGGTGGTTCGCCTGCGAGAGCCCTCTTCGTAAAGGCGGGAATCACCCCGCTGTATTGTCCAGGCCTTTGACGGGGTCCGTAGACGTTGAAGTATCTCAATGATACCGTATTCAATCCGTAGACGTCCGCGAAGACTTTGCAGTAGTTCTCGGCGGTGAGCTTCGAGACGGCGTAAGGAGAAATTGGCCTGGTGGGCATCGTCTCAACCTTTGGCAACACGGGCGTATCCCCGTAGACCGATGAGGATGAAGCATAGATGAACTTCTCGACCCCGGAGTCGACGGCCGCCACCAAGAGGTTCAACGTTCCGTCGGCGTTGACCCTGTTTGTCGAGAGAGGGTCGTCAATCGACCGAGTGACGCTGACTCTGGCCGCTTGGTGAAGGATTGCCTCGTACCCTTTGACCGTTCTCCTCACGAACTCTTCGTCGGTCACGGACCCTTTGTGCAAATTGACTCTCCCAAGACGGTTGGCAAGATTTGATTCTGTCCCGGTTGTGAAATCGTCCAAGACTCCAACATCGTGACCAGAAGACAATAGGCCTTCCACTAGGTGACTTCCAATGAACCCCGCGCCCCCTGTCACAAGTGCCTTCATTTCGCCTGCCTTTTTGGAAGCTCAGCACCTTTGACCTTTAACCGTTGACGACGTCTGCAGCGGAACGAATGACATTTTCCAGTGAAAAACGACTGACCCTCTGTTATGCAGGCAATTCCGAAGTCCGAACAAACGAGGCAGAATCTTGTGGATTCGTAGTATAGAGGCTTAATTGAGTCCAAAAAAGCTCCTTCCTTGTTCTTGTACAAGCTAGCTTGGCCGAGAGACGCGGCGATGTGCTTGTCCGCTATGTATCTGTCCGTTTGGCTATACGAGTTGGGTAACTGGGTCTCTCTGTCGGCAACTGGAGCCCATGCCTCGATCGTCTTGTCTGGAGTCCTTCCTGTTGCAGTTATGGGGGATGCATCGGAAGGACCCGGGTTTTCCGTTGCAAAGGTACTTCAGGTCGGCATTTGTGTCGGTATTACGCTCGTGGCATTTAATGCGGCGCGAAGGATGGGTTTGCCTCTGACCAGTCTCACGCTGGTCAGTGTGACCAGCATGTACATCGCCAGCATGTACTGGGAACTTTTCTCGTTGACGTCATTTGTCCCTATGACTCTACACGAGTCAATTTATGTCGTCCTAAGCGTTGCCCTGACCTTCGGGTTCCTCAGAGTGTTCCCGGTCGTTCCCTTCTCGAAACGCTCAACACAAGTATTCAAGCAAAAGGTCGCAGTCGGGAGGGGCTAGGATCTCTTGCCAACCCTCGCCTTGGCGAGGGAGTTCATCAGAAGGTCAGTTCCTTCAGCCCAGGTGAAGTTACGCAGAACCCTCTGTCGGGCGTTCCGACCGAGGGACCGAGCAAAGTCGGCATCTATGAGAAGTTTCTGGAGCGCCGTAGCCAGCTCCGCGACCTGTCCCTCGTGAACGAGTAGGCCAGTCCTGTTTTGTTCCACAGCCTCGGGGATCCCCCCCGAAAACGTCCCAACTGAGGGTTTTCCGAAAAGACCAGCTTCGAGGAATACTGTCCCGAAGCCCTCGGCGTCATCATTAAGTGTAATCGATGGCATGGCAAAGACATTGCATGAAGCATACCTATCGTAGAGGGTAGACCCTTTGAGGGTTCCCAGGAACGATACTCTGTTACCTAAGTTAAGGTCAGCCACCAGTCTCTCCAATTGGCTTCTCTGAGGGCCGTCCCCAACCACCTCAAGCGAAGCGTCCTGGATACCTTCGCTTACAATTTTGAGGGCGTCCACCAGATCCTTCACCCCCTTTCTTTCTACGAGTCGCCCGACGAAGAGGATCTTCTTTCCGTAGGGATCCGAAGGGGCAAGGGGTTGGGCGGCAATACTTGGGTCAACACCCGGGTACAGAATCCGGACCTTGCGAGGTCGGACGAACGGAACAAGGGACGCGGTGTACCTCGAGTTGGCAAAAACACAGTCCGCCAAACCGGTCGAGGCACGAATAAGAAGGCGGCCAAGCAGCCTGCCTCTTGCTTGGAGGACGTCCTTCCCGTAAAGCAGGATCGCGTTTCTCCGGCGGGTTAATCTGCAGTAGAAAAGAAGCAAAAGCCCAAAGATTGTTATCCCTCCGCTCAACAGGAAGACGCTGTTGATTTGTGAGACCCGAAATCGCTTGAGGGTGAATTGAGATGTTTGAGGGAGGCTTCTCAGCCTCGAAGGACAATTGTGGAGACTTGCTCCGTGGAAATCCGTACTGGAAAGTCTGTGTGAAGGGGAGAATGCTTCAACTTCCACGTAGTGATTAGTTCTGACGAGTTCTCGGACATAGCCTGCGAGCCTCCCCTCGACTCCACCGATGTTTTCCGGTGGGTCGAATGTCACGATTAGGGTTCTCAAGTCATCTGTACTTGCCTTGTTGGCACCCGGCAGGGTCAACTTGCCTCAATCCTACCGTGAGGGCGTCCCCCAACCTTCGACATGAAAACACTTCGACCTGGGACTATTGAGCCGATAAAGGGCTTGTCCAGGAGAGTTGGAGCGGGAAAGACATGAATTTCAGATTCATAAGAATGAGTTAGGACTTCGGACAGCATATATAGGCAACCGGCGGCCAAATCGTCCGTAATAACTTGCGTCTAGTTGCTGTTTTCATGGGATTGGCATTCGCTCTGGTGCTCGCTTCACCTGCGACTTTTGCCTTATACTACGGGCCTAGCTTTACCGCTCCCACTGCAATCAGTCCCGGCTCCGACATCACGATTACCGTGACGACTGTTTCTTCAACCTCATTCGTTGCGCCCCCTGCGGGGTCGAATCCTCCATGTTCCGGTACTTGCAACTACCCGCTTCAATCGTGCACTAACGCAGCCCAATTCTACATCGCCATCCACCTTATCACGGTTCAGGACCCCAATGGCAATCAATACATGCTCGGATCCGCTACGACTTCGGGTTTGTACTGGCCAGCTAACCAGGGTGGCGGGGATAGCAACAACGGTCCAGCGTCTGGCCAGGCAAATGAGCTAAACATAACAGGATCCCAGTCAGACACTATCAGCTTCGGCACAGGCCAAACTGGAGTCAGCGGGGCGTCATTCGCAAGTGAGAATTATCATGTTGCTTCGCCGTTCACTGCCACCCCAGACACAGCGGGCCCATACTATTGGTGGACGGTTGCTGGAAATTCTTATGGCAGCAACCTCAGACTCGACCAGCACCCCAGCATAACGCCGACTGTAACCCACGGCACCTACTTGCTGGACATTGAGGGAGTGGCAGTGTGCGGACAAAATACAACCCCAATACAACGCATCGTGTTCTTTGACGCTGGAATAGTGGTCATTACGCCTGAGTTCGGTTCCTCAGCCATTGCCGTGGCAGGAGTTGCCCTCCTCCTACTCATGGCCATGAGACGAGGAGCCTTCAGCAGTAAACTCAGCACAGTCTGAACTTAGACTTAAGCCCCTTCTCATACTTGATTCAGATAAGTCGCTGAGTTTTTCTCTTTAGTCTCTTCTCGCCCATGAGAATTGGGGCATCTCCGATCCCCTCATCCTTCTTCGCAATATCACGGCCGCAATGATTAGAACTAATACCCCTGAACTGAGAGCAACAGGGGGACTCAGTACAACCGTCACGTCAAGCTGGTGATTATTGAACGAGTCCCCTGACAGCACGCTCGAGGCCCCCATGTAAGTGACAGTGACATTGTATGGACCCGCCGGAACCCGCGCGAACACAACAGTTCCGGACCCTTGCGTGTCGGCTGTGCCGGACCAGCCGGCAACGTTCAGGGTTATCGATGCTCCGGGTACCGCCAATCCATAGATATCGCGCACCACGATGGTTACATCGTGCGGTGGGAGGCCCAACTGCGGGATTACACTGAAAGAGTAGTAAGCAGAGCTATTCCCGTCGCTTGAGACAGAAGTGATCAGGATCGTATACTTTCCAACTGGCAGATTCGGCGATGTCTGTATGACTAGAAGGGCAGAAAACGGAGCTGTGCCGCTGTCGTGCTGAAACGAGGCTGAGACCCCTGCCTGCAAAGGCTTTGCGAATAGCCGGACCTGCGGGCTCGAAAGACCGTTCGGGACGACTTTGATCAACGCGTTGGCAGATCCCCCCTGGTATACCGAATCTACAGTCGGGGCGACTGAAATGGCATAGGCTTGGTTTGTCACGCTTGGGGGCGTCACACCGTTGGAGGATGTAGAAGTCGACGTAGTAGAAGAGACACCCATTCCGGTAGAGGTCGAAGAGGTGGTTGTGCTGACTGCGGAAGCCGTGGTGGTCGTGGTGGGGCCTGCACTATTCGTTGTCGTCGTTCGCGAACTTGTTGTACTTGTTGTTGTAGTAGACGAAGATGAGGAGGACGAAGATGACGACGAGGAAGATGTTAAAAAACTGGCCGTTGATGAAGTCGTAGTCGACTTAGTAGTCGAGCTCGTTGCAGTGGTAGTAGAGGAGGTAGTTGATGTGGACGTTTGCGAAATGGTCATCGTGGTGGTAATGGTTCCCCAAATTGGATCGTTTTCATGCCCAGTCGGAGAGACAAGGGCGAAGTTCAAAGTGCCGAGAGAAGGTGGAGACTGCCAAGTACCTTGCAGAAGCTCGTAGTGAGTGCCGCTCTGTGGCGCGTATCCACTCGTGGCATAATCAGCCCTAAATTGCAAAGTGGCGGCAGAGGAAGGCGCACTGCATGAGCTCGAAAGGCAGGGGCCTATAGTGACCACAAGCCAATATTTCGTCCCCGAGCTCACACTGGCATAGCTCGTGAAGCCAACGTAGACGAAGGGCTGAGTTCCTCCAGTGAACTGGGAAGTGATCGGGTCGATACCCTGCGCCAGGATATTCCCGGAAGGCTGGTCGTTCCCGTTGTCCGTTTGAATTGAGACGAACATGTTCTGACCTGCCGGCTTCGCGCTCACCCACGCCCCCTTCAGTTGGGTCGAAGCTGAGGGAACAAAGGACTGAGCGATGCCGGTGAAATAGGTGTTGGGGCTGCTACTGGAAACGGTGTTGATGATGCTCTCCCCAGTCGTGGTTAACCTGAAGCCCAGGTCAGTCGGACCGTCGGCTGGGACACCCCATGTTTGGAAGTCATTGGACGATGCGAGGACGTACTGCCTGTAGGCATTTACCAGGCGCCCGAACTGAACATCCTGGATGCCGCTTGGGTCGGCCATGACAATCCAATAGTACGTGTTCGCTTGCAACGAGGTAGAAGGGAAGTTCACCGTCAAGAATGTGTTCGGAACTGCCTGAGATGCGAGGATGGACACGGTGGCGAGTGCTGGCGATGCAGTAAGGGGAGTCGGATGCCCGGACGAATCTGCCCTGAGAGTGAAGACTAGCGGATTGCTAGAGCCAGAGGAACTCCAGATGAAGACCTCGAAGCTCTGGAGGGATTCTGCCTGAGAAGTCTGGAAACGCATCGCAATCTCCCCGTTCCCTTTGTAGCCCGGGCTGGAGAAAAG
Organism: Nitrososphaerales archaeon; assembly: GCA_035935095.1. Taxonomy (GTDB): domain Archaea; phylum Thermoproteota; class Nitrososphaeria; order Nitrososphaerales; family Gagatemarchaeaceae; genus UBA183. The sequence continues at coordinate 9,881 of DASYXJ010000036.1, read as the reverse complement.
GTCCGTATAGGCCCCGTAGTTGTGATAAGCCAGGCCTTGTCCTTGGTTCAATATGTTCATCAGCCCGAGTTCGAATATCGGCCATTGAGACTGTCCTAGGTATCCTGTCCCAGGACTTGAAGCCGCTTCTTGGAGTATGTCCTGACTAATTCCCGCTGTGCCATAGGTGTCGCCTGGTGGAAGCGACGCAAATCTGGCTTGATAGGTTACTCCAGGCTGCAGCGTAATCACCTGACTCAGCTGGATCGGGTAGTATTGCTGTGACGCGAATGGGAGGAGGGCTGGGATTGTTCCCGTGGCAAGAACTGTATTGGATGGATCCGTGATGGTGAATGGAATGGAATTTGTGTCGTAGGCCCTGTCGCTGAAATAGAACGCGATCGTGTTGATTTCGATCGGCCTGTTCACCTGTATGGGGAAGCTGTTGCCCGCTGTTTGGAAGTTGTTTCCATAGGTGAAGGGCGAGCTGTACGATGAGAACGAAATGTCTATGCCTCCGGCGGGTGGTATTGTCGAGGTGATTGTCGTTGCGGACACGCTACTTGTTTGGGTCGTCGAAGTAGTAGCCTGGGGACCAGATGTCGAAGTTGTCGTGCTTGAGACCGAGGAGGTCGAAGTGACATAGTTGGCCTGGTAGTATGGGTCGCTCTGGATCCAGCCTCTTAGAGTTGGACTCGCCCAGAGATAGGAATTGCCTGCGGGATTACTCACATCGTTTGCCGAGATAATTATGGTACAGGGCAGCGGAGCTGAATGGTCGACGATGTTCAAAACAGTTGGTTGTGTCCAGATGGGGCAGGGGTTCTGAGCATTGCAAAGGGGAACACCCGTCTCACCGTAGTGGACTCCTATCTGGTTGGACTGTGTGGATGTCTGAAGCTGCCCCCCGAAGTATGGGTAACTGGAGTAGGCGAGAATTGGGTCGCTCGAACCAGTCTGGCCGACCAAGTTCTGATAGCCCGCCCCAATCACTATGTTTCTGAAAGTGGTCTGTATGGCCGGAGTGTTACCGAAGTATTCAGGTTCGAAGAGCGCTCCGTAGATGCTGGAGTGCCCTTTCAGGATGGTCATGTAGCTCGTGAGCTGCAGGGCCTGGTCGGCTTGCAGAGCAACCTGGGCCGAAAGCGAAGTACCGGTGACAACGATGTTCCAGAGGTTGTTGGTCTGTGGCTCGTTCGGAATGGCGAACTGCCCGTAAAAGCCACCGGTAGAGTTCGTCGTAAACGTCCCAATCGTAGCCACTGGCAAATGGTTGACATCTTCAAGGGCGATAGTGTATTGGGTCGAGGCTGCCAGACCACAGACCTTGAAATTAGTAAGAGGGCTTGATCTGCTTATGGTAAAACATGCCGAATGACTAGCGATGAAGGTCTCTATGGAATTACCCGAGAGGTTGACGAAGAGCAAAAGGAGAATAACAATATTGGGATGCTGGTCGGCAGTCGCCGCCACCTGGCTTAGCCACAAAGCCTCTTGGTCCGAAGGAACCGATGCGGCACCTGAAGACACGAGCCCGGAAGCCCAAAGCATCGTCGCCGGGTATGGGGGAGTATTGAAGTAATTCGCATAGAACTGGGCCGGTGTCCAGGGGAGAGGTGTCCCCATCACTGTGCCCGTGGTGAAAATGTCATCGTCGGCGATCCAGAATCCAATTCTGTGGCCGCTCGGTATCGCGCTTGCGGGGGCAGATGCCCCCAGGCTTGACCGATAGGCTGCCGAGCTAGGAGACATCCCGGGCCCCATTGCGAGAGCCGAAAACAGGGCGCCACCCAGTTCTATGAGTATTATTGCCACTGCTACTAATGATGGGAGTCTCCCTTTCGTCGCGCGCGGGGTCCTCTTCACGGGACCGCTCCCTTTCACGAGGCCTAAAAGCCATGAGGACCTCAAGCCTGACTTACAAAAACATATTCAGATAACATATTCATCGAAGACTTTTCCATACGCGGCCTCCATGTCTCATCCTATATTCATGAACTGCCGTTGTCGATTTACAATGTGGGAGCGTTACTATGTATTCGGATTACCATTGCCCAAGCCAACCACGGAATTTCTGGTACGTTTCCTGGATGAGAGTCTCAAATACATTAGGACAATCAGCTCGGCCGCCAAAACTACCAAGAAAACCCAGATGAAAGTGGCTTGGGGGAAGGTAGCAGCTGGGGCTGGAGATTGCATTGGATATTCGATTCTCAGACTCGACGCGGAACTGCTGGCCCACTTGACGTAGAGGGTTTGTGTGGAATTGTCGAAGGTCCAACCTTGCGAAGCCGTTAGAAGGTCGGAAGGCGTATCTGTTTTTGGCAGAAAAGTTCGATCGTTCAGCGTGACCTTAGCCACGGGCATGTTCGTGGTGATTACGAGCAAAGCCGACTGGTTGGCAGGACTTCTCGAGGTCACCAGGGCTTGGTTCGGATAACGGAAATCGCTCTCCACTACAATTGAGGAATAATCTCCCAGGGATGAGGGATCGTTGGGGAGAATGTAGAGGGGCGCCCAGCTCGTCGGTGGCACATCAGCCTTGGCCGAAACAATGTCTCCTTTTCCGACATAGAGATTCAGCGTAGCAAGGTCGAGGACCTTCCAGCCCAATGGCAAATGATAGTAACTTCGATTCAGACTTATGGAAACGTGTTCCACCGTGAGACTCGGATTGGAGACCCAGACTAGGAGCTGACTGTTCTGGGTTCCAACGATGAAATACGTGAAATTGTGTGCACCGGCTGTCGGGAGGGTATACCAAAATGGGCTAACCGAGTTGGGCAATAGGGTGTTCGATATTATGTTCGACAGGACTATGTGCGACTCTGACGTCTGCGATGTTGCATTCTGGGCCGCCTGATTTAGTGATACCACCTCGCCCTGTGCAAGTTGAGAGAGGGTCAAAGAGAGGCCGAGACCACTTGCAGTTTGTGAGCCATTGGATGTGCCGACCTGCAGCTTCTGGAAGTAGGGCGTGTTCCTCGTCCAGAATCCGAGTCGCTGCTGAAAAGCGACTGTCGACCCTTGCGCGGTTGAGGCGTGGGTGTCCACGAACGACCTCAATCCGAGAGGCATCTGCCCCAGGTTAACGAGGGTCCCACCTCTCAGGACAAACCCCTCCAGGGAGGCCGTGAGTCCGGAGCCAATCTTTGCGCCGGAATCAATAATGACGATCTTGTAATTTCTCTGGATTGCGTTCGTCGCAGTGTCAAGATTGCTCTGAAAATCGATATACGTTGCGTTGTAACCTACCAAGAGACTCTCGCTTAACTTGTCAGTGGGTGTTACGCCAAGGACAAGGACGTTGAGACTGGTATTCAGCCCGTATTGAGGGGCCTGGAATTTGACATACTTCAACACCTCGAGCAGGTTGCTTGACGATGACGGAAAACAGCTTCTGAGGAGGTTCAGGTTTCCAACGATGGGGAATTGGTGTCCATCAGAAGGTATGACGGACAGCAAATAGGTCTTCAGCGCTTGGCACGTTGAAACGGTGACCTCAGATGGAAGTGAACGGAAGCCCAGAGGACGAAGACTCGTAAGTATGCTTGGTTCTCCGGTACCGTAGAAATCAAAGGACCTGTTGGTGTAGCTTCTGAACCAATTTGTTAGACCGACTTCCCTTTTGATTTCCAAAGATTTGACATACGAGTTCCAACCAGCAGATGGGTTGACGCCCGCGTCCAAATTGTGATTCTTCAGAAGATTGCTGTAAAGCGCCTGAGTATTATAGGCAGGCAAAGGAGTCAAAGGCGTATCGATTCTATAAGAGAGCACGGCTGTGAATTTACTATACGAAGCCCACTCGTACCCGCTGTTCGTTGAGACCGCGGCCGAAAGTAAGCTCGGCTGTTGATTTGAATAGACGACAGGCACGACACTGAACGCTCCCCCCAACCCTCGAATCACAATCCAATACTTTTGTCCCGCGTCTAACCTCGCAACAGAAGAGAATTGGACGAATTGAGGCCCATAATTCAAAGTGATATTCCCAGAGTACAAACGACCTTCAGCCAAAGTCTCCCCCGAAGGCTGACCCCCGTTGCTCGGATTTATCGAGACGACCGCGAAGTCGTTGGGATTCTGGCTTCCCTTTATCGGCCCGATGTAGACCCCCGTGACTTCGGTAGCCTTCGATGCGAGAAATGGCTGAGCATAGAAGTTTGATCCGTCGACTCCCACAACTGACACATCTTGGATGAAGTTACCAAGTTGCCTCCCATCTGAGAACATTGCAACAAAGGCAAACTCGGTTGGCCCTTCTCCTGGAAAAGTCCACCTAGTTCCCCCGTCCACTGATCCCAGCACCTTGAGATTGTAGGGGCTAACCAACCGAGCCATTGGGAAACGGGCTTTTTGGGAATTGGTGCTGAAAACAACCCAATATGTGCTCCCCGAAGAGAGTGTCAAATTGAATCCTGTAGCGTTGAGCCAGCCCCGCTGTGGGATGGACGAGCCCATGAGGATCATCGAGTGAATCGGTTTCTTGACGGGGACCCCAGCCGTCTGATTGTTGGCATGAATCGACAAAGTCATGTTGATTGTCGAAGGGTAGAACCTGCCGGAGGGATTCGACTCGTGCATGAAGACTGACAATCCCGAAAGAGTCGCGTGCCCGCCGGACGAGCCCGGAACGGAGAAGCTAATGGCGTCAGGATGTCCTAAGGTCACCGCGTCAATGCCGTTTGAGACGTCAGAAGTGAAATCGCTGTGGCTTTCACCCCAATTCACGAGTGCCAGCCTGAAGAGCCAGAATTCACTCTGACCTTCAAACCCGCCTTCTGGCGGGCTGACTACGAGTCCCCTTAGAACGACGATCCAGGAAATCCCATGACGGGGCTCTGTTATTGTCATGACATAATTGTGCCCCTTCTGAGCGACCAATACGTGATCGAGGGGTACGGGAATCCAGTTCTGAAGCCCACGATTCATTGACTGGCTAAGCACCCCGTAAGCAACGGTCTTGTTCAGCGTGGCGTCCGTCACAGTGATTGTCCCGTTCGTGGAATCGTAGTGTCTGTCTGAAAGGAACAGATAGATTGCGTTGAAGGCGAACGAGGACGCTGCCGTGAATGATTGCGCCGCGCGAGGCTGCACCAGAGGTTGCACGTAGGGAGAGATAGCAAGGCTCGTTCCGTTGGCGCTCTTCAGCCAAAGGATTGTCTGTCCGACGTTCGACCAGCGACCGCTAGTGGTATTTCCCAATTTCTGTGCGTTCAAATTGTCGACTGGATAATTCCTAACGAAGATTTGATACGAGTTAGATTTGGTTGTTGATGGGCTCGTCAGGTACAACCAGTAATAGCCCCGAGAAAAGTTACCTCGGAACATCAAGGGGCCCTGCCAGCCTTCGGTTTGCGTTATGGAAATTGAGGTCTGGACCTGAGAAGATACAACGGCTTTTGTCGCCAACTTGCCCGCGGAGTCGCCAATGATTTCAGCTGATATGGTGCCGGCGGTTGAGGTCTGTTTGTTGCCGTACCATTCCACCTGAAATGCAGACAGGTCTCCGGGCAGGTAGAATCTCATTGCCAAGGAGTTTCCGGCCGTCGCATTGCCATACACGGGAACCGGGATCGAGAGTTGCCAGTTGCCGGACGACAGCTGAGTGCTGGGGCTCAAGTTACGGAATTCGGCCCAGAGCGAATCTAGAACGCCGTTCGAGCCGTATCCTGTGGAATTAACGTCCGCCGCGAAATACATTGAATTTGCAAAGTTCGCCAGGGTTGCGTTCGAGTAGCCAAAGGCCGGCATCGAAGAGTTAGGGTTGTAATACGGGTCCTGGGGCGTGGAACCTGTCCCTATCCCCATCCAAGATGTGTGGTGACCGTAGAATGAATAGAGGGTAGCCAGGTCGTGCTCCAGATAGGCAATCGTGTCGGGGTTGTCCGGGGAGACGTATGACGCAGGCCTTCCGTCTGGAGAAGAGGTCTGAGCAGACGGGTCTGCTTTGATCAGACTCGACACCCAAGGAGAGCCTATTCCAGCCTTCGTAAGCTGGCCCACAAACAACACATTCCCAACTCCCGTGGCATCGCAGGCTGAGAACCAATTGTCCACCCAGTTTTCGTGGGGGACTTGGCCCACTGCGTAGTTATCCCAGCCTATGTCCAACAGAACCCTCCGCACATCGTAGCTGAGAAGTTGAGACCTGATGTATTGGTCCAATGCGCTTACTGAGAGGTTGTTGCCTGTTGCCTTCTGCAAAAGGCTGAGTGATATGTTGTCTTTCATTCCAAATGCCGAGAGGCCGTAGTCCTGGTAGGGAGTCTTGTTGGCTGTCAGAGGAACCTGAGCAGTAACCATTGAGGTAATCCCGGTCCCCCCGATTGTCATCATCAGTAAGATTGCCACTGAAATGAAGGCCCTTACCCAATCGTGACCGGCGACGAGATGAAACTTCATCAAGTTCAGTCTCTCCTGATGAAAATTACCAGTCTCTCAGACAGTTCGATGAGGGGTCCAATGAGCCTAGGAATGACGGACTGCGTGGCCATCATGCCTCGCAAGCGGACAAAGTCAGCCGGTTCGATGGCTCTAAACAAGGCCGAAAATACGACAAAGAGGACAGGAACGAGGACCAGACCGGCCAAAACCATTGCGAACGGCGGTACAGGTGCGAAGATGATGATGCCCGACGCTGCGCCGGTGAACAAAAGGGCATAGTAGAGAGGTTTGACGAACGCGATGGGAGGGCCGAGTCCCAAAGCGCTTCTCGCTTTTGAAACGATCAGAAGGTACCCAGGTACGAAACTGAAAATCGAAGCCAGGAGGAAGCCTAACAGACCAAAAGTTGGAACTGCGAGGACCGCAATCGCTATGATCGAGACAGAGGAAACAATCATTACGCCGCCGACGTATCTCGTGAATCCACTTGTCATCAAGAATGTAGTGAGGGCGTCGTTAGCCAATCCCACTGGAAGGAAAGATGCTGCAACCAATGTGAGAATCAGGCCTGAACTCGCGTATTGGACTCCGTATAGCAGTACAATGAAAGGGCTTGCGAAAACAATGAAGAAAAGAGTGGCTGGAAGGACGAAGGCGGTTTCATACCTGGTGGTCTGAATGCAGAGGGACTTCATTAGGTCAGAGTTTTTGATATCGGCGATTCGAGAGTAGGCGGGCAGGAGCATCGACTTTATGGGGTCAACGACATAACCGAGGAAACCACTTGCCGATTGGGCGACGCTGTAAAGCCCATAGACATCCAGGGCGACGAATCTTGCAACAATCAAGTTCACAACCTGACCGGCAAAGCTGCTAAAGCTGTTCGAGAAGCCAAGAGGGGCGCCGAAGGCCGTCAACTTCCTGACAGTGGCCGAAAGCGTGAATTGCCTTTGGGTTCGCTCTGTCGCGGAAAGGACGACCAATATGCAATAAGCGTATGCAATCGCAAGATAGACGAAGTTGGCGAGGACCATGTACGAAAGAGCGCCAAGGGCACCAAGCCCGAACAGGACCGCCAGAATCGGAGAGACAGTCAACAAGATTTCGTTGAGAACCTGAAGCAGAGAATACCCCCTCGGTGCATCGAGGGCCAAGAGGACGGATTTGACGTTGACCTGGGTGACCCACACGAAAGGAAGTGGTGCCGCAACCAGGAAGAAAGGAATGACCTGTGGTTTCCCAATCAAAACTGCGATTGGGCCGGCGGCAAAGTAGGCAACTGCGCTCAAAATTAGCCCCGTGGTCGCTTTGAGGATTGTACCGGTCCAAAACGACGACCAGATGGCGTTCGAATTTCGCGACCTTTTGTACTCCGAGAGGTACCTCGTGAGCGATTGGTTGATGCCAGTAACGTCTCCAAGCATGACAAGTCCGGGAACGGTGACTGCAAGCCCGATTGGTGCATACTCTGACGGACTTACCAGCAGCCTGACGAGGATTATGGACCCGAGGAGGCCGATTACAGCTGAACCAAATTGGGACAGGAAGAGAAAGGTAGCCCCTCGCGCGACTATTTGACCAAGCCCTATCGCGGAATTGTCTATCGAAGTGGGCTGAGCATTGGCACCGTCTGACGAGATTGCCTTTGGCCTGTGCGCGCCATGTGCGACCTCTGAGTCTTGCGCCAGCCTATTCACACGATCACCCCACGCGATCTCGCACCGCCAGTAGCTTTTCGGTCCAAGCAGCCTAACCTAACTTGCATAGGATTCAAGGAGCCTGTCGGTTGCCGCTTGCATCGTAAACTGCGACCTCGCAATTCGCAGGGAGTTGGTACCCATCATGCCGGCGAGTTCATCGTCTCGCAACAGACTCCCCAAGGCATCGCTTAGCTTCTTTGTATCCCCTTGAGGTACGATGAAACCGTTTACCCGATCTTTTATGATTTCCGATATTCCTCCGTGGTCCGTCCCCACAAGCGGTTTTCCGTGCATGGAGGCCTCAACTAGCGCCAGGCCAAGGCCCTCGGTGGCCTTATCGTCGGGGACGACCTTTGATGGAAGGACGCACAAAGTGCATTTTTCGTATTCGGAAGCAAGCGTTTGACCCAGAAGAGTTCCCCTGAAGTGGACGGAATCGGCGATCCCGAGGTCTTTCGCCTGTCTGACAAGGTCTTCTCTTTCCGGTCCGTCCCCCACGATAACTAGAGTCGCTTCTGGTACCGCTGTTTTCGCAATCGCGAATGCTTTCAGCAGGTCATCAAGTCCCTTTCTTTTGACCAAGCGCCCAACGAACAGGACTGATTTTCTTTCTGGCGAAGGCCCTTCGTGTTGCAGTGGAACTGCTGAGCCCCCTAGGAGAACACGAGACTTTCTCCGGAACTTGGGTGGCAACAGACTGCCTGTCGAAGCAGAATTCGTGGAAATGGATGTCGCAAGGGTGCCCGCAAGACCGAACAAGTATCCATCGAACCACCTAGCCTGCGAGATGTCTTCCCTGCCAAAGACGCTCATGGTGGACGGGCGACCGGCCAGTCGTCCCAATAGAAGCGTGAGGACCCCAAGGAGAGTCGCAGCGCCCGTAAAGACGTGAACGACGTCCGCTCGGCCTGAACCAACTGTAATCAGAACCCTCGTGGCTGCCGGGAAGACGCCTCTGATTCCCCCCTCGCACTCTACGAGTTTGACCATTGTTGACGGCAGAGGGAGGGTCGATTTGCGCAGGTCATATGTCCTGCCCGATTTGGCCGAATGCCCAACAATCAAGACGGTCGATTTGATCCCCCTCCTGCTCAACTCGGATAGGTAGCCCGCGATCCGCGTCTGGATTCCGCCTACTTCAGGCGGAAAGTGGTAGGTCAGAAAGAGTACTGAATCGACTTTCAATTTCGGACACCCTTGGCAATGGAAGGTTCTATCCGGTCAATCACCTCCAGCTGGACGTCGCCATTTTCTCCCGCCTTTCCCCATTCCGGCCCGACTCGCGGTTTCTCAGATGCCCTCCTTCTCCACCATTCCGAACATGCTGAGGCTGTCGTAACCCAGTAACCTCTTTCAAAAATACGGTCTATCAATCCCTCGTAAAGCGCTAACACGTCTGGAAAGGTTTCCCGATTGAGATAGGTATTGTGGAAATTCACCAACAGCAGACCGTTGTAGTGCTCTACCCGTTCCATTATCGAATTAAGGACCCTCTCTGCCTGACTTCCTCTGACGCCTTTGTAGAGAGCAGTCCAATCCATGAAGCTAGTAGGTAGTTCGATTAGAGGCAGACGCTTGGTGCTGAAGGGATGATAGGGGAAACAAATCTCCCCTCGGAAACCAAAGAACCTGTTGTAGGCGAATGTTGCGTCGTAATCAAGGCCGGCAGTAGATTCAATCTCCCAAGTCTTGGGGATGTCCATTTTTAGGATGTGCTGCCTTACACCCTTTGGTCTGGCCCCCGCTATTGAGGCGATGTCTTCCATCTGGGAACTAAGAGTATCCAGGCTCGAGTGGGCGCCATCGGACCCG
>DASYXJ010000035.1:0-3170 GCA_035935095.1 Nitrososphaerales archaeon | reverse complement strand
CTTTGACAGAATTACGGCCTGCATGACCCCGCTCGGATTGCCCTCCTGGAACGGCTTGACCCACCTGATGTTGTTCCCAAGGATGAACCCGTTTTTCATCACATGCTCGGCGTGGTGATATCTGACAGTTCTCGGGTTGACACTGATCTCTTTCGCGGTCTTGGCCAGGGGCATCGTGGGGTCTTTCATCATCGAGCTGAGTATCTTCAGGTCGATGTAATCGACGTCCGAGTCTCTGTTAACGTCAAGAAACGAAGGCCCGATCTCGCTCATCGTCATCTCAAACCGGTTCCAGTCCACCTTCCAGCTACGTTCCTCGAAGTCGTAGAACTCGGGTCTGAACGGAGGATACCTCATCCAGTACAGCTCCTTGTATTCGTACTCCTCTAGGAGCCCCTCAGTCTTGAGTTGCTCCAGGCTATCGAGGTACTTCTTCTTCAGCCTGAATGGGACGGCCGTAAGGCAGAAATGCCTGTTTGACCCCATCTTCTTCCCCCAGAAGATGACGTAGCTCATCCTGTCGACCCAGGATTTCATTGAAATCCCGCTGGGCCTCACAATCAAGTAGCCCATCGTCAGGCCCAGCTGGCCATAGTTCACGTCGATGGTCGTCGAAAGGCCTAGCTTCGTAAGGTGCCTGTTGACCTTGTACCTGATGGTTTCGGCGTTGAGCCCTGTGAGTCTCGAGAGAAGGGAGTAGTTCTGGACCCCTACCCGCTTGATAGTTTCAAGAAGCTTGTAGTCCTGGTTCCTTCTTTGGAGTTTGTCTACGGAACCCAATTCAAATCACACGTGAAATTTGGTTAATAAAGCGATGTGGAGCAGGAATCTATTTTCTTGTAGTACGATTTAACCGTTCTGTAGCAAATGGTGAACTTGGGGGCCTGCCGGGCATCTGCCATAAAAGACAAAATGGATATAATAAGGGTCGGACGCCATATTGGAAGTATTGCAGGCTCTAAAGGACTCGAAAGACCCGAAGGACTCTAAAGATACTAAGGATTCCAAGGACTCGAGAATCCAGACTGGGATCCCAGGGCTCGACGGCCTCATTCAGGGAGGCCTCCAGGCGGGCGATTTCGTCCTGCTCGTTGGTGGGATAGGCACCGGGAAGACAATATTCTCATCTGAATTCGCCTATCAAGGGGCCAAGAACCTGAACCAGCCTGCGGTCTATGCCACGTTCGAGGAGGACGTGCACAGCTTGAGGAGGAACATGCTGAAGTTCGACATCGACTTCCAGGCCCTCGAAGACGCGAAGAAGGTCAGACTTCTTGACCTTGAGGCCCTAGAAGGCCGCGGGATGGGGTCGAACCTTGAGACGATCCTTTCAGCCATCGACGAAGTGAAAGCGAAGAGGCTGGTAATCGACTCCCTCACAGCGTTCCTGAGCGGGAGCTCGGGCAAGTTCGACTACAGCTTCCTGATGCATCTCATTTACAAGACATTGAAACGAGAGAAAATCACTACTTTCATGACAGTCAGCAAATTCGAGGGGCCCAGCGAGTACTCCCAGGGGCTCGAGCAGTTCGTCGCCGACGGGGTGTTCCTCATAGAGAACTATCTCGCGGATAACATGGAGCTGAAGACCCGATTTATGGTCAGGAAACTTAGGGGTGCCGAGCACTCCCGGAAATATCATACAGTGGTCTTCTCATCGAAAGGAATCGAGATACTTCCTTATAGCGTCTAGCGCCTTTTACAACGGCCTTTCTTTTCAGAACCGACAAAAGTCAGATATCCTCAACGAGCCGTCTCTGAAGGGGTTCATGAAGACAGCAAAGGTCGCCATCGTACTTTCCCTAATGTTCCTCCTTGTCGGGAGTTCCCCTGTTTTCGCCGAAGATTCCCATCATGATTCTCAACCTAACCTTTCTCTAACCCTCACTGGGGGGATCCTTGATTCTGGTACTCAGCACTATTCCCATTCCGGGGGAGAATTAGCCGCTGCGATCGTCGGGGGTGTGCCCATCGACACCTCGTCAGCCCATCTCGAATACTCACTTGATGCGGTTATCACGGGCTTGGCCGTCCAAGGACAGGCCACCTTCAGCCTAAGTTACTTGGATTCCACAGGCGCGCACGTCCAGATAGACGGCTCGGCCCCGATCGGCGATATGATGCCCGCTGAATTCTTCCCGTTCACCTGCACCAACCCCGACGGCACCCCCACACCATCCTGCACTAGCGGGATCCCTGGGATGTTCATAGGGATGGCTACGATAAACACGCAGACTTGCCAGGGTGACAGTCAATCAGAAGGCGATGGCCAATCCCAAGGTCAGGGGGACCAGTCCACCTATGTCAGCGACAATTCTGACGACGAAGGGGACTCGAACAACTGCCAAACGAGTCCTCCAGCTAATCTCTCGATGGTCTTTGAGTCAGCTTTCTTGAATCCGTTCGGAGGTCCAATCTTCATGGCACCCATTGCACCGGGCGACGAGAGTCTCGTCATAGTCGCCTCATACGATCGCGCTAGGGTCACCTGGGACGGGATCCAGATGGGCGGCTCAATAGTGGGCACGCTATCTGGAACCCCTGTCGCAGGCATGTTCTCGCAGGTAGTCTCCGCCGCTGAAGACCTGAAGGCGGGGCACGAATCCGAAAGAGGGACGATAACCTTCGCCCAGATGTCAAATCCTCTGCTCAACGCAGATGGGAGATTCTCCGGGGAGTCTACAATACCTCAAGGATCTGACTGCTCGTCCTTGCCTGGATTCCTTCCGGGCACATGCCAAATCACTGGATTCCATTCGGATGGTCATTTCTCCCAGAAGAACGCTTTGGGGAACAGGATAAGAGGGGACTACTCCGTTGAGTGGACGGCCCCGGCAGTCGCTTTCACAAGCACGGTCACTGCCAATCTTGGCTCCGGATCGGGCGAGTAAGGATTCAGAATCTGTGGGATTGCAGGATTCAATAGAAGAAGTCAGCGAGTTTCTCGACAAATCCCCAAATCATTATATCGCTTCAAGCGAACCGCGAAAGACATGAGCCCAGACCCGGTGGACCCGGAGAGCTACACATGCAAGATCTGCGGCCTCGGGAATTTTGCTGACAAGACGACAATAGTAGAGCATCTCAGGAGCGTGCACGAAATCCTTGAAGTTGCTTCCTACGCGGCCACGACGATGATGCACGAAGAGGACAGGGACAAGATCGCGCGA
>DASYXJ010000034.1:0-112227 GCA_035935095.1 Nitrososphaerales archaeon | reverse complement strand
CACTCGTCCGACCAGGAAAAGGATGGATTCGCGGAGAAGAAGAGGTGCCGGGGAAAGCCTTGGCGCCTGGTACCAATCCGCGAGCGGGATGGTGGCGCGTAGAGACGGGGCAACCCGGACTTCACAAAGGCCAAACCGAGGGCAAACCGGGACGGCGGCAATGAAGGAACGCTACGAAGCCGCTGTCGGAGGAAAGCCACATCCCTCCTGAGAGTCGGGCGAGGCAATCAAGATATCACCTAGGATTCACCCCGTGGCGGGCTGTCTTGGGGGTGCTATTCAGGAACAGGGAAGAGGCTGGTAGGAAGCTTGCCGGTGAGCTGATGGAGTTCAAAGGAAACGATGTCGTCGTACTAGGGATTCCAAGGGGCGGGGTCGTCGTTGCGAACGAGGTGGCAAAAGCGCTTGGAGCCCCTTTGGATATCGTTGTTACCAGGAAGATCGAGGCACCGGGGGAGCCTGAGTATGCGCTCGGAGCGGTCACCCAAGAAGGGGACGTGATTATGGACAGGCAGGCCGCCGAGTCTCTTGGGGCCAATCCGGCCTATCTCGACGACCAGGTCAGGAAGAAGAAGGAAGAGGTCAAGGAGAGGATGAAGAGGCTGAGAGGGGACGCTGCCTATCCTCGCCTTGAAGGGAGAGTCGTTGTGATTGTGGACGACGGGATTGCAACGGGAAGCTCGGTGAGCGCAGCAGTGATGTCGGTGAAGAAGAGGAAGCCGAAGGAGGTGGTAGTGGCAGTCCCGGTAGCCCCCGCAGATGCTGTTGAGATGCTCGCCGCGGACGGGACGCGAGTGGTTTGTCTGGAGACCCCGGGGCCATTCCTGGCCATCGGAGAATTCTACGGAAATTTCGACCAGGTCGAGGACTTGGAGGTCAAAAGGATTCTCGAAGAAAGGTCGTCGGGGAAGCGCTGAGCTTCGGCCACTTTAATACTACAACTCGCTGCGGGCTGAACAATTGGACGTCCGGAGGTTCAGGGCAGACCTCTACAACCTAGCAACCAGGGCATGCGTCGGCGACGACCAGGATGTCCGCTTGAAGGTTTTCGCGGTGGCTGACATACTTGTGAATCTCTACAGGAAGAACCTTGTGAAGATCAACCACTCTGCACTAGAACTGATCTGCGCAAGGAGTCTCATCAAGCAAGGATATGGGGTGAAGGTTGAGCACAGGCTGGACAAGATACTGGTGTGCGATGTCATGGGGGAGAGAGGGGACGGGGCAGTCATAGTCGAGATCGAGACCGGGTTCATTCCTCCTGAGGCTGCCCTCGAGCCTTCCGCCTACGCCAGAACAAGGGTCGCTAGCAAGATTGCAAGGTACAGCCCGTTCGCAGGGAAGTTTGCGCTCGGTACAACGCCGTCCTATGTTCTGGACATCCCGGAATTCTTCGTGAAGCCCCCGAGGGCGCGGAGAATGGACGAGGCTGCGAAAATCAAAGAGCTGACGGATATGCGCTACACCAAACCCCCAATCTCGGTCATGGAGCTGATGCAGGCCAGGCTGCACATGGTCCTATTGATTGATGTTGATTCGGCCAACACCCACGAGCTGGACCCTGAGACCTATGTCAAGAAGGCCTCTGAGTTCTTGGGCTGGCATAGAGGCACTCTAGGCCCTGTTTCGAGCCGCGTAAGGGGTGGGTTCAATATCTCAGAATCGGCAGGGATTTCGTGATGTCAAAGCCAGTCGGAGGAAGGGCCGCGCTCGCGGAGGCGCTGTTTCGCATAGGGGCCCTGAGGTTCGGGAAGTTCACTCTGGCCAGCGGAAGAACGAGCCTCTACTACCTCGACCTGAGAGTGGTTCCCAGCGACCCACAGGCCTACAAGCTGGAAATCGCCGCCTACGAAGCCGTCGCGAAGGAGATAGGGGAGAACAACTTCGACGTCATTGCTGGGGTCGCGACCGCCGGTGTGACGATCTCTTCGCCACTCGCCTACCAGCTGGGGAAGCCCATGGTGTACGTGAGGAGGGAGGAGAAGGGGCATGGCCTCGATAAGCTGGTCGAGGGGGCTGTGCGCCCCGGGTGGCGCGCTCTTGTTGTCGACGATTTGGTGACGACAGGAGGGAGCATGGTGTCGGCCACCAAGGCACTAAGAAAGGCCGGATGCGTCGTCAAGGACTCAGTCGTGTTGGTAGACAGGCTCGAGGGAGGGAAGGCCAACCTGGCGGCTGCAGGTGTCAAGCTAAACTCTTTCACCGATGTTAGGGACCTCGTGGACACATTGTATCAAGGGAAGAAAGTTACGAAGGGGGACTACGAGGCGGTCCTCAAGCAAACCGAAGGCGAAGCCCCTTGAGCGTGGATGCAATCTCAGTGAAAATGGCAGGGTTGCAGCTTTCCAATCCAGCCGTCCTTGCCTCGGGGGTCCATGGGAGTTCTCTTACGAAGGTACCCGAGGCCATTCGGGTCGGAGCAGGCGGCGCATAGAAGGGGAATCAGATGAAGTTCAAGGATGCTATACTCCGGTCGGCAGAAGCCAAGAGGAGCAGGGTGGTTCTCGCCCTCGATTTCTCAGACCCCTACGAGCGGAGGTTAGAGAGGGCTGAACGAGTTCTCAAAGCTACCAGGGGCGGAATCGCGGCTGTGAAGGTCAACCACCACCTGTTGCTCCCGTATGGACTCCGTGGAATATCCGGCATAATAGAAACTTGCAGGCGGGAAGAACTCCCGCTCATCGCTGACCTGAAGATGAACGACATTGAATCGACAAACCTGAACATCGTCGATTCGCTCCTGGCATTCGGTTTCGACGCAGTAACAGCTAATCCCTTCGTTGGATGGGAGGAAGGACTCGGCAAGGTTGTGGAGCGGGTGCATTCAGAGGAGGGGGGAATAATTTTCCTTGTTTACATGAGTCACAAAGGAGCCAGCGAGGGGTATGCGCTACGGGTCGAAGACGGTGAGCCGCTTTACCGGAAGTTTGCCAAGCGAGCAAAGGACTGGGGAGCGGATGGCGTGGTTGTCTCTGCAAAGTCCATGGACAAGCTTGCTGAAACAAGGGAGATTGTTGGGAAAGATTGTCTTATCTTTTCCCCGGGAATCGGAGCCCAGGGAGGAGATGTCAGGGCCGATGTCGCCCCGACAGCAGATTACATCATCGTAGGAAGGGCGGTCACGGAAGCGCCTGATCCTTCGAAGGTTCTGAAAGAGCTGAACGGAACGTAGCCCGACGCCGGCCTTATCGTGTCTTGGTGTAATGGGCCCAGATTCTCTCTTGCTGCTCGAGGACGTAATCCTTCTCCGCCAGAGTTAGCCTCGGGTCGTTGCGGCTCCTGCTGTTTCGCCTTAGTCCGGGGGGGAGGCCGTCGTCACAGAAGTAGCCCCCTCCAGGGAAGCCTGTGTCGCGCCGGACTATGATTGCCGCGAAGCCAGGCGCCCCGCGTTCATACTCCAGCATGTCTATCTGACCTATTGCCTGGATTAGGGGGCGCCCCCTTGAAAGATGATATCTCTTCATTAGCTCGCCATATGTGACTTTGGACTTGGCGCGAGCAGCCTTGAGCAGGTCAATCCTCATCTTTGTCAGCGTCGACAACGCCAATTCACACGTGAACAGATTCTACGGTCTGGCTGGCCTTTTCTTGCTCAAGGCAATATCGGCGAATCAGGTCGTCGATTCGTCTTGACAGCTCATTCCGAATCCCCCTCAGTTCGTCCATCATCTTGCCGGTCGCACCGGGCAGGGGCCAGTCCTCCCCTTTTTCCTCCGCGCCGATGGGGCAGCGGTCCAGGCAGCCGAAAGTCACTACTCTCGAAGCCGACTTGACCAGCTCAGGTGTGACCAATCTGGGCGACCGCTCAGTCATGGTTATCCCAATTTCACTTAGCAGGCCGCGGACGTTGGGGTTGACGTCAATGGCAGGGCTCACTCCCGCGCTTTCGGCATGCCAGTGCGGAGGTGCCTTCGAATTGAAGAGTTCTTCAGAGAGTACGCTTCTGAACGTGTTCTCGACACAGACGAACAATATCGTTCTCATTGGGCGCCTAGGACTCCAGGTTCTTCGCGACGCGGAACTGGTCCCCGACGATGGACCTCATGTTGAGGAGGCCCAGCGGGCGCCCGTTGTCAGTCACGAACAGTGTTCGGATTCTGTGCTTTGCCATTAGCTTGACCCCCTCTGAAAGCGGTGTGTCGGCTTCCACGGAAATCATGGGTGTGGTCATTATCTTCCTTACCGGGATGCTTGAAGCGAAAAGGTCGTCCGCGGCGATCCTGTAAAGGACGTCTCGTTCCGTAAGAATGCCCTTTGCTTCTCCGTTGATGAGCACTAGGATGTTTCCAGTCCCTTTTTCCCGCATCATCTGTGCGGCCTTGAGAACCGACTCGTTGGCGTCGATCATAAGAGGGTCGGTCTTGACGAAATTCCTCACCATCGGCACCTTTGCCTCCGATGCTTCAATCCAGAAGGTAAGTGAGTAGTGGCAGTTTGGGCACTCGTCGGGGGTTTTTTCGCCCTCGAAAACGTTCCCGCAACGGTAGCACTCCCACCTCGGCATATTCGCTGAGGGGAGGTCCGTGGTATATTAAGAAAGTGCGGGTCGGCCGGTCGGGGCGGTCTGCTGCGGGACGGGCTGTTCTCTTGGGCCTAGGGCGATCAACGCCCTCGCTTTCTTCTGGCACATGGCTGCGTTGTCCGTGTAGATCTTCCATGGAGAGTAACTCTCCTCGACCTTCGCCAAGAGAAGGAGGATTTCGGCGGCCTCGAGATAGTGCGTGATGGCCGTTTCAGTGTTTCCAGACTTCTCGTCCGCAGCGGCGTCTGCAATGAGCTGTTCAGAGTACCAGCGGAGCTTTTGGGCTCGGGTCATCGGAGGTCTGGGCGCAGCTTGCATCCCTAAGCGACAGACCAAGCAGGGGCAAAAGATGGGCGAGTCGAATTTCTTAGACGAATATGAGAATCAGGCGACGGCCTCAGCGCTTGTCTTTGTTTGGCAGTTTCTCTGTCTCGAACTGCTTCTCTTCGGTGGAGCCTTTCATCGCGAGGGTTGATGCTGAATGGGAACTCACCACCGATGCCACGTCGTCGAAGTAGCCTGTTCCGACGAAGGCCTGGTGCTTGACCCCTGCGTATCCTTCCTGCTCGTCCAGGAGCTCCTCCCTCTGCAGTTTGACGTAGGCCTTCATTCCTTCGGCCGCGTATCCTTTGGCCAGTGAGAACATGGAGTGGTTGAGCGAGTGGAAGCCTGCCAGTGTGATGAACTGGAACCTGTACCCCATCGATGCCAGCTGCTCCCTGAACGAGGCGATCTCTTCTGCCCCAAGATTCTTCTCCCAGTTGAAGGACGGGGAGCAATTGTAAGCGAGGATCTTTCCGGGGTACTTCTGTTGGACAGCTTCCGAGAACTCTCGAGCCTCCTTGAGGTCAGGCTTCGCCGTTTCGAACCAGAGCATGTCGGCGTAGGGTGCGTAGGCTAGGGACCTTGCTATGGCGGCTTCGAGGCCGTTCCTGACCCTGTAGAAACCCTCCGCGGTCCTCTCGCCGGTCATGAATTCCTTGTCGCGTGGGTCGGCGTCTGTGGTGATGAGCGTGGCAGCCTCTGCGTCGGTCCGGGCCATAATCAGAGTGGGGACCCCCATGATATCAGCGGCCAGCCGAGCAGCGAGGAGCGTCCTGATGAACTGTGATGTGGGGACGAGAACCTTGCCTCCTAGGTGGCCGCACTTCTTCTCCGAGGAGAGCTGATCCTCGTAATGGACGCTGGCGACGCCAGCGTCGATCATGGCCTTGGTTAGCTCGAAGGCATTGAGCGGGCCCCCGAAACCTGCTTCTCCATCCGCTATCAGTGGGACGAACCAATCGGTCCACTCCTTGCCCTGAGAATGCTCAATCTGGTCGGCGCGCTGAAGTGCCTGATTGATCCTGCGCACGACCGCAGGGACCGAGTCGTAGGGGTAGAGGCTCTGGTCAGGGTAGGTCTGGCCAGCCAGGTTAGCGTCTGCAGCCACCTGCCACCCGCTCACGTAGATTGCCCTGAGGCCAGCCTGGACCGCCTGCACTGCCTGGTTGCCCGTCAGGCAGCCGAGGGCGGACACACAGGAGGTGGTCTGGAGCTCGCTCCACAGCTTCTCGGCACCGTTCCTCGCCAGGGTGTGCTCTATTTGTACGGAGCCTCTGAGACGGACGACATCGTCGGGGGTGTAGGGTCTGGCGATACCATCCCACCTCTTCCTACGCCACTCCTGTTCAACGTCGTAGACCTCTGTGGTGGTCATGGGCGTCTGCCCTCAATCGCCAGGAGTTCGTCATAAGCAGGGATCGTGATGAACTCTGGGAACTCCTCCGCAGTCGCCATCTGGGCGAAAAGCTTTCCTGCGAGTTGGACCTTCTCTGCTTCGGCCTGGCCACGGGCATTCGACATCAAAGCCACCTGGTCAGTAATAAGGTCGCGAACCATCTTCGCCGTTACTGTTCTTCCGTCGGCCAGAGTAACTCTGTTCCTTACCCATTGCCAGAGCTGTGCGCGGCAGATTTCCGTAGTTGCTGCATCCTCCATCAAGTTGTTGATTGGAACGCTTCCCCTTCCAGACAGCCACGACTCCAGGTATCGCAACCCGACGTTGACATTCAAAACGACGCCCTCCATGGTGATCGTCCCCCGCGGGACGAGGAGGAGGTCGTCCCGCGTAACAGTGACCTCGAATCTTCTTACCCTGAGTTGGTTCGGGCCGTCCATCCGCGAAAAAGCATCCATCGCAATGCCGACGAGACCCGGGTGTGCCACCCAGGTGCCGTCGTGGCCCAGAGCGAACTCCCGCTTCTTGTCGGCGCTCACCTTGGCGAGCGCGGCGTTGTTGGCGGCCTGGTTGTCTTTGACTGGAATATACGCCGACATGCCCCCGATGGCGTATGCTCCCCGCCGGTGGCAGGTTTTGATCAGGAGATCGACGTAAGGCGCAAGGAATCCCTTGTCCATTGTGAGTTGCGACCTCTCTGGCAGGACGAAATGTGGATGGTTCTTCAGCTTCTTGATGAAGCTGAACATGTAGTCCCATCTCCCGCAGTTTAGGCCCACTATGTGCCTCCTCAGTTCGTAGAGTATCTCGTCCATCTCGAAGGCCGCGGGCAGCGTTTCGATCAGAACGGTGACCTTGATGGTTCCCCGTGAAAGGCCCAGATAGTCCTCGGCACTCGAGAGCACGTGCTCCCAGAGCCTGGCCTCCTTTGCACCTTCTAACTTGGGTAGGTAGAAGTAGGGTCCGCTCCCTTGCTTTCTGAGCTTCCCGGCGTTGTGGTGAAGGAACACGCCGAAGTCAAAGAGAGGCGCGGTCACCGGTTTTCCTTGAACAAGGAAGTGCTTCTCGAGCAGGTGAAGACCTCTGGGGCGGACGATGAGCGTCGCCGTCTCCTCCCCAAGGGCGTAGACCTTGCCTTCGGGGGTGACGAGCCTGATGGTTTTGTCCACGACATCCATGAGGTTGAGCTGGCCCAGGATAATCTGCTCCCAAGTCGGGGACAGAGAGTCCTCGAAATCAGCCATGTAGGTGCTCGCCCCCGAGTTGAGGGCGTTGATCACCATCTTCCTGTCCCCTGCTGGGCCAGTGATTTCGACCCGTCTGTCCAAGAGGTCTTTTGGTATTTTTGAGACCGACCATTCAGAGGTCCTGACCCAGTTATCCTCTGGGAAGTCCGGGAGGACGCCGGAATCGATTAGCTTTTGCCTTTCAGCCCGCTCCTTCATAAGTTCGGACACGTGTGAAGAGAATTGACGGTCAAGCGTCGCCACAATTTCCAAGGCCTCCGGAGTGAGAACCTTCGAGGACCCCTCGAGATAAGGGGCGGAGATTTCCGCTCTCTCCACGGACTCGAGTTTACTCAATCGGTTCATTACCAGTTGAAAGTTATTTAACGGTATTCGTATTTTTGGACGGACCCTCGTATCCGATATGACATATACGAATACTACGTAATATTGAAATATCCTCGCGCGCGGTCTCTAGACTTCTTGGAAGTTAGAAAGGTCCAGAGCACGAAACTGGGGACATTCTTGGTAACAATCCCGAAAGAATGGGTCTCCCGAATGGGCCTTGCCAAGGGGGGCCATGTATCACTGGAGCTCGAGGGTACCGACGTCGTCATCAGCTCTGTCAACAAGAGGCAGTCAACGCAATCAAGGCCTCTGGACATAGACAAGGTGAAGGATCGCAAGATGCTCGAGTTGAGCATCGGGTCGTCTTACATCCAAGGACACGACATCACAGAGGTTGTATCCGAGGGCAAGATTCTCCCCGAGCAGAAGCGCTGGATCCGCGAAGCTGTGGACAACCTGGTCGGAGTCGAGGTGGCTGAGGAGTATTCAAACAGGGTGGTGCTGCAGAATCTTGTCGACCCCAGGATGTTCGACATCGACCAAACGATGAAGAAGTTCAGCGATTCATCTGTCGCGGTCCTGAGAGACGCGGTGAGTGGCCTATCCACGGGTGACAAGGTGCTGGCCCAGGACGCCTTCGAGCGTGGATATCAGTCGACTAAGCTTTACAGGCTCTTGCAGAGGCTCTCCCTCCAGTTTCTGAGGAATAGGAAGCTGCGGGATGAAATGAAGGTGTACGCCGTCGACGACATAGTGATGAGGATGCTGGCTATCAAAGACCTGGGGAGGACCGCCTACTACTCGTACCGGACCGCTCAGCATGCAACAGAGATTGAGGAAAGGGTCGACCCGTCTGCGCTCAGGGCGGTGAAGAAGATGGCCACAACTACGGCGAGTATGCAAGAGCAAGCCTTCGATGGATTCATCAAGCAGGACGTGACCAGTGCGAGCTCCGTCATCGACCAGATGGACGAGGTGCGGAGAATATTCAAAGACCTGCATGGAATGTCCACGATGGGTGGAGTGGTGAGTTCTCTGCCGTTCACTCTGATAGTGAGGGACATTAGGGGAATAGCAGGATATGCCGTCGCGCTGGCGGACGATGCAGTCTTGGCTTCCTTCGGCTAACCGCTGAACGTCTCTGAAGGCTCCGGATAGACTACATTCGTGACGATTGTCCTTCCGCACGAGACGCAGTTGACGACCGTTTCGGCGCACCTAGTATGATACCTTGAACCGCATTCGCACTCGACGAAGGGGTCGGGTGTCTTGCTCTCAAGAAAAGACATTATCTCCTTCCCGCAGTGGAGGCAAGTCCTCGTGTGCTTGAGAATGTCACGCATGGTGAAGATGCCTGTGATCCGGCCGTCCTGGGTGACGAGCATCCGTCGCAGCCCCTTTCTGACCATCAGATCGATGGCTTCCCGCAGGGGCATGTTGTAGTCGACGGTTATCGGGGGAGATGTCATCACGTCTTTGACCTTGGTCGTGGAGGCGTCGAGTGCCTTTGAAACGACTTTCTTCAGGATGTCCCTCTCGGTAAGTATGCCGACGGGCTCCCCGGAACGAGTGGCGAGGACGCTCCCTCTGTTGTTCTGTACCATCATCCGAGCTGCCTCAAGCACTGAGCCGCCCTCCTCCACGGTGATCAGCTCTCGGCGGGCTATGCTACCGGCTGGGACGTCGAGTACCACGGCGGATTGAAGTCCTGTGGGGATTTAACCGATATGGAAGATTCACTTGGTCGAGTTATTCCGCCCGAACCGGATGGTCGACCCTACTGTTATGTTGTGGGCTGCCGCAAACCCTGCCTTGGCTTCTATGACGTAGTTCGCCTGGGCGGTGGGAGTGTACCTCGCGCATGTGTTGCTGTCGCTTGTCATGCACGGAGGGGCTGAAGCGACCAGGTAGACCACCCTGCCTGAGCTGCCTGTTGAATTCACCCAAATCATGTCGAGGCTCGTGGGCGTATCGAACATCCAGAACTGCCATTGGCTGAAGTAGGGGAATGCAAAGAGCATGGTCGTCGTATTTGTGACAGCCTTGTTCATCAGGCCCTCCTGCCATTGGGCCTGGTTCGTCGCCGTGTAGGTGAACGAATAGGTTCGGCCGTTGACTGTGAAAGACGAAGGGACCGCAGACGTCACAGGGCCCGGGCCGCTCGTCGCCACATAAACTGAGTAGACACCGATCAGAGCGACTACTGCCAACACTGCTATGATCGTGAGCTTAGAGGCCTGGACCAATCGGAGTGGACCCTCGGCCAGATGGATATTTCTGCAATATAGGGAGGCATAAATCCCAAGGGAGGAAGCGACAACAGGATGGATCAGGCGGTCTCGAATCTCTTCAGGGCCCTCGTCGAAGTGGGCAGTGTGCAGGCGGTAAGACAGGAGTACCAGGTCTTCAGGTCGGCTGGGGGAGATTTCGTAGTCTTTAGCCCGAGCAGCAGAGGCTCATCTTCGTTCCACATGGCATTTGTCCCGGCCGAGAACGTGGAGGCACTGGGCAAAATGCTCACTAAAGATGGTGTCACCACAGGTTCATTGATGAAGGACGAACGACTGGAGCAGATGTTCGGGTCCAGCGAGAAGGTTGCGAAGAGGTTCGACCTGTTGATGGTACTGTACGTGCTGACAGCTCTTGGGAAGGCCGAAATGAAGAAGTCGGGAAGGGTTCTTGTGTTCAGCAAAGGTGCGTAAGAGGGCTAGGCTTGCCGGGCACCGCACTTCGGACAATACATGGCGAACGAAGCCATTTGTGTCCCGCAATTTGCGCAGTACTTTGTAGTCGACTGGGGAGCAGGAGAAGTAGGGGCGGCGGTGGCCGCGGGCGCCGGGGTCAAAGGCGCGGCCATTGGGCCAGGCGCCATCGGTCGGGCCTCATTGATTGAAAAGAAGGCGATAATCTGTAGAATGAAGGCGACGAATAATAGGACGAATCCCACCAGTATGATCGTTAGCAACGCCCCGACGAAGTAGAGCGTCCCCGCAGTCCTGAACGTGCCGACGTTGAGCTGGGTGGCCATCTTGCCGAAGGCGCGCCTTATGAAAATAGACGATATGATTAGCGCAATCCAGGCGATAAACAGGAAAGAGACCAAACCGAAGAGCGCTCCAATCCCCAGAGTTATCACCGAAGTTGCGACCCCGAGGAAAAAGAGAGTGGCCCCAAAGGCGATGCCGATTATTCCCGTAATCACGGCATAGATCATGTCGGTGAATATAGTGCCGTCCTTGACTTCGTCCGAAATGTACTTCACGGCGATGAGCGTCAGGATGTACCCGATTATGGCCACGCCTGGGACTAACTGGAGGAGTGAGCCGATGCCGCCGAATATCTTGGCACTCTCGAGCTTCCCCAAGCCGCGTCATCATCAGGTCTTGGCTCTGGTCTTATAACGATGAGCGGCAGTTGACCGTGCTCGACGCCGATGTATTGTCGCGCTTGTTTTTTAAGGGACCGACAATTGGAAGATTCTGATTTACTTGAGGGGACATGACGTTCCGCTTGATGACGAAGACCCTGCTGTCACGATGAGCCCGAAAGATGAGGAAGTTTTCAAAGCAATCGGTGAAGAAGGACTTTCGATGTTCACCTTCGACGGGCTGCGGAGAATCACAGGCGTTCATCCCGAGACCTTGTCTAGGACGCTGGAAAGAATGGAGGAAGACGGGATCGTAGTGAAGTCCCCCGATGGGTACAGCGTCACAAACAAAGCGAAGGTCACTTTCGGACTAAGGCCAGCGTATGGAGGAGACAAGAGGGTCCCGATTCTTCATACTTTCCTCCCCTACGGAGCGAGCGCAAGCGTCGTTGTCTCTGCTCTGAAGGGAAGATGGTTTGATACTATCAGATGGGTCGGAATGGCCGAGAGCGAGGAAGGGGTGGTCATGAAGTGGGTCACTGATGACGGGTCGGCCGTTGTTGACGCCCGGTTCGCTTCGGGCCAGCTCGACATCGAGGCCAGAGTTGCGAAGGAAGCCGACCTCCCGAAGGCCGTTCGAGCAGCCCATCAGCTCATGGGAAGGATCTCGAGGCTCTACTCCAGCGCAAGGCCTGGTAGCAGGGTCATGTTGATGCATTTGGGTTACTTCAAGCCCTATGCCATGTGAGTAGATTAGGACCGAACCTGCTCAACAAGTAGCCGCCGATTCCTACGGATGGTAGGTGAATGTGACAAAATGACAGGAACAGAAGGAATGCAGCTCTTACAGTCTTTTTCAAATGCTGTGACCGAGCTGGCAGATGGCGTAGCACCTTCAGTGGTGAACGTCAACTCAGGAAGAAGGAACGGAACTGGAATCGTCTGGTCGAAGGATGGCCTGATACTGACGGCCAACCACGTAATCGGACATTCCGCAGCTCCTCAAGTGACTTTGAGTGACGGACGGGAGTTCGAAGCCAAGATTCTAGGCAGGGACATGTACACAGATGTCGCTTTGCTAAAGGTCGAAGCACACGACCTCTCGCCTGTGAAGGCAGGGAGCGCAAAGGAGCTCAAGGTTGGGCAGTTTGTCCTAGCCCTGGCCAACGCTTTCGGCAAGAAGCCTTCGGCGACTTCCGGAATCATAACCAGCAATCGGAGAAGCATGAGGGGTTTCTGGGGCATCATGATCGAGGACGCGGTCGTGTCAGATGCGAAGCTTAACCCAGGCTACTCTGGTGGGCCCCTCGTCGACGCTGGAGGAAGGCTGCTCGGGATGAACGTGGCTTACTTCTCCGGGAGAGGCGTGGCCATCTCGGTCGATTCCGTGAAGGAGACGGTCGAGAAGCTGTCCAAGGACGGCAGGGTGAAGAAGGGATACCTCGGAGTGGTGGTGGAGCCCATAGAAATCCCCGAGGAACTCTCCAAGTCGCCCGAAATCGGACAGGAGGAGGGCCTCCTCGTTAGGTCCGTCGAAGCTGGGTCTCCTGCAAGGAATGCAGGCATCGTCATCGGGGACATCATCCTGAAGCTCGGGGATGCCCAGGCTACAGATGAATACGTACTGCACAAGGCGCTGTCCAGCGAGGTGGTCGGGAAGGCCGTCGGTCTGCGAGTACTGAGGGCTGAGAAGGTCACCGAGCTGAAGATAACGCCCAAGGAAGCGGAGGAGTAGATGTTCCTCCGCCCTCAGTCATCGGTTCCAAGAGAACCCTACTTCCCACAGCCCGGTGGTCCTCGCGACCCTCTTCCTCCGATTCGCCCTCCTCGCTGAAGAAATCTCGGGTTTCTTGATTAGGAGCCCTTAGGGAGGGCCTGGCCATGAGCGACATAAAGGCGAAGACCCCACACGGGGAGATGACCATAGACCAGCTAGCCGAGATTCAGCCTGGGATGGGCGCCATCATGAAAGATGTGGGAGAAAGGTACACCAGAACCTACTACGCGGCGAAGGGAGGGAATTGGAAGTTGGCCGCATATGAGCTGAACATGGTCAGGACGGCGTTCAAGGTCGCGAAGTTGACGAGGCCCAAATTCGTGGAGGATCTGAACACATTCGACAAGGAATACCTCCAGCCCATTTTCAAGGCGATTCACGAACAGGACTGGGCCGCCTTCGTAGGCTTGTTCGAGAAGGGAGAGGCCGGCTCGGACTTCTACCATGATAAGCGTGGATACCCGCACATCAGGTACGTTCTCCCCAAAGACCCGCCATCCAATTTGTATCAAGGCCCGCCAGAGAAGTTCAAGAGGACGTCGGGCGAGAAGGAATAGGCGTGGGAGGAGGCTCAGGTCTAGAGCCTGTTCACGAGCTTCATCATTTCGGCGTAGTGATGGTCGATTATGGAAGCACCCTGTGTGCCCATCATCTGTTCTGCGTTTTGCTTGCACTGCGAGATTGCGGCGACGATCCCTTCCTTCGTGGGCTCGACGTAGCTTACTCCACACGAAGTGAAGACGCCCTCAACGAAACTCTTCACCTGCTGCCTGAGCTGTTCCTCGGTGACAGGCTGGTGCATGAGTTTGGCGAACTCCCCGTTTGCGCTCTCGAAGCACTTGAGAAGCTCGTCCCGTACGAATACCGGCGTGACCTGGTCGTCGGGGACCTTTGGCGCTGCGTATCCAGTCATGGTTGCTTCATCAGTTGATAACATATGTTATATAACCCTAACTGCCACAAGAATCTAGAAATTGCAAAGCACTTCAACGGACAGGGAGCTGCTGGAGAAGTTCGATGAGGAAGTCTGGGCCAAGGTCCCACATTTCGAAGGAAGTATCGCAGTCAATTCGACCCCACTGGTCGACGTCACGGATGCACTTCAAGAATGCGCAAAGACGGAGTACGGGCTGAGGCTGGGGGCAGAGGGGCTTCGCGTGTTCGCGAAGTTCGATTCTAAGATTCTTGGAGGCTCAGTCAAGGTCAGGCCGGCCGCGAGCATCATTAGAGATGCGATCTCCTCTGGGCAGCTGGTCAAGGGCCAGACCATCTTTGAAGCGACCTCTGGGAACTTCGGGATTGCCCTTAACCTTGTTCGGAGGCTTGGTCTGAATGTAGTCGCCCTTGTCTCGCGGAGGCTCCAGCAGGGAGTGACCGGGCAGCTTCAGTCCGACGGAGTGAAACTGGTCAACCTGGACATCGACATCTGCCCTGCGCCCGGGTTCCAGGGGAGCGCGGACGCTCTGATTGCAAAGGGCGTGGCCACAAGCGTCAGGCAGCAGCTCGATGAGTTGGGGTTCGACACCCAGGCCTTTGATGGGGTCAGGGGCGAAGCCGAGGCGCTTCTGGGACGGCAGGATGCCATTGGCTTGGCCAAGCTGCTCGCCCGCGCATACAACGGGTTCTGCACAGAGCAGTATGACAACGAGCTCAACGTTGATGTGCACAGATCTGTTACAGCTCCCGAGCTGGACCAGCAGCTGGCTGAGAAGGGGATGTCACTTGGAGAGGCGGAATTCGTCTGCACCTTTGGCACCGGAGGGACAGCCACGGGAGTGAGCAGCTACGTGTCTTCGAAATATGGCAAGAAAGGAGTGAGGGTGATTTTCCCACAGGCCGGTCAAGACGTCGCGGGAATCAGGACGAGAGAGAAGGCGACGGGGCTGAGGTTCTACGAGCCCGGGGCATATCTCGGGGAGCACGAGGTGGACTTCGAAGAGACGAGCAGACTGTTCCAGTTCTTCAACAAGAAGGGGTACGACGTAGGGGAGAGCGGAGCCCTAGCACTGTACGCGTGCCTGCAGATGGTCAACTATGGTGTAGGAAGAAAGTTCGTCGTGATGGTCGCTGACGGGGCCTCGAAGTACATCTCGGAGGTCAAGGCAGTGGCGAGGAGGGGGAAGAGGGACCAGGTAAGGCTCGAAGAGGCTGCCTCTGCCATCGACGAATATTCGAGCGTGGTCTGGGCACACAACATGTTCGTCCCCAGGGAGGAGGGAATCAAAGTCATTGCGTCGTCGCTCGGCATAGACCAGAGCAAGGTAAAGGTCGCCAATGTTCTGGACGTTCAGGCTGTGCTGAACGGGCGTGAACCCTCCCAAGAGTTCGGGAAGCTTCTTCCGACGGACGACAAGCCGATTCTTGTAGTCTGCATGGCTGGTAACACTTCCCTGATGTTGGCGAAGGTGCTGGAAAGAAGCGGAGTGGCGGCTGAGAGCCTTGTAGGGGGGATTACCGGCTTGCCGGAGTCAAGAGGGAAGCAACCCTTCCAGCTTGTGGAAATGGCGCGAAGTTAGACTGGAGCCCCGCAGCTGCCGCAGAACTTCTGGCCGGCACTCAGAGGTGCCCCGCACTGCTTGCAGTAGGCTGTCCCGAGTGCCGTGGGAGCTGCTGGCTGGCGGTATGGGGGGACGCCCGCCGATGCAGCAGTGAAGGGTGACTGATATCTGACGAGATTCTCTCGCAAGAGTCCGTAGGCCTTTTCCGCGTCCGCATTGGGCAGACTGCTAAGTTCCAGCGGTTCTCCTCCGAACCTGAGCGTGCATCTTACGGTCGAGCGCAACATCCCCTTGTCCAGGACGACGTTGGAGATGTCCTGATAGTTGTAATCGGTGTAATCCTTCTTCAACCCGAGCGCATGCGGGTGTCGGAGTATCAATCTCTCGTTCGTGATTACGACGGAGTCGATGTTGATCTTCGGATGGTAGATTTTCTGCTTGATGTAGAGCTGAAGTTGTTCGTTCGGACCGAGTATGGCCTTCAGGTCGTCAGGAACTGGCTCTGACACTAACCCAACCCCTTTGCATGCTCCTTCGCCCAGTTCGTATATTATTCTCTGCTTTTGAACGCGGATGTCAGCCCTGTTCGGCCATCTTCGATTTGGTTTCCGAGGCCGCTTGGAGGACTGCGTCGCTGGCGTATCGGTGCGGGTCCAATTCGAGGCAGACGAGGATGTCTTTGCCTGAAATTTCAAGCAGAATGCCGTCGAGGTCTGCGGTTCCTTCCCCGGGGATGAGGTGGTCGTCCGAAACGCCGCCATTGTCACTCAGGTGGACTTCGGTGAGCCTGGCGCCGGCCCTTTGGGCTAGGGAAACGGAGCTCTGCCCGTTGGCGTGGGCGTGTCCAGTGTCAAGTGTGAAGCCGAGTTTTTCCACCTCGGCGAGGATTAGGTCGAGCGATTCGGCGGTGCTGGCAAGGGGGAAGTGATACTTTGACCTGCTCTTCGTCTGGTTTTCGACGTTTATGGCGAGGCGTCCGCCGCTTACTTTCACCATCCTGCGCAAGGTTGCCACCGCGCTCTTGGCAGAGGTTGGTACCATGGCCTCACTGTGGACGCTCCCCGGGTGGATCGTGATTATGGTCGCGCCAAGGTAGTCGCCGAAAGCTACGAATGATTCGAGGGTCTTTTCGATCGCTCCTTTCACAGGCTGAAACGGGGAGGCGGGATTGAGGTCGGTGAATGGTGCGTGCAGGGTAACAAGCATGTTGTAGGACGAAAGTGCGTCCTTCACCGCCTTCTTGTTCGTCCAGCCGGGGAGAGCGTGTGGGGCCTCGCCCCAGAGCTCGATGTACTCGAAACCGGCGTCGCCTATTGTCTGGACCGCAGGTACGAGGTCCATGCTCAGCAGAGACCACGTGCTCAGACCGACCTTCATTGTGTCAATCCAGTGAAGTCCGTTGCAATCTTAGCTTGTCAGGAGGCAGGCGTGGTCTGAGAAGCCTGTGAAGTACGAAGTCTCTTGACCATCTCCTTGAGCATCATCATGGCAATCTCTGGGTTTGTCTTCACAATCGAGCTGAAAGCCCAAGACGAGAGGGCCCAGCATCTCGTGGGAGCGACGGCGACCACATCGGCAGACCTTGGTTGCTCGTCGATAAGTGACATTTCACCGAAGAACTGGCCCTTCTGAAGGCTGGCTAGGATTTTGCCCTTCTTGCGGACCTCCGCCTTGCCGTCGAGGATAAGGTAGAAACCAACGCCCATGGTTCCCTCGTCTACTATCGTGTCCCCGGACTTGTAGGAAAGTTCCTTCCCCTGGGAAGCGATTGAATTCCTTTTTTTCTCGTCAAGACCGCCGAAGAAGGGTACCGCACCAATCAGAAAAGCCGCGTCGGACGCGCCCGCCATTCGCTGGGAAACTTGCTAGAACTGATTTAAACCCACTGCTTCGGATTTCAGCAATTCAGCCCGAAAGTTAGGAGACTAACGTTTCTCTCGGTTGCGGAGATATGGCTTGACCATCATTTTCCGGGGCTTCGGCCCCAGAGAGAGGACGGTCTTCTCGTAGTCCGACCACCTCACCCCCATCTTCTGCGCCACAATCATCTCGATAGCGGTCGCGAACTCGTGCTCGCTCTTGTAAGGTGCCTTTGGATGGTCCCCGGGCTCAGCGTCGATGGGATGGAGGTTCATCCGCCGCTCTGCCTCGAAGTTGACGTCGAAGGCAACCACTTCCTTGTCTTTGATGCCGTGCATCCTGCAGAGCTCGTACTCGATCATCTCATGGAGAGCAACCAGGAAGACATAGCGCTGGTCCTTCATTTTGCTCACTCTGATCTGGGCCGGCTTACCTGGTATCCAGTCCCCCACTGTCTCGTACCTCTGTTTCCTGTGCGGGACCTGGGCCACGGCGAAAAGGGGCTTCATGTCCCTGGACCTTACAATGCCCTTAGGGCGGAGTAGCCCCGAGACCCTCCTTGGGGTGCTTCCGAGGCGAACTGGTCCGCGCCTGAGGCCTTGGGATGACATAACGTTCGCCAAGACCCTGCCGGAGCCCCCTAAGGGATAGGCTGTCAAAATGACGCTCCACTTTGGTTAACCAAATTTCAGCCGCGTGAGAGGGTTAGGGGTAGGCCGGGAAGACGGCTTTCAGGCTGGGCCTTATCAGGGGGGAGAAAAGGGCGCCGTGAGAGCTAAAAGTGGCCGAGGCAAAGCGGCTGCTAGGCTTTCGTGAACTGAAGGGCGGCCGAATTGATGCAATAGCGCAACCCAGTCGGCTTGGGTCCGTCGTCGAAGACGTGACCTAAATGAACCCCACAAACCCCGCACGACACCTCTGTCCTGACCATGCCGAAGCTGCGGTCGGTATCCTCCTTGACGTTTCCCTTCGAAACTGGTTGGAAGAAGCTCGGCCAGCCGGTCCCCGATTCGAATTTGGTGTCGGAGGTGAAGAGTGGGGTTCCGCAGACGACGCACGCGTAGGTCCCATTCTCATGGTTGTCCCAGTACTTCCCGGTGAATGGGGCCTCAGTCCCCTTGTTGAAGCAGACGTTGACCGCTTCCTTGTCAAGCTTCGCCTTCATCTTCTCCATCTGTTCTTGAGTCAGCATACTGGAGATCAACCACGGAGCACGAGTATAAGGTTTCAAGGACCGGTTATCCCAGGGCCCTGCGCTTCTCTGTTGAAGGCCTCGGATACTTTTAAGAATCCCTAGGGCGACGATATCATCTAAGTTTGGCCAAGTTCACATCGGCACAACAGAGCTGGAAGGAACAGACCGGGTCCATCATGTCGGTCGAGCTTTCCAAGCTGTTTGTCGGGAAGACGAACGTCAGAAAGAGCCCCGGAGACGTCGGCGACCTTGTGGATTCAGTCAAGGAGAAAGGCATTCTGGAGCCAGTGCTCGCCAGGCCCATCGGTGGAAGGTACGAGCTTGTCGTAGGGTCGAGGAGGTTCGAGGCAGCGAGGATTGCCGGTCTCAAGAGGATACCCGCAATCGTGAGACCGATGACAGACGAAGAAGCGATCATAGTATCCCTCGTCGAGAACATCCAGAGGAGGGACATCGAACCAGAGGAGGAGTACGACGCGATAGTCCTTCTCAGGAAGGCGAACCCCCGCGCCTACGGGTCGCCAGACCAGATCGCAAAGGCGCTCGGCAAGTCGAGGAGATACATCGACGATAGGATAAACGCCGTGGAAGCCGTGCGCAGCATAAGGAGGGAATCAAAGGGTGCGGAGATTTCAGTCAAGCAGGCGCCCCTCGCGAAGGAGAGGAAGAAGGGAGTACTTCCTGTAAAGCACGCTACGTTCCTGCACCGCGCTGAGGAGGCGCAGACTGTCCAGAACCTCCCCAAGAGGGAGAGGGCGTCACAGCTCAAAGAGTTGGCGGAGACGATTGCTCCCATGCCGACGCCGGAGGCTGAGAATGTCGTGAGCCACTTCGTGATGGCACCACAGAGACCCGTTGAGGACATCAAGAATGAGGTCTCGTATTTGCACGCCGTCAAGCTGGAGATACTTCTGGACCCAAGGGTCGCGGACGGACTGAGAAGGGCCGCGGAGGAGAGGAACACCACCATGGAGGCCGTGGCCTCTCTCGCCATCCACTCCTGGCTTAGACAACAACGCTACGCCTGAGCCGGGTCGGGATTTCCCGGGGCCAAGCTTAAACCACGCGTCGACCCGCACGTTCATGCGAGAATGTTGAGCGTAGGAGAGAGGAGACTCGGTGCTATCATGTTCACCGATGTTGTCGGCTATACCTCGATTTCTTCGTTTGATGAATCCGCCGCCCTGGAGCTTCTGAAAAGCTACCGAAGGTTGCTAATGTCGGTCTTCCCGAAGTTTGAGGGAAGAGTGGTGAAGACGATGGGGGACGGTTTTCTCGTCGAGTTCGCCAGCGCAGTTGAAGCGGTGAATTGTGCCGTGGAGCTCCAGAAGGACATGGTCAGACTCAACTCAACTCTCCCGGACGACAGGAAAATCATGGTCAGGGTAGGCATCCACGTAGGAGACATCGTTCATTCCGGAGAAGATATCCTGGGCGATGCAGTCAATGTGGCCTCGAGGGTGGAGCCTCTTGCAAAAGCAGGGGGAATCTGCGTGACGCGGCAGGTTGTGGACCACGTCAAAGGTAAGGTGGAATGGCGCCTGACCTCTGTGGGGATGCGTGAACTCAGGAACCTACCAAACCCTGTCGAGATATTCGAGGTCGAACCTGAGTCTGTCGACGCAAAACAAGAAGTGCGCCCCATACCGGCGCGCGGCCGAGTGGCAATTCTCCCGTTCAACAACTTGAGTCCGGACCCCAACGATAGATATTTCGCAGATGGAATCACAGAGGAGCTCATTTCTACTGTGTCCAAAATCGGGGAGTTGAGCGTGATTTCAAGGTCTTCGGCTATGAGGTACAGAGACACGACGCTTTCCATGGAGCAGGTGGGACGAGAGCTTGGGGTTGGCGCGATACTCGAAGGGAGCGTGAGAAAGGCGGGGAACAAGGTAAGGATTGCAGCCCAGTTGATCGAAGTGGACACCGACAAGTACGTTTGGTCCCAGAGCTACGACAGGGACCTGACGGATATATTCGCAGTCCAAGGAGAGATAGCGCAACAGGTGGCCGAGGGTCTGAAGATTCAGCTGCTGTCGAACGAAAGGGAGAGGCTCGAGACAAAGCAAACTGGGAGCCCGGAAGCCTACAACCTCTATCTCAAAGGACGGTACTACTGGAATGAGAGGACAGAGGGAGGCGTTAAGAAGGCGATCAAGTACTTCGAGGAGTCTCTGAAGGCGGACCCCAAATTCGCGAGGGCGTACACCGGGTTGGCTGACTCCTATCTGATCTTGGGGAATTACGAATGGATGGCTCCGGCCACAGCTGGAGAGCTGGCCAAGAAGAATGCCATCGAAGCGCTGGCTTTGGACGGGACTCTCGCGGAAGCGCATGCGTCGCTCGGTTTGGTCCACATCAACCACGACTGGGATTTCTCCGAAGGGGAAAAGGAACTCAAACGAGCAATCGAGCTCAACCCGAGTTACGCACAGGCATACCAATGGCAAAGCGTGATGTTCTCTTATCTTGGAAGACACGAAGAAGCGATGCTTGCGACAAAGCGAGCCCTTGAGCTCGACCCCTACTCCCTCGTCATAAGACAATCCCTGGGCGTCACTTTGATCAACCTCGGACGTCACGCGGAGGCCCTGGAGCATCTGACTGAACTGGAGGCGGAAAATCCCAGGCTCCCTTCTGTGCACTTCTGGCTAGGCTTGCTCCATCTTGACAGGTCTGAATACTCCGAAGCCGTCGCCGAGACGAAATTGGAGGTCGAAGCGGACGACTACGACGAGGGATCGAAACTTGACCTAGCCTTCGCTTGCTCGGAAGCGGGCGAAAAGGAAGAGGCAAAGAAAATTCTGGAGGAAGTCCTAGCCAGGAAGGATGTTTACTATTCTCCATGCTCGGTGGGCACCGTCATGCTCAGCCTCGGCCGCGAGAAGGAAGGGAGAGAGTGGATGGAGAAGGCATGTGCCGAACGGGACGAATCCCTGCTGTACTTCAGGAGCATTTCGAGCTATAAGAAGCTCCGCTCTTTTCCTGGATGGGACGACATAGAAAGACGCATGGGGATCAAGGCCCAGAAAACAGAGCACGCTAACTGACAACCCTGACGGTCCAGAAGTCGGCCGACAGGTCCTCTTTCTGCAGATACCCATACGGCATAGAGAAGTAACCGCCTCGGCCGAACCTAGCGCCCCAGGAGTTCCTGACAATCAATTGCCTTTCGTGGTCATTATAGCCCACAGCAAGGACTGCATGTTTCCCTATGACCCCCTCGTGAGGTGCAGGCATCTCAAGGCGGCCGGTCTTCTTCACCACGTCGCGAAATTTTTCATGGGCTGAAAACCCGAATACGAAGGGATAACCAGAAGCGAGGCATGCGCGCATATCGTCGAGGTTGCGGTGAATCCGATAGTACTCTACCGCCCTGTACCTGAGCGCTTTGTCGTAGCATTTCTTCGGAGGCCGCGTGGCGAACTTCTTTTCGACATAAGGCCAGAGGTTCTCCGGGCAATCGCCATGTAACGCCAATGCCTTGATCGCGTCCCGGATGTAGACTCCGTTGTCAGACCTCTCGGTCCGTTCCATGGCCCGGGAGTTGTAGAACAGGAACAAGCGGGACGGGAAGATGACCCGTTCGTGCTTTTCTCTCATCAGGTCGAACTCAACGGCCGCGGCTATTGCGTTGGCGCTGCAACTGTTCAGACTCTTCTGATTGTACACGGGCGGACAGTAGGGCCTCAGGTCTACCCGTGCTGGGAGCTTGCCGACTCCCGGGGGAGGAGCGTACTTCCAGTCTTCTTCGTCATAGGGGTCTTTCCTCCACCCGAAGCCGTAGGCCTTTGCCGTTGTCGGTCGGCCGTGGGGACGCGCTTCGCTATTTATCGCTGACCTGGCTTGCTTCGGTCCACCTCTCAGCCAGCTCGTCACGCACGGGCCGATATACAGTGCTGAAGAATTCGCCCGAGGAAAGCAGAATTTTCCTATCGAAACCCTTCACATAGGCGAGCGCCTCCTTCCATGCTGTGGAAAAGTTGTCCCCGAACCTCGACGTCACGCGCTTCTCGAATTCTTCTTTCGTCTGAACTTTGCCGCCTATCGTGAAGAGCAGGACGCCCTCACTTACTGTCTTGTAGGCCATGTCGTCGCCCAAGAAGTAGGTGTTTGAGGCCTTTGAAGTCCCTCCTCCTTTCGAGCCTCCCTTCCCTGCACCAGCCCCTCCCTTGAAGCCGCGCTTGGCCGCAGCGATGAAAGTAGCGCGATTGAGTCCCCAGGAGTAAGCCGACTCGATTGGCAAACCTAGAACATATGCCCGGGCGGCCTGAAGCAGCGTCATGACCTGGAAGCGGCCAACCACCATTTACGACGTCACAGCGGCTTCATTGAGTACCATTTGATGCTGCAGCCAAAGGGCCTGGTGTCGGGGACTCGGACTTCTTTGCCCTGCAGAAGGTCGTCCAAGGCGTTCCTCAGGTCATGGGTCGTGACCTTTGATGGATCTCTGGAGTCGTCAATCCTTCCTCTATACCGGAGCCCCCTGTTGCCGTCGAGGCGAAGACGTGCGGGGTGCAGACTCCGCCGTAGGCCTCGACCACTTTTTGGCTCTCGTCTCGCAGATATGGGAAGTTGAAACCTTTCTGCTTTGCGCGTTTGACCATCTCCGGAAAACCGTCCTCGGGGTAGGCCTTGTCGTCGTTTGAGTTGATGGCGACAAACTGAACACCTTTGTCTGCGTAATCCCCTTGGATTGAGACCATGCGGTCTTCGTAGGCCTTCACATACGGACAGTGGTTGCAGGAGAAGACTACGACGAGAGCCGATTTCCCTTCGAAGGTTGCGAGGGAGTAACGCCTTCCGTCGACCCCCGGGAGGTCGAAGTCAGGAGCACGAGCCCCCAATTCTAATGTTGATGCGATCATGACCTAGCTAGGGAACCTGCGCCTCTGTATATTATTGTCGCCAAGGTAGTTTCCCCTTTCCGTGGTATCTTGAGTTTAGGTCGTCCACCACAGTCTCAAGCGCCTCCTTGGCCGCCTGTGGCTCCCCCAGCCTGAACCGCAGGTCCTGGATCTTTGGGGTCCGTGACCATGCCATCAGGGCCTTTGCGTGGAAGCCCTTCTCTGTGTGGATTTCCTCGGTGTACACAAGGAGCCTCCTTTCTATCTCACGGGTTGCTTCGCTGAGACCCTTGAATGGCCCCATCTTGTCTGCCCTAACCTCCCCTTCCCGGTCCACTTTTGACAAGAGTCGACGCGCGGATCCTGAGAGCCCTCGGACTTGCCAATCCTCCTTCGCGGTGGCAACAGATAGAAAGTCGGGCCAGAGTCTGCGGTGCAGATAGGTCACCTTGCCCGAGACGAGCCGAGTGGTAATTGAGTCAGGGTCGGCATCGAGCTTCTTTAGGTCTCGGAATATCTCGTGCCCCCTTTCGTGCCCCCACCAGGACCCCTTGACCTCCGGGCCTGCAACAAGAGCGACAACGTTGGGGAGGGCCCTGTCTGAAAGGAGAAGGATGCCTGTCTCCTGGAGCTTCCGGACCAAGCTCTGGAAGTTCATTTACGGAGGACTTCGATGCTGTTTCCGTATCTCTCCAGGAACGCCACTTCCGATAAAGGCCTGCGGCTCTTCCTTCCCAGGAGCTTGTGCTTTGGGTAGCCGAAGGCAACAACAATTGTCGCGTTTAGTTCCTCGGGGACGCCGAAGTCCCTGCGCATATCAGCCTGTTTGATCCCAGTGTAGAGCCCGGAGGCGACTCCATGGTCCCAGGCCGTGAGCTCAATGTCCTGGGCGGCCCTACCTGCGTCGATGGCATGGTAGCCCTTCTTCGGGTCGGTGCAGATGATGACAGCGAAGTTTGCCCTGGCTACCCACTTTCCTGAGGAGCTGTCTTCGGCCAGCCGGATGAGGTTTTTCGGCTCCTGGACGAGGATGAAGCGCCAGTGCTGACTATTGACTCCGCTCTGGGTAAGCCTCCCCGCCTCAAGGACCGCCATCTTGACCTCGGTTGGGATTGGCTTGGAATCGAATTCTCGGACGTCCAATTTGGTCTTGATAGCTTCGGTCGCGTTCAACCCTAGTCGCCTATGCTAAGGTCAGGCTTGTTAACCAGGATGGCATCGATGCGGCCCATCACGTCGCGGGTCAGTGCGGAGACGTAGTCCAGGGATTTCATGTTCTCCTCTACCTGCTCGGGGCGGGTTGCGCCGGTAATAACAGTGCTCACGTTCTCGTTTCTGCGGGCCCAAGCCAGGGCGAGCTGGGCCATGGTGCATCCGAGCTCTTTGGCAATGGGCTCGAGGGCCTTGACTTTTGCTACGTTCTCGGGCGAGATGACGTTTTCCTTGAGCCAGCCGTAGCCTTCGAGGGAGGCCCTGGTTCCAGGGGGGATGCCTTTGTTGTACTTGCCACTCAGCAGCCCGGAAAGTAGGGGGCTCCATGTGGTGGTGCCCAACCCGATCTCCCTGTACAGAGGCAAGTATTCCTTCTCCACCCTCTCGCGGTGGAGCATGTTGTACTGGGGCTGCTCCATCTGCGGAGGGGTAAGGCCAAGCTCCCGGGCTATGCCGTGGGCTCGCATGATTTCTGCTCCACTCCACTCGGATGTCCCCCAGTAAAGCACGAGGCCCTGGTGGACGAGGTCGTCCATTGCACGGACCGTCTCCTCGATGGGGGTGTCAGGGTCCGGGCGATGGCAGAAGAACAGGTCGAGGTAGTCGAGCTGGAGGCGCTTGAGGGACCTTCGGCAGGCCTCGTAGACGTGCTTCCTTGATAGACCCTCGTCGTTCGGGCCGTGGCCGCCCCAGAAGACCTTGCTGGAGACGACGATGTCCTCCCGTTTCCATTCTAGCTTCTTGATCACGTTCCCCATCACCACCTCCGCGTTGCCATGGGCATAGGCCTCGGCGTTGTCGAAGAAGTTGACCCCCAGCTCAAGGGCCTTGGACATGCACTTTGTCGCCACATCCTCCCCGACCTGGCCTCCGTAGGTGACCCAGGCCCCCAAGGATAGCTCACTGAGTTTAATCCCTGCACTGCCCAGCCTACGATAGTTCAATCGAAACTGATGTCCGGATTGCTTCTGTATTAATCTGATGCAGTCCGACTGCAATGAAAATTGGGGAAGGGCGTGGGTTGAACCCGCGCCAATCTTATGCCGAGATGGTTACCAGCAATCGCGCCGCGAACTCTGATGTCCCGTTCTTCAGGTCGACGTTGAGGATGCCATAGTTGGTGGCGCCGAACTTGCCTAGGTCCCTGCCTGCGAACAGGAACGATGCGGTCCCCGCCTGTCCCTGCCCTATCATGCGGGCCCCATAGGGGCCGAGCTCAGAAGAGCCGCCGGAGATGGTGTAGGTTGTTCCCCCGATGACCAGGCTTCCGCCGGTGACCGTCAGGGCGTAGCCGCCCTTGAAGTCGCCGGACACCTGAAGAGTCATGGAGCCAGACGCGGTACCGTTGGCATCTCTGTTCCCGACCTGCCAGTAGCCTCCGGCGACGCTTGTCAGAGTGATGGTCTGGCCGGCTGAGAGCTGGACCTTGGCGGCAACTCCGTTCTGCTGATGCTGAAGGAGTTGCTGGACGTTGGGATTCTGTTGAGCGCCGGGTGAGGCTGCCATCGCAGGGAATGCGAAGAGCAGAGCCATGACCGCGAACGCCCCGATTGTGGACGCGATTGCGATTTTCTTCGTGTTCATTTTGCGTTCGAGATGTTCTAAGCGCCGATCGTATATAGGGGGGCGGAAAGGAGGGTCTGGACGTTCCGTCCTTACTTACTCTCCGAAAGGTTAAAGCCCCAAGTGAGACCCGAAGTCGAGCCAATGCTGGCACCCGGGGCCATAATCTTCTCGCTCAACATCTTGAGCGCCATCGTTGCGCTTCTCACCAGCTACTACGCTTACAGGGCGAACAGGCTGTTGGACAATTCCGTCTTGAAGGCCATCAGCCTCGGGTTCATGCTCCTGGGAATCGGGCTCATCGCCGACGCGGGGACTTCGCTGGTATCTGGCAAGACTCTCGTCGACTCCTTCGCAGACAGAATTCTGATTCTTTTCGCGTCGGTCACCTATCTGGCCATTCAGATGGTCGCCTATCTGATCATTGCTGTTGGCTATGCCAGGGCAGCCTACGGCAGACGGGGAGAGAAGCTGGCACCGTTGGCTCTCGCAGGTTCCGCAGTGCTGGGCCTCTACAGTTTCTCGCTACTGAGCTATTTCGTCGCTCTCCTCCTGCTGGCTTTCGTCGTCTTCCAGGGAGTGCTCATGCGTTCGAAAGCGAAGGGCAGATTCTCAGGGATTGTTCTGATTGCGTTCACTTTGGTCTTTTTGGCTCATCTTATCCTCCTCGCCTCGGTGGTGACTCTTGGGGGCTTTCTCTTCCTCGTAGGCACGAGCGTGCAGTTTCTCGGTTTCGTTTCTTTGCTCGTGTTCGTAGTAAGGAGCGAAATAGTTGGCCCAACCTGAGAAGCAGAGGAGCGTTCTCAGGATCAACCTAGACATCCTCAACGCCGTCAGGGATGAAGGGGACGCAAAGCCAACGCACATCCTTTACAAGGCGAATCTCTCCCATGAGAGACTCGTAAGATATCTGGACGAACTGAGGGCGAAGGGCCTCATCGAGGTGACCCAGGAAGGAGAGAACAGGACCTATAGGCTCACGACAAAAGGGGTCAGCTTCCTCATAGAGATGAGAAGGGCCGAGTCCTTCGTCCAAGGCTTCGGCCTTGCAATCTGAATTCTGAGCACGAGGCTTTATCTTCAAGCGATTGCTGAGAACAATGTTGTCGGCGAGCGAAAAGATACGACTAATGAAGATAGGTCTGGCGGGACGTCTTCCGGCCTAGACAGAGCTGGCTCGATTGAAACCGAGGACGAAGCTTCTCCTAGCTCTACCAATCATCGCGGCGGTCGTGATTGTGCTTTTGTACTTCCGGCTCTTCGCGAGTCCCCTAGTAATCGCAATCATTTTCATCCTCTACGTCGCGGTCAGTCTTCGTAATAAGAGGAAGTTCAATAGAGAGAGGGACCAGAAGTGAAGCCCGGGCTCCTGTCGTTGTTTAGTTGATAATTCTATTCGATACGTAGAGGCTGTTTCCCTGGACCAGTACATCGTACTGCGGAAGGCGTATGGGCGCAGGGCCCGCGAGCACGTTCCCGTTGGACGGGTCGAAGACCGCTCCGTGGCATGGGCATTGGACCTGGGAACCGGCGTAGGCCACAGTGCAGGGGGCGTGGGTGCAGGTAGCGCTGAATGCCTTCCATTGACTATTGAGGCTTAGCAGAAGGGAGAGGCCTCCCGTTGGGTGGTTGAAGTATGCGGAGGACTTTCCACTAAGCGCGGCGAGCCCAGTGACGAAAACGTAGCCTGCGGGCGTGGACTGGGCGCTCTGGGCACTTCCGGAGGAGGACGACTGCTGGGTCGTCGAGGTCTGCAGAAGAGTGACCGACTGTTGCCCCGTGGCGTTGGAGCCGCCTTCAATCAGGTCCCAAATGGCCACCCCGCCGACCCCGACAAGGGCTGAGGCTGCGAGCACTCGTCGGATGAATTCTCTCCTTGAGGCGTCCATGTATATACTACCTCGGGACGCTCGACATAGCCCTTTTGATATGCAGGGCTGCGTTGGCGAAGACGACAGCGGCGGTGGCTACTAGCAGGATTTGCGGCCAGTTCGCGGGAAGATTGGTGCTGCTTGTCGCGACGTGCATCATCGAAAGAGGGATTAGGATGGATGAAAGGACTCCGTGGAAGAAAAGCGAATCCTTCACTTTCTGGAGGAAGGCTGTCCCGGTCAACCAGGCGACCACAGACACAATCACGGCAGAATACCCTAGGAGGATCCCGGTAGATACCGGCGGCATGAATTGGGCAGAGATGTGAAGGGCCAGAAAGAGGCCCCCGGCCGCCGACAGGACGAGATGAACGCTCCTTACAAGTGCGATGTTCTTGGTCAGCTTCAGGAGCTTCGACCTCAAAAGCATGAGGGCGGCGGCCAGCGCAATGAGGAACAGAGCAGCGAACCCGTAGAGGTCCGCTGCAGTCATCGCGCTAGCCGCACTCATTTCCCAGTCCTCTGACTACTCGTCTATCAAAGTCGTGCTGGTGGTGGTCTGTTCTGTTTCCAGTTCGTGCTCTGTCTCGCTTCCGTCGTCATCGCTGTAGGTCTGGGGATGGTTCCCGTTTGTCAGCAGGGAACCTCCTGTGGAGTTCGAGTCGGGGGTGGTTGATGATGTGGAAGTGTTGTGGGTGCTTTGCGATGCTCCGTTGGGCTGGGCCTGTCCCGATGCGTGCGGCTGGAGGATAAGGACCGCGCTGGTCCCCGCCAGCAGCACCAGGACTAGGACTGATGCGACAGCAAGTCTTTGCTGCATGCCATGCACATGCGTTTGCTGCGCAATTAAGCCATGAGTTCCAGGAATTCGGATTTGGCGCTTTAGGTTGGTCAGGGAAGACTTCCCTGGAGGAGCATGAAAATCATCGTAGCATATAGAATCAGAATACTTACGACAAGTGTACGCTCAATCCTGACTCCGGACGCGACGCTTAGCCCAGCCCCGAAGAGCGTGGAACTCCAACACTGGAAGAAGACGAGTAGCAGTGTGTACGCGATGCTTGAGGAGGCGAGGAGCGCAGCCGTTTGTGGAAACGTGGTCAGGAAGGAGACTGCAAAGACTGGGAAAAATGAGATTGATGAACCAGCGACAAGTGACGCAAGATCCACTTCTGATTTGAATACCAATTTTGTCGAAGCGTAACCTAAGATTATGAGAATGGCGAGGCTGGCAGCGAAACCTCCCACCGTGGGGATGATGCCCAGGCCGGGACGGACAAAATATAGTCTTGGAGAAATGCCGGCCCAGACTGAAAATACGGCCAATGCAACACTTGTGATCGTTGCGACAAGCGCCGCCGAATTGCGCGACGAAGTCAGATACGAGAGCAGTGAACGGGGGGCGAAGACGGAAACCACCAATCGACGCCCGGCGCCCTCTCGTTTCATGTCTAGGGCGGCCTTCTGGACTGCCGCAATGGTGTGGGAATCGGAGGTCCTGGAGTAGACTATCTGCCCGGACTTTGTGAGCGAATACTTCTTCGAGGAGTCTCTTTCCACCAAGCCCTCGAGGGTGTCAAGATGGTGGTAGAGCGCGCCGGTCTTGACTCCCAAATCGGTGGAAAGTTCCTTCCATCCGAGGGGCCCC
Organism: Nitrososphaerales archaeon; assembly: GCA_035935095.1. Classification (GTDB taxonomy): domain Archaea; phylum Thermoproteota; class Nitrososphaeria; order Nitrososphaerales; family Gagatemarchaeaceae; genus UBA183. Next base: position 82,573 of record DASYXJ010000034.1, on the reverse strand, counting down.
TTTTCCCCCAGGAGGTCGATGATTCGCGACCGGATTGGATGGTCGATTACCTTTGCCAGTCTCCTGGCGTCGGCATCCTCTTCTCCCATGCGGCCGTACCCTCGGTGGCGGTATTAACCGAGATTCGGATCAGGGGCCTCAGAAAGAGACCCGGGTTCTCCTCGAATTGACGACCACAAACAGCATAGATACAGCGGTGACCGCCAGTAACAGGACTGGGAGGTCGACCAGCAGAACATTTCCAACATGGAGAAGGACTGGGAGGATTTCTATCGTGTGGTACGAGAAGTGCGGAATCGAGATTAGTAGCTTCAGTGCAGAATTGCTGGAGACGAGGACGAACCTCGCTGGGTCCGTGGCCTGGCCCCCGAGGACCTGGGAAAGAGTGGTAGCCTGCGACACCCTTGCCCCGTCCAGGATGACTTGAACAGGGCTAGAGAACAAGTTGCGGGCCAGGGCAGAAGTCAAGTTGATCATCAAGACTCTCGGACCGGCTACGTTTGCTGCCGAGATGGAAACTTGGTAACCGTTCTGTTGATCCATCCCTACTGACACGGAGAAGTTAGCGTCGTTCACAGACACCGAGGAGCCTGAAGCCCCAACGTCGACCACCGCCGGGATTACTTTGGTCTGGATGGCGCTTCTGATGTCATCTTCCTCTGGATTACCTCCCAGAACTGTGGTTACGGGATGGTCCGCCTCACTTATGGTAGTCGTTGTAGTTAGCGCTGTGCTTTGTAGGATCGAAAGCGGTTGGGTCTTGGGAGAGCCCATGAGAACCAGCGTCGGGGAACTGAATGTTGACGTATCGAGGAGTTTCAGGCCCACGGCGTAGGCCCCGGATCCGAGCGTGACCTCGGCTTCCGCTTCGACCTCGCCGGCGAAGTTGGTAGTCATATTGGCCACGGAGTGTGAGGTCCCGTTGGCAACGAGGACCAGCATGAAGTGTCCGCTTTTGGCCATTCCTCTCGCATAAAGATGGACTGAGAGGAAGGTCCCTTGCGCCCAGATTACTGCCGAGCCGTTCCCGACCTGATAGACGGTGCCGCTGGGTAGGGGAGATGGAATCATGGAGAACCTGAGATACTGCCCGGTGTGCGTTTCAGTTTCGGTCTCGGCAAAGGCTGCAGAACTGAAGAGTAACAGGCCCACTAGGAAGGAGGATGCGAAGGCTCCCCGGGAGAGCAATCTCAATACGTACCTCAATTCACGTGCTCTCTACTTAACTTCCGACTTCCAGGAAGTCGCACGACCAAGGACTGCGACCTCTCAAAGGCGAGATTGGTGATGAAGCCTACTTGCTGACCCAGCCCTTCCAGTCGCCGTCTCTTGCGCCGTGGGTCTTGATGATGTGCTCCATCAATTCGTGTTCCGTTTCGCTTGTGAAGCCGCAGTAGCACTCCATGTAGGCGCTATCCCGGGGGCGCTAGCCTGTTGTAAGGGGTGACAAGGTTGAGTTCCTTCTCGCGTTCTCGGAAGTCAGGACAGAAGGCGGCGAGCTTTCGCTTGAAAGCAGGAGAATGGTTGAACTCCCGCAGGTGGGTCAGTTCGTGAAGGACCACGTATTCTCTGAGTTTTTCCGGAATAGCGATCAGTTGCCAGCTGAACGACAACCTTCGACTTCTAGTGCAATACCCCCACTTGCCCATCTCTCGGACGTCTACCCTGCTGGGTCTTACGCCGAGTTTCGGAGCCATCTCCGCCACCTTCCTTACAACATAGGCGGAACTCTCTTTGAGGAACCATCTTCGGACAAGCTCCCTGAGCCTCTTCCTTTCGCTCGTGTGGACGACCACTTCGCCTTTGCCTAGGTCTGGGACCAACGAATCCCCGGAACCCTCAGAGAAGACGACTCTCAATAGCTTTCCGTCAAACATAACCGAATCGTTGCCAAGGACGTCTCTGATGTTTGAGAGTTTTTCGTACTCGCGTTTCAGCCATACGGACCTGTCCCGGAGGGCCTTCTCGACGTCAACGACCCTGCCTCTTGGTAGGATGACTTCGAGGGTCAAGTCAGGCTTGAAGCGGAAGTAGGTATACTTCCTGCTGGTGCCCATAACTACGGCGTAATCGATGCGTCTCGCTCCCAAGAACAGCGACGGCAAACGTGACCTTGGAATGGCTCTGGTAGATAATTGTAGAGCTATGCCCGGGTGATACTTGTTGGCTTGCCCTTCGCCCCTTCCTTCTTTACGACTACGAGTGTCTCCTTCCACTGATGTTGGCAATGCTTGCACTCGTATGAAACTTCGAACGTGTCCCTCTCAATCGGAATCTCGAAGGTCACAGCTGCCACCGGCATGAAACTTCCTCCTCCCGCGATGGCTCTCGGCATGGCTAGATCGCGAACCATCTTGACCGTGTCTTCTTCCTTGTCCACGAGCACCTCTCTATCTACTTTCACTACGAACCTTTTCCCGCAGTTGGGACAGCGTTTGAGGAATTCCAAGGATGATAACCAGGGCAAGCCTCCTAAAATGTTATTCGCACCGACACCGAGCCCGGCATCGCGCTAGCTTAGTCTGACGAATTCCTGGGTCCCGTCGACGGGAGAGATTACAACAGCAGTGCCGAAGGCGATTATCTCATCCATGGTAGTTCCAATTTCTGTCGAGTCGAACATTACGCTAATCACTGCGTTGGCACCCATGCCCTTCGCGTGGTCGGCCAGCCTGTCGAGGGCCTGCTGCCGAGCCTGATGCGCCATCTCGGTATACTCGTTGATCTCTCCACCGGCGAGAGACCGCAGGCCTGCCATCAAGTTGCCCCCGATGCCGCGGGAGCGCACCGTGATCCCGTAGACGAGCCCCAAGACCTTGTCCACCTTGTAGCCTGGCGCGAAAGTAGAAGTAAGCAGCATCAGCCCCTGACTCGAAGTCGCAAGCCTTAGGTCCCTGCCGCAGCTCGGGCAGAATGTGCTGCCGTCAGCAACCTGTTTGCCGCAGTTTGGGCAAATCAACCTCTAACCTACATGGGTCGGTCAATGCGCCCTTTAACCTGATAGGCTCCTATCAAGACGAGGAATGGAGCTACAATATTCAGGACAGGGATGATCACGAAGATCGCCCCGAGCTTGAGGAGAGTTTCGTTGTACTTCGATCCTACTCTCCATAGTCCGAGGATTTGGCCCCCTATGAGCCCAATCAGTGCAAGAATCCCACCGATTACGGCGACGAGGCCCGCTAATACTAGGGACCCGATCACCGAGTAGAAGTCTGTCGAAGGAGTCCCTGGAGCTCTTGGAGCATGAGCGATGATGGCCGGGATATCGTTGAAGATTAGGTACACGCTGACCCCTGCTAGAGCAGACCCAATCATCAGGAATATCATAAGCTTCCAAGGCACCGAGAACCTCGACCCATCGACCCTGGACATATCACGCAGGCCCATGGTAAGGACGACAGCGGCCACCAATCCCACGGCTATGTCTATGGGGATCAGAAGGCTGAAGTTCTGAAAGAAGGGACCGAGGGCAGCGCTCACCTGCGCCTGAGTAGCGTTCTGCGGGAGGTTCCTCAGTCCCGAAAAGGTACCGAATTGCAGGCCGAAGATGAAGAACACTGAAACCCACCCTACTACCATGCCAACAATCTGTATGAGTCCGAACCACATCACTTTGTTCAGACCAGACCGTTCTTCAGGCGAAGCCGGCTGAGCCGTCCCCATGGGGGCTGTTTGGGTGCTCACATGAGAGAAGAGCCTCGCACGTTATTTAAGGGCGTGGAACGTTCACAATAGAGGCAGCATTGAGAGTCAGTCAATTCTTCTTCAAGTCTTCCAAAGTCTACGTCGATGCGAAGATACTCAACATGCACGATCCGGCTCTTCAACGGGAAGCATACGTCGGTTACCTAGTAGAAGGGAGCGGCAAACACAATGCAAAGTCGGTCAAGGCCACGGAGAGTGACGATGCCGAAGTCCTCGCAATCCTCTTCGCAATAGAAGAGCTGAAAGGCTCCCTGGGCCGATTCACAATCGTCTGCGACCACGAGTCTGTCGTGTCGGAAGCGAACAGGGAGGGAATCAAGAACCCGAATCAGCTAATGGAGCAGCTTAGAAGGACGCTGCGTGAGAATCCGTCCGTGCAGCTTCGGGTCTTGCAAGCCAACCCTGCCCATGGAATTGTCACATCGTTTGTCAATGCAGAGAAAGCCAAACTGGATTCCAGGCCGGAATCGGCCTGAGCCGCAATGAACGTGAATTTCAATTAAGTAACTGTGTTCCGGAACACTAAAGTGTCCCAGAGGACTTCAGCATTTAGTGGCGCATACCTGTTCCACTCGGTACCTGAAGAATGCGAAATTTCTACAGGGCCCAGAGCTTGGCTTTTTCCCAGCGGCGGAACCTATTGAAGGGTTTGCGAGTCTGGTTCCTATGCATGTGCTGTCCAGACTGGGGGAGATTGCTCTCGAGGAATTGGAACCTGAAGAGTTGGCCCTGGCCGTTTCCAAGAGAAGGCCTCCCGTGGGGGGCAAGGTGGCCGTCGCGCCCCTCTTCGCGGGGACTTTGAGATTCGTCGAGGCGACCTTCACATCTTCTGGGACGGACCATGCTCTTCCTGCTGCGGACCTGGGGACCGCGATGGGTTATGCCAAACTGAGTGCGCCTCCGATTTCTGCCTATGCGTCCCAATACGGCCCCAACAGCCTCGCGGTGGCAATAGACACGATCCCTCTCCAGGCTTCAGTCGTCGCCGGCAAATACAACGACCAGTTACTGGCGGGCTGGGTCGACCAACTTGCCAAGGGTCGGGGCCTTGGTCCGGATTCATGCCTCGTCTTCCTCAACCCTCAGGGCGTGGTGAACACGGACGCGGATGTGAACCAAGGCGTCCTGGGGTACCACAATGTCTCACCCGGAGGGATTCCCTATGACTTCGTCAATGTGATGGGTCAGGGCCTGACAATCAGAGATGAACAAAACTCGTACGCGCTGGCCCTCAGCCATGAAATCGTAGAGGCACTGGTGGATCCTGCGGCAAACGGGAGCAATCCCGAGGTATCTGATAATTGCAGCGGGAATTGCAACGTTGAATTTAGAAATTACTTTGACGCCAATGATGTGTGGCTCGGCGGGTCGCCTGGTCCCAATTACGAATTCTTCACTGCCGGGTGCGTCAAGCCTGCAAACGCCAGCCAGTGCCCGGCCCCCGTGTCCGCATGCACTTATCCGCCCCCAGCTCTGCTAGGGAACCCATGAGGATTGGAATCACAAGTTGAGCATGCAGACAGTACTGCCCCCGCGCGGTGGATTGACGACGACCGCAGTTGAGCACGTTGTCATCATAATGAAGGAGAATCACACGTTTGACAACTACTTTGGGACGTTCCCGGGCGCGAATGGAATTACAATGGCAAGGTCCCCCAACCCTCCTCTGCGCGACCCCAACCACACTCACGCCGCGTGGCTCACTCGAGAGACCACGTCGGTCAGGGAGCAGTTTGTGGAACGAGACATTCCGAAATACTTTGACTATGCGAGGAAGTTCGCCCTCTGCGACAACTACTACTCAGATGTCGCCGGCCCGTCGACCCCAAACCACCTGATGGTAGTAGCCGCGCAGTCGCCGGTGATTGATAACCCGCCGCATTTCGGGACCGCGAGCTTCATGCTCCCCTCCTCGCTTCCCTTGAGTCTTGAGAAGGCGGGCCGGACATGGAGGAGCTACGGTGGGTTCGCCATGAACTACATGTCGGGGATTAATCCGAAGTGGAAGCATGTCACGACTCAGTTCAAGGCGGATGCGAGCACGGGCAATCTTGCGGACGTCTCCTGGGTCTGGGCACCGGGACAGTATGACGAGCACCCGCCGTTTGGGGGCTTCAACGGCAATGTCACCATGGGGATGCAGTGGACTGTGGACCAAGTCGCCGCCCTGGTTGCAGGAGGGCTATGGCAAAAGTCGGTGGTATTCATCACCTGGGACGACTGGGGAGGGTGGTACGACCACCTGAACCCGCCCAATGTGGAGACCTGGAATGGGGGCGGCTCAAATCCGTCCTACAACGGGACGCAATTCCGGTACGGTTCAAGGGTCGGATGCCTTGTGCTGGGACCTTACGTCAAGAAAGGCTACATCTCCAAGGCCTTACACTCGCATGTGAGCCTCGTCAAATTCTGCGAGACGACATTCGGGATCAGGCCGATGAACGCGCGCGACACGAGTGCGGACGGCATGTCGGACTGCTTCGACTTCGCCCAGAGCCCGCTCGCCCCGCCGTAGGGCGCTAGACCGAGGTTTCTCCAGTGTAGGGCTTGCTTCTGAAGTATCGGATCAGGGAGACTCCTTCGGGATCTACTTTGAAGTTGACCTGCCATCGCTCGACGCCCGCCATCTCGGCAGCTCGGGCGGCCGCGAGAATCCTTGTGTTGGTACCATCGGGGGCCGGAGGTTTGAAGGGCTTGGCGTCATAGAGAAAGCACAAGACAATTTTCGCTAGCATGCCACTTGACAGCGACTTTTGTAATTCCCCCATGTGCCTGATCAATCGGTCGAACGAGTCGAACCTGCTGCGTTTCACACGGGCGACTTCGCCGCTTGCCGGGAGCATTATCAGAGGCGTTTTCACTTCGACATAGACGTTTCCAATTAGGAAATCGATCCTTGATTTGCCGAGTTTGACCTCTCTTTGCACTTCGCCCCTGGCCAGACGGGCGAGTGCCCCGTTTCTCAAGAAGAACTCGAAGTATCTGTTGGCCGCTGTCTGATTGATTCCTACCCAGCTCTTGCCTCCCGGGGAGGTCGAAATGGCTTCCACGGTGTGTGCTGTCTTCCTCTTTGCACTCGTTGAAGTGGAGTAGAGGCATGGCAATCCTTCCAACTTCAGGTCGCCCAACCTCCCGGTGGTGGGGCAGTGACATCGAATTGTTCGGCCCCCAGACCTGACCATCATGATGAATCTGTTCGGTCGAGAAAGAATTGTGCCCACACGCAGGGTTTTTGGAAACTTGTAGACCGGCATGGGCATGGAAGTCTCGGATTTCATGATGATTCAGGCCTGTCTGCGCCATCGGCTTGTATTATTCTTTGGAGTTTCAGAAGTCCCAGAATTCGCTTTTCATCCCGATGGAATCCCAGTAAGTCATCAGCTCCTCCTTCGGGGGCCTCTCGTAGTCAAGGCCCATTCTACCTCTCGACAGAGGCTTGCATACTTCGACCATCTTCTCAACACTCAGGGATTCGCCCTCCAGACCAAGGTTGCCCGCCAGCCAATCGCCCATGTGTGCCTCGGAGGCAAAGTAGACCATGTTGTTCGAGCACGTGTTGATCAGATTGTCGTACCAGTTGGCAACAGGCATGCTAAGGAATATCACTGGAGTGGCCGGACTGCTAGAAGTGACCTTCCCGTGGCTGAGTGAGATTTCTACGGGCTCTGCGCAATGATGGCAATAGGACTCGACCATCGCATCCGCATCAAGCATGACATGCATTGAGACAGTGTCCCAGGCGCAGTTCGCAAAGTAAAGCTTGTTCCCGACTCTGACCCTGAATGGGGTCGTTACGGCTGAGTAAGGGTTGGCCATCAGAATCCTCTGCGTCCCAGGAACGAGGAGAATGTGATGTTCGGACTCGAGCCCTTTGAACCGCGAGAATGCTTCCTTCCTAGAGAGTCCAAAATGTTGCATCGCTTCCTCCAGGACAGGAGCTGAGGAAAGTTCGAAGAAGTGGTCGAAGACATATTTCCTGAGAATCTTCAGGTCTGAGTTCAACTTCGAACATCCCGCAAGTGTGTCTGCCATCCTTACTGATGGCCGTAGATAAGAGTGAGATGTGTGATTAATACGCCACGCATCCAGCCTGGGGTGATGGCCCGGGGCCAACTACGAAACATTCTGAACGAGATGAAAAGGCACCCGCAGGTCCTAGAGCGGTTTGCCCGGTCGAAGATACCGAAAGCACCCGATGGTTCCATATTCGTGGGAGCAGGCGACTCTTTTGCCGCGGCTCTTGCCGGGTTCTATGCGTCGAAAGGAGGCTGCATGGCATTCGATTCCTACACCGTCGCCAGCGTCCCCAAGATCGCAAAAGGCCGGGAGGTGTTTTTCATTTCGGTTTCAGGAAGGACGTCGTCCAACCTCCTGGCGGCGAGAAGGGTTAGGAGCCTGGCAAATGGGACGACCGCGCTGACCGCCGTCCCTGGTAGCAAACTGGCCGCCCTGACCGACCAGACCGTTGCTCTTCCGATGAATTATGTCCCCAAGACGCCGGGCATGCTATCTTTCAGCCTCTCTCTGCTCGCGGTCCTCAAGATGGCGATGGTGGATGCTTCCTGTGACTTCGAAAGGGCATTTGCGAATGCCCAATCGGACCGTAGAAAGTTTTCGTTCGGGGGAGGAACCACCTACTTTCTCGGTAACTCGATGGCCTATCCAGTGGCCCTCTACGCAGCCGCAAAAACCTACGAATTTCTCGGCATCAAGGCCCACGCAGAGTTGTTAGAGGAATTCAGCCACCTGGAGTTGTTTTCGTTGAAGAAATCCGACTGGGTCAACCTGTTTGGATGTTTCGACCCCGCTGGAATGTCAAGGAAACTTGCAAGGTCCCTGGCTGCCCATGGTTATGGCTCCAGCCAAATTGCAAGTCGTGGCAAATCAGACTTTGAGAAGATCTTCCACTCGGTCTTCGCATCCCAGCTTGCCGTCCTGGACAATGCAGAGGCTGCAGGGCTGACCGAACCCATGTTCATTTCCGCCGGCGACAAGCTGGACATCAGCGACGCCATGATTTACTAATCGGGCGAGTCCTAGTTTTTCTGTTTCCTCATGACGGCGACCAACTCGCTGACTACCCTCTTCGCGTCGCCGAAGACCATCATTGTGTTGGGGTTGTAGAAGAGGTCGTTCTCTACTCCTGAGAAGCCAGGGTTCATCGAGCGCTTGACGAAGACGACAGTCTTGGCCTTGTCAACGTCTAGGATCGGCATCCCGTAGAGAGGTGAATCGGCCTTGGTGCGCGCCGCGGGATTGGTGACGTCGTTGGCACCAACCACTATCACTACATCCGTCTCCGGAAACAACGGGTTAATCCTGTCCATCTCCCAAAGCTTGTCGTAGGGTACCTGCGCTTCCGCGAGGAGGACGTTCATGTGCCCAGGCATGCGGCCTGCGACAGGGTGTATCGCGTATTTCACGTCGACTCCCCTCGCCTCGAGCACATCGGCTAGTTCTTTGACGACGTGCTGGGCCTGGGCAACAGCCATCCCGTAGCCGGGGGCGAACACTACTGAGCGAGCGTTCGCAAGTACGGTCGCCACGTCTTCGACCGTGTATGCCTGGGCTGTCTTACCTGCCTCCCCTGGCTTGGTTGCGGTTTCTCCCTTGACCCCGCCCACGCCGCCGAACAGTATGTTGACGAAGGAGCGGTTCATCGCCTGGCTCATTATCAGGGCGAGAATCAGTCCCGATGATCCATCCAGCGAACCCGCGACAATCAGTAGCTTGTTGTTGAGCACGAACCCCAGAGCTGCCGCAGAGAGTCCGGCGAATGAATTGAGTATTGCAATGACCGTCGGCATGTCCGCCCCGCCTATCGCTATGACCAGCTGGAATCCGAACAGGAGTGCGAGAGCCGCCATCACAGGAAGGATAATCTGTTGATCCTGGTAGGCTACCAGCAGCACTCCTGAGGCGACCGCAGCCCCCAGGGTCGTCAAGCTGACCAGAGTCCTGCCCCAGAACAAAATCGGCCTCCCGGTGACAATCCCCTGCAGTTTAGCGAATGCGATGAGGCTGCCCGTGAAAGTGAGGAAACCGAGTATCATTTCGGCGGACAGGACGGACATGCTGAAAACATCAATTCCGGGTTGGCCTTGATAATACTCTGCCACTCCAACAAGCGCTACAGCGAGTGAGCCGAAGGCGTGCGACATCGCGGTTCTTTGAGGGATTCCGGTCATCGCCACCTTGAGGCCGATGGGCGCTCCGACTACGGATCCGATTACGACCCCGCCAACGAGAAGGTCGACGCGGCCCACTTGGAACGCGTCGAGCGTTGCGACCACCGCCAATCCCATCCCTGCTACAGCACAGAAGTTGCCAAGGCGGGAAGTCCTGACTTCGCTCATGAATTTCAGAGAAAGGACGAAGAGGACTGCCGAGACAATGTAGAGGTACTCGACGATTATGTCGCTCATTTCTTGGGCTTCCTCTTCTCGAAAAGTTTCAGGATGCGATCCGTGATCAGGAACCCGCTCACGATGTTGGTAGCGGCAAGGGCAACCGCGACCCCGGCGAGCAGGGAAATAGTCGCGTCTCCTGATTCAGACAGGACTATGAGAGCTGCAATGAACGACACAGAGGAGATCGCGTTGGTCAAAGCCATGAGCGGAGTGTGGAGAAGGCGAGACACATGTCTGATGAGCTCCTGCCCGAGGAGTGTGGAAAGAATGAAGATCAGAAGGTCGATTTCCAGGTCGGCAGGGGAGATGGGGGTCGTTAGTTGCTCCGCTCCAGTGCGTCTTTCAACGGCTTGTACACGACCTCGCCTCTGAGCAGGACCATGGGATCCTTCACGAGTTGGTCCTGAGTGTCGAGGTTCAGCTTCTGATCCTTGACAATCGCGCCGACATAGGCGGCCATGTTCCGCGAAAAGAGCTGGCTAGCCTGTGGTGCCATGTCCGAGGGCACGTTCAACGGTCCCCTGATGACAACGCCATGTTTCACAACTGTCTTTCCTGGTTCCGTGATTGCGCAGTTTCCGCCCTGCTCGGCTGCCAAATCTATGATGACCGAGCCCGCCCTCATGCCCTTCACAGCGTCCTCCGAGATGAGTAGAGGTGCCTTCTTCCCGGGGACAAGGGCGGTCGATATCACGACATCAGCCACCTTCATGCGTTCACCGAGAAGTTCCTGCTGTTTCCGGTAGAAATCTTCTGATTGGGACTTCGCGTAGCCCCCGGAAGTCTGTGACTCTTGGGCTTGGATTGGCAGCTCGACAAACTTCGCCCCCAGGCTTTCAATCTGCTCTTTCACCGTAGGACGCACGTCGTAGGCCTCCACCACCGCTCCCAGCCTGTGAGCCGTGGCTATTGCTTGGAGTCCGGAAACACCGGCTCCGAGAACGAAGACCCTGGCGGGGGGTATCGTACCAGCCGCCATCATCATCAACGGAAAGATCTTCGGAAGCATGTCAGCAGCCATTGTGACAGCCCTGTAGCCCGCGAGGGTCGCCTGCGAGGAAAGTGTGTCCATTGCCTGTGCTCGACTGATCCGTGGCATCAGGTCGAGGGCGAAGGCCGTCACCCCCCTTTCGGAGAGCTTCTTCATTACGGGCAAATTGTTCAGAGGATAGAGGTATGAAACAAGAGCGCCGCCTTCCTTGAAACTTGCCGCCTCGTCAACGGTTGGTACCTGAATCTTCAGAATTAGGTCCGCGTCGTCATACAGAGCTTTGGTGTCCTCCACAACACGCGCGCCGGCTTCAGTAAAGGCATCATCTGAGAATCCCGCTTGCTCTCCTGCATTCCTCTCAACTTCAATGGTAAGCTGTCCAATTTTCGGGACGGATTCTGGGACGATGGCGACGCGCTTTTCACCCTCGGCAGTCTCCCGAGGAACGCCTCCTATCATCGCACATGAGCCGTCCGCGAGTCGGGTTTAACGTTTGTTCAGTTCGTTCCTAGTGTTCGGTATCGAACTTCTTAGCTACCCTTTCCGCGGCAATGGTGGCGGCCTCGACAGCGTTGATCACGCTGGTTCGGAATGAGCCCTTCTCGAGTTCGTAGATGCCTGCGATGGTCGTCCCCGCCGGCGTGGTGACTGCGTCCCTGAGCTCTGTGATGCCCATGCCCGTCCCGCGTAGGAGCTTTGCCGTGCCGACCAAGGTCTGGGTCGCCAGTTTGAAAGCTACGTCCCGTGGTAGCCCCACCTTTAGCCCCGCGGTGACCATCGCGTCGATAAGGATGGCGATGTATGCAGGTCCGCTCCCGCTCAGTGCGGTCACGGCGTCGAGTTGTGATTCAGGGAGCTCGACCGACTCGCCGAGTCTTCCAAGGACAAAATTCACAGTCTCAATGTCATCAGGTGTGACGTTGTGTCCAGGGGAATATGCCGTAGCGGCCTCTCCGACGGTAGCCGCCATGTTTGTCATAGCACGGACAATCTTAGCCTTTGGTAAGTGGCGCTCGAGCCTTGAAAGGGAGATGGCAGCCATGAATGAAATTACAACCTTTCCATGAGTTTCGTTGGAAATATCGTCCAGCAGGTGCTTTGCGTCGGCCGCTTTGACGGCCAGTATCACTACGTCCGCCTTCTTCGCAGCCGCCGCGTTGTCGGTTGTCGCCAGGATCTTCTTGGGAAGGGGGCGCCTAAGAGTAGTGACGTTCCTTTTTGTCACTATGACCTGGGAGACTTTAGGAGATTTCACGCAAGACCGGGCCACTGCTTCGCCTATCTTACCGGCGCCTAAAACCGCGATTATCAACTCCGCCATCCCTGCGGGCTGCACGTTTAGCACTTTGGTTTCGCTTCAAGATGGGATCAGAGTGCCCGAGAACCCTTAAGGGGCGAATCGCTCCTTTCCCTAAATGTGAATCGGGGAGCGGTTCTCGCGCTTGCGGTCCTTGTCGTAGTGGCGGTCTCCGCATTCTCACTATTGGGGTCCTCTCCCGGAAATGTTTCGACCAGCAGCAGGAGTTCGTCGACCATATCACCTAGCACATCGACGACGAGGACGTTGACCACTACTACGTCCACCACCAGAAATGGTTGTGCGTCGACGAGTTTTCCACTTGTGGACTGGACCACGTACCATGGGAATAACTCGCGCGAAGGCTCTACCCCCGGCATCGTCACTTGTGCGAAAACCGATTGGGCCTCGCAGAAGCTCGATGGGGCTGCGTATGCAGAGCCGCTTTTGTACTCGGGTCTGGTTTTCGTGGCCACCGAGAACGACTCCGTCTATGCTCTAAACGAAACCAACGGAGCGGTGCTTTGGAGGACCCACATCGCAACCCCGGTAGATGGGGCGTCACTTTCATGCGGGAACATAAACCCCAGCGGGATAACCGGGACGCCTGTTATTGACCCCGGAACCAAGACCATCTACGTCGTAGCCTACGAGTCACCGGCGCCGTTGCATTACCTTGTTGCACTTAGCATAACGGACGGCAGAATCATCTTTTCACAGCCTGCTGACCCGCCGGGGGCAACCGTGAAGGTCCAGCAAGAGCGGGGAGCGTTGTCCCTTGGGAATGGTATGGTCTACATCCCCTACGGAGGGCTGGACGGGGACTGCGGTCAGTACCACGGATGGGTCGTGGGGATCAAGGCTGATGGAAGCGGTGCGATGTTCTCCTATCAGGTACCGACGGGCAGAGAAGGGGGAATCTGGGCCTCCTCTGGTGGAGCCATCGACTCGGCGGGCAATCTGTTTGTGGCTACCGGGAACGGAGCTTCTTCATCAATCTTCGACTACGGAAACGCAGTGGTGAAACTCTCGCCCAACCTGCAACAGCTCGACTACTTCGCCCCATCCAACTGGCTGCAGCTCAACAATGGGGACACAGACCTAGGCTCGGTCGGACCTACCCTCCTCGGGAATAACGAGATATTCCAGATTGGGAAGGAAGGGGTGGGGTACCTTCTGAACACTATCAAGCTTGGAGGGATTGGCGGGCAGGTGTACTCGGGCGATGTATGTTCGTCGGTCTTCGGTGGGACCGCAGCGACGTGGGCTTACGTGTTCGTCCCCTGCTCCGACGGGCTGGTAGCCCTTTCATATTCCCCCAACTCATTCCAGGTACTTTGGAGGACCCCAAGCTTCCCCTCGGGGCCTCCGATAGTGACGGGGAACGTGGTCTGGGCGATTGACACTTCGAGCGGGATTCTCCACGGGTACGATGTGAAGTCTGGGACGTCGCTTTTCTCGTTCAGCACGGGGCAGGTCACGAGGTTTACGACTCCGGCGACAGGGGACGGACGCGTGTTCGTCGCAGCAGGGTCGAAGATATTCGCCATCCAGATATCGTGACTTCGGCTAGCCGTCGTGGTACTTCTTTTCGCCGGCTCGGATCGGGACGATTAGCCAGTTCTCCCTCGGCGGCAGGGGACAGATGAAGTCCTCGCTGTAGGCGCAGTAAGGGTTGTAGGCTTGGTTGAAGTCGACAGCATATTCGTCGTCATGCTCCACTTCAAGGTCAAGGTAGCGGGCCGAGCCGTAGGTTTCTTTGCCCGAGGTGGCGTCCCTGAATGGAATGAAGAGGTTGGGGTCGTTTCTTTCGGCCGACTGATATGCATGGAGTCGGATGGTCTTCCCGGGGATGTCAAGGTCGAAGTAGCCCATCCTGTTGAAGAGCTGTCGGGTTCCCTTGCTGGTGGCCATGATCACCGAGTCGGGGTTCGGGGCTCTCTGAAGCTTAGCTTCGAATCTGAAAGAGGGGTCGGGGTCAAAATACTTCAGCCCAGTAAACTTGTCCTTCTCGCCCAAGATGAGCGGCGAGTCACGGCCGGTTTGGAAGAACTTGTCCTTCTCTTCCCTGAATCGGCTGAGCGCCCGTCTCCAGGTCTCCTCCTCTTCTGGAGTCATAGAACTCTCGGGAAGATGGCTCTAACAAGAATCTTGCGCTGCCCACTGAAAACCGTTAAAATCGACACGACAGACGGTTGGAGTTCGCGTTTTGGCTAGGAATCCGATAGTCCGAGATATCCTGAAGAGATACAGGCAGGTCTGGGCGCTCAACCACTCGATGGCTGTGATGGGCTGGGACACTGAAACGCACATGCCCGAGGGCGGTGCTACGCCGAGAGGGATTGCGTCGGGACAACTGGCTATGATGGTGCAGAAAGCGACGGTCGAGCTCGATGGCATGGTCAGGAAGGCCGAGAAGGCAAGGGACCTGGACGACATGGAAAAAGGGGTGGTCCGTGTTCTTAGGAGGGGCCTGGATTTCTTCCTGAAGATCCCGCCGGAGATGGTGGACGAGATTCAGCGCGTGACAACCGAAGCGACGGTGGTCTGGAGGACGGCCCGCAAGAAGTCAGACTTCAAGCTCTTCAGTCCTCATCTGGAGAAGATAGTGAAGCTCGAGAGGAAAGTGGCCGAGAAGCTTGGCTACCAGAAGCACCCCTACAACGCCCTCCTGAACATGTTCGAGGAAGGGTTCATGGTCCGCGACGCCGATGCCGTTTATTCTAAATTGATACCAGCGAGCAGGAAGCTCGTCGAAAAGGTCATGGAGGCAGGAGTGTACCCCGAAAAGCACCCGCTTGATTCTGCAAAGTACGAGACCG
Organism: Nitrososphaerales archaeon; assembly: GCA_035935095.1. GTDB lineage: Archaea > Thermoproteota > Nitrososphaeria > Nitrososphaerales > Gagatemarchaeaceae > UBA183. The sequence continues at coordinate 67,345 of DASYXJ010000034.1, read as the reverse complement.
AAGCCATGGAGAGAGTCAACCAAGGAGTCGTGGGCATGCTGAAGATGCCCGGAGACAGATTCAGGATGGATGTTTCGACGCACCCGTTCTCAATCCGCATCGCCTCAGATGACGTCAGGATAACCACCAGGTATGAGGGGGAGAACTTCAAGGGCTCCCTCTACGCGGTCATCCACGAATGCGGTCATGCGCTTTACGAGCTGGGGATTGACGAAAAGCTTGCCTACACCCCGCTGGCTGAAGGCGCGTCTTTTGGACTCCACGAGTCCCAGTCTAGGTTCCTGGAGAACGTCGTGGGAAGGAGCAGGGAGTTTGTGAAGCTCCTCGACCCGTTGCTCAGAAAGAACCTTCCCTTCGTCGGTGACTATGACGACGAACAACTGTACCGGTACTTCAATGCCGTGAAGAGGAGCTTCATCCGGGTGGAAGCCGACGAGCTGACCTACAACTTCCACACTGCGCTCAGGTACGAGATAGAGAAGAAGGCCATCGCTGGCGACGTCAAGGTGTCGGAGCTACCCTCACTTTGGAACGACACCTTCGAAGAGTATCTTGGGATGAGGCCGAAGGGCGACGCAGAAGGGGTCCTGCAGGACATACACTGGAGTGGGGGGTCGTTCGGCTACTTTGCAACGTACACACTTGGCAATGTTGTGGCAGGGATGATCTGGCACAAGATGAAAGACGGTGCATTCGTCCGTGAGGCCCTACAGAGAGGGGACATTATGGAAGTACGGGAATGGTTGAGGAGTAACATTCACAGGTACGGGTCGACCTATGCGCCCAAGGCTCTCCAGATGAAGGTCTTCGGGGAGGCGTACAACCCGGAGAGACTCCTGCAGTATCTCACTCAGAAATACACGTCCTAGGACTTCTTGACGCCTCTGCTCCTCGTAAATCTTAAATAGGTATACTACCTACGGTAATATACCAAAAGTGACATGCACATGACAACTAAGAACAACAAGGAAAGGTCCCGTAGACAGGAGGACAAAGACTCCACGGTAATCGCAATACCGAGCCTCGGATTTCCTCGAATCTTCGAGGAGTTCATGAGGCCCTTCGACGAATTCGTGCAGCCTCTCTTCCCCAGCTCCATGGGGTCCATGTGGACCGAGGTCCAGGGAAGGGAACCAGTGGTCGACTTCCAAGACCGCGGCGACCACTACGTCCTGACCGCGGAGCTTCCCGGCTTCGAGAAGAACGAGGTCGAGGTGAAGGTCACCTCGAGGGAGCTCGAACTCAAGGCAGAGAAGACCTCGCAGAAGGAGAGCAAAGGGAAGGACGGCACGCAGAGCATGAGCACGCGCGCCTACTTCCACAGATACCTGGGTCTGCCTGAGGAAGTCGTGTCCGAGAAGGTCGTAGGGACCATGAAGAACGGAGTCCTGGAACTGAAGCTCCCGAAGACGGAGCCGAGGGCCCAGGAAGGGTCAAGGAGGGTCGCCCTAAAGTAGGGCCCTCCCTACTTTTTTGTTTAGGACTGATAATCATGGACAAGGAAGAACTTGATTCTGCCCTCCAGGTGATGGAGAACCCCGTCAGGCGGAGGATCATCAAGAGACTGAGCCAGGAGCCGGCCTACGCCCTCCAGCTGTCGAAGGAGCTGGGGCTTGGCCAGCCGCTTGTCGCGAAGCATCTGGCGACTATGGAGAACGCCGGGCTTGTTAAGACAGTCTCGAAGGATAGCCCCAACGGGCCTAGGAGGAAGCTTTACTCGCTCGCCAAGGGCATTTCCATCACAATGGATGTCGGGCCCAACCTGTTCATAGCCAGAGGGATGGCGTTCGAGGCCAAGCAAGGGAAGGAGAAGACTTCTCAAGAGGTAAGCCAACTCAGACACAAAGTCCAACACGCCATCGAGGAGAACGATGAAAGCAAGAAACTCTCTCTCCTATCCGAAGCATTGGGCGAAGTCGATAGGAGGATGGATGAGATTGAGCAGGAGCGGTTTGAACTGCTGGGGGTAAGGAACTTCGCTATGCGAGAGGCCTCCATGGTCGCAAGCAAGTTCGACGAGCTGGATACAAGGAGGGTACTATTCCATATACTAGATGAACACGACAGAGGCGTGGAGAGAATTTCCGAGGCTCTTAACTTGAGGGAACTCTCGGTGAAGTCGATTCTGGAGGAGCTGGAAGACTACTTCGGGTGAATGAAATGAGTTTTGATGAAGAAGTAAGGCGGATTAACGATAAGAAGTTCGAAGAGATGCTCCGAGAGCGTACCAAGGACGAGCCTAGCCAACCGGCTCTGCCTGGAAAGCCGGTGGACCTTTCCGAATCCAATTTCCAAGAGGCCGTTAACAGTCACCCGCTGGTCGTGGTTGACTTCTGGGCGCCCTGGTGCGGCCCCTGCAAAGTGGTCTCGCCGGTGCTTGAGCAGCTTTCTGTGGAAATGGCCGGAAAGGCGACCTTCTTCAAGCTGAACGTCGACGACAATCCCACTGTCTCTCAACAGTTCGGCATTCAGGGAATCCCCACGATAATGATATTCAAGGATGGAAGGCCCGTGGACGGCATAGTGGGGGCCGCCCCGAAACAGATGATCGAAGCGAGGATTAGGCCCTACATCTCAGCAGACAAGAGTAGCGGACCATATCGGTGAGCTAAGGTCGGCGCTGAGCCCGGGTCCCTGTGCCAAAGTGGCCCATTGCTTGTGAAGTCCTTTCTCAGTCTGGCGAAGGTTCGGGCCCCGAAGGAAAGAGCTCGTCGTATACTGGAATTTTGGCGTTGGGAACGCTCGGACCCAACCCGTCAACCCCTTCCCACAGCGTTTCTGGTTCGACGTTTCTCCATTCGAGGCCAGCGAGTATCTTCCTAAGCCAGGGAAGTGAGATTTGGTGGTCGCCGTACCGGCCTCCTTGTGCTATGGCTGCTCGGACCACCCCTGCATAGTAGTCTGACATGCCCGTGTTGGGACGGAACTCTCCGGTCACTCGTGAAGCAGACGGCATGTCCTGGCTATCGGTGGGGAGATCCGTGGTGGCTTCAACCTCTGGCTGGAGAATCATGTCCGCATCCCAGAGAGCGTCGTCGTCGATGGACTTCAGCTTGCGCCTTATTTCGCCCATCATCGCGTGTGGTATGGTCTTATGGGTTCTTGAATCGATGTTTTTGAAAACGAGAACGCGCGTCGTTCATCGGGATTGAACGGGTGTTCTGGAAGTCAGATTACTGGGCCTCATGGCTTCAGCTGGCTGTGACTTTGACAGACTCCCAGACGGTCTCTGTTCCGCTATCGAAGTATCCCTCGACGCTAATCGTGTATGTCTTACCCGAAGACACCGAGATCGTCGCCGGGAGCGTCAGATTCAGAACTCTGTTGACTCCTGGTTGGAAGGGCCCCTGGAACGTACCTGCGGACAGGTTGCCGACGAATACTTTGACGCTTGTAATCTGACTTCCCCCTGACGCGTTCAACCCCAAGGTGAGGGTAGCGTAGTTCCCTGGGCCCAGCACGTCTGTGTAATTCATCGAAACCAAGCGGGCCGAAGTAATCGAGAAGTTCACGCAGGTTAGTGACTGGCTGGTGCATGAGGTGGTCTGTGTCGTGACGAGGGCGGTCTGTCCCTGTTTCCCAACCCCAGCCGTGGCGTAATTCAGTACGACGACGAAGCCAACGACGAATGCCGTGCAAAGAGCCACCACAACGATGTTACGAAGATACACCATTAGGCAGTTCGAGGCTCCGGCATATCTTCGTTGCGCTAGAAAAGAAAGTTCACGAGCGTCCTGTGCATCCTTGGAGCTGACCAAGCGGGACCGATTTAGGCGCTTCGAAGCTGTCAGTTCCGACCGATGGAGCCTCTTTCCTCCAAAGTCCTCTAAAGAAGAGGACCATGACTAGATCAGCAAGGAGCGTCATGGGTAGAGCAATCTCTGCCACCACTCCGAATATAGCGATGGGAAGAATCAACCCAAGGGCAAGGGAAAGCAACCCCCTGCGATTTTCGCTAATCCCAGCACTTCGAACGATATAGACCAGGAACAGGGCCTGAACGAGCAGCACCAGGATGAAATCAAGCGCCGCAGGCACACCCACCGCCCTTGGGATGTTCTCCGTAAGGAGAACCACAGGGAAGAAGGAGATACCCATGAGGGCAAGAACCTTGTTTGACGCGCTGTGAATCACCGGCTTGGCGGCCAATGCACCGGCTGAGACGCGACGCGCTGCGAAGATGAGTGCGCCAACGAAGACCAAGCTCAGAACCAGGATGGGCAGGCCCATCCAGTACCCCGAGGCCCTGGACACGAAGGCCATGAGCACGAGTACGTCAATCAGAAACACTACAGCGACGATTGCCATCCTTCCTTTGGAGAGGAGGCTCTTTCCGACGGTCCCCGGAAGAGCGAGTCCCAGCAGAAGGATTGGAAGGGAAATGCTCCACAGAGCGTGGAAGGGCACAATCCCCGCAGACCAGATCCAGTTCACCCCGGCCCAATGACCGTATATGCCGAAGTCGCCCACTGGGTTTGCCTTGGAGTCGTACAGGGTGCTCAGGGCAACCCCCTCCTCGAGGATTCCGTAGGCGGCTCCCAGAAGCAGGACGGTAGCCCATCCTTTCTTCCATCTGACCTTCGCCTCGTAAATCAAGAGCACCCCGGAGCCGTACAGGCCGAGGTTAGCCAACAGTTGGAAGAGGAACATGAAAGGGTTGAGCACTATCGCGTTGATTGGGCTAGAGCTGGACAGATATTCGGGGATCCCTGGGGTGAGGGCAAGGAGGAGTGCCACGGGATGCGACTTCAGGTAACCTGTCAGCGACACCAAGCCACCATGGTTTGGAGAGGCCCTTGAAATGTGAATTGTCCGGATTGCTCAGAGCTTGGCCCTCATCTCAGTCGTGGGAGAGAATCCCAGGCTCGCATAGAGCGGCTTCCCCGCTTCTGAGGCGTGAAGGCTAACCCTCTCGTATCCTCGTTCCTTGCACCACTTCAGGGCACTCTGCACGATCAACCTCGCCACACCCTTTCGTCTGAATTCCGGTGAGGTGTACATGGACATCAGGTACGGCGCAATCATGCGGGGATTCGTTGGTCTGGGTAGATCGTCCCTGAGCCATATGCAACCGCTCCCAGCCACCTTTCCGTCTTCTGCTTTTGCGAGGAGTCCGATGAGTTCACCGTCTGAAAGCCTCTTCCTGATCCACTCCCGGGTCCAAACTTCCGATTCCTCAATCTTTTTCTCGAGCTCTGGATGTACCTCGAGCAACAGACCTAGCCTGTGTTTGACCAGCAGGTCGACGTCATCAGGCCGGGCGAAGACGAGACTGAACTCCAACGGAGATTCCCAGGGGACGGTCCGACCACTCCGCTTTATTCTCTATTCCCACCTCGGAAAGTTGAAAGCGCCCCCTTGCGGGAGATATGTCTGTGCTCATTAATTGAGGATGTCGATAACCGAAGTGATAGGGGTCGCCAGGAAGTTCCTAAGGGACGACGCCGGCTATGAGAGGATCACCATTTCGTCGGTCGTCGCCATGGAGCCCGATTCGAAGTGGAAGGTCCTAGCTGAGATTTCAGGGATCGCGCCCCAGAAGAAGGAAGTCATAGTCGACGACAAAGACGGGAACATAGTCTCATACAGACCGGGCCAAGACAGGGAAGGCGCCGGATGATTGACCTTCAAGGCCTGTCTCGACAATATTCAGGCCCAGACATGGATGTCTCCTGATGATTTCCTAGAGTTGGCCAAAAGGAAGGGTTTGATTGAGCATGGCAAGATAGTCGCAAAACATGCTGACCTGCTGTCGTGGCTGAAATCAGATGTTGGATTGGGGCACGGTCATGCCAACGCCATGATACCATACTTGTGGATTAAGACGAACGACCCTAAGGTGCAAGAGATTAAGAAGAAATTGGATTAGATTCAGGAAAAGACGGGACTGATTCTTGTGGTCCCTGGCTGCCTTCTGGCTTGCGCCACTGCATGGGCGGTGGGTCCTTGATGCGCAGGGCTAGGACGAAGGCCAATGCGCCCAGCAACACTCCCCCGAAGAGGGCATATTGGAAGCCTGCCACCACGGCTGCTGCGGCTGCAACCGCACCGGATCCTGCTGCTGCGGGGGGGTCGAACACGCCTGCAACTGTCAGGAGCACCGCCAAGCCAAGAGGGAATCCAATCCGGAACGAAGTGCTGACCACCCCAGAGGCCAAGCCCTCCTCCCCATGCTTTATGCCTGCAACCGCGGCTATGTTTACAGCTGGGAACCCGATGCTGGCCCCTAAGGCCCAGACGGTCATGCCCGGGACTATTCCCCAGTAGCTCCCCTGCGGGGAAATTGGGACAAGCAGCAGGACCCCGATGGTCACAAATGCTGAGGACAGCAGCAGAGTTTTTCTCGCCCCAAACCTGTTGAGCACACGGGACGCACCCCAGCCACCCACGAAGAAGAAGATCAGTGCGGGCGGGAGCGTGCCGAATGCTGCAGAAATCGCGGAATATCCGAGTATTTCCTGCAGGTAAATGGTGAGTATGAATGAGATGCCTCCAACAATCGAAGTGAGAACCAACGCAAGGGTGTTTGATGCGAGGACCGACCCGCGTCTCATGAAAGACAAAGGCATCAGAGGTGCCCTGGACCTGGATTCGATGAACGCGAAGGCGCCCAGGAAGGCAAACGAGACGAGGAGCGGGCCGTATGTTAGCAATGAACCGAACCCGAGGGTAGCTGCACTCGTCAACGCGTAAACGAAGAGGATGATTCCAGTTGTCACGGTCACCGCGCCCGGCACATCCAGATGCTGATCCTTGGTCCAACCGCTGGCGTTTGGCAAGTACTTCTGACTGAGGAGTATCGCCGCCATGCCGATCGGGACGTTTACGAACATCACGTAACGCCAACCGAAGAAGGTGGTCAGGATCCCACCAGAGAAAGCCCCAAAGACAAATCCGCCGGAGAGCACCGCGACAAAAATTCCAAACCTTCGGTTCCTTTCAGGCCCTTCGGGATACAGTCCCAAGAAAATTGCGAAAGCGGTAACCGTAGTCATGGCCCCTCCGATTCCCTGCAAGGCCCTAAAGACGACCAGAGTCAGAAGGTTCGGCGAGAGTCCGCCCAAGAGTGACGCTGCGGAGAAGACGCCGAGTCCGATTACGAAGATTTTCTTCTGACCGAAGACGTCTCCTGCCCTCCCCATGAGCAACAGGAAGCCGGCGAGGGTTATCGCGTAGGCCCCATAAACCCACTGAAGGTCAGCCGTGGAGACGGTGAAAGACCGCTGAATTGAAGGCAGAGCAATTTGGACTATGGATGCGTCAATTATGTCCAGGAAGTAGGCCGCAATAATTATAACAAAAGCAAGACCTGCATGAGCAGGGATCGCTCCAGTTGTGCGGGGCCACGCGCCGTCGGCACCCGCAGATGGAGAATTTCCTTCCGGGCCGGACATACCAAACGGTATTTTCGATTAGGGTAATAAATCTTGCTCGGAGCCATCCCGGGCCACACGCTCCATTCATGAAACTATTCGGGGCACTCTATATTATCATGATTATACCGAACAGTATATTAGACAGAGGGCCTACGACAAAAGCACCGATATGAGGGACCCGGAAAGGACCAGGGCCGCCATCCTGGAGGCCGCATATACTCAAATCCACCAGCATGGTTTCCAGGCCACAAGCATCGACGAAATCGTTGCCAAGGCCTCCATGACGAAGGGAGCTTTCTTTTGCCACTTCCACTCGAAGAACGAGCTGGGCTACGCGCTTGTCGACGAGGTGCTGAAAGAGATGACACTGGACAGATGGATCAGGCCGGTTGCCGCCTACAAGAACCCCGTTCAAGGAATAATCACCCGTTTCAGGAAGGCAATCGAGTCCACAAAGGAGGAGTATATGGGCCTTGGGTGTCCGCTGAACAACCTGGTGCAGGAGATGTCTGCTGTCGACCCTGTCTTCAGAGAAAAACTCCAGGCGATATTATTGCTCTGGATAGACGAGACTGAGAAATACCTGAAGAAGGCACAGGCCGAAGGATACCTCAAGAAGAACGTGAACGCGAGACAGGTTGCAGAATTCGTCGTCATGGTGGAAGAAGGGTCCTTCGCGATGGTGAAGAACCTAAGAGACAAAAAGGTCTATTGGGCGTTGTACGAATCACTGAAGCAGTATCTGGAGTCGATCAGCGAGAAGCCTGAGGCAACTCAGGTTCCGCTTGTACATCGATGAGGGAACGAAGTCAACCTGAGGACTTCTTCAATTGCCAGTTGGTCGGCCTTGTCAGCAGAAGAACCACGAGGCTGACGAAGAATAGTTCCGCGTTGTTGAACCAGATGATGGCAGGGAAATAGGTCTGCAAGTTGATTACGTGGTTGAAGATATCTACCTGGTCGAAGAGAATGATTTGTGATGTGGCCGCAAATGCAACCAATGAGACGAAGAAAATTGCTTCCTTGACCCCTCTCTTCAGGTTACTGCGGCGGAGAATCAACACAGAGAGGATCAGGACGCCTGCGCACAGGGCTCCGACGTAGTCTTGTATGTTTGACAGGAGTCCAGTCCTGTCCACGGACAAATACCATGTGTGGGAAATTGCCCAGTTAGCCGTCCAGGACCCGTAGAGCGCCAGGCCGGACACCACCGCGCTCCACTTTGCTATGCCGTCGATCTTTGTCATGCTTTGGCGTCGGCTTTGCCCGCTTCGGCGACGAGCCTCTGGAATTCCCGGTCGTAGGTTCCTTCTGACCTTCTGTGCACTTCCTGGAAAATGGGATGCTTGGCCATGGTCTTGAGCCACGTATACCATTGGCTCCAGGTGTCCTCGTCAATCCATTTCTTTGCGTAGAGCAGATAGACCCTCTCGAACAGCGAGTAATTCAGGAGCATGTACCCGAAGGCGGCGGCCCTTTCAGGACTCAGTTTACTTGATTCGGGGACCCCACCCCTGCTGAATTGTCCCAATTCGTCCACGAGTGAGGCAAGTTCGGGCTTCTGGACGAGCAGAGCTATTGAATCCGAGAAGTCATCCAAGGTCTTCTGGTAGGCGGCGTCCTTGATTGCCAAGTTCTGGGCGCGAAACTGGTAGATGAATATGATCATGGTCAGGGTAAGGACAACTGTCTGAGCAAGGGTGAAGATTACGACGGGGTCTGTGATGTCTGTTGCCAGTCCTATTGGCCTCCTCTCTGGATAGGCGTCTGGGGTTATTTTAACGATGGAAGCCGGCTACAATAAAGGAATAAGGAAGCACCTTTGCGCAGAACTGTGATAGGGCCTTGAGCCAAGAAGAATTCCGCGAATGGGTGAACAGAAGGTCGCATTTGCCGCTGGCGGTGAAAGGGCACACGTTCGTGCTGAAGGGAGACAACGTCGTCTCAGTAGACGGAGGGAAGTTCGTTTACGAGGAGGCACTTCACCTAGTGAAGCAGCTGAACTCCAGGAGCCCGTTTGCCCAAATCAACGCAAGCGTCATGATATGGGAGAGGAATGGGGGCCTGCGTCTGATAGTCCTCGGCCTTATTGCGGCCATTGTCGTGGTAGTAATTCTCTTCGCCAGGCGCTAGAAACAAGGCGTCACTGCTTGATTGTGACGTAGTACATGTACGTCACTCCCGGCGCGGGTACGACGATGAGTCCGAAATTCAGGTTGCCCGCATTGTCTATCCAGGAATAGACGGTGTTCGCAACGCTCCCCGGCCCGTAGGATCGGAGAAGGTTGGCTACTTTGTCGATTGTCTGGGTCGCCCCTGCTGCACTGAGAGATACGCTGGCTACGTTCACGTATACCGTAGGGTTGACTGACGTTGCGTTGACTAGACGGTAGCTCTTCGATGCTAGGAAGGTGTCTATCTGGTGAACCAATGCCGTCCTGCTTGGAGTAGATCCCGTCGTGGAATTTCCAGCCCCAAGGTTGTTGAATGCTGACGCGGCGTCGAGACCCACACCCACGACCCCTGTGGATGGGTTGATCGCAGTCATGAAAGGTAGTTGCGTGACCACCCCGCTCGAGCCAGGGTTGGTGTAGACTGCGACGAAGTAGGTGAGCGCTCCCCCGACCGAGTAAAGCAGGTATGAGCCGAATCGGTTGTTTGGGAGGAGGGTTAGCTGAGTCCTTACCTGTTGGTTTGTGGTGAGGGCGTTCTCGGCCGCCGTGGGGCCGATGATGAGCGCCGACTGCGACGGGTTCTGATAGAGATAGACCTGCCCGAGCCTATCCCCTCCGTAGGCGATGTAGAGCGCACCAAGGTTCTTGCTGACGACGCCTTGGTATTGGGCGAGTTGCAGGCCGACGAAGTACGTCTTGTTCCCGACGGCGAACGGAATGTACTGCACATTGCTGTCGCCCGCCCTTTCGTAGAACTGAGTGCCGGACCTGAATATGAACGGACTGTTCACGTGATAGACGAAGTTGTAGTCTAATTGTCCATGCACAGTGGGAGATCCAAGCAGCTGCTCGGGGTACCTGAGTTGAGGGACAAGCCAGGCAGGCGGGGCCCTCCACGTGCTGTAGTAGCCCTGGTAGAATTTCGTGATGAAGTCCGTGCCGTTCACGCCCGACGGCGAAAGAAGGTTGGACACTGTGTACCCTTGTAAAGACCCGTCCTGGATGTTCACCAGGACCACGCCGAAGAACCTCAGGTAGGGGCTGTCAGCGAAGCCTGATTGCAGCGGGTAATCTATGTAGACCTGCACCGTGTAGTAGAGGTTCTTCCCATCGGACACGATATAGGCCGAGGGGTCCATCGTCAGACCAGAGATGAGCACGTCCCCCACCCTGGAGAAGATATTCCTATTCCACTGCATGTCTATCGGCTGGCCTGAGAAGGCGAAACCAAGCTGTCCCTCGGCAAAAGTGAACCACATCGACTTCTGCCAGCCGCTCAACGTATAGTCGACGGCCTTGGAATACGAAACGTTCTGAATCTCGTTGTACCCGGGGACGTGGACGTACACGTTCTGGTTGAAGCCATCTCCTTCTCCATAGTAGATGGGAGGTTCTGATTTGATACCGAAGGCGTTGGTCGGTTTGATCACCGACCCGTTGTGAGTGTTGATTACCAGAACTTTCGCAGCATGGGTGTAGATCAGGTGCTCACTGATCCAGTCTGTCGACGGGAAGACAGGGGTAGTTGGCGAGACCCAATACTCCGTGCCATTGTAGAACACGATCTCCGAGCTGGCAAGCCCCATCCAATTGTAGGCGCCAATTTCTTTCGTATTCGTGACAGACGCAGCCTGCTGATCCCATTGCCTGACGAGGTCGAGCGTCGTCCTAGGGTTGCTTGTGGGGAGGGTGGTGATGTTGTTGACGTGTATGCTGTCCAGTCCTGCCGCCCATCTGGTCACGGAAATCTGCTTCTGTGTCTGAGGGTACCACTGGTACGCGAGGAAGTTGTTGTTCCAGTTGAAGTAGTAGAATGCCCCTGCAGCCACCTGGACCAGGAGGAGTATTGCGAGGAGCACCGCAATCCCCTTGAAGATTCTAAGTCTCGTCGAAGTTACGTCCCTCTTTGAGAGGGCGACGATTCCCAGAAGCGAAAGAAGCAGAGCACTCCAGACGATTCCGTAGACGTATGGAGTCGCGATGTTCATCAGCCAGTAGGGGGCGCCCAAAATGGTTTCAAAGAGGATTAGCGCGACCAAAGTCAGGAGGTTCCTGAGCCAGACGCCGCTGCGCCGGATTGCGAGATTGGCCAAGAGGCGGATTAGGACTCTGAACCCGGCGACCAGGAGGAATGCTGACAGGACGTAGACGATGACCGCGTATTGGATTGTCAACGTAGGCATCAGACCAATCAGGCCCGAACCGGAAGCCGGAGCGAACGGGAGCGTGAATGCCCTCGGCACATCGGCCCAGCTTCCAAGTCCCATGGACATCATCGTAATTGGGTTCATGACTGGGCCCAAAAATAGGAAGGCCCCGAAGGTCGCGAAGGTGTAGAAGCCTATCGCCCACTTTACAGTCTGCCATAGGCCCCAGAGCCAGATGTTCATCTTTTCGCTGGGCCTGTTCTCCCCTTCGGCTTCGTAGGGCCTCGCCAGCCTGTAGACCACGGTGCCTAGCCTGCGAAGGTCGCTCCTCCCCGGTCGGGGGTTGACCAGTAATAGGGAGAACAAGGCGGCGGCGATGAATGTGTATTCGTGATAGAATGTTATGCCGAACCAATCGAGGCCGGCCTTGGCTGAGTAGACGGATTCGGAAATGGACCAACGGAGGATGACCCAGGCAAGGGCGAGCACGACCGCGACAGCCAGAAGGGCGACGACGAGGACAGCGAGCCACTTGGAGAGCCTGATGCGTTCGTTCCCGGCTTCGGTGTCCATCAGTGGGGCGCCCGAAGGCCGCTATTTAGTGTCTGCCGCGGGATATGGGCCTAACCGAGCACTTGCCTGCTCCTTTCGGCATAGGGACCATGGATGATAGCGAGTCCGAATCTATATCATCGAATTTGGATTCTTCACAAGTCAGTAGGGATTAGTTTCTGATTTCGGCAGGAAGTAAGATATCGTTCAGACAACTCAAGACTCCGAGAGAGAAAATGATCCACTTCGCGGGTGGGCTGGATGAAATCAGATTCCGGCTCCATCAAGCCAAAGAGGGAGGGATTGCCGTATTTCGAGCATCGAGCGTATAGCATGAAGCATGACGAAGCACCTCCGCCAATATCCAAGGACAAGGCACGCCGACTGGGAGTGGGTGGCCGATCGCGGAAGTGGATGTATCTTGTTTCTTTTCTGTTGGTAGGTTCCGTCGTTGCGACAGGAGGCGCGTATGCCTTCCTCTCCCACCCAGGCGGTTCAGGTTCATCAACTTCCTCGCTCACGAGCAACACAGGGACCTCATCCTCCGTCACCTCCGTGACAACTGGTTCAAACACTACCTCTTCATCGGGTCTTCTAGCGACGTCTGCGAAACTTGTCTGCTCTCCTTCTCCTCAAATCGTGGATGCAGGTTCCACTTGCACCGTCATAATCAGCAACTCTCTGGGCCCTGGCCACGGGGCAGCCCCCTCCGGCAAGGTCGGTTTCACGAGTGGGTCAGCCGGGGGGTTCGGCGCGATTACCTGCCTCCCCGCGGCCGGTACTTTGGTCTGCGACACCCTGTACACCCCCGCACTTGGTGCCGAAGGCAATCACACCCTGACCGCGACCTATGCCGGCGACTCGGGACATCATGGTAGCTCGGCAAGTATCGCCCTCCAGGTCAATAAGCGCCCGTCCTCTGTCGGCGTAAGCTGCTCCCCCGGTGTCGTGCCCGTGAACTCTAAGACCACGTGCACTGCCATCATCTCGGACACAGGTGCCGGAACTACATCATTGCCGTCGGGGGCCGTTAATTTTGCCGTTACTCCTCCGGGGCGCTTCAGCGCATCAGGATGTGCTCTCTCAGGAGGTTCTTGCTCTGTTGAATTCTATCCGTCACCGGGTAATGAGGGACCGATTTCACTCCCCGCCGCTTACGGTGGCGACTCAGACCATGCCCCAAGCAACGGTCTAGGGACCAATGCGCTCACGGCAGTTACGAGGCCGACGAGCGCCTCGGTCACATGCGTCCCTTCAATCACAACTAGCGGATCTCAGGTTTACTGTAAAGCCACGGTCGAGGACTCCCTCGGCTCAGGTACCCCGCTGGTGCCGAAGGGTGATTTCACATTCAGCAGCTCCGGTGCGGGGAGCTTCAGCCCCGCGACATGCTCGCTGGTAGCTCTGAGCCCAGACACCGCGGCCTGCGCAGTTCACTATACCCCAGCCCTCGGGAACACAGCCTCCTCCCAACAAATTGGAGGCAATTACGGCGGAGATCCTGACCATTCCACTTCATCAGCTGCGCCTTTCACCCTGCAGGTCAGGGCTCGGGCTACCTCTCTGTCGCTATCCTGCGCCAGCGCCTTGGCAATCGTAAACACTCCACTCAGCTGCACTGCCAAGGTCTCGGACGCTTCAGGAACCGCTACTCAAGCCCCTACCGGGGGCGTCAACTTCGTGTCGACTGGTGCGGGGAGCTTCAGCCCGGTCACGTGCACCATCCATTCTGGTGCCTGCTCGACCACCTACACCCCCTGGGCTGGAAGTGAGGGGAGCACCACTCTTACGGGCGTGTACTCAGGGGACCCCAATTTCGGTCCCAGCTCGGCGTCAATCGTAATCAACGTGGACCAACGACAAAGCTCCACGATGCTCTCTTGCTCTCCGTCCACGGTTCCAGTCAACTCTCCGACGCTCTGCACCGCGACTGTCTCGGACTCCACTGGGGCGGGGACTTCGATAACCCCGACAGGGATTGTGTCGTTCAGCTCCCTGGGAGGCTCCTTTAGCTCAGGGTCGACTTGTAAGCTCTCTGCGGGCTCCTGTTCGGTGAAGTTTACTCCGTCGCCGGGGAGGGAGGGAGCGATCTCAGTGGGAGCAGGCTACTCGGGAGACGTCGACCACTACGGCGGGACAGCGACGCCATTCGGCGTGACTGCGACAACGAGGTCTGTCACCGTTTCAGTTTCTTGCTCTCCTCCGTCCATTTCCTCTCTAGGAACCACGACCTGCACTGTCACCGTGACAGATTCGGTTGATCCTGGTGCTCCGATTGGCCCGACGGGCACGGTGCATTTCAGTGATGATGCAGGTGGAGGCTTCTCGACTGCTGACTGCATCCTCTCCAGCGGGAGCTGTTCGGTCACTTACACAGGCCCCCTTGTCTTGCTTCCGACCACTGCAACCATCACGGCGACGTATTCGGGGGACGCGGACCACAGCGGGGGCTCCGCCACGACGCCTGTCAACATCAGTTGATAGTTAGCAAATGAGGCTCAATCGCGTCGCATCGTGCTTATAACGAGAAACGCTCGACCTGAGCCGACAAACAATGACGGGCAAAGGAACCAAAGCAGACCCCTGGGTCCTGAAGACTCCCCCCGGAACGTCTGAGTTCAAGGCGTACCGCGACGAATCCTTGAATCCCCCAGCTCTTGTCTGCTGGGTCGGGAAGACGCAGCTCAGCTACGACCTACGTAGTTTGAACGATCTGCAAGTCATGCTCAAGAAATATGGCGACTGGATGGAGCTCGGGAGTGCCGACGAGCAGAAGCCCGCCCGAGAGGGGACTGTCGAAGCCTGGGGGCGGTCGCCGAAGAACCCAGTGGGGGGCTGGATGGGCTGAAGAAGGGCCTGCGTGGAGGTTCGCAATGTACGTGCCTCCGGTCATGGAGGCCCTGAAGATGGCAGAAGTGGAGCACAACCCGAAGGGCAACCGGATGCGCGCCATCTGAAGTAGTACCGGGCCAGACTTTTGAGAATGCGGAATAACGTTAATTAACTTACAGACGGGTTTCAGATAGAAATTGCCCAAAGGAGACATCTTCTCTGAGGTTGAGAAGCAGGCAGACAGCGCGGCCGTCTCAAAGGCCTCGTGGCGAGGGGTCCTCAGCCTGGACATCCCGACTCTGGGCCTTGGGGCCGTGGAATATCACCTAAGGGCCGCCAAGGCCCACGGGGACCTCCAGCCGGTCAGGGTGACAAAGCTGGACAAGAAGACGGGAAAGGAGGTAGTCAGCAGAGAAGTTCCTAGGATCTACAGGTACAAGGAGGGCCCTGCCGGAGAGAGGCTTGACATGCAGGAGGTAACCCCCGATGAAGCCAAGAAGTTCGTCAGGTACAAGGGGGATTTTCCGATTACGGTCAAGACAGAGAAGCGATACTTCCTGAAATACGAACTGGAGTTCGAGGGCAAATTCATCGAGATTCCGCTTAGTCAGACATACGACAAGCAGGAAGGAGAGGAGGTCGAGCCCCTCGACAGGACAAAGCGGATTGAGGTGGAAAAGGACGGGTTCGTGCCGCTGGAAAGAGTTTCAGAGTACAAGTTCAAGGAAGTCTATCAGCTCGCTCCAGACACAGACAAGAAAGTCGGAGAGACGGTTTCGAGAGTTACGCAACTGGCCAGGTACCTGACGGAGAAACAGATGGCCCTGGTGGCGTTCTTCTCCTGGGGAAGAGGGTACAATTTCTACACGAGTGTCGTCTATCCCTACGAGAGGAAGGATGGTCGCCTCTGGCTCTTGATGGGTATGAGCGAAGGGATCCTGAAACTCGATGACGCCTGGGCCCTTGTTGAGGAGAAGGGTTCGGCAAGGCTGCCAGCTGTCCCCGTTGCCAAGCGAAAGGCGAGGGCCGTCATCTCGAAGTAGAGATGAGCGACGAGCTCCCGAACTACGTTCAGGACAACTACTCGAAGGCGGTCAAAATCGACCTGGGGACCTGGCTTATTGCCAACCCGCTCCCCGTTCTGTGCGAGCCAAAATACGACGGGATCAGAGTGTTCCTCTTCAAGAGCGGGGATAAGCTCGTACTGTCGAGCAAGCATGGGGGGGTCTACACGCCGAAGGGGAGTCCAACAGTCTTCTCCAGGGTCCCTGAGTTCTTGCATGCACCACACAAGATGATCCTTGACGGAGAGTATGTAGCGAGAGAATCCAAAGGGTTGTTCCTCTTCGATGTCCTTCAGGCCGACAACAGGGACCTCAGGACAAAGACCCTGACTGATAGGAAGAAAGTCCTGAAGGAGATACTGAAAGGGACAGGGCTTGAGGTCCCCTACACCCTTGCCAAGACAACCGACAAAATCATTGCCGTGCGCAACGAGATGGTGGAGAAAGGCAGGGAAGGGATCGTCGTCAAGAATCCCATGTCGAAGTACGGCCAGCGGAACTCGTGGCTCAAACTCAAGCGCTTCGACACAGTCGATGTCTTTGTGATAAAGACCGTGGAGACTCAAGAGATGAAGAGGACCGGAATTGCAAGGTCATGGTCTGTAGGTGTCTATGACGACAAAGGCCAGCTGGTGGAGTTGGGCGACGTAGGGTCCATGGTGGAAAGGGTCGACCCGCGACAAGTGAAGAAGGGGTCGGTCATAGAGGTGAGGTTCCAGGAACTCACGAAGGACAAGAAGTTGCGTGCACCGTTCATCGTCAGGATAAGGCACGACAAGACCCCGGACGAGTGCTTGTACTCGCAGTTCGGATAGGGGACTAACGTGTCGTACAAGAGGGACATCAAACTGGACGAGGCGGAAGAAATCGGGCTCGACTTTCAGGAGAAGACGAAGGACCTATACAGGAAATATTTGCTCGCAGGCAGCATCAGAAGAAAGCAGCCCATCGTTCACGATATTGACTTCGCCGTGATTCCCAAAGGCAAGAGTTTCGCGGCGTGGAAGGACAAAGTCTCGGAGAGGGTCCGGGAAATCGGAGGAGTGGTAGTCACTTTCGGCGAAGTCATCTCGAACTTCCGATACCGAGGCGTCCAGATTAACCTGTTCATATGTCTGAACGAAGGCGCCTGGGGAGTGACGCAGATGTGGGTGACGGGGCCAAAAGGTCATACCATCGGGATGACAATCAAGGCAAGAGACAAGGGGCTGATCATAAATTCCAAAGGGCTCTGGACAAGAGACGATCCCCCAAAGCTAATCCCGACGAAGACAGAACAGGACTTGGGAAGGATCCTTGACTGGAAGTATAAGCCACCCGAAGCGAGGGGCCTGAAGGGCACGAGCCAAAAACCATCGCCTCTGTGAGGCCTTGGCTTCCTTTCGTTAGGCGTCGTTCAATTTTTCTGTCAATCTCTGAGCCAGGACGGCGTTTTCCCCGGTTTCATCATGGCGGAGGTAGGCATAGGTCTCCCCCGAGTCCTTGGAGGTCTCGGTTATCTTTTGAGCCCAGGCGTCGACGGCCTTCGCGTCGTAGGAATCTTTTCTCAGACGAAAGTAGGCAGTCTCTCCTGTAATCTTGAAGACCGGTTTCATCTCCTCGGTCTCGGCGATGCAGAATCCAGCCGCATTTCTCTCCAGGAGTTCGTATGTAGGCTCCTTGAGCCACGATTCGTGCCTGAATTCGAAGACCCTGTTCTCGATTCCCCCTGTAGCGGCTAGGAATTCGCCGAGGAGGGTGAGGTCAACCTTCGAAAAAGGAGGCAACTGAAACAATACCGGACCGCGCCTGGGCCCCAGAGAGTCCAGAGCCTTAGAGAGTTTCTCGGCTGCTTCGGATGCGCCCTTTCCAAGCTTCAGAATGTGCGTTATCAAACGGGGGGCCTTGAACGAGAACCTGAACCTTTCATTCGTCTTCTCGGACCAACTTTTCAGCATGGCAGCGCGGGGTTGTGCGTAGAATGAGCTGTTGATCTCCACGCTTCCCAAATGCTGAGAATAGTAGGCAAGAAACTCTTCGCTTTTGGTGTCCTCAGGATAGAACCTTCCCTTCCATTTGGGATAGCTGAAGCCGGAGACTCCAACAAAGATGTTATTGGTCAAGTCTTCCCCTCGTGCAGAGTCGCCTCAGGACGGAAAAACCTTGTTTACGAGAACCCGAGCGGGTTACTCCATCTCATGATGGCCCTTCATCCACATTTTCTCCTCCTTCGTCGGAGTGAGTCGATAGCCCACCTCCCATAGAAACATCCTGGCCGTCGAAGGCCCTACGTGCTTGAATTTCTCTTGGAGTTCTTTCTGAAGTCTGTCTTCGCCGCGACCAAAGGAGTTGATGTATTCCTTGATTGACCCGAACTCTTTCTCGATGGTAAGGATCGACTTTGCGTTCTCGACAGTGGCCCGGATCTTCTTCTCGTTCCTCACGATGCCCGTGTCTTTCATTAACGCCGCAACATCCCTCTCAGTGAGCCTCGCGACTTTCGCTGGAGAGAATCCGAAGAATGCCTTCCTGAATGCCGGCCATTTGTTCTCGACCATCCTCCAGTTGAGACCCGCTGTGAAGATTGCTTTTGACATCCTGTCAAAGTAGTCCGAGTCGTCTTTGGGTGGGGTTACGTTCCAAGCGGGCGCCATCGCAGATTGGACCCTCGTTCCTCCTATTTATTCCATCTTCGATTTTTTTTCTTTCTGTCCCATGGAAAGTATACTTTCACTCCCAGACTGGATATATACCGGAGGCTCGACCGGGGGTTCATGGATTCCATAGTCCATTTCGAAATACCTGCGAAGGACGTCAAGAGAGCCTCGACCTTCTACACGAAGGCGTTCGGCTGGCAGATCACCCAGTTCCCGGGATTCGAGTACTGGAGTCTCGGAACTACACCATCTGACAAGAACGGCTCGCCTACCTCCCCCGGTGCCATCAACGGCGGTATGGGGAAGAAGGGCGAGATGGCCCCAAGTGCTGTGACGGTGACCATCAGCGTGAAAGACATCGACGCTGCTCTTGCCAACGTGAAGAAGCTCGGAGGCAAGGTAACTGGGAAGAAGACGCCGGTCGGAGACATGGGCTTCAGCGCCTATTTCGAGGACACCGAAGGTAACAACATCGGTCTCTTCCAGTCAAATATGCCAGGGATGTAATCGAGTCTCGGGTGCCAAACCCGGGCCTCTTTCTTTCTTATTCATCGGCAAGAATTCTCAGTGAAACTTGCCTCAGGACCCTAGTGTCCTCGGAGAAAGACTACACCCGTGACGAGGCCCCAAACAGCGGCGCTGGCGATGACGACCAAACCCAGGACCGGAGTCTGGTAAACAACATGAGTCAACAGTCCGGCGACTCCACCTGCGATCCCGATTATTGAGAGCCAGTTTGGCAGGGTCCCACTCCTCCAAGCTAGCCATCCGAAGATGAGCTGGCCTAGCCCCCAGACCATCAAGCCTGGGTCGGTGAGCGAATACTGAAGGTTGGACCAGATTGCTGCCTGGTACGTGGCATCAGAAGGGTAGGGAGGGGCGCCACCAATGGAGGCGATCGAAAGCAGTGCACTGATGACACTATACATACCCCAGCCCAACAGGAGAATACCACCGGCGGACAGGAGGGTCGCGGCCTGGGCCAGGGGGCTGTCTTTCCGTTTGAGCAACTCTCCGAGGCCGACGACGAAGGGAATTGAAACGACCATCCAAATCGTAATCAGAATCCCGATAAGGGCGTAAGTCGAACTGTTAGCAGTGACATACGATAGCAATTGTGTGGGCGAGTTTGGAGGTGGAATCAAGAATGTGACGAGCAGAAGAATTGAGAATATCCCCGAGATAATTGAGAAGAATCCCAGAAGCCTATTCCTCTGAGGGACAAACTTTCCAGTTGGAGACGACAATCCTTCGCCAGCCGGGCGAGTGTCGCTAATACGGGTTAACGCACGAACCGCCTACTTCTGAACTGCAGGAAGAAAGCGGTGAAGGCCCCGGCGCAGAGTATGCTGCAGAGCATGAATAGGGCGGCGAAATCGAATTTCATTGAGATGTATCCGCCCAGAAATCCGCCGCCAGCACTCCCCAGCCCCACAAGCGCTCCGTAAAAGCCGGCCTGTCCCACTTGCGCAGTCTCGAGAAAAGCGAACATGCTCGAAATGTCAAAGAGCGACCAAACAGCCTCGAGCACTGCGAGTACAACCGCCGCCACTGCAATGCCTGGAGCAGCTCCCAAGGCGGCCAAGAGCAAGAGAGGTATCACTACCGTCCTCACTGAAGAGGAGAGGGCCAGACTCCGGCCGGGGCCTCCAGCTCGACGTCCCACAATCAGGTAGGAAATTGCTCCAGCCAGCGAGCCCCCAAAGAATACCAAGAACACCGCCTGGGCTGAGTAGAAGCGGAGAAAGTACGCCGGAAGCGGGGAATAGAAAGCTGCACCGGCGAGCGAGAAGATGAAGATCCCGAACATCAGATATTTCGTCGAGCGATTCAGCGAACCCAACGCCTTGCCGTAATCGATTCTGTTGGGCGAGAGTCTCAAAGTCCCCACGATGTCTGACACTGCGACGATGGTCGAAGTCGACCGATCCAGAGCAACCAGCCTTCTCTGAATCATTATACCAGGTTCCTGGGCGAGTACCCCCAGAGCGATCGCTGACGCACCGCAGAGGGCACCGCAGATCATGAACAGTTGCCCGAAGCCTAGACTCGCCACGAGGGCCGCGCCGATTCCCATCCCCATGGTCTCGCCCAGCGTGACCAAGAATTGCATGTCGGCCAGGCCCTTCTGCCAGCCTTCCCTCTGCTCGGACTCTATCGTGAGGAGCTGCCGGGCAGGGAGGGTCGCTGCGTGCAAAATCGACTTCAGAGAGACCACGGCGATGAGTGCCGATACGCTCCCCACCAACGGGACAGCGACGAACGAGACACCCATCCCGACAAAGCCGATGAGCAGGAACGGCTTGCACCTCCCGATGGAATCCGTCAGCCTCCCCCACAACACCTGCGATGGTATCAAAGCCAGTGCCGACAGTCCGGCAACCAACCCGATGTCGAAGAGCCCGCCGTGAAGATTCGAAATCAGAAAGAACAGAACGAGTATGCTTGCAAGCCCGTTAGCAATAGCCTGGGGGATCAGCCCAAGCTTCCAAGAGTTGCCCGCGGAGTGAGGCATCTCCTCCACTGAAAGGTCGGCCCTGAAGAGAAATTGAATCTAAAACAATTGCCCGGAGGGTGAAGATGCCAGAACTGCGTCTGGTCCATCTAGAAAAACAATGACGTCGTTGCATGTGGTTCGTTTAAGGCCGAGAAACGCGTTTTGGCGGGCTGAAATTAGTCAAAATCGTCCTAGTTGGAAGTGTAATGAGATTGATTCGGGGGCCTTTATCATGCTTATCATGGTGATATTGCGATGACTAAGGCATACTGCGTGAAGGAAAAGAAGAACAGGGAGATGTCCTCGCCCCATACAGTCACCTTCAAGAACGGCCGCAAGGCCCTCACAGGAAAATGTTCATCCTGTGGAACCAAACTATTCCGAATCACGGGCAAGTAACAACATCTCCCTGTAGTTTTTCTTAGGGAATCTATTCAGACCGCGTGCGTTTGCTCTCCATTCTCAGATATGCTTAGAAGGCCGAATTCACCCAAATGAATCCACCTTGGGCGGAGTCATGCGACTAGTTTCGGTGAACGTCGGCATGCCGCGTGAAATAGGTAAGGTTCGAGGGAGGCCGGTTGAGTCGGCGATTCACAAGTCGTCAGTCGTAGGCCCCGTGTCCGTGAGGAGATTCAATCTGGAAGGTGACGGACAAGCAGACTTGACTGTGCACGGTGGCGCGGACAAAGCAGCGTATGCGTATCCATCAGAGCACTACGAATACTGGAGGGAGAAATTCCCCGGGAAAGAGATGCCATGGGGGATGTTCGGTGAGAATCTCACGACACAGGGATTGATGGAAGGAGACGTTCACATTGGTGACCGTCTGTTGATTGGCTCGGCGGAATTCTTCGTGACCCGGCCGCGGCTCCCCTGCTTCAAGCTGGTGATTAAGTTCGGGACTAATGCCATGCTCAAATGGTTCCTGGAGTCTGAACGTACTGGATTCTATCTAGGAGTGTCGAAGGAGGGGCAGATTGAAGCGGGAGATGCAATCAGACTGGTCAAGACCGATCAAGAATCAGATACGGTTGTGACAATTGTTCGGATGGCCAAGAAGAAGAGTGCCAAAGAATAAGTTGTTTTCGACTTAAATACGCAGCCTCCAAATTGAAGTTCATTGGACGAAGTGCGTCAGGCGCACCTGCCAGGAAACTTCGAACTCTACGACCCTGAATCGAGTGAGCCGGGCGCGGCCCTTTGCAAGGGGTGCTGGGAGGAGGGAGGAGTAAGAAATTTCTCGGCCTTGGAAACAGTATGGATCAAGGAAGAGGGGAGGGAGGCTATGGTTTGGCTTTGTCGCGGCCATCTCGAAAACATTAAGTCGGAAAGAGAAAAATCAGGAACGTTTCTTCGGAGCGTCAGCGGAGTAGTCAGATACCCTGCCCTAAGCACTCTCCAGGGAGAACGCCGTTAGATGATGGAGGAGTCCCTTCCTCCTGGTCAGGTATGGGGGAAGAAGTTTGTGATCTACGCTGCGCTGGGCATTCCCCGGGTCGACCCGCAGAAGTGGAGGCTGAAAGTAGATGGCCTCGTCACAACTCCTCTCGAATACACCTACTCCCAACTTACCTCGCTGCCTCAGACGCGTTACGTCAAGCCGTTCTACTGCGTCACACGATGGTCGATCAAAGACGTGGATTGGGAGGGCGTCCTCATCGGGGACCTGGTCAGCGCAGCTGGGCCCAAGCCCGAAGCGAAATGGGTGATGTTCCACTGCGAAGAGGGTTATTCCACACCCGTCCCCATCGAAGAGGCATTGGGAGTGGACGCACTGCTGGCTTTCAAGCTCAATGGCAAGCCTCTGAGCGCGGAACAGGGTTTCCCAGCCAGGCCCTTCTTCCCCAACCTCTACGCGTGGAAGAGCGCCAAATGGGTGAACAGAATCGAGTTTATCGGTGGATATCAGGACGGTTACTGGGAGATGTACGGATACCATGAGGTGGCGAACGTGTGGGCGGAAGAACGGTTCAAAGGGGACCATGGAAAGCCCGTCATGAGGACAGCCTACGGGACGGCCTAGGGTCTTCTAACGCTTAGCTTGAGTAATTGTCTGATTCCTATGATGTGACGACTATGGTGCCAGTCATGCTGGGATGTATCGTGCAGTAGTATTGGTAGACACCCGCATGGATGAACTTCATACTGAATGTGTAACCATAGAGGATGACTCCAGAATCAAATGTTGCCGCACCGTTGGGGACTGAGGACGACGTGACCGTATGTGCGACCGGGTCCTTGTTGATCCACGTCACGGTCGTTCCGATCTTGACTGTGAGATTGCCCGGAGAGAATGGCTGGGCGACTCCGTTGTTCGAGGCACCTACCACTATGGTAACGTCTGCCTTGACGTTGGAGGTATTTACGAGGCCGGTCACCACCCCGGCGGCGAGAATCCCGATAACAGCCGCTCCTATGATGAAACCAAGAGTCACTAGCGCGAAGAAGCTTGAAACTGGTATCATCCTGGTCGGTTTTATCGGCATCGCCCCTTTGCCGCGCGACCTGATTCCGAGTGCCGAGTAGACTATCACGAGTATGAAAGCGGGGAACCCTATGATTGACGTGAGAAATGTAGATTGGTCCGCGAAACTTGAGAACGCGCTGGCCCCAGTGAATAGTAACAAGACGAACCAGATAGCGCTTAAGACGATTCCGAGGGCATAGCCAGACCTTCGCCCTTTCCAAACGAGCCCCGCTGCCAAAAGGAACAGTACGCCAGTTACGATAATTATGATGCCGAAGAATCCTGCCTGGCCAGTCACGAGAGCTATTAGCTCAAGCCCAATCAGCAGGGCTGCGAGCACAACGGAACTCAATACGGGAACTAGTACTTCGGGTCGTTTCCAGACTGCGGCCTGAGGCGCCTCCACCCCCGCCAACTTCCCCGTTGACCTTCTGGATAGGAAATTTAAACGCTGGCGTCAGATTTTGCTTCAGTTCACGACTCGTGGCTCGCTTGGGAGCACAGATTCTGACGTGGAGGCCTGAGCCTCTTCGAGTCTCTTCAGTCTCATCTCCAACTCTTCCAAGGACTGAGTGAGATGTTCAACCGCTGAAACCAAACCCTCGATTCGTGAATCCTTCGCTGGCTGGACCTTGAAGCTTTGGGGAAGGCGACCTTCCTTGATCATCTGGAGGATGAGCCGATGGAGCCTCTCCTCGACTGAAGCCTGGTCGCTTTCTGTTGCATTCACGCCGGCCGAGTACTTTTCCAAGAGGCGGTCAAGATCGAAGAACCTCTTGTCCCTGAAGATAACCCTGTATTGATATCCAGTGCCTACGGCGCTGGAGGACGTCCAAATGTCGGACTTCGGGATTTTTTCGAACTGCGGACCGTCCATGAGAAACTCTGCGTCCTGGAGTGTTATCGGATTCTTCTCGGCAAAGTTTGGTTTGATTGAGCCGTTGTAATATGCTACGGCAAAGTCCTCAATAAGTCGACGGCGCATCGTCATTCCGAAGGTTGAATCGTCACTTCTGTCGCTCAATTACCTAAACACCGGATGATTACTATTGCTGGTTATTGAGAAACCAAGCCTAGGAAAATTAATCATGATGTCATGAGATGTGAGTTCCCTGTCGTCTCAGGCTCTAAACTGGTTGTTGAAGCCCACACTTGGGGCAGACTGACGCCCAGGAGGCCATCTGGGTTCCGCATCGAGGGCAGAACTTGGTCTCGGGTGTGACCACGGCGCTTGGAGCCATCGGGACCTGGCTCGGCTGGGACTGGGGCGGTGAAGTTCTGGCCACGTTCGAGTAGTAGTACACTGTCAGCAGTATTGGAACCAAGGGAAGATAGAATGCCGAAAGTATGTTGCTCACAATGCCGCTGACGACGCCAAATGGAGCGCTGATGAAACTCAGAATGACCGCCAATATCACTACAAATATCCCAACCAAGAGATACAAAGCAAATGACTTCAACCATCTGTGGTCAACAAGCTTGCGACTTCGCCCCATGCCGTCGAGAACTCCGGTGTTTTCAATCAGGATCGCGGGGACGGCGAGGGAGAACATGATTGCTAGTATTATCCCAGGGACTATCAAGGCGATGAATCCCAAAGTGAAAATCACCCAGAGTATGAAGTTCAGCGCCCAGAGCCATACCAATTTTGATATGGTGAAGCGGACCGACGCCCCGAGGTCTGCCTGTCCTTTCTCAATCGCTTGGGACGTCATCTTAATCGCGCTTCCGATGGCGATGGGAGATATGAGAATGACCAGGACGATGAGAGCGAAAAAGGCACCAAAGAACCCAGACAGCGAACTAAGGGTCTGCTGAGGAGTAGGGTTGGCGGTAAGTAAAGGCAAAAGGGCAGCTCTCAAGACCAGAGTGGTGAGGATTCCGATGATGACCTCCACAATTAGGAAGACTACCAGATACTTCACGAAGTCGCGCCGGTAGAGGTCGAAGGTCTTCGAAATCACCTCTCCGATGGTCAATTCACGCGTGATTGGCTGCGCCTCAGGCAACTGGCTTCCTACCCGTGCCCCGTGTTACATATCCGTTTGGCATGTCGAAAAATTTGAAAGTTCCGCTCTAAGGACATGCGACCGCAGGGCTACGCTTTCATTTGATGTGCGCGGGTTTGTGAACGAAGGCTTCAACCAGCAGGCGGAGGTCCTTGCCTTCCTTTCTAGATTGCTTTGCTAGTTGATCACGTCTAGAGGGATCCATCTTGTTCCAGTACCTTGCCACGTCGTCGGCAACTTCGAACACGTAGAAATCGCCCTGCTTGAATGGGGCCTCACGGCCTTTCTCAACTATCGGTACTGACCCGTCGTCCTTCGCCCTTATCGAAGCCATAGGGGGCCCTCGGAATATGTCCGGCTAAAAAGACTGGCTCGACGCCCATTGTAACTGGGTATACAGTCGTCAGACAGCTTTGATTCTTTTCGCAACAGTGGGCCCTACTTTCTTCAGGGCTCTGAAGCCGCAGTTCTTGCATCGAATCTCCGGGAACTGAGACAGCTCCTCCAAACTTTGCTTAGTTCCGCAGCGCTCACACTCGTAGATAATTGAACCGAACACCTTGGCCTGGTCTTTCTTCGTTCCTGACGAACCGCTCATTCTACCGCCTCCTGTCATTCCATCGTATATACCCTTGATTGTCTGTGGATGCATGCCGTCGTGGAACCACTGACAGCTAAGCGACTACATACTTGGATGAAACGAACCTGATAAGTCAGCCTTGAGATGGTGGTCCCTCGGCTAACGAACCCGTCTTCACATCTCCAGCCCGCTCGTATGTCGCAACCATGACTCCCTTGGGCGAGGCCTTGGAGTCGATGAGTTTGAATCCCGCAGGAACGCTTCCCTCGGCGAACAGGCGCTTGCCTCCGCCCAGCGTCAGAGGGAAGATCTTCAAGCGGAATTCATCAACCAGGTCGTTCTTCAGCAGCGTCTGAATCAGGTTGCCGCTGCCGTGAACCTGGAGTTCCGGACCGCTCTGCTTCTTGACATTTCTGATTTGATTCACGACGTCCCCTGAGATGAGGACGGATTTGGCCCAGTCAAGCTTTTTCAATGTAGACGATACGACGAACTTTGTGGCATCGTTCAACTCCTTTGCCCTTGGTCCCTCTGCCTTGGGCCAATATCCCGCAAATATCTCATAGGTTTTTCTCCCTAGTAGAAGGTCGAAAGGCCATTTCATCTGCTCGGTCATCACGTTGCCCATGAAGTCGTCCCAATACGGGGCTGACCACCCGCCATGGGTGAACCCGCCAGATGGGTCTTCCTCAGGTCCTCCGGGCGCCTGCATGACGCCGTCGAGTGTCAAGAAAGTGAGGACAACGAGTTTCCTCATCGCTAGCGTCCACTTCGGCCAATCCCACGAATAAATGTGATTGCGAAGGGGTGAAGGGGCCCCGAGCCCCGGTATGAATGCGGAATACATAACGTAGAATAAGTGTCCGACCCTTCTCAAAGCGAAGTGATGGTCTAGATGACAACGACGGTCAAGGAGGAGCTCGCTGAGGTCGTGGAATCGTGCTTGGGGGCACTCGCCCAGCAAGCAAAATTCGAACAATCGCTTTACTCGGACTTGAAGACCGTCGAGAAGAGCATAAAGTGGTTCAATAACCGAAGAGGCAACGAACCGGTCACGGTTGAAGTAGGAACAGAAATCGCGGAGCATGTGCGCAGGGCCATTGAAGCAATCCACCTCAGCGCACAGGGAGTGCACCTTGTCCTGCTCCTCCTGCTCAAGGTGTCCCTGCTAGCTCAGCAAGAAACGAGCATGAACACCGAGGCATTGGCAGAGGCGAAGAAGGAACTAGAATCATGGTTTGGGCAGTGGACTAGTACGAAGGAAGCCTGGGACCAGTACACCGAGTAATCAGCTAAAAGTGAATGTTGTGGAAATTGTCGTGTAGTTGGACTGCTGGAAGTTCTGCCCATCCGTCCCCCAGTAGAGAGTGAAATTCACGGTCACTGTGCCAGCCTGGACCAGTTTGAAGTGGTAGCCGCTCCAGCACCCAGGAGTCACGGAGGTGTGGTTCTGGCCTGGGTTGACAGGCGCAATGAACTCTGCGCATGCGCACACAGGCCCTGATGAGACCTTCTGAAGCACAGGTGAATTCGCAGGTAAAGCGGCGGTAAGTCCACTCCCACACCCGCTTACGATGTAAACTGGAGAGGTGCCCACGTTCTCGAAGAGGACAGTGAAGGTGACGACCCTCTCACTGTCCGTGCCCTGGTATACAGTCGCCTTGACGTCATCTATCTTGACTGGATTGTTCGGCGAATAGGAGAACGAACCAGTCGTGGTGCAGGTGGTGAAAGTGGTCGAAGTGATGGTGGTCGAGAAGCCGCTGGTTGTTGAGGGCTGAAGTGCGGAGGGCAGGTATATGGCCGCCCCGGCCACGATGATCAGCCCTACCGCGGCGACTGCTAACCACCTCAGATTGAGCATCAATCTATTCTCGCCGATTTCAACTATCTCCAGGTGGTTTATAGTCCCAACGACGCGAACGACTCGTGTCCCGTCCGTTCTTTGCTTTTGAAACGGTCAGATGAGACATTTTTGAACCAGGGGTGTCAGGCTTAAGAACGAGGGCTCGAGAGAAGGGTTTCTTGGACCCAGAGAAGGCCTGTTTGGTTAACTGCGAGCTCTTTGGCAAACATGCGGAACAGTTCGAATCGGCGATTGTCCCACTCTGGCAGGGGGTCTATGACTCCCTCGTCCAGCGTGCTCGAGTTGCTGAATCGTCAAGGGCCCTAGACATAGGCACTGGGACCGGAGAAGTGGCGATACGTCTCGGCCGTCTCGTTGGTCGGAAAGGGAGTGTAGTCGGCATCGACGCGCAGCCTGAGATGCTCCGGATAGCCATGCGCAAAGCCAAGAGCAACGGTTCCGGCAACGTCGAGTTCAAACAAATGCCGATGGAGGAGATCAAACTACCAGACGACTCGTTCGATTCGGTGGTCGGGAATTATTCGCTGTGCTGCTGCATGGACTACGAGGCAACACTTGCCGAGTGCCACAGGGTGCTGAAGCCCGGGGGACGGCTGACATACAACCACGGCGGTCCCTCCGACCCGCTCGCATACCAGGTAATCACCAGAATCTTCGAAGACTACAAGACGACGACCCCGAGCAAGAAGCTGAACGATATTCGAGAGGCGTCAGCCCTCCAGTCGGAGGCTGTCCAGAAATACCGGGAGCCCATGGTAACTCTGGACACCCTGAGGAGCATTGGTTACGGCGACGCGGAGGCCACTGTCACCCAGCGTGTTATCGATTACAAGGACGCAGGAACTTTTGTTGACGAATGGGTTTCCTTCGATTGGAGTTCAGAGGTCGAAGAAATCCCATCTCCTGAAATGAAGGTCTTTAGGAAAGAAGCCATTGAGGCCCTTCGCCCCCTATCCAAGGTTGAGGGGTTCAGAGTCGAGAGCGACGAAGTCTTCTTCACGGGCCTGAAGCGTTGAGTCCATAGCCATAATCCTGTGGACGAAGGCATAATTATGGGGCCAGGGCCATCAAGGCTGAAGCGGACCAGTTGGTCAGCGTCACAACGGCCGCAGCTTCGATATTAGGAGTCGCATCGGGAGCAATCGGAGCGTACCATGGCTACAACGAAACGCTTCAAGGGAGCGTGGCGCCAGGTGGGGTCTTCATCAACGCAATCGGGCCGCCCTGCCAGGGGAACGCATGTTTACCTGCCATGACAGTCGTCCCTAACTTCTTCTATGCCGGTGTGCTTTCGATCATCGTCTCGCTCTTCATCCTCCTCAAGGCAGTTGCCTTCCTCCAGCGGAAGAATAGCGGCCTTTGGATGATCGGCTTCGCGATATTGCAGCTCTTGGTCGGAGGAGGTTTCCTTCCACCTCTTCTTGGAATAGTATCGGGAATCCTGATGATGAGAATCAAACGAAACGCCGGAGTCACTGCACCAACAGGTTAGCTTAGAATCGGAACCAGAGTTTGTGAGCAATCACTAGAATTGCTGCAGGAAGAGAAAGCTGTCCCAGAAGCAGTAGAATGGGCCCGTACTGTCCGGGAGTCGGAAGAAGCAAGAGGGCCCCGATTCCGTCCCAGTAAGCATGCAGTAGCACGACAGCGGCCAGATTCCTTCCAGTGTACCAGTAGCATGCGCTTAGAGAAATGGCCCCCACGAGGATTTGGGAGAAGCCAAGCAAAGAAATTGCGCCGAAGCCCTCTATTTGGAGAGCGGGGAGATGGAAGAGTGAAAAAAGTAGTGCCGATGCAATGACAACTCCGGCTCCAACCCCAAGAATTTGATTTAGCTCGTTCATCAGGTACGCTCTGAAGAACAACTCCTCGGCCAAGACGATGCACATCAGATTGAGTAAGCCGCGAAGGAATCCTTGCGAGTCAGGGTAGCACGTGAACCCTCCCCCACCGCCGATGCAAAGATTGAACGGGGAGACACCCAGCCCGAAATATGCGGTCAGTGTCACAAGAAGCAACGCGGCTATGATGATTTCGAGCGCTGCGACTCTGCCCTTCGACTGGATGCGACGCAGGTATCCACTTCGCCAAAGCCAGAACAGCGAAACTAAAGTTAGAGATATGCCGACGAAGAGCGTCTGATTCGGAGCTATTACCGGCCCAAGGGGCCCTAGGTACGAAGGCACCAAATTCGTCAAGTAGACCAAGACGAAGGCGATTAGGAGGGCTAGCGCAAGCCTGGTTGTCTGCCGGACACGAGTCAAGCCGTTGTCGTTTGTTTGAATTCCTTGGGGTACAGGTGGCAGTCGCACCAGTGCTGGGGGGCGACCTCTAGA
The DNA here is from genome assembly GCA_035935095.1 of Nitrososphaerales archaeon. GTDB lineage: Archaea > Thermoproteota > Nitrososphaeria > Nitrososphaerales > Gagatemarchaeaceae > UBA183. Next base: position 36,805 of record DASYXJ010000034.1, on the reverse strand, counting down.
AGCGGTGGATCGATCTTCAAGCAGACATCCATGACATGCGAGCATCGTGGATTGAAGCTGCAACCAGGGGGCAGGTCGAGAGCCCCTGCGATTTCGCCCATGCTCTGAATCTTCTCGGGCTTCGCCGCTTCTTCCGCATCGGTGATTACGGGGATGGACGAAAGGAGCATTCGGGTGTAGGGATGCAGTGGATTCCGAAAGAATTCATCTGTGGCTGCCACTTCCCTGACCTTGCCGAGGTACATTATCATCACGCGGTCAGATACGTTCCTCATGAGACTGAGGTTGTGGGTGATGAACACGTACGTGAGTCCGAGTTTGTCCTTGAGCCTCATGAGGACGTTGATTATCTTCGCCTGGATGGAAACGTCCAGAGCGGAAGTTGGTTCGTCAAGGACGACGAGCGACGGATTGGTGGCAAGCGCCCTGGCGATGGCAACAAGTTGCTTCTCGCCCCCACCGAGCTCCTCAGGAAACCTGTCCGCATATTCGACCGGGAGTTCCACGAGCTCGAGAAGCTCGTACACCTTCTCCCTCACCGACTCGCCACCACTGGTAACTTTGAGTGGAACTTCGAGCGCTTGCTTAACCGACCGTTTCGGGTTGAGAGATGACGCAGGGTTCTGAAAGACCATCTGAATCTCCCTCTTCATTTGGACTGGTCTATCTTTTGCCCTGCTTGGAAGCGGCTCGCCGTTGAAGATGATTTGTCCGGAGGTGGGAGGGTAAACCCCCATTATCATGTTGCCCAAGGTCGTCTTCCCCGAACCAGATTCGCCTACTACTCCGAGGACCTCGCCTTTCTGAATTTCAAAATCAACCTCGTCCACCGCTTTTATGACGCCGCCTTTCGCCGGGAAATACTTCTTCAGACCCTCCCCTTTCATTATCGGCGCGCTCATTTGGAATGATGCCCCTCATCGTACAGAAAACAAGCAGCAGTCTGGTCAGTTCCAGCCTTGTACATTCGCGGGACCTTGTCGCACACCTCCATCCTGTACGGACACCGAGTGACGAACCTGCAACCTGGTGGAGGAGTAAGATAGCTGGGCACCTGACCAAGTATGCCCTCTGGCACTCCACCGCCGGTGAGTTTCGGAACCGCCTTGATGAGCATCTGCGTATAGGGATGCTGCGGGTTGTTGAATACCTCTCTGGTCGGCCCCTCCTCGACTATCGTTCCCGCATACATCACGTAGATCCTGTCAACGAAGTTCTTGACGGTCCCGAGTGCGTGGGTGATGAGTATCACGGAGATCCCCTTCTCTTCCACGATTTTCTTCAGGAGCCTCATGATTTGGTCTTCGATTGTGACGTCGAGCGAGGTCCCGGGTTCATCCGCGATTAACAACTCGTTCGCCGAGACCAAGGCCATCGCAATGCTGACTCGTTGTTTCATTCCTCCGCTCAGCTGGAACGGGTAGCTGTCGAGAATCCTCTCCGGCTCCGGAAGCGCAGCTTCCTTCAGGTACCTCAGAGCCCTTTCGCGTGTCTCATCCTTCGACAACCGGGTGTCTGCCGAGAATTTGATGATGTCGTAGAGCTGCTGCCTGATGGTGAAGACGGGGTTAAGCGCGGCGGACGGGTCTTGAAAGATCATGGACATCTTCTTCCGTCGCAAGTCTCTGAGTCTCCCCTTCGGCATTGTGAGGACATCCTCGCCGGCGTACTTCACCTCCCCTCCCGCTATCTTCGCGTTGCTTGCGAGGAGCCTCATCACAGATTTGACTGTAGTCGTTTTCCCGCAGGCAGATTCCCCGATGATCCCGACCTTTTCCCCCTTTTCCAGAGAGATGTTGACCCCGTTGAGTACCTTTAGCGTTCCCTCGTAGACGCGATAGTGGACCCTCAGGTCCTTAACTTCGAGGAGAGGCACCTAGACACTCACGAGATTCCAGACGAGAACATGTCGTTGATCCCGTCCCCAAGGAGGTTGAAACCCAGAATCACAGCGACTATGGCGAAGGCAGGGAAGATGCTTATCCACCATTGCGCCGGCAGATATGCCGCTCCTTCGGCTATCATCGTGCCGAGGTCAGGTGTCGGAGCTTGCGCTCCCAGCCCGACGTAGCTGAGTGATGCCCCTATCAGAATGACCCAGCCACAGTCCAATGTTACTTTCGTTAGGATTGAGCCCAGTGAGTTCGGAAGTATTTCTTTGAACATTATGTGCCATCTACTAGCGCCCACCAGCTCAGCTGCGCGGACGTAGTCCTCGTTCCTGATTGACGACGCTGAACTGTAGACAAGTCTGGTGTACCAAGGCCACCATGCCAAAGACACAGCAAGCATGGCGTTGACGGCAGTCGGAGCGAGGACCGAAGCGACCGACAGCGCGAGGAGAAGGGGAGGAACCGCAACGAATACGTCGGCGAGCCTCATTATCACCACGCTGATTCTCCTCCCATTGTAGTATCCAGCGATCAGACCCAAGACCACTCCCGGTGCAACGGTGATTGAGAGGACGACGACCATCAGCATCAGAGAGTATTGGAACCCGAACATGATACGACTGAGTATATCGCGTCCAATTTCGTCCGTGCCGAACACATGGGTCCCAGAGGGGGACTGGCCAGCCCCGGCGAAGTTGACGTAAAGACCCGCACTGTTGGGATAGGGAGACAGCCAGGGTGCGAACAATGCGATGAAGATAATTGCGATGATAGTGGCAAGTCCGAAGATAGACAGCTTATTTCTCCTAAACTTGTACCAGTATCTCCCATACCTTTCTATCAGACTCCTCCCAGAATTCAGGCTACTCACCACTCCTCCCTCGCAGCCTGATCCGTGGGTCGAGGTACCCAACGACCAAGTCCACCAGGATGTTGGCCACCGCGAACATGACTCCAGCCACGAGCACCACGGCCACAATCGCGTTCAAGTCCTTGCTCAGCATCGCATTGAGGCCGTATCTTGAGAACCCAGGCCAGTTGAAGATTAATTCTATCAGGAACGCGTTCCCTATCTGCGCCGAAATGTCGAGGGCGTAGATTGTGATGGTGGGGATGAGCGACGGCTTCATGAGATACTTCAGGGAGATGGTGCTTTCGGGCAGGCCGTGGGAGATTTCTGAGAGCGTGTAGTCGCTGTGGAGGTTTTCTACGACTGCCGAACGCATTATCCTTGCTTCCTGAGCGATTGGGCCGAGGGCCAGGGCGAATGCTGGCAAGATCAGGTGCCAGACTGCGTCACCGAAAGCTGCGAAGTTCCCGGTCAACAATGAGTCAATGGTGAAAAGTCCCGTGATGGTTGGCGGAGGAGTCGTGCTCGCGCTCAACCTCCCTATGATGGGAAAGAGGTGTGTTCCATACCCCAGAGAGATTTGAAGCAGTACGGCGACGACAAAGGATGGGACGGCTATGCCGATGTACGACAAGATTCTTACGCCGTTGTCGACCGCGGAGTTGGCGTATCTTCCCGCCACGAGGCCTAGCGGCACGGCTATCAGCAGGTCGATAATGGCTGCAACCGCAATCAGCTCTACCGTCGATGGTAGGAACTCCTGTACATCAAGCAGAACGTTTCGCTGGGTGAAGAGGGAAATGCCCCAGTCACCAGTGAAAATTCCCTGGACCCAGTAGAAGTACTGGACGAAAATCGGGTCGTTCAGGTGCATCTGGGCGCGCAGCGCGTCCACCACCGCTTGCGGAGCGCGGGGCCCCAAAGCAAGCCTTGCCGGGTCCCCCGGCAGGACCCTAGCTATTACGAAAATCAGGATAGAAAGACCTACAAGAGAAATCGCAGAGTAACCAATCCTCTTCAGGATGAAGGACCACGAGCTTCCGCGAATGTTCGTTCTAGGTCGCCATCCTCCCCTCAGCGATAGATAATCTTGGCCTCACCAAGCGAGTAAACAAAAAAGGAGCCGCACTAGGTCTTTAGCCCAGTGCGGAAAGCTGCGATGGGAAGAACTGGAAGTCCCTGAAGTAGAAGTCGTACCCCAGCAGGGGGATTGGATGACCGTTGGCTGCATACCAGTTGACGACGGTTGGATAGTAGGCCCTTGCCTCGTATACGTCAAAGGCGTAGATAGTTGGATATTGGTTGTAGATTTGCGTCTGAACGCCAGCGTATGCCTGGAAGCGAGCGTTCTGGTCAAGGGTGGACAAAGCGCTGGAGACAAGATGGTCAAGCGTCGAGTTCTGAAGCCATTCGTTCTGCTCCCAAGTCCCAACCGACGCCGAGGTGTACCTTGACTGCAGGACCGAGCCTGCCTCGAAGTAGCTCGCACCGTCCTCAATCGACACTACGTTGGGGGCGCTTGATTGCTTGGCCAAGTCCGCTACCACTGTCAACCATGGTTGTTGGAGTACTTGGACGGTTATCCCGATCTGCTGCATGTCCGACGCGAATTGAAGTGCCAGCTTCTGCTCGGCGGGGACCTCTGAGACCCAGAAGTACTTCACTGGGTAGTTGCCCAGGTTGCCGGCATACTTCGATTTGGCTATGGTCTGTTTGGCGAGCGCAATGTTCTGCGCTGAAACCGGGATGCTCGAGCTATGGCCTGGCAGGGAAGTCGGGACAGGACCTGCTGAGGGCTTGGACCCTTGGAAGATGTTGTTGACGATGGCCGAGTAGTTGAGAGCCTGAGACATTGCCTCCCTGACGTAGACGTCGTCCGTGGGGGCCGCCTTTGTGTTGAGCATAAGGTACATCTCGTTGACTGTCGGGATGGTGGCCAGTTTGGCTCCATTGCCCTGGGCGAGAGCAAGAATGGTGGAATAGGGCTGCCATTGGTCAGTTATCTGAATCTGATGGCTTGTGAAGAGGGCCTGTGTTGAGGATGTACTCCCCAACATTGTAACAGTGCTTGGCTGATTCGCCTGGGTGCCATTCCAGTAGCCGGTGAACGCCGAAAAGGTCATCGAAGACTCTAGGTTGGCTGCTGAAATCGAATAAGCGCCCGAACCGGCGTCGTGGGTGAGTAACCATGCCGACCCGTAGTCCTTGTTGCTCCCGTATTGTGTGCCAGTAGCGACTTCGTTGGCTTCCACCTGCTTTTGGTCGAGGACGTATAGTCGAACCAGTGCTGTAAGGAACGGACCGAACGGCTGTTTCAGGTTGATGACCACTGTCGAGCTATCGGGGGCTGTGATACTGGCAATGTAGGGCGAGAAGAGATACGAGTATCCTTGTCCGATCGTGGTCAGCCTGTTCATCGAGAACACTACGTCGCTCGCACTCAACGCGTCCCCGTTGTGGAACTTCACGCCTTGCCTGATTGTGAATGTGTAGGTCAGGCCATCGCTGGAGACCTGCCAGTTTGTCGCTAAGTCGTGTTGAAGGGTTCCCGCTGACGTTGGAAAGACCAAGGTGTCGTACGCGTTGGCAAGCGCCGCCGAGCCTGCTTCGTCCGAACCCACGGCTGGGTCAGCCTTCGGGACGTTTGCGAACGTTATGGTCAGTGTTCCGGAGGCCAAAGCTCCAGTCGTCGAGGATGTTTGGTTGGGGGAGGTGCCTCTGGTTGAAAGGTAGTACGCTGAACCTGCTACGACCACTAGAAGGATGATGATGACAACTACTGCTGTCATTCTGCCTATCGCAGTTCTTTCATGTAGGCCCAGTATTTTCATCTGTGTCGCACTTAAAGCTCTGAAGGTTATTTAGGGCTTATCAGCGGCTTCAGTGAATCGGCTCATTCGACAGCAGGCTATTCAGTCTGGCTCAGTTGAGTCCCGCGGAGACTCTTGGTTGATTCATGATTAACCTTCATTTGTGTTTCGTCTAAGACGACACCGTAGTCATTCTTCGCCTGTTCCACGCTCACGTACCCGTCTATCACGTCGTTGAGGACCTTATCGGAGTCCCTCTGCAGTGGGTCCCCGAAGCCGCCCCCGCCCCCGGTCTTCAGCTGAATGAGGTCGTGCGCCTGCAATGACTCAGCGGCCACCTTGCGTAGTCTCCTGGGAACCTGGTTCGCTTTCTCAATCACGAAGTAATTGGGGGTGCCTTTTCCCCCTCCGTTCATTCCCCAGCAGGGATAGAGTGAGCGTCCCATGGACGACGTGAAACTCGCGTTGGAGTTGTTTATCCTGTAGTCTTTCAGGATCCCGAAGCCGCCGCGGAACTTGCCTTTCCCCGAACCATCATGGATGTTCAGCGCGTACTGCTCTACGATTATCGGGTACCTGACCTCTATTACTTCATTGGACATGATGTAGGTCTCCCCGTCCCCCGAGCAGACCAGCCCGCTTTCGCCGTCCTTCCCGAGAGCGCCTCCCCACCCCCCGGGCTGCGGCTCGACAATGGCGAAGGGCTGCTTTGTCCTGTCGTCCATCCCCCCGACTATAGTCGCACATACGCTGAGGAAGTGCCCGGCCGACAATTTGTCAGGGATCATGGGCGCCAATGCGTGCCACACGAGGTCTGTGATGAAGGCCATGGATTCCCAGTACGTGGATGTCGGAGCGGGTGGATTCGGGTTGAAGATGGTTCCGGGGTCGGCAAGTACTTTGAGTGCCCTGAAGTTCCCGTCGCTTACTGGACCGTGAGTATCAGTGACTGCCTTGAAGATCGCCCTTGCGGCGGAGACTGTGGCGCACCAGGGGCAGTTGATCGAACCCTTGGCCTGCTTCCCCGACCCTCTGAGGTCGACGACGAATTCGTCGTCGGATATGGTGATCTTAGCCCTGACGGGGACGGGAGTGTCGGTAATCCCGTCGTCGTCGACAGTGTCCTCGACCTCAAAAGTGCCGTGTGGGAGCTCCTTCAGTCTAAGTTTGGTGAGCTTCTCTCCTTTCTTTTGGATACTATCCATCGCTTCGAGGACTGTGTTGACTCCATACTTCTTGCACAGGTCCTCTATCCTCTTCGCCCCGACCCTTAGCGATGCCGCGTGGGCTTCCATGTCCCCAAGAGTCATGTCGGGTGTCCTGACGTTCGCCCTTATCATGTCGACCATGGCCTGGTTCACTTTGCCTTTGTCGAACAGTTTGATGGGAGGGAAGATGAGCCCCTCCTGGTAAATCTCCGTGGAGTCCGAAGTCCAGCTCCCGAAGTGCATTCCACCGACCTCGCTCCAGTGACCCTTGATCGCAGAGTATGCGACGATTCGGCCCTGGACGAACACGGGCATGATGAGGTTCACGTCGTTAAGGTGCGTGCCGCTGGTGTATGGGACGTTGACGATACATATGTCGCCGGGTGAGAACCCATCTTTGCCGAATTTCTTGATGCAGTCTTGTACTGCCATGTCGAGTGTTCCGAGGAAACCGGGGACGCCGTTCGCTTGGGCTATGAGTAAGCCATCTGCGTCCGTGAGGCCTGCCGCGTAGTCGAGGACCTCGTAGATGACAGGGCTCTTGCTGGCTCTCCCGAAGGCTGAGAACGTCTCTTCTGCCGATGCGATCAGGCTACTCTCGATTATGTCCAAGGTGAAGTCCGATAGCTTGGCCAATTTTGCTAGACCTCCACTACTAAGTTTTCGTACCTATCGATGGTCATGAGGTTTCCCTTCTTGAGTATTGTCGTAGCAGTTGGCTCTTCGATGATCGCCGGCCCGCGTATCTTCGCTCCCACACGCATCGAATCCCTGGAATAGACGGGGATGCGTTTGAACCCAGACTCGTCGAGGTACACTGACCTCGTCCTAGACTGTTTCGCCCTCGCCCTTCTCGGCGCCCTCTTGGGTTTGAGGGGCTGCTTCTTCACCTTCCCGATCGCCACCACGCGGATATTCACGACTTCGGTCGGGTCATTCAGGTTGAATGTGTAGGCCTTGAAATGGAGGTCGTGGAAACGCTGGCCAATTACTTTGAGTGAATCGGCCGATTTCACGTTCATTGGGACGGGCGTGGGGATTGTATGCTCCTGCCCCAGGTAGCGTATGTCGAAGAATCCCTCGAACCTCATCTCACTTGCCTTGATTCCTTCGGACTCGAGCTGTTTCGTGCCATCCTTCTTCATCTCGTCCAGTATCCCCTGTAGCTCACCGAGATTGATCGACTCCAAACCCACGACCTTCGTTCGAATGTAGTCATGGCGCAGGTCTGTCATGAGCATTCCCCAGGCCGAAAAGACGCCTGGAACTTTTGGAACGACGACTTTCTTGATGCCGAGTTCTTCAGCGAGTGAAACCGCGAACATGGGACCCCCTCCACCGAAGGCCACCATGGCGAAATCTCTGGGGTCGTAACCCCTGCGAACCGACACCAGCTTGATCGCGTTTACCATGTTAGCTGTCGCGATTTCAATGGCGCCGATCGCTGCGTCGATGGTCTTCATGTGCATCTTTCCGCCGACTCCGCGGTAGGCCTTCTCCGCAAGCTCTGGCCTAAGTCTGATTTCGCCTCCGAGGAAGTAGTTCGGGTCGATAACCCCGGTGAGGACGAAGGCGTCCGTAAGCGTAGGCTCTGTGCCCCCCTTATTCTGACATGCAGGGCCCGGGTCGGCTCCTGCGCTCTGCGGCCCCACCTTCAACGAACCAAGCTCGTCGACCCATGCGATGCTCCCGCCGCCCGCGCCGATTTCAACAATGTCCACGACGGGCGCCTTGACGGGGTAGCCTGAGAAGAATTGGTTTCTGCCGATGAAGTATTCGGTGTTTATTTTCATCCTGCCGGAGTCTATCAGCGACGTCTTGGCCGTTGTCCCGCCGACGTCAAGTGTGATTACGTCAGCTCCGATTGCCTTGCCAATGGCCTGCGCCCCTATGACTCCGCCTATCGGGCCTGACTCGACCTGGTAGATCGGAGTCTTCCTTCCCTGCTCGAAGGTAGCTACCCCGCCGTTGCTCTGCATCACGTGGGCCCCTATCTTTGCTCCCAGCCTCTTGAGTTCGCGTTCGAGTGCGGTAAGGTACTGGTGGACTTTGGGCTGGACGAAGGCATTCAGGACTGTGGTGTTCACCCGTTCGTACTCCCGCCACTCTCTCGAGAGTTCGTGAGACATGGTGATGTACGGCGTTTTGACCTTGTTCTTGAGAATCTCATAGCACTCCAATTCATGCTTCGGGTTCGCGTACGCGTTGTAGAATGCAATCGCCACTGCTTCGGCTTTGTTTCGATTGCAGGCTTCTGCAACCTGTAACACGTCGTCCTCGTTCAAAGGTCGCATCACCTCCCCATCGTAGCTCATCCGCTCGTCGACCTCGTATCTGAAACGTCTGGGCACGAATGGTTTTGGTTTTTCGTATCTGAAGTTGTAAATGTCAGTCCTGTTCGACCTTCCTATCTCGAGGACGTCCCGGAATCCCTTGGTCGTGACCAGGATTGTCTTCGCACCCTTTCTTTCCGTCAGCGCGTTTATCACCATGGTGGAACCCGTCCCGATGAATCTGTTCATTTCTTTCCCCGGAATTCCGCTCTTTCGTACGACGTTGATGACACCGCCAGCATAGTTCTCGGGGGTTGTAGAGTCCTTCACGAATGCGTACTCGCCGGTGGTTTCGTTGAGGGCACAGAGGTCAGTAAAGGTGCCACCGACATCAATGGCTACCCTGACTGGCAAATTACAAGCACACTCTGTGCCTTGCGGTATTAATAAGAATCCTGCCCCGGACAGTGACAACGACATTGGTGGAGAAGACAAGGTTCGCCAGGATTATCTCGATGAAAGCCAAGCCGGGCAAAGAACACGAATTCGTCAGGACGTTCGAGAAGGAAGTGGCGCCCAGCGGTGTCAAGTTAGAAGGCATCAGAAGAGTGTATCTCCTTCGTCCCGTGGGAAAGAAGGACGAATTTGTTGTTGTCTCTCTGTGGGACAGCCAGGAGGCTGCAGAGAAATATGCCAAGGGCAGCAGGATCAAGCAAAATGCTGCGGCGCTGGCCAAAGTGCAGGAAGGGAAGGAAAGAGTGAGGAAATTCCATGTTGAACTGCACGCCCTGGGCAGGACGGCCCGCCGTCGTAAGAAAGATTAAGAAATCAATATAGACAAATCGAGAGACTTGCCCGCCCAATACGACATAGTCGTCGTCGGAGCTGGAATAATGGGGGTCGCGTCTGCTTATCACCTGAAGAGGAACAACCCAAGCAAACGGATCCTGGTGGTTGACAGATACGGCGCGGTGGGCCAGGGCAACACTGGGAGGAGTAACGCGATGTTCAGGAACACCTTCTCCTCTTCTGACAACCAGATTCTATCGAATACCTCGATTGATTTCTACAAACACGTGCAAGAAGAGCTGAAGGTCGACATAGGCCTCCAGAAGATTGGCTACGAATGGCTGATGGACGAGAAGCAGCTCTCCAAGAGCGAGCCTTTCCTGAAAGGGATGGAGAAGAATGGAATCGAGATCACCAGACATGGGAGGGAGGACCTCAGACGCCTCCTCCCGAGCATGGTGACCGAGTTTGGTTCGAGCAGCGAGGCCGCGCTGATGGAACTCCCTTCTGTCGATGGCGGCGTCTTCGGACCAAAGTGCGGCAGGCTTGACCCTGACAAACTCGTGAGGTTCTACACTGGCGAGTTTATCAAGGCTGGAGGCGAATTCGCCTTCAACACCGAAGCAAGGGCCCTGGTCGTCGGGCCCGCGAAGCGGTTGGGCATGGAAGGAGAGCCCCTTGTCTGGCAGGACTTCAAAGTCGAAGGGGTCTCTACCCGTGGTTCGGTCGATGGGATGATTCAGGCAGAGACAATCGTGCTCGCGGGAGGTGCCTGGGAAAACGAGTTGCTTGAGCCGATGGGGATTGAGTGCCACGCGAAGTCGAAGAAAAGACAGCTGTTCAGCATCCAGGCGGAGGGAACAAAGCTCGAGGCTTTGCTCCGCCCGCGCGGCTTCAATCCTCTCGGTCTCCTGCCACTCGTCATTCTCCCTAAGTCAGGAGTGCACTTCAAACCGGTGAGCGAGGAGAATGCCTTCTGGGTCGCCTGCGAGGACGAGGTGAACCGGCCATTCATCGACCTGCCGGACCATGACCTTGATAGATACACGGCAGAGGGAAAATACTACGAAAGGAGCGTCTATCCTATTCTGGTTTCCTACTTCCCGGAGTTCAAGGACTCGCGGATGAAGGCAATGTGGGCGGGGCTGTATTCGTACAACACGATTGACAACCTTCCGTTCGCATTCAGGGAAAGGAACCTGATCGTCGTTGGCGGTGACAGTGGGAGCGGCATCATGAAAGGTGACTCCCTCGGACGAGTGGTCGACTCAGTGTATCGCGACGAAGATGATGCGATGCTCTACGGAGAAACTCCGTACCGTGCCTCAAAGCTTAGCTTTGAAAAGAGGGACGTAGAAAGAGAGGAATGGGTCATCTGAGCGCTCCGGTACTCTCGAATCACTTAGTTGGAGCTTAATCTTCTCGGATCCGCTCTTTGAAGGATTTCCGGGGGACCGTATTTTGTGCGGACAATCGCCTTTCATTTTTCAATCGTCGTCTCGATGGGTTTCCCAATAACCCTTCCCCGCGAATGGCGAACAGGCTTAACTATCCCTGAAGGCCCAGCGGAGCAAATGCCTCGAATCGAAATCTACGAAGGCTCTCAGAAGATCGCCGACGTCGGTCTCCCCGAGAAGAAATTCAGCACGGGTTCGGTGGGCTACTGGGCCACCCAGAAGCTGGAAATCAACGGGAAGAGATACCAGGGTCAATTCCAGTTGGTCGAAATCGGGTCTAAAGAGAAGAAAGAGTAGACGATCTAAACCACAACTGGTTTGAGAGTTGCCGAGGTCCATACTTTGTATATCGACCCTTTCCATGCTCGAAGGATGCAGCATTGGAGAGGCGACCGAGGCCCAGGATAGAGACGCTGGCTGACCTGATTTTTGGCGTATCGCTGGGGATCGGCTCTCTTGTTCTTATTGGGAATTCTCCTGGCTCATCAGGCGATATCAACGGCCACATCGCTGCCTTCGGTTTTACTTTCTTACTCATCATCACTGCGTGGATAATCTACACGACGGACATGTCCGTCCTCCCTGTCGAGACCAGGGCAGTGACCTTTCTGAACGTCGTGCTGCTCCTCCTCGTTGCTCTTGTGCCGTATCTCCTCAACGGAGTCGAGCTTGTCAACACGTCAATTCCTCCCTCCGAAGACTCGGCCATCAGGGATTATTTTTCAACCCTGTTCGCAGCCGACCTCGCCGGAATTCTGTTCATCCTGGCGACATTCGCACATGTCATCAGCATAGAAGAGAAGAAGTTGGTCGCCCCGGAGTTTGCAATGCTCTTCCGAAACGGGAGGAACAGGATGTTCGTCCTGGGCGTCATAATGGCCATCACCATCTTGCCGGTCTTCTGGCAGATTACCTGGTTTGGCATCCCCTTGCGGATGTATCTCTGGTACCTTCCACTAATCTCCTACTGGGTCGGAAGGGCCGTCAGGCCTGACAGCAGGAGTTACAAGGTCTCAGAAGCCCAGGAGTAGTTTGGGATTTTTGCCGCCACGACTACGTGGTTCAGTCTGCCGGCTTTTTGGTAGGGAATTTCTTGTTAGTTCTTAGGGGCAGGTCGAACCAGGGCACTGGTGGACAATAACCGTAACTGACGTGACAGAAGTCACTCCGCCCGAAGTAAGGTCGAAAGTGATGATTTCAGAAGCAGTGGATGGCATGGTCGCAGGAGTCTTGACGAAGATGTTCACGGGGGACGAGGTTGCACCACCGAAGTAGACCGACACCTCGTAGGTGGTGCCCACGGGAGCGCTTGTCGACCAAGCCACGGTCGCGTATTCGATCGTATCAGAGACCAGGTAGCCAGTAATGGCCACCGAATTGACGCATCCGAAGGTTGTAGACCCACTCACGAGGCTGCCTGGACTCGAAGAGGTGCTCGCGTCGGTCGAGGTGCACTTCGTAGCACTCGAGGGGGACGTCAGGGCGGCAAGGTTGCTTCCTGCGTTCGTAAAGGAGACGCCGGTCGGTGGACTTGGCGTATACGCCGCTCCTGCTTCGTTGTAAGTGGCTGTGAATGACCCGAGTGTGAAAGCGGCCAAGGCGACTCCAGAGATGAAACTCAGTGCAATGAACACTCCCATGCCCCTTAATGTAAAGCGCCGCAATGAGAAATCCCGTATTGAATAACGCCACAATAACAAACGCAATTTCAGGTTCATTCTAAGCCGAAAAAGAAAGGTTCCTTGCGATTAGAGGGTTGTGGATTCCGAATATTAATTCCTATGAATTAGATGTCACAAGACTAGGTCGCAGGTCTAAGCAATGAAAGGCTCAGCGACCCTCAAACAGTTCAGAATGACTGTCCGCAATTCCCACAGAACTTGTGGCCCGGGACAAGCGCCGAGCCGCAGTTTCTGCACGTCAATGTCGACATTCCGGGAGAGGGAGCAGACTGCCAGGTTGGGGTGGGCCTTGGTGCCGCAGCCGCTGTGAATGGCGCCTGATACCGTACGAGATTCTCTCTTATTGTTCCGTAGGCCTTCTGAGCATCGGAGTTTGGCAGGTCTTCAAGAAGGAGAGGCTCGCCCTTGAACCTCAAGGTACACGTGAGAACTGAGCGTAGAATCCCTTTCTTTAGGACGACATTTGCGACGTCTTGGTAGCTGAAGTCGGTATAGTCCTTCTTCAGGCCTAGTGCGTGGGGGTGCCTCAGGATTATTCTTTCATTGGTAATGACGATTGAATCGACGTTGATCCTAGGGTGATAGATCTTCTCCTTGATGTAAAGCTGGATCTGCTCGCTCGGGCCCAGGATTCCTTTCAGATCCTCAGGGGGTGAACGCATGTTCTCGTTTTTCTTGAGCTGGTTGTATTTGACTCGTATCAACTACAGATATGTATCGGAAATCAGGTTTCCGATTGCCCTCCTCACCCAGCCGGGCTCATTGCAAAAGAGTCGAGAGATGGAGAGGCGCTCGCGTCCGGCTTCCATTTGGTATCGTCCATCGATTCCATCCCGTATCGCTTCACTAAGTCTGACAGCCTTGCCACGACGTCTTCTCGCCCCACGAGGGCCTCAGCGGTGCTCATGTGAGCTGCTTGTTCGAACATCCTCTTCGACTCCTCATAACCTGTGAACCTTAAGATGCCGAAAGACACAGATGAAACTCCCGCGTCGCTCAGGTCTTCGAAGAGCTTGTCGAGGTCGATCATCATGATCCCGGGGACCACCGGGGCCAGAGAGACCCAGGTCTGTATTCCCGCCTCAGCCAGTTTCTTCAGAGTGGCTACTCTCCTCTGAAGCGGAGGGACCCCTGGTTCGAACTGCCTGACCGGGACGGTCGTTATGGACATCCCTACCTTGACCCAGTCGAGCTTCATAATCAGCTCAAGATCCCTGAGGACCAGCGGAGACCTCGTCAAGATTGAGACCGGAAAGCCGTTTCTGCGCAGCACTTCGAGGCATCTTCGCATGATTCCATACTTCGCCTCGACAGGCTGATAGGGGTCCGACGCGCTGGAGAGGAACACGTGGTCCTTTCTTAATCCCCTGAGCTCCATTTCGAGGACTTCGGGGGCATTGACTTTCACGTCGACGTATCTTCCCCATTTTCTCTCGTCGTGGGTCAGCGAGGGAGCGTAGCAATACGCGCAGCCGTGGGTGCATCCTTTGTACAGGTTGGCCGTGTACCCTGTTGACGATCCGAACTCCAACTTGTGTAGGAGGGTAGTGCATCTGGTCTCCCGTACCGAAATCTTACTTCCGTCGAAATTCGACTGTTCTGTCGCAGGTTGGATTGAGATAAGTGACAAGTCGTATTGTCGAGTAGCCATGGGGGATATTAGCGGTCACTAAATGGAGCCTCGGGCGAGGACAGAGTAGCCCGAAAGTATTCCCAAGTGGTGGGACTTGGGCAGTCTAATTTGGAACTAGCTGGTTTGAGTGATAGAAACGTAAGAAGTCGTACCACTACCCCAATTCCGTGATACGGTCACGGGCATTGTTGCAGTAGTGAGCAGACCTGGATATTCGGGGAGAAAACTGATGGGGTTATTCGTCGCGGTGTTGACGCCGCTCGTGGAACCAGTGCAGTGCAAGGGGACGAATGCACTTCCCGGATTGCAAGCGAACTGCCCAACCATAAATAACGCCACACCAACAAATGTCCCAATTGAAATTCCAAGCGAAAATCAGATATTGGAAACCTGAACTGAAGGGCGGCCTTGCCGTTGCCGACGTCCCCAGAGAACTAATCGCGCCTCTCGGCGGACTGAAGCAGATGAAGGTCAAGGGCACAATCAACGGCGCTGACTATGAATCGAACGTGATGCCGGCAGGGTCGGGCCGGCTGACCCTGAGCGGGAGTCAGAAAATGATGAAAGCTGCCGGCGTTGGTGTGGGCGAACTAGCTAAGTTCGAAATCGAAAAGCGGGAATAAACCACTTCATGCCTTGCGGACATTGGTGACCAGGGCCACTGCCAGCAGCAACAGCACCCCTCCTGCGATGGTGAAGATGGTGACCCCTTCGTTCAGGAGCAGGACCCCGCCGACTACGCTGACGATTGGCGCCAGATACAGTTGGACAGAGAGCCTAGAAACCGCACCTCTGCTGACCAGTGTGTAGTAGATTAGGTACCCGAGCACGGTACTGAGGACTGAGAGGTAGAGCACAGAGATCCATCCGTTGAACGAAAGCACCTGCACCTCAGATATGAAACTCGTGGAGAGCAGAGGGATGAGCATCATGGTGCCCAGCAAACCTGCCCAGATTGTTATCGGGGGCGCTCCATACTTGTGGACGAGAGGTTTTGCGAGGACCGTGAACAACGCATAGAACAGGGCGCTTAGCACGACCTCGGCAGGTCCGATGAAAGAAAACAGGTCAGAGAGGCTTACTTGGTGCACCGAGAGAACGAAAGTTCCGAGGATTGCAAGCAAGAGCGAGAACACGACCTTGGCTCCGGCGCGTTCGTGCAGGAGCACTGCGGAGAGAATCACCACGAAGACGGGTGCGAAGGATATGAGGAGGCCCGCCAGGCCTGCCGAAACCGTCGTTTCCGCGTAATACAGGGCGAGATGGTATCCGACGACGTTCGCAAAAGCGATCACGAGCAGTCGAGGGAGATCTCTCCTCTCTAGCTTCGTCTTCGGTTTTCCTATGAACGGAATGAGGACCAGAAAACACGCGCCTGCAATGAACCACCGCAGCAGGGCAAGGTTTACCGGCGACAGTTCAAATGTGGCCTGCTTGATTGCGACGAATGAGAGGCCCCAGATGACACTCAGCACTGTGAGGGCTGAGTAAGCTGCAGCGATCCTGCGGGCCCTCGAAGTGGATGCTTCAGTGGTGTTTTTGGAACTTGCTGATGCTATGGTTATTCTCCGCGACCCAGTTGACCTCGCCGTAAAACGAGGATATTGAACTTGTCCTCTTCAGCTTGACCCGAAGCCAATTCAATCCACGAATCCACGATATCTGAGTGCGTAACTGATTTTATGTCGTCTCGGGCATGGCATGACCATGAAGGCGTGGAAAAGCGTTGATGAATACATCGCGGCCGCTCCCCAGGATGTACAGCCCAAGCTCAGAGAGGTCAGGGCCGCGATCACGGACGTTGCACCGGATGCTGGTGAAAGCATCAGTTACGGGATGGCCTTTTACAACTACAAGGGAGAAACGGGGTACAAGGGCCGGTTCTGCTACTTTGGCCTTCAGAAAGCCCACATCGGGCTCTATATTCCCCCTCCGATCATCGAAGATCACATGGATGAGTTGGCAGGGTACAAGACAACCAAATCAGCACTGCATCTTCCCTTGGACAGACCAATACCAATCTCGCTGATCAAGAGACTCGTGAGGGATCGGTTGAAGAGGCACGAAGCTGGGGAACTGAGCTCGCATCAGAGAGGCAGGAAATATGAACCTGTGAAGAGCCTAAGGAAATAGCGATGGCGAAATTCTCAGTCCAGGAACTCGGGCCAAAGACTTGGCCTGACTTCGTACGAATCATGGAGAAGCACAACGGTGTTTGGGGCGGGTGCTGGTGCGTATCTTACCACCTTACGCGCGCTGAGGAGGGCAAATGGAGCGGGCGTCACAGGGAGTTGAAGCAGAGACTCGTTCAAGCGAATCAGACCCACGCTGCGCTCGTCTACAACGGGAAGGATGTTGCCGGGTGGTGTCAGTTCGGACCCCCTGCAGAGCTCCCGGCCAGACTGTCAGGCTACGATAGGTTGGGCTTGGATCAGCCCGACTGGAGGCTTCCGTGCTTCTTCGTAGACCGCGACCAGAGGAAGCAGGGAGTCGCGGAGGCCGCGTTGGCAGGCGCGCTTCGCATCATCGCCGACAAGGGAGGAGGGACCGTCGATGGATATCCTACAGACACCAGGGGGAAGCCATACGGGAGCTCGTTCCTTTGGGGTGGGACAGAATCGATGTTCGCGCAGGCCGGGTTCCATCCGCTTGGTTATCTCGGCACCAGCAAACTTGTCATGCGAAAAGTTGTTCGTAAGCGAGCTTGACTTTCCTAATCTTCGCCAGTCGATATGCCGGCTAGTGCATTGATCTGGTCCAGGAGGTCATGGGCCTGCTCTGTTAGTTGGTGCGCCTGATGGCCGTCGATTGACTGGTCGCCAAACGCCGCCCCCTCAAGCAGGACTAGCATCTGCGTCGCGAGCGCGTCGCGCTGGCTCGTGATTGAGGTGAGTTGGTTCTCTAACTGGGTGTAGGTGGAGTCGCCCGGTTGGTTGCTCATCAGCGCGTTCGTCGAGATGATCAAGCTTGCATGACTGAGCTGTCCTAGGGGAGCTTCTATTTGCTTGAATGCCGTGGCCAGTTCGAGATATCTGTGACCGTGCATGGACTCAGGGAGCGCCCAGCTCTTCAGGTCCTCAACCAGCACGCGGCCCTGGTGCGAATAGTCGTCGTTCAGCCCGAGCAGGGCCATCATAGTCGGGCGGATGTCAGTGTGGTCAGACCAGGTATTGCTGTCGACGCCCTGGTGCTTCACTCCGGGCCCTACCATCCCCAGCCATGTGGTCGTAATCTGCGGATCTACGGTCCCATGGTTCCACGCGAACCCGGGGTTCTCGGTGACGCAGGGCGACGCGCAGTTTGGAGCGCCTTGAAAGAGGAAGTAGTCTGGGTTGGCGAACATTACGAAGGTCGGCGTCCGGGCCGGGTCGGATGTCACCATGTGGAGGAGTTTCATCTCAACGGGGTCGGCCAGGAATTCAGTGAGAGTATCGGTCTTGCCGGTAATGGGGTTAACGGCGGTCAGCGCCCCAGTCGCACGTTCGAATGTGCGTGTCACCGTCGCTGTCCTGGAAGGATTGCCCGTTATGTAGACCGTGGGGGCGTCGTCGGCGTGGACCTTGAACGGGGTCGTCACTCCCTGCTGAGTCGCAAGCAATCCGGCCATGTTGGTATTGAGCTCCCCGATTTGTGCGTATGTGCATGGCGTTGTTACGCCGTTGCATCCGACAGGGCTGGGCTGACCCCCAGCGAAGTGGTCGCCCTCGTCGGAGGTGAAGATGAACAATGTGTTGTGCTTGTTGATCCCGTCGGCGGCCAGCCGGGCGAAGAACTTGCCGAAGGCGGCATCGTTGGCCGCGAGGGCCGCGACGTAGCCCGCCTGGCCTGGGCCGTATGCTGGCCCGCTGGGATGTTTGTCGTGAGAATCGGAGATGTAAGCGTAGGTGATCGGGACCCCGTGCTCCTGCATCGCGGCTACGTAGGCAAGTGAAACTGCTGCAGGCATCCCGTCGAAGCCGGGAAAGCCCACGTGTCCACTCGTGTCCTTGATTACGTTGCCGTTCAGGTCTGTCAACGGACCGCTCGGGCTGATCTGAGGGGCTACATACTTGTGGCCAAAGAGCGCGGAAAATTCAATATAGCCTCCAGGCTCGTCTGGGAGAAGGTCTGCTCTGCCTCCGTTTGCAGAAGAGCACAGAGGATCGCCCGCGGCGCAGTGAATGCCTATGCCCACAAAGTCGGCAAAGGCCTGCCCAGGATTGGCCGCGACCTCAATCGCCTGGGGAGAGCCAGCCCCGAAAACTGTGGGAATGTCAGTGGCGATGTTCTCGAGTACAATGTTTGCCGTGGAGACTGCACCGAAGTTGCAGCCCGCCCGGGTGAAGGGGACCCAGGGTGCGGGGGCGTTCTTCCCATCGGCGGTCAGCATGTTGAACTTCGTGTCCGTTGGCGTTGAAGTGGTCGGGTCGAAGATGGGGTCAGTCCAGTACGCAAAGGAGACGCCAAGGTTGCTCGTGCCGCTGGGGTTGAAGTAGCGGAAGCTGTTGGCGACTGGGACGCCGTGCTGGTCGGGGTAGACCCCCGTCAAACCAGTAAGGATGTCATTGGCGGTGTGAGAGATCAAGGGTGTATGGTGGTTGGTGAGAATGACGCCGTTGTTCTCAATGAAATTCAGAAGGTTGGGCATCTGTTCCAAATCAGATGGGACGTTCGGGTTATCTCTCACGAAGTGCGTATTGTCGAAGGTGATGGAGACCACATGCTGAATCTGTCCGTCGACAGAGTTGAGCCGGCAGTTGCCCCTGCCCTCCTGGTCGTCGTGGTTCGATGAAGCGAGAACCCTTCCACTGAATGCGGGGACCGTTAGAATCAGGACTACTATGAGCGAAATTCCGATTTTGCGTATCCTGGGCATCATCGGCATCAAATCTAGAGGTTGTGAGCCTATATAACCTGCACGTACTGATTTTCAATAGTTGTAAGTTTTTCCCATATCCATGTCGTCTATGCCCTTCCTGGGATTTTTTCGTTGAAACTCAAACTGAAACTTATCTATCTCATCGACCTCGAAAACACAGTGCAAGCGAAAGGGTCTCTGCCGATAAGGGGATCGCAGATTTACTATGAAACGTTGGGAGATGGCGAACCTCTGTTACTGCTTCATGGCGGCCTTGGAACTGTCGAAGACTTCGCATTTCAGACGCCTGAGTTGGCCAAACGCTTCAAAGTGATTGCCTTCGAACGGCCTGGGCACGGACGCTCAGCCGACAATGGCGAACCCTTCACATTCAACACGATGACCGAGTGCACAATCGATTTCATGGATTCGTTGAGTCTGAAGGCGGCAAACCTTGTGGGGTGGAGTGATGGAGCGGCCATCGCCTTGATGGTGGCAATCGCTCGACCGGACCTCGTTAGGCGCATCGTTTCCGTCGGGGGATTCTTCAACACAGGCAATCTGAGCGCCCGTGAAAAGGATTGGCTCAAGTCTGCTACCCCGGAGTCGTTCAGAAAGGCTGCTCCTGAAGTCGTAAAGCGCTACGATGAGTTCGCGCCCGATGGCCCGGCCCACTTCCCAATTGTTTTCGAGAAGACGGTGAGGATGTGGCTCGACGAACCTGATATTCAGAAGGAAGAGCTGGCAAGAATCTCTGCTCCTACCTTGGTGATGGCCGGTGACAGGGAGGCGATTCCCCAAGAACACACGCTGGAGCTGTTCAGGTCTATCAGGGATGCCCAGTTATGCATCGTTCCTGAATCAAATCATTTCCTGCTTTCTGAAAACCCGGTTAAGGCGAACAGAGCAATCCTGGAATTCCTGCTTGCTGATGAGAAATCAAAGTAGGCCGAGCGCGGTAACACTTTTGGCCTAAAGGATGACTCCGTAGGCAATCAGGATCAGACTCAACCAGAACAAGGCAAACATGGAAGGCAGTATTACAGTAAAGAACCAGAACCCGGCGCGATGAGCGACGCCCTCTGCTAGGTTGTGGTATTGCACCAGTTTCCCATCCTGGTCATGTTCCTCGAAAAATTCCACCACCCTCGCCCGGAGCACGGTGACGATAATCCAAACGACGAGGACAGTAATTCCAAATGCTGCAAATATCAATACGAGGCCGCGATTGTCTAACCTGGTAGAGGCAAGAGAGACCAAGAATGTTTCGCTCACTAGGAACATTGACCGATAGTTTTGAAGGACGGACTCATGGTGCGTGAACTCGTCGACTGCGTCCTTGTGTTCGACGAGAAGCTCACTTGAGACGGGAGTGCCGCATGCTCGACAAAGCTTGGATTCCGGCTCCAAAGATGCGCCGCATTTTCGACAAACATTAGTCATCATGAACCACCGCCGTCCATGATTTCTGACAGCTTAAGTAGGATGGTCCATGCCCGCAGTCTGATTTCCGTGCCGGTCGAATTCATATTCGTAGTGAGGCACGGCGAAACCAAGGCCAATGAAAAAGGAATTGAAGCCGGTCCTCTCGACTATCCGCTCGCCAAGAAGGGCATCAAGGAGGTCAAATTCATTGCCCAGACCCTTTCTCAAGCGAAGGTCAAGAGCGTCTACAGCAGCCCGGTCCTCCGAGCCGTCCAGACCGCGAAGATTTTGTCGCGCCCACACAAGCTGAAAGTAAAGACGTTGGAAGAGTTGACTGAAGCGAAGATCAAACCTGAATTCGTCGGAAAAAAGGGGAGGCACCATATCCTGACCAATCCCGAAGACTACTCAGAGACGAATAGAGACCTGCTGGATAGGAGTTACAAAGCGATAGAGATGATCAAGAATCAATCCCGTGGAAACGCGATCTTGGTGTCGCACGGCGATGTGATCACTGCGCTTTTGGAAGACGTTGTAGAGAGGAAGATAAGTGCGGAAAAGTACTATGTTCTTCACCCAGACCCTGCCTCCTTGAGTATCATCAAAATGGAGGAGAAACCAGCGTTGGTCCTCTACAACTATCACAGAAAGATGTTTGAGGACTATTGATTACTTCGCCTTCTGCCATTCCTCTCTTAGCAGACTGTACATGTATTCGTTCCTGTACTCCCCTTTGTTGAAAAACCGCTTCCTCAGTTCGGCCTCACGCTTGAACCCGTTCTTCTCTAACACTCTTTGGGAAGGCACATTCTCCACGTCGGTCACTGACTCGATTCTTTCGATTTCTTTCCTTGACGAGAAGAGATAGTCCACAAGAAGTCGCGCTGCTTCGGTTGTGTAACCCTTTCTTCTTTCGCTCGGCTTAGTTCGGTAGCCAATCTCGAAGAGATTGAGATAGTCTCGCCTGACTGGATAGTATGAAATGAAGCCAATCTTTCTGCCTTCTGAGCGAGTGAAGATCATGAACCACTCTTCTTTGCCCACAAGTTCCTGGACATCAGCCCTGCTGATTGGCTCGAAACCAGCGTATTCCCCTGAGAATTCCGGGTCGTTCCACCACTTGAAGAAGTCATCAACATCCGAGTCGGCGAGAGGCTTGAGTCTGACCTTTTCGCCGAGGAGTTCCAAAACCAATCATTCGTGTTTGCAGCGGACTACTTCTTGAGGAAGTGGGAAATCTCCCAGAGGTTCCCTTCTGGGTCCTCGAAGTAAGCAATCCGTTGTCCCCAAGGGAAGGTCGTGGGCGTCTTGACGAAATGGACCCCTTTTGCTTCTAGTTCCTTGTACTCCTTGTCCACGTCTTCGACGAAGACGGCTAGGTATGTTCGATGAATCGAATTTTCCTTAGGGCGGACCTGGGCCTCTGAAATCAGCTTGATGGCGTTTTCCATGGTAGACAGCCCCAAGCCGGGCCCGCTCATATTGTGGAAGACGAGATATGCGAAATCTTCATCTTTGTTCTTGAGTTCCAGTCCTAGCTTGTCGCGATAGAACGAAATGGACTTCTCGAGGTCTCTTACTGGAAGCACGTAGGCGTTAAGGTGGTCAATCAAGGGCGTCGACGCAAGGTCCTCGACCCTCTATAATCCATTCGTTCACCGGTGCGACTCACAGGGTTCGTCACGCCTGCGCCGGGCGGTCGAAGCAACTATTGAGTTTCAGCGCTTCGGAAAGAACGTTCTGAGGGGGAGCAAAACCCCCGCAAGAGTCAAGGCGGCCAGCACGACAAAGATGGGCCAGTTGTTTCCGCCTCCAAGATAATCCCACGCGCTCCCGTAAATCAAAGTGAATTCAAGGTAGAGCAGTGAATACCAGGCCCAGCGCTCGCCCTTCCAGAGAGCGTTCCGGGCAATGAAGACAACGTAGATTCTCGCTCCTAATGTGGCGACCCCGAATAGTCGCCTTTCGGCCTGGGATATCCTTCCACGAGCACCTTTGTAGGCATTCCAGAAGTGTGCGAGTCTACAACGTGGAACAATCGATTGATATTCATGAATGGTTGCTCAGCATCAAACGAACTATTTTAGTCTCCTCTACCGAAACAAGAGATAGGATGAAGAAGCCGAAAAACTCAATTGGTTTCGACGAGCGGAGACTGGGTCAAATGAATAGAAATACGAAATCGGAGGATCCTGTTTCAAGGCAGAAGGTCGGCATTCTCGGCCTAGGATTGATGGGAACGGCATTTGCGACGAATCTGCTGAACAAAGGGTATTCTGTCCACGTATACGACAGGAAGGAGGTGAAAGCACGTCCTCTCGTTCATTCGGGTGCTGTGTTTCACCGTACGCCTAGGGAGCTGGGAGAAGAGGTCGATATCGCGATAACGGCGCTGACAGACGAAGTGGCGGTCCGGCAAGTGGTGACGGGCAAGGCAGGCCTCCTGGGCGGGATGAAGAAAGGAGGTCTTTGGGTCGAGATGAGCACAATCGACCCCGACGAATCAACCAGACTCTCGCAGGAGGCGAAGCTGTCTGGAATTGAACGCCTTGACGCGCCGGTTGTGGGGATAGCCAGCCAAGCTAGAGAGGGAAAAGTGATACTCCTGGCGGGAGGAGACAAGGGTCTCTTCCGGAAACACAAGCATTTCCTTAGCGACCTAGGGAGTCAGGTGATTTATCTTGGAAAGGACGCAAACGGACACAAGATGAAACTTGTCATTAACATGTACATGTCTGTCGTGGGGTTAGCCTACGCCGAGGCGCTAGTACTCGCAAGGAAGCTAGGATTTCCTCCTGGGGTCTTCGCGGACACGCTCAACAGGACGCCACATCGGAATGTCTACACCGAAGGTAGAGGCCCCAGGGTCGAGTTTGACAATTACTCTCCGATGTTCACCTTGAAGAACCTCGCAAAGGACGTACGACTCGCGGGGAAACAAGCCAGGAAATCAGGCGCCTTCATACCAGTTTCAAGCCTCGCCGCCCAAATCTATGCCGCAGCCCTGGAGGAGGGCCTCGGCGAGGAGGACTTCAGCGTCGTAACCAGCGTAGTCAAGAAGCTGAGTGGGATGCCGTCAAAATCCGTGCGCTAGGGACCGGCAACTGCTCACCCGGGAGGCGGACCATCCCAAAGACAATCTAGACCTTCCTGGGCAAGCCCGCCCAATACTTGTCCCGCAGTTCGCGCTTCAGAACCTTCCCGAAGGCGTTCTTCGGGATTGAATCAATGAACTCCACGGATTTCGGCTTCTTGTAGCTCGCTATCTGCTTCTTGCAGAAGTCTATCAAATCCGCCTCGGAGGCCTGAGAGCCAGGCTTGCGGACCACCATCGCCTTCACCGATTCGCCCCAGACCGGATCTGGAACTCCGAATACCGCGACCTCCTGGACTGCCGGGTGCCGAAGGAGCGCCTCCTCCACCTCCCTCGGGTAAACGTTGGCCCCGCCGCTCTTGATCAGGTCCTTCTTCCTGTCCATGATGAACAGGTACCCATCCTCGTCCAGATACCCGAGGTCTCCCGTGTGGAGCCACCCGCCCCGAAGGATTTCTGAAGTCGCCTTTGGATCCTTCCAATAGCCCTTCATCACAATGTCCCCCTCAACCACTATCTCGCCCATGCTTCCAGGAGACAATTCTGCGTCGTTCTCATCGAAGATCTTGACCCTGACGTCAGTCCTAGCGATGCCAGCCGAAATCAGCGTTTTCGGGCGAGGACTTGTTGCGTTCGCAATGTGCCATTCCTTCGGCAGGTACGTGATGGTCATTGGAGCCTCACCCTGGCCGTAGATTTGTGCAAATACCGGGCCGAAGCGGACGATGGCGGCTTTGAGGTCCTCCTCGTACATCGGGGAGCCGCCGTAGACAACGCATTTCAGGCTGCTGGTGTCGTACTCGGAACTCTGTGGATAGATCAGGAGCATCTTGATCATGGTCGGTGTGAGGAACGGTATGACTGTGACTTTCTTCTCCTGAATCGTGCTCAAAAATGATGGCGGGTCGAAGCTCTTAGAGGTCGAGATGATGCTCGAAGTTCCCTTCGCTGTAAGGGGTATCGAATACAGGCCGCTGCCGTGCGCCAGGGGAGCCTGGTGCAGGGCCTTGTCGTCAGCAGTGGGAGCATATACGTCCGCCAGGAAGTTCATGGTCATCGACAGAAGGTTCCTGTGCGTCAACATCGCCCCCTTGGGCCTCCCAGTCGTTCCAGATGTGTAGAAGAGCCACGCTATGTCATCGAGCGAAGCCTCTTCCAAGGGTCTCTCCGTCCGCGCTTCTCCTACAAGTTTTTCGTAGTCGAGCATCCCCTTTGCCGGGTTTGAGACACAGAGAAGGGTAACATTGCTGAGGTCCACAGCCTTCGACACAGAATCGAGGATCTCCTTGAATTCCTCACTGAATATGACTGTCCTGGTTTCGGAATGGTCGATGATGTAGGCAAGCTCGTTGGGATGCAGCCTCACATTCAATGGAACGACAATCAATCCAGCCTTGAAGGAAGCGTACAGTGACTCTAGGAATTGTGGACAGTTATGTTGCAAGATCGCCACTCTGTCTCCTTTCCTCAAACCGAGGCGGCGAAGAGCGCTCCCAAGAGCCTCCGCACGAGAGTTGAACTCTTCGTACGTCAGCTCGCTGGACCCGTAAGCCACTGCTGTTCTACGTCTGTAGGTGCTGGCGGCCTTGGTCAGAAGGATGCCAATGTTCACGATCGCGGAAGCCTCATTCAGATTCATAAGAGTTTGTCGAAGATTGCGCCCAGTCGGGTGGTAGGTAGGAGTCTAGGCTGGCGTCTTGCTTGTGGCTATGAGTTCCCGACCCTAGATGTCGCGACTTTCAACTTCCTCGACCAACAGGAAGGTTGTCTTCCCGACGACCCCTGCTTTTTTCACAATCTCCCCGACCTCTGGGTCTGAATAGACCTCCTTCGCCTTGTCCAGGTCGGTACATTCCGCCACAACAATCACGTCATCGGGGTCGTCGATGCTACGCCCGATAGTCCATCTCGTGAATCCGGCCTTCCGCTGCCTCTTCGCGTCCTTCGTGAAGAAAGGCTTCCAGTGGTCGAAATCCTTCACCCTGTGCTCGACTACGACGACGCCTTTCCTGGCCAAGGTGAGAGTCAGAAATAAGAATAGGGCTCGAGCATGCTACGAGCCCATCTTCTCTTTCAGAATGTAGAGTCCAGCGTTTGTGTCGGTTACGTAGATGTACCCGCGGCTATCCACGTAGACATCTTGGGTGCACGCAATCTTTGAACCTCCAGCGAAGATGTCGAATTCTCTATCGTAGGGCCTAGGGTCGATGATCCGCGTCGGGTCCGTCGGGATGAAGTATCCTTTCTCTCTTGGCTTGTAGGGGTCCTTTATGTCGTAAATCCTGACCCCGGCGTTGCAGTAGGTCGCGTAGATTGTGTCGCTGCTGATCATGGAGTTGTTTCTGTTTTCGTGTATGCAATGCGGGCCGAACCTGTCCCCCTTCTCACAGAAGTTCTTGTAGGGTGAGCCTGCAGGAGGCTTCGGGACCGGGAGCGTTGAAATCGCCTTGGGGTTGGACTCGTCCTTGATGTCGAAGACCCAGACATACTTTGGTCCCTCGTGGCAGAAGTTGGCCGTGCATTCGTCGGAGACTACCAGGAGATGCCTGTCGGGAAGCGGCAGGGATGTGTGAGTATTCCCTCCAGATTTCTCCGGATACTGCTGCACGTGGCTGATGGCCTTTGGATTGCCAAGGTCGCTGATGTCGAGGATCGCAAACCCAAGATCCCAGTAGGAAACATAGGCACGCTTGCCGGAGATGACCGGCTCATGGACATAGTAGGTATCGCCGGGTTTCCAACGCGACCCGGGGTCGGTGCTGAGCTGTCCCTTCAGCATGAATCTGCTTACGGGCTTGGGTTCGGCCGGATTGGACATGTCCAGGGTGAGCAGCTCTCTGGTGACGCCCTCAGCTCCATGGGCGGAGGCACCATTGACGCCGTCGATTCCAGAAGCGAAGAATCCGTATTTGCCACCGTCCCACCAGCTGCGGTGGACCCCCCAGCCCCCGCTCTTGACGAAACTGAGCTTCTTGGGCGAATGCGGGTCGGACACATCATAGAACGCGACGCCGGGTGAGTACTTGCCATCGCCGAATAGGGTGGGTAGGAAGAAGTTCAGCTCACATGGAACGGCAAGAATGTTGTTCGCAACCTGGACCTTGATGTTCCAAGTGTTGGCATCGGGAGTAGATATGAAGCCTATCACGTTTGGTTCGGATGGATTCGTTACGTCGAGGATCGAGACCCCGCCGCTCCAAAAGTGGCCGACGTAGAGGTATTGATTGCTACCAATTCTCTGCCCTACGACCTGAAGGCCGTCCGACTTTCCATTGAGGTCCGAGTAGCCGACGAATTCGACGTTCTGGCTCTGAGCTCGTTCTGCTAATTGTGAAGATACCGATTTCTGCAATATTCTCGCGCATCGCCGCGACCGAAAACCAATAAAAAGGTTCGTGGGTCCTTCGGTAACTTCAAGAGTCCAGGGGGATGGGGCTCGCCGAAAGCAATCGTTAAAAAAGCATGACAGCGGAAGTCGAAGCGTGCGATTCTATGAAGAACCTAATTGAAGCGGCAAAGAGGGGCGAACCTCTCATCGGCACTGTGATAGTCTCCTCGAGTCCTGCCAACGTGGAGATATCAGGATACCTCGGGTATGATTTCGTGTTCATCGACACTGAACATGCCCCTGTCAGTCCTGTTGGGAGCGAACTGGAGAACCTCATAAGGTCGGCCTACGCTGCGGACATTGCGCCAGTCGTCAGGGTCGTAAACAACGACCGGAGCCAGGTAAGGAAGGCCTTGGACTTCGGAGCGAAGGGCATCATTTGCCCGTTCGTGAACACAAAGGAAGACGCACAGAAATGGGTCGGTGAATGCCTGTTTCCGCCACTGGGAACCCGGGGGGGCGCCCCTGTAGTTAGGGCCACGAAGTACGGGGCGGTCAGCTGGTCGGAATATGTGAAGAGGGCGAACGCAGAAACAATCGTCTGCGGCATCATTGAGAGGAAACAGGGGCTTCAGAACATGGACGAGATCTGCTCGGTGAAAGGCCTGAACGCAATCTTATGCGGGCCCTTCGACCTGGCGATGGAGTTGAACATCTTGATGAAAGGTGACCAGGCAGTCTCCGAGACGCTTCAGATGCTCACCGATCCGACCGTCCTCAAGCATGTCGATACGATGATTGCGACGGCGAAGAGGCACGGACTGGTCGTCGGGAACATCGCCTGGAGCGCAGCGAATGCTGCAGATATGATAAAGAGGGGCTGCAACTTCGTCGCCGTCACCGGAGACAACAACATGTTCATCGAGATCGCCAAGAAGTACCTAGACGACTTCAGAAGTCTTCTGAAGTAATTCGAGGAATTCTTCGAATGGGTCACGCGGGGAACGGATGCCCCAGCCTGACTATCTGATGAGCTTGACGCGTTCCCGGTCGAGGGTCGCGGCTATGGCTAGCACGACGACGACTCCGTAAATGATCGTCTGTACGTTGGTAGGAATCACGAGAAGTATGAGCCCGTTGAACAGGATTGACAGAATTATGGCCCCAAGAAGGGTTCGATGGGCCCCACCAACGCCTCCTGTGATGGGATTCCCACCGACCACCATCGCTGCGACTGCAGGCAGCAGGAGGTTGCTTCCGATGCTTGGGCTTGCCTGTCCAGAGTAGGCCACATACAGGACCCCAACCACCCCACAAAGCACCCCGCTAATGGTGAAACTCAGGATCCTCTGCCTCCTGATGTTTATCCCGGCTCTCCTCGCCGCTTCTATGTTCGCACCCAGAGCTTGAGTCTGCCGGCCGAACTTGGTCTGAGAAAGCACATAGTAGCTTACGAGGCAAACCAGGAGGGACCAGATTATGATCAAATCTACTCCTCCCGCCTTGGCCACGGCCAAGGACCTGAACGCCGGAGTGTACAGTTGGATGCTCTGACCTCCCTGCATTACGATGAGGGCCAACCCCCCATATGTCACCATGGTGCCAATCGTGACAACGAAAGAGGGAATCTTGGCAATGACGAAAATGAAACCGTTCACCGTCCCCAGGATAAGGCCGACCAGAATCCCGAAGAGTACTCCGGTGTAGCCGAACGTCGGAAAATAGATTGCAGTCACTATGCCTGACATCGCAAGTATGCTGGTAATTGACAGATCGAACGAACCCAGCATGATGACAAAGGTGCCAGCAAGTGCCAGTGGCAGGATGAGCGCCATCTGATCCCCGATCGCCACGAGGTTTTCGGGTTTCAGGAAATTCTGGTTGAGCGACTCGAAGACGGCCACCTCTGCGGCGAGAAAAACGAGGGGGAGAATGCTGGTCTTCCGCCGTGCAATCCAGCCTCCGCTTCGCGTTTGCTCAGTTGTCAACTGCCCCAATCACATCGCGAATGACTTAGTCTCCCTGGACACAATCGTCGTAGTTGCGATGATCGCCACCCCTTCGAACAGCGTGACTTCACCGGGGGAGGCCCCTGTGAGAGCCATACCATCCAGTATCAAGGCGATAAGAAGCGCCCCCACCACGGTCCTGTGCGGCCCTCCGACCCCTCCGGACAAGGGCGTCCCGCCTACGACGATCGCTGCCAGAGGAATGAAGATGAAATTGGCCCCGAGGCCGCTCGTGCCGGCGTTGAAATAGGAAAGCAGGAGGACTCCGGTAACGCCGGCCAGGGCGCCGCTCAATGCGAAGGTTGCGACTCGGATCCGGTCGATGTTTACCCCGTTCAGAATCGAGCCAGTTTCACTCGAGCCGGTCGAGTAGGTTCTCCAGCCGTACGAGGTATAGCGAGCCAGGAAGTAGCAGGCGGCCGCGGCCGCGAGAGCCCAGAGAAGGAGAGTGTGCACCCCGGGGACTACCTGTCCGAGAAGGAAGTCGAGCTGACCGTTTACGGGGATCGACAGGCCCCCGGGGGTCGCCAGGTTCGCAATCCCATTGGCCACGAAGAGCGTCCCCAAGGTCACAAGGAACGAAGGAATCTTCGCCCTCACGAAGATGAGGCCGTTGGCAAGGCCGAACACGCCACCCAGCGCCACCCCAGCAAGGATTGACCACAGGCCGATGATGGGGAGGAGGATGGCTGTCGTGATGGCTGCGAGGGTGAGAATCCCGGCGTAGGAAAGGTCTAGTCCTCCCACAATGACTACGAAGGTACCTCCTAAGGAGGCGAAGAACAGGATGGAGAAGCTAATCATGAGGGAGGTCAGGTTGAATTCGCTCAGGAAGTTCCGTGAAATGAAGCTGAATACTACGACCAGCGCTGTTATGAACACGAACAGCGTGAGGTCGTATTTGTTCAGCAGCGTGCCCCTCTTGCGTTTCGAAGCGCCACTCAATTCAACTGCTCCCTTGCGACTATTCCTGTCACCTTTCCCTGGTCGATGTGGATGATTCTGTCGCTCATCATTCGCAACTCGTTCGCATCCTCGCTGACGAGCAGGATAGACTTGCCTCCGGCCCTCATCTTCAGGAGCGTCTGGTACACTTCCATCTTTGCCCGAGTATCTATCCCCATCGTCGGATTGACCAATATCAGGAGGTCGGGGTCTCTGGAAAGCCATTTCGCCAGGCCCACCTTCTGCATGTTCCCGCCGCTAAGGTTCTTCATCAGGGTCTCAATCTTTGGTGGATGAATCTCGAGCTGCTTCACCATTTCTTCTGCGATGGCGCGCTCCCGGGACCCGTGAATCGTCGGAAGCAAGTACCTCACGGTCCTCAGACGATTCAAGACGGTGATGGTGATGTTCTTTACAGTGGGCCATACCATGAACAGTTCGTCGGATCTTTCTCCAGAGAAGTAGCCTATCCCCGCGTCAATCTTCGGGCTGATCCCGGGACCGAGAACCTTCCCGCCCTTTTGAATCTCGCCACCATCCTGCGAGATGATTCCTGCTATCGTCTTGGCCAGTTCCATCTTTCCAGAATGGAGGGCGCCATCAATCGACAGGATTTCTCCCTGGCTTACCTCAAAACTCACGTCCTGAAACACTTCGTCTAGGGACAGGCCGGAGACTTTCAGGATGCCCTGGCCGACGCCCCCGCCCGGGGAGGCGTCTTTGACACCAACCTGGGTGATTTCAGCCCCGAACATCGCCTGGTAGACTGTCTGCTCCTTCACCCCGTTCGCCTTCAAGTCGAAGGAACCTGAGTTCTTCCCGTCGCGCAGGACATAGATTCTGTCTGCTATCTCAATAACCTCCGGGATTATGTGCGATATGAAAAGAAAGGACGACTTCCGTTTCATTTCCTTGAGTTTCGCGAAGAGGATTTCCCTTTCGGCATCGGTAAGGGGGGCGGTCGGTTCGTCCAGGACGACAAGGGTTTCATTGGCTCCTTTATTTCGCTGCCCGACACGGGCCAAGTCTACCGCCTTGGCAATCTCAATCATCTTTCGGCTAACGGTCTGGAGGTTCCTTATCCTGTCCTCTGGCTGACAGGGGACCCTGAACTCTTCCAGGATGGAGGCGCACTCTTTCTTCATTTCTCCGACCTTCAGAATCCCCAACGAATTCTTACGTTCGCGACCCAGATACATCCATTGGTAGACCTGGAGGTCTGGCACAGTCGCGTTTTCTTGGTAGACAATGGAGATTCCGCCCCTGGCCGCATCGGCGGCATTCCTGGGAGATAGCGGCCTGCCGCCGAAGGTGAGCATTCCTTTGTCAGGCCTCTCTACCCCCACGATGATTTTGGTGAGGGTGGATTTCCCTGCTCCGTTCTGACCAAGCAACCCGACTATCTCGTTCCTACCCACATCCATGGTGACGTCGTCCAGGGCTCTGGTGGACCTGAAGTACTTGGTGACGTGTTCGAGGTGAAGAAGAGTTGCACCCTCTGCAGAGGTGGCGGAGTCCGGGCTTCCCGCCGGGCCCAGGTTGACCTGGCTTCCCACCGGCCTTTCAATCTTCGGCCGAAGGCCCCCAGGAGTCTCGGAGGGAGGTCGAAGATTGCTCTGCGTCTGATCCCATCCTCTAATCAATGAGTTTGCCTAGTGCCGCTCATGTCTTGGAGCCGACAATCTCGGCCCCTGTATCGGATTTATATAACAACATGGAATTATTGAATGCGTGAAGAAGTCCAAGAAAACGATAACTTCTCCACCGAAAGATCAAACACAAAAGAAACCCGATAATCCATTCTCAGACACGCTCAATCGTATGATGACGAGACGGCAGGCGATCAGCACCGTGGGCAAGGTCGTGATAGGTGCAGCCGTTGGAGCGGTCGCGGCAGGGGGAATTGCCGAGACCTACTTCGCTACCACCCCCGGCAAAGTGACAACTGCAACTCAGACTGTCTCTTCAACGTTCAATCCGGCTGACTATGCTACACAGGCTCCGGGCTCAAAGTTTCTGATAGGGAACATATCTATCGTCCTGGCTCTGGAGGTCTCCACGATATTCGACCATGGCGCCTCCCAGGCAGCCGCGGCGCTGGGCCTCGACTACAAGACCATCGACGCAGGAGGCGGCGACCCATCGACGAGCGTAGCAGCAGCAAGGAGCCTCATCTCTCAGGGCGCCAAGGGAATCCTCAGCTTCGCCATCGACCCGGCAGCGGTGCCACAGGTGGCACGGCTCTGCCAGGACAACAAAGTCTTCTATTCGTCCTGGTGGTCGATTCAGCCCTTCCAATATCCATGGAACACAGGTCCGTACTACCTAAAGTTCGGCTTCCAAGACTGCGAGACCGACGAACTCGCGGTCGACACCCTCATGTTCCAGAAGCTGAAGAATGCGGGGAAGACGGACGCGCACGTCATCAACATCATGGGAACGGCCAACCTGCCATCAAACGCAATCAAGGACATGGGGATTGCTGAGGCATGGCAAAACACGTTGCCAACCGCGCAGCTCGTGTCTCACCCGTACGGAATGTGGGACCTCGCAACAGCTGAAACCGACATGCAGAACGCCTTGGCCACAGACCCGAACATACTGGGAGTAACCACAAACAACGACTCGATGACGGCAGGTGCGATCCTAGGGGCGCAGAACAAAGGAGTGGACGTCGGACCCTATGCCACCGGTGTGGACGGCCAAACAGCATTCATGCAACTGATGACCCAGGGGCACGGACTCGCAACGGCGTGTTTCAACCCGGCATACATATACGGTCTGGGCGTTGCTGAGCTGTACGACGCAATCACCGGTCAATTCTACCCCGCGGACAAAGACAGGCTTGCGTGCACGAACGACCTCCTGGTGGTCGCCGATGTCAACGAAGCGAAATCACTCGCCCAGCAGGCGAACTTCCAATTGCCGTTCAAGGTCGTGGCCGCCTCGGATTACAACAAAAAGGTGTATCCAAACGGTGCAAATTCCACGTACCCATGGAACTGGAAACTAATGTCCCACGGCAAAGCCAAGGAACTCGGCCTGACCTACGACATAACAGGAGGGACAGGATGGGGAGGAGAACACTCCTACGTGGACGCCCTCGGGGGGGCCGACGTCTTCAGCGAGTACATCCTCGACTCAGTCAACAGGTACGCCAACCTGAACGCGAACACTGTCGCCGACCTGAGCAAAGCACCGTTCGCAGCGACTGCGGCATCTCCAAACAAGAGCACCTACAACTGGTACAAGAGCAACCCGCCAACATAACAACCTCTGGCCGTTCGGTGAAGTAAGAAGCAGCAAAGGTGGTCGAAAGGCCGCCAAAAAAGGCCCGCACAGCGGGCCCTCGCTTCATTTTGTGTTGATGACGAGCCACCCCATGTGTCAATGGCACCAAGTGAATATGAAGGCACCAACTGAGATTCCCCTGATTCGCCGACGAGACGGTCACTGTTATCGGGCGTTGACCTTGTTCACGATTTCTTGCGAAATCTGTTCGCGGGTCTTCCCTTCGGTGCTGATCCCCAGCTGCCTCGCCGTCTCCATGAGCGCTTGATCCCCCGTCATGTCAGGCGCAAGTTTCGGGACGACCCCGGAAACAGAATCCGTAACCTCTTTGGAAGCCTGCTCGAACTCTCGTCTTGCCCTTCCTAATCCCCTGGCAAGCTCTGGAATCTTCTGGGGACCCCAAAGGAAAATGACTATGACTACGATTCCTATCATTATCCATTGTAGTGGGTCTGCGAAGGCCATATGAGCCGCGCTATAGACTCTGGACGTTTTAATAAGGTTTGGGACGACTCGACTTTCTCACGCCTGCTGACTGCCGCCACTTCCGGGCAGTTCCAAAAATCAAGAAGATGAAACAGACGAGGGCGAAGGTGACAATGTATATCGATGCCACAAACGCTCCCAGAAGCAGTAGCAGACCGAAAGTTAGAACGTACAATATCAGTGAATTGGATTCCGCTGGAGCTGATGATGGCGGAGCTCCGAGCATGTCGCCTACTCCTCACAATCTCCTAAAGGCTTTCCTCGTCCCTGCTGACGGTTCATTGTGCCTCCGCAGAGATTACCTGGTATGGATTTCTGGTTTCCTTGAGTCGGACGAGGCTCAATTGGTTCGTCCCTGGAAAGCCAGTCTCCGACGCGGTACTGACGACTCCGATTCAACACCAAGCGTGAACATTCAAATTGTCTGTTATGGTATTTTCAAGACCGTGTGACTGGTCGATTAGAAACGGGAACCATCCCACAGGGCGATTCTGTCTCGGAGTGGAGGGAAGGACAGCCCGCTCGCCCTATACGAGATGTTGAAGTCGACAGATTTCAAGATAGTCTCGTTGCGCACCACGCTGACGAGGGATTTCGACAGGATAAGCATGCACGGCGTAAGAGAGCCCTTATGCAGAGGCAGGCCGAGCTTCTTCCCCTTCCGGTTGAAGAGGTCTGAATCAGGAAGGGCGCGGCAAATGCCGAATACGAATTACAGATGTCCAAAGCCCTGGCCAAGCACTACTCGAATGGCGTACGCCACATCGTCTTCGGAGACCCCTCTTTGAGGACATCAGAAGATACAGGGTGGAAAAGCTGCCGAAGATGGGAATGATGGGTGTCTTTCCACTCTGGAAGAGAGACATCCGAGATTCTTGGCTAGGGCCGCGTTTATTCTTTATACGCTCCAACCCATTCGAGCGAACCGGGGATGGCCACCGCCTTCGTTCTGCTGAACGTGAATCTAGGAATGGAGGAGGAGGTCGTCGCCCGGCTGAGGGAGGTCGAGGGTGTGAAAGAGACGCATCAGATCTTTGGGGTGTACGACATCATAACGAGGCTTGAAGCTGAGAACTCTGAGAAGTTAAGAGACATACTGCAAGAGAGGGTACGCAAGCTCAATAATATCAGGAGCACTCTCACGCTGATGGTAGTCTGATGTTGATTCACGAGAGGCACGGTGACGATTAGGCGGCGGGCTCATCTCCAGTTCTTTCTTCCAATCAGAGCGAGCCACCTGTTGATGTCTTGCACTATCTTAGCCAAAACATGGGTCGAGGGGACTGGGAGGAGTGGCCCAGAAAGCGCGGGCTTTGTGACATGGTTATTCATAAGCCAAATTTAATACCGATTGGACTGTTCGACCGTCAGCGCACAAAAGTCTCGAGCGGGCAACCGCCTGTTTATCACGGGCCCATAAACAGCGTTTCCGACGCATTTTGCCGATTCGGGCCGCCAACAATGTCATTGATCTGATTGGCAACACGCCGCTCCTCCGTCTGAACAAGGTGACAAAGGGAATTGAGGCGAGCATTTACGCGAAACTGGAGTTCTTCAACCCTGGAGGCAGCGTAAAGGATAGGATAGGCATCGCGATGATTCTGGACGCTGAGAAGAAAGGACTTCTCAGGCCAGGCTCCACCATAGTCGAGCCTACTTCGGGGAACACCGGAATGGGTTTGGTCCTCGCAGGCATCCAGCGGGGGTACAAGGTCGTCTGCACGGTCCCGGACAAGGTGAGCCAAGACAAGATCGACCTGCTCAATGCGGTCGGGGCCTCGGTGCGGATCACTCCGGCGAGCCTTCCTACATCACATCCTGACAGCTACCTGAAAGTCGCCGAGAAGATTGCGAGGGAAACTCCGAATTCATTCATGCCGAATCAGTACTTCAACCAGGCGAACCCGGAGGCCCATTACGCAACCACAGGCCCAGAGATCTGGGAGCAGACGGGAGGAACGATTGACGTGCTCGTGGCCGGGGTCGGGACAGGAGGCACGATCACGGGGACAGGCAGGTACCTCAAGGAGAAGAAGCCAAGTGTCAAGATTGTAGGCGTTGACCCGGAAGGGTCGATTCTCGCCTCGCGTTTCAGAGGGAAGAGAGGTTCAGCTAGGCCCTACAGAGTCGAAGGCATAGGGGAGGATTTCATCCCGGGGAGCCTCGACATGAACGTCATCGACGAAATGGTGACTGTCTCCGACAAGGACTCGTTCTTGATGGCCAGGCGTCTAGCAAGGGAAGAAGGCATCATCGCAGGGGGCTCTTCGGGGACCGCACTTTTCGCAGCGCTCCAAGTGGCCAGACGACTAACAGCAGGAAAGACAGTTGTGGTAATTCTTCCTGACTCAGGGCGCAGCTATACTGACAAGATGTTCAGCGACGATTGGATGGCCGAGTTCGGATATCTGCGCTCAAAGGGGCGTCGCGTCTCAGTCGACGCAGTCCTCCGTTCGAAGCCGAAGAGCGTCAGGGCAGTCATCGGCGTCGGGCCCCGCGACAAACTTTCCAAGGCAATCACCATAATGACGCAGCACGACATCTCGCAGCTGCCTGTCATCAAGTGAGGGTTCCAGGTGGGGAGCGTCAGCGTCGCCTCGATGATCAAGAAGGTCGCAGAGAAGAAAGCGGGATTGGACCATCCCGTGGAGGAAATCATGGAACCCCCGATCCCGACCGTTGAGAAAGGAGGCGTTCTCCTGAACCCGGCCGGCCTGATGAAAAAGAGAAACGCTGTCGTGGTCGTCGACAGGCAGAGGGTTGTGGGAGTCATAACTACCATAGACGTGATAAACT